>NZ_CP033069.1:4423202-5045878 GCF_003669015.1 Acidovorax sp. 1608163
AGCAGCCGTTGCCAAACGAGAAGCCGCAGCCGCCCCGGATGTCGAACGCGTTCTCGGCGTATTCGCGATGGGCCGATGGGATGACAAAGCGGTCCTCGTAATTGGCAATCGCCATCACGTGGTACATCTCCTCGACCTCGGCCATCGACAGGCCCGCCTGCTTGAGAACGGCCAGGTTCTGGCGCTGCTCCACATGCTTGTCGCGCTGGTAGGTGCGCATGGCCAGCATGCGCTCCAGCGCCCGCACCACGGGGCCGGTGTCACCGGCGGTGAGCAGGTTGGCCAGGTACTGCACAGGGATGCGCAGCTGCGACACATCGGGGATGTCGCCATTCACGCCCACATGGCCCGCGTTGGCGGCAGCCGTGATGGGCGACAGCGGTGGCACATACCAGACCATGGGCAGCGTGCGGTACTCGGGGTGCAGCGGCAGGGCCACCTTCCATTGCACGGCCATCTTGTAGACGGGGCTGTTGCGGGCAGCGTCCATCCAGCTGTCCGGGATGCCGTCGATGCGGGCCTGCTTGATCACGTCCGGGTCGTTCGGGTCCAGGAAGATGTCGAGCTGGGCCTGGTACAGGTCGCGGTCACGCTCCACGCTGGCGGCTTCCTGGATGCGGTCTGCGTCGTACAGCAGCACACCCAGGTAGCGGATACGGCCCACGCAGGTCTCGGAGCACACGGTCGGCTGGCCCGCTTCGATGCGGGGATAGCAGAAGATGCACTTCTCGGCCTTGCCTGATTGCCAGTTGTAGTAGATCTTCTTGTAGGGGCAGCCCGAGACGCACATGCGCCAGCCACGGCACTTGTCCTGGTCGATCAGCACGATGCCATCTTCCTCGCGCTTGTAGATCGAGCCGCTGGGGCACGATGCCACGCACGCCGGGTTCAGGCAGTGCTCGCACAAGCGCGGCAGGTACATCATGAAGGTGTTCTCGAACTGGCCGTAGATGTCCTTTTGCACATCGTCGAAGTTCTTGTCCTTGCTGCGCTTGCTGAACTCGCCGCCCAGGATTTCTTCCCAGTTCGGGCCCCACTCGATCTTCTCCATGCGCTTGCCGGTGATCAGGCTGCGCGGGCGGGCCGTGGGTGCGGCCTTGGTTTCAGGGGCGGACTGCAGGTGGTCGTAGTCGAACGTGAAGGGCTCGTAGTAGTCGTCGATCTGCGGCAGGTTGGGGTTGGCAAAGATGCGCATGAGCAGCTTCCACTTGCCGCCCTGGCGGGGCGCGATGGAGCCGTCAGGGTTGCGTACCCAGCCACCGTTCCAGCGGTCCTGGTTTTCCCATTCCTTGGGGTAGCCAATGCCGGGCTTGGTTTCGACGTTGTTGAACCAGGCGTATTCCACCCCGGGGCGGCTGGTCCAGACGTTCTTGCAGGTGACGGAACAGGTGTGGCAACCAATGCACTTGTCCAGGTTCAGCACCATGCCGATTTGTGCGCGAATTTTCATCGTGTTTCTCCTTGTCTTCGGCTTCAGGCGTGGTGGGCCGATGCGGGGGCTTCGTCGTCGAGCCAGTCCACGCGGTCCATCTTGCGCACCAGCACGAACTCGTCGCGGTTGGTGCCGATGGTTCCGTAGTAGTTGAAGCCGTAGCTGTACTGTGCGTAGCCACCAATCATGTGGGTGGGCTTGAGCACGATGCGCGTGACCGAGTTGTGGATACCGCCACGGGTGCCGGTGATCTCGGAGCCGGGGGTGTTGATGATCTTCTCTTGCGAGTGGTACATCATCACCATGCCGGGGTTCACACGCTGGCTCACCACCGCGCGGGCCGCAATGGCGCCGTTGGAGTTGAAGAGCTCGACCCAGTCGTTGTCCACGATGCCAGCAACCTTGGCGTCGTCTTCGCTCAGCCACACCACCGAGCCGCCCCGATTCAGGGTAAGCATCATCAGGTTGTCGCTGTACGTGCTGTGGATGCCCCACTTCTGGTGCGGCGTGATGAAGTTCAGCTGGATCTCTTTGTTGCCGTTGGGCTTCTTGCCTTCGACTTCGTGCAGCGTCTTCAGGTGCACCGGTGGGCGGTAGCTCACAAAGCCTTCGCCGAAGTCACGCATCCACGGGTGGTCCTGGTAGAACTGCTGGCGGCCCGTGAGCGTGCGCCATGGGATGTACTCGTGCACATTGGTGTAGCCCGCGTTGTAGCTGACCTTCTCGCTTTCCAGGCCCGACCAGGTGGGCGAGCTGATGATCTTGCGCGGCTGCGCCTGGATGTCGCGGAAGCGGATCTTCTCGTCCTCGCGGTGCAGCGCCAGGTGCACGTGGTCGCGCCCGGTCTGCTTGCCCAGGGCCTCCCAGGCCTTGCAGGCCACATGGCCGTTGGTCTCAGGCGCCAGCATCATCACCACTTCGGTGGCGTCGATGTCGGTCACGATGCGGGGCATGCCCTGCGTCACGCCCTCTTCCTTCACACGGCCGTTCAGGTCGCCCAGCTGGCCGACTTCGGTCTGCGTGTTCCAGCCGATGCCCTTGCCGCCGTTGCCGGCCTTGTCCATCAAGGGGCCCAGGGCGGTGAAGCGCTTGTACAGGTTGGGGTAGTCGCGCTCGACCACGGTGACCTGCGGCGCGGTCTTGCCGGGGATGAGTTCGCACTCGCCCTTCTTCCAGTCGCGCACGCCATAAGGCTGGGCCATTTCACCGGGGGTGTCGTGCATGATGGGCGTGAGCACCACGTCCTTCTCGACGCCCAGATGGCCCACGCTGACCTCGCTCACGGCCTTGGCGAAACCCTTGTAGATCTCCCAGTCGCTCTTGGCCTGCCAGGCAGGGTCTACCGCTGTGGACAGCGGATGGATGAAGGGGTGCATGTCGCTGGTGTTGAGATCGTTCTTCTCATACCAGGTGGCCGTGGGCAGCACGATGTCGGAGTACAGGCAGGTGGTGCTCATGCGGAAGTCGAGCGTGACCAGCAGGTCCAGCTTGCCTTCGGGCGCATTGGCGTGCCACTGCACTTCCTCGGGCTTGGCTTCGTCCTTGCCCAGGTCCTTGCCCTGCACGCCGTGGGTGGTGCCCAGCAGGTGCTTGAGGAAGTATTCATGCCCCTTGCCCGACGAGCCCAGGATGTTGGAGCGCCACACGAACATGTTGCGCGGCCAGTTGTCGGGATGGTCCGGGTCCTCGCAGCTCATCGTGAGGCTGCCGTTCTTGAGCGACTCCACCACGTAGTCTTTGGCGTCCATGCCCTTCGCCGCAGCATCCTTGGCCACCTGCATCGGGTTGGTCTTGAGCTGGGGCGCCGAAGGCAGCCAGCCCATGCGCTCGGCGCGCACGTTGTAGTCGATCTGGGCGCCGTGGTAGGCGCTGGCGTCGGCCAGGGGCGAGAGGATTTCTTCCATGCCCAGCTTCTCGTAGCGCCACTGGTCGGTGTGGGCGTAGAAGAAGCTCGTGCTGTTCATCTGGCGGGGGGGCGGATCCAGTCCAGCGCAAAGGCCAGAGCGGTCCAGCCGGTCTGGGGCCGCAGCTTTTCCTGGCCCACATAGTGGGCCCAGCCGCCACCGCTCTGGCCAATACAGCCGCACAGCATCAGCATGTTGATGATGCCGCGGTAGTTCATGTCGCAGTGGTACCAGTGGTTCATCGCCGCGCCGATGATCACCATGGATTTGCCATGCGTCTTGTCGGCGTTGTCGGCGAACTGGCGCGCCACGGTAATGATCTGGTCGCGCGGCACGCCCGTGATCTTTTCCTGCCAGGCAGGGGTGTAAGGGCGGTCGGCGTCGTAGCTGCCGCCGGGCTCTTCACCGGGCAGGCCCCGGTCGATGCCGTAGT
Organism: Acidovorax sp. 1608163; assembly: GCF_003669015.1. Lineage (NCBI taxonomy): Bacteria > Pseudomonadati > Pseudomonadota > Betaproteobacteria > Burkholderiales > Comamonadaceae > Acidovorax > Acidovorax sp. 1608163. Next base: position 4,426,972 of record NZ_CP033069.1, read on the forward strand.
TGGCGGCCAGCAGGTCGAACACCGTGGCGACCATCACGCGGCCTTGGGCTTCGTGGCCGGACAGCTCCAGGTGCGTCACGGGCACGGGGCGCACCATCACGTCGCTGCCTTGCTCGTTGGCCGTGAAGTTGGGCGACTGCACGCCGCCGAAGTACGGGAAGGCCACCTTGGCCACTTCGTGCGTCTGTGCGCCGTCTTCGATCACCGACAGCTTGAGCTTGACGGTGTTGCCCGTGCGGGCTTCCTTGTTCTCCAGGTTCCACAGGCCCTGGTCGGCGCGGCCATCGGCGCCCCAGCGAAAACCAATGGAGCCGTTGGGCAGCGTGACTTGGCCCAGTTCGTCGTAGCCCACGGTCTTCCAGTCGGGGTTGTTCGACTGGTCAAGCTGGCCTGGGAAATCGCTGGCACGCACATAGCGGTCGGGCACCATGGCCTTGCTGCCATCGGGCAGCGTCTTTTCCTTGAGCACCACCAAGAGCGGCAGGTCGGTGTAGCGGCGTGCGTAGTCGTCGAAGTAGGTGCTGCGGCCCTTGCCACCGTCCTTGAAGTAAAACTCTTTCAGGATCACATGGCCCATGGCCATGGCCACGGCAGCGTCGGTGCCCTGCTTGGGGTGCATCCACAGATCGCCCAGCTTGGCCACTTCGGAATAGTCGGGTGTGATGGACACGACCTTGGTGCCCTTGTAGCGCACCTCGGTCAAAAAGTGCGCATCGGGCGTGCGTGTCTGGGGCACGTTGGAACCCCAGGCAATGATGTACGAGCTGTTGTACCAGTCGGCCGACTCGGGCACGTCGGTCTGCTCGCCCCACACCTGCGGGCTGGAGGGAGGCAGGTCGCAGTACCAGTCGTAGAAGCTCATGCACACGCCACCGATCAGGCTCAGGTAGCGCGAGCCTGCGGCATACGAAATCATCGACATCGCCGGGATGGGCGAGAAGCCGATGATGCGGTCAGGGCCGTGCTTCTTGATCGTGTAGACATTGGCCGCAGCGATCATCTGGTTGACTTCGTCCCAGGTGCTGCGCACAAAGCCGCCCAGGCCGCGCTGCTTTTGCCATTCGCGCTTGGAGGCATCGTTTTCGACAATGCTGGCCCAGGCGTCCACGGGGCTCTTGGCCAGGGCAATGGCGGCGCGCCAGTGTTTGAGCAGGCGGCCGCGCACCATGGGGTACTTCACGCGGTTGGCGCTGTACAGGTACCAGCTGTAGCTGGCGCCGCGTGCGCAGCCACGGGGTTCGTGGTTGGGCAGGTCGGGACGGGTGCGGGGGTAGTCGGTCTGCTGGGTTTCCCAGGTCACGATGCCGCCCTTGACGTAAATCTTCCACGAGCAGGAGCCCGTGCAGTTCACGCCGTGGGTGGAGCGCACGATCTTGTCGTGCGCCCAACGGTCGCGGTAGGCGTCTTCCCAGGTACGGTCTTCGCCGTTGGTTTCGCCGTGGCCTTGGGCGAAGGTCTCGCGGGGCTGCGAGAAGTACGTGAGGCGATCCAGAAAATGGCTCATCGGGGGCTCCTTGTTCTATAGGGGGTGTGCGGACAGCTCAGGCGGCCATCAGCAAGGCATCTCGGCGTTCTTGCGCGCGTAGTACCACCAGGTGACGACGATGCAGACGGCATAGAAGACTGCAAAGCACCACAGCGCGGCATTGGGGGTGCCCGTCAGGGCGATGGAGCTGCCATAGCTCTTGGGAATGAAGAACCCGCCGTAGGCAGCCATGGCGGCCGTGAAGCCGAGCGTGGCGGCACCCAGGGTGTTGCCTTCCTTGTTGGCCTGGGCCACGGCAGCAGGGTCGTGCTTGTCCACGCCACGCAGGGCCTCGGTCAGGAAGATCACAGGGATCATGCGGAAGGTGGAACCGTTGCCAATGCCGGTGGTGAGGAACAGCACCAGGAAGCACACGAAGAAGCCAGAGAACTGCCCTTCGTTGCCTGCGGAGGGCAAGAACACCGTAACGCCCATCACGGCGATGGCCATGACGATGAAGTTCCACAGCGTGACGCGCGCGCCGCCGAGCTTGTCAGCCAGCCAGCCGCCAAAGGGGCGGATCACAGCGCCCACCAGCGGGCCCAACCAGGCGTAGGCCAGTGGGTTGATGTTGGGAAACTGGCTCTTGATGAGCAGCGGGAAGCCTGCTGCATAGCCGATGAACGAGCCGAAGGTGCCCAGGTACAGCACGCACATCAGCCAGTTGTGCTTGCGGCGGAAGATGGCGGCCTGCGCAGCAAACGAGGCGCGGGCGTCGGCAATGTCGTTCATGCCGAACCATGCGGCCAGGGCCGTGACGGCAATCCATGGCACCCAGATGAAGGCCGCGTTTTGCGTCCAGACCTGCACGGTCTGGCCATTCTTCACGATGGTCTGGCCTTCGCCACCAAAGATGCCGAAGATGCCGGCTGTGACGACCAGCGGGCTCAGGAACTGCACCACCGACACGCCCAGGTTGCCCAGGCCGGCATTCACGCCCAGCGCCGAGCCCTTGCGTTCCTTCGGAAAGAAGAAGCTGATGTTGGCCATGCTGGAGCTGAAGTTGCCGCCGCCCAAGCCGCACAGCAGCGCCAGGATGAGCATGGTGGGGTAGGCCGTGGTGTTGTCCTGCACCGCAAAGCCGATGCCGATGGCGGGGATCAGCAGCGAGGCGGTGGAGATCGCCGTCCAGCGGCGGCCACCGACCAGCGGCACCATGAACGAATAGAAGATGCGCAGCGTGGCGCCCGAGAGCGCTGGCGCTGCGGCCAGCCAGAACAGCTGGTTGGTCGAATACTTGAACCCGAGGCCCGGCAGGCTCACAGCGACCACGCTCCAGACCTGCCAGATGGCAAAGGCCAGAAACAGCGCGGGCACCGAGATCCACAGGTTGAGCTTGGCGACGGCTTCGCCTTCGCGCTCCCAGAAATTCTTGTCCTCTGGTGTCCAGAGGGTGAGCAGACGCCCCTGGCGCCCGCTGGTGGTGGTGGCAGACATGGTGAGGTTCCTAGAAAAATCAGCGGTTACCGGCTGGGGCGGTACCTTGTGCACCCATGACGCGGGTGTTGCGCACTTCGGTGAAGTACATCCAGATGAGCGAGACCCACACCACGCCGTACATCAACATGAAGGCGCTGGAGCGGATGCCGGTGAGGTCCATCAGCAGGCCAAACAGAATGGGCAGGATGAAGCCACCCATGCCGCCAGCCAGCCCGACGATGCCGCTGATCGTTCCGATGTTCTGGGGGTAGTCGTTGCTGATGTACTTGAAGACGCTGGCCTTACCAAAGGCCCAGCAGATGCCCAGCAGGAACATGAGGCCGGTGAAGACATACACGTTCAGGCCCAGGTGGAAGGTCTTGGCGCCGTTGACGGTGAGGATGGTGAAGTCGGTCTGCGGATAGCTCAGCAGGAACAGGCAGATCCAGCTCACCCACATCACCCACCAGGTCACGCTGTGGGCGCCGTACTTGTCAGACAGCACGCCGCCGATGGCGCGCAGCACACCGCCAGGCAGCGAGAAGCAGGCAGCGAGCAGGGCAGCGACGCGGATGTCCAGGCCGAACTCGCCCACGTAGTACTGCACCATCCACAGCGACAGCGCCACGTAGCCGCCGAACACGATGCTGTAGTACTGGCAGTACTTGAGCACCTTGGGGTCCTTGAGCGCCTTGAGCTGGTCGGTGAACTTGACGTTGCTGGCCACCAGGTGGGAAGGATCGCTGTGGCTAAAGAACCAGAACAGCACCAGCGTGCCCAGCATGATCGCGGCGTACACCTGCGGCACCATGGTCCAGCCAAAGGCCACCAGGATCACAGGCGCCACGAACTTGTTGACGGCCGCACCCGAGTTGCCTGCGCCGTACACGCCCATGGCTGTGCCCTGACGCTCCCTAGGGAACCAGCGCGCCACATACGGCGTGCCCACCGAGAACGAGCCCCCCGCCAAACCCACGAACAGGCCGATGGTGAGGAAGTGCCAGTATTCGGTGGCGTAGCTCATCATCCAGATGGCAGGCACGGTGGTGGCCATCACAGCGGCCATCACGATGCGGCCGCCGAACTTGTCGGTCCAGATGCCCAGCGGCACCCGCACCAGCGAGCCCGTAAGCACGGGCATGGACATGAGCAACCCGAACTGCGTGGAGTTCAGGTTGAGCATCTTTTTGATGGGGATCCCGATGACGCCGAACATCATCCAGACCATAAAGCAGACCGTGAAGGCGAAAGTACTGACGATCAGTACCGACCAAGCCTGACGGGTGCGCTGTGGGCTGTTGCCCGAGGGCAAAGTGGTTTGTGCCATGGCGCTAGTCCTCTCGTATTGGATGACAGGCATCGTCCCTCTTATCGGGGAGCTTGCCCATCCTTCGCTAGAACGTGTCTGGCACGGCAGAGGGAGTAGTCACACGGGGAGCACCATCGTTCGAAAGAACTATGGCCTTTGGCAAGAGCAGCCGCGAAGCACACGGAAGATCAACAGGGCGGTTTATAGCGAACTATCTTGACAACATCAAGACACTGCAAATTCAGGAGCACCTCACGCCTATGAGGCGCCACTCTTCAATAAGAAGTAGCTTCCATCGCCCGTAAAACAAGCGCAAACAGCTCTCATTTTGAGAGCATTCAAATCTTGGAGGGAGAGGTCCAGCAGATCGGCCCGCACTGAGCGGCACACCCGCTGCGAGCTGCGTGGCGGCATGGGGCCGATGGCCCCAGAGCTATTCGATGCGCTGACGGTCTGACGCGTAGACCGCGGCCTGCACGCGCGAGGTGAGCCCCAGTTTGCGCAGGATGTGTTGCACATGGATCTTGACGGTGGTCTCGGCAATATCGAGTGTGCGGGCGATCTCTTTGTTGCTCAGGCCGCGAGCAATTTCACGCAGCACGTCTTCTTCGCGCGGTGACAGCGGAGACACCTCGTCTTCAGGGGCTGGCGCGGCCACAACCCCCGCAGGCACGGGCTCGGGCGGGCCGCCCTGGGCCTGAAACGCAGCCACCAGCTTGCCCATGAGCTCAGGACTGACCACGGGCTCGCCGCGCGCCGCGCGGCGGATGGCCTGGGCCAGCAGGTCGCCATCGATGGTCTTGAGCAGATAGCCTTGCGCGCCGTTGCGCAGGGCGGCGGCGAGGTCCTGCGAATCCTCGCTGACGGTGAGCATGAGCACCCGCGAGTGTGGAGACACCTCGCGCAGGCCGCGAATGGCGTCCACGCCCATCACGCCAGGCAAGTGGTTGTCCAGCAGGATCACGTCGGGCTGCAGGCGTGGCACCAGGCGCAGGGCTTCGGCCGCATCGCCCGCTTCCCCCACCACCTCCAGCCCCGCATCCTGCCCCAACAAGGCGATCAGGCCCCGGCGAAACAGGGTGTGGTCGTCCACCACAAGCAGGGTCAAGGGGCGGACAGCAGCGGCAAGGGTCACGTCAAAAGTTCCTGGTGTACAGCGGGAGCAGCGGGCACCGGCGCCGGGGCAGGCGTCGCCGCTGGGGCCGGTGGGCGCGGGCTGCTGGGCAGCTCAATGCACACGCGCGTGCCCTGGCCTGCCTGTGAATGTACTTGCACCACGGCACCGATGCGCTGTGCGCGCTCGCGCATGATGCCAAGCCCCACATGCACCGAATCGGGCGGCACCTGCGCGGCTTCAAAGCCGATGCCGTCGTCCTGCACTTCAAAGCGCCAACGGGGGTGGCGCTCCACGCGCAACGCCACCCGGCTGGCGTTGGCATGCTTGCGCACGTTGGACAAGGCTTCCTGCACCATGTGCAGCACCTGGATCTGCACATCGGGCGGCAGCGGCAGGCCGTGGCCCGACATGGCGAGCGTGGCGGCCATGCCCGTCTGGTGCTCAAACTTGGACAGCGTGGCGCGCAGCGCGGTTTCGATGTCTTCCTCGCTGGTGCGGGTGCGAAAGTGCACCAGCAACTCGCGCACATCGCTGTAGCACTCGCGCACACCCACATCCAGCTCGTCAATGCTGCGGTCGCGCTTGGCGGTGTCACCCTTGGTCACCGCATCGCGCAGCAGCTGGGTCTGGATTTTCAGGAACGCCAGCGACTGGGCGATGGAGTCGTGCAGTTCGCGCGCAATCATGCTGCGCTCTTGCGCCACGGCGGCCTCGCGCTCCAGGGCCGTGGCACGCAGGCCTTCCATGGCGCTGGCCAGGTGGCGCGTCATGGCCTCCAGCAGTTCGCGCAGCTCGTCGTTCAGCACCACAGGGGAGCGAAAGAACAGGTCCACCTCGCCCAGGACACGCTGCTGCATTTGCACGGGGATGGTGACCATGGTCTCAAACCCGGCCTCGCGGCAGTGGGGCAAAGCGACGGCCGATGTGGGCGTGATGGGGATGACGCGGGTGCGCGCTTTTTCCTGCGGCTGGCCGCAGTGGCAAGCGCCAGTGTGCAGACAGTGCTCTTGCTCGGCCATGGCTTTGGGCAGCCCATCGTTGGCCAGCAGCACATAGCGCTCGTTGGCTTCGTCCGACCAGCGCACGGCCACCGCATCGGCCCCGGCCACGCGCCGGATCTGGCGCACAAAGCCGTTGGCCAACGCCTGCAGGCTGCCCGCATCCGAGGCCAGTCCGCTGACCTCGTAGAGCGCCGCCAGCCGCTGGTTTTGCACGGCAATGCTGGCGGTCTTCTCCTGCACTTTTTGCTCCAGCCCCTCATGCGAGGCCTGCAACGCGTGGGCCATGAGGTTGAACCCCGCAGACAGCTGGCCAAACTCGTCATCAGTCTCGATGGGCAGCCGGGTGCCCAAGTCGCCCTGGCGCAAGCGGGCTTGGGCATTTTGCAGCCGCGCTACCGGGTTGATCACCAGCAGGTAACTCACCGCCATGAAAGTCACGGCCGCCGCAATCGCCAGCGCCATCATGCACAGCTGAAACAGGTGCAGCGCGGCCGTCCACCCGGCAATCTGCACCTCGATGGTCTCCACAAACTGGTCCACCTGCTCCACAAAGTGGTCGGCCTGCGCCAGCGCCTGCACCCGGTCCGGGCGGGGCTCCTGCGTCCACTGGCGGTGCAGGGCGGTCCATTCCGCGCGGATGGCCTCAAACCGGGGGCGCGTCTCGTCGCCCCAGGGCACAAACAAAGGGCGGGCCGGGTCACCGGTGCGCAGCAGCTCCAGGCTGGCGTCAAACTCTTTGGCGCGCTGTTGCACGGCTTGCACGGGTTCCGTCTGCAGCACCAGCACCATGCGCAGCATGTTCATGCGCAGGCGCCCCGCCTCGTTCACCGCAGCGGCCCCGCCCTCCAGCTTCCAGGTCACCCACAGGGTCAGGCCTATGGAGCCCAGGGCCACCAGCAAGAAGCCGGCCCCCAGCGCCAGCAGCTTTGCGGTCAAGGATGGAGAGGTTCGCATCGCCGCAGTGTAAACATGCCCCCTTGGGGACTCTTGACCCAAGTCAAGAAACAACCGCGTAGCATTTGCGCATGCGTTCACTGTTTTCCCGCTCACGCCCCCATTCTTCGTCTGCCCGCCCTCTGCTGCGCCGCGCCCTGGGTGCCGTGGTGATAGGTGCCGCTTTGGCAGGCTGCGCCCACCGCCCCCCAGCGCCACCGGCACGCAATGGCCCCTGGTGCTGCGCACCGTGCTGCCTGCCGATGTGCTGCTCCTGGGCGAGCAGCATGACGACCCGGAGCACCAGCGCATGCAGCACGAAGCCGTGAAATGGCTGGCCATCCGCAACCAGCTGGGCGCGGTGGTGCTGGAAATGGCCGAACGCGGCACCAGCACAGCCGCACTGCCCACATCAGCCACACCAGCCCAGGTACAAAGCGCACTGCAGTGGCAAGAGGCGGCTTGGCCCTGGGCGCAGTACAGCCCCGCCATCATGGAAGCCGTGCGCGCAGGTGTGCCCGTGCTGGGGGGCAATCTGCCGCGCACCCAGGCCCGCAGCGCCATGCGCGACCAGGGCCTGGACCAGGCCTTGCGCCCCGAAGCCCTGGAGCGGCAGCGCGAAGCCATCCGCGAGGGGCATTGCCACCTGCTGGCACAAGCCCAGGTACCGGGCATGGCACGCATCCAGATCGCGCGCGACAAGGCCATGGCCCAGACCCTGGCAGAAGCCCACCGCAGCCCAGGTACCACCGCCTTGCTGATCACTGGAGCAGGCCATACCCTGCGCACCGCTGGGGTGCCCGTGCATTTGCCCAAAGACCTGACTGTTCGCATCGTGGTGGCGCTGCAGCAAAAAGCCCCCACGCCCGAAGGAGCGTCCAGCGAAACCCAGACCGCCCAGCCCTCCCACAGCCAACAAGCCACAGCCGACGCCGTGGGCCGCCTCGTTCCGGCCGACGCAGACCTGGTGTGGACATCGCCCTGGCGGGATGCGCCCGACCACTGCGAAGCATTGCGCAAGCAACTGGAATAAGCGCTCTGGGCCCCACGCCCAGGTCCAAGAACCCGCCACAAGTAGCCCCGCAGCGCCAAGCCACCGCCGGTGCTGCGACAATGTGGCGCCTATGACCCAAGCCTATATCCTCACCCTGTCTTGCCCCGACCGACTGGGGCTGGTGCACGCTGTCTCCGGTTTTCTGATGGAGCACGGCGGCAACATTGAAGAAGCTGCCCAGTACAACGACAACGCCACGGGCCTGTTTTTCATGCGCGTGCAGTTCGCCTGCGACCAGCATGACCACGCCACGCTGAAGGCGCGCCTGGCCACCTTTGCCGAGCCCTTCGAGATGCGCTGGAGCCTGCACACCACGGCCGAGCCCATGAAGACCGTGCTGCTGGTCAGCAAAGAAGGCCATTGCCTCAACGACCTGCTGTTCCGCTGGAAGTCCGGCCTGCTGCCGGTGGACATCCGCGCCATCATCAGCAACCACCGCGAGTTCTATCAATTGGCGGCCAGCTACAACGTGCCGTTCCACCACATTCCCGTCACAGCAGCCACCAAGGCCCAGGCCGAAGCCAAGCAATTCGAGATCATCGAAGCCGAAGGCGCTGAGCTGGTGGTGCTGGCGCGCTACATGCAGGTGCTCAGCGATGACCTGTGCCGCAAACTGGCAGGCCGCGCCATCAACATCCACCACAGCTTCCTGCCCAGCTTCAAGGGTGCCAAGCCTTACTACCAGGCCCATGACCGGGGTGTGAAGCTGATTGGCGCCACGGCCCACTATGTGACGGCCGACCTGGACGAAGGCCCCATCATCGAGCAGGACGTGGCCCGTGCCGACCACACCGACACCGTGGAAGACCTCACATCGCGTGGCCGCGACACCGAAAGCCAGGTGCTGGCACGCGCCGTGAAGTGGCACAGCGAGCACCGCGTGCTGCTCAACGGCCACAAGACGGTGGTGTTCCGATAAAGCCTTTGCGGGCTTGATGGGTGCATTGAAGTGGCTACCACCGCTGCGGTCTCCTTGCTCAACAGCGCCGCAAGGCGCATTCCACCCATCCAGTGCCTGCTGACGTTTGAGGCCCTGGCTCGGCTGCGCAGCGTGACGCAGACTGCCGATGAGCTGTGCGTCACGCCCAGCGCCGTGAGCCACCGCGTCAAGCAGCTGGAGCAGATGCTGGGCGTGTGCCTCTTTGGGCGAGCGGACTTTTCGCTCACCACCGAGGGCAGCGCCTACCTGGCCCATGTGCGCGAAGGGCTGGGGGCACTACAGCGTTTTCCAGGTGAAGCCACAGCCCCCGGGCGCAGGCGCCTGAAGCTGGCCGTCACGCCCACTTTTGCGCGCACCATTCTCATCCCACGCCTGCGACAGTTCACCGAGGCCTACCCGGAAATCGACCTGGCCCTGCAGGTGTCCATCCCGCTGCTGGATGTGGTGGCCGAGGATGCTGACCTGATGGTGCGCTTTGGCCCCGGCCACTACGCCGATGTGGAGCATGTCGAGCTGGCGCGGGATGTGGTGACGCCCTTGGCGTCCCCCACATTCGTGCGCGAACACGGCCCGTTTGAACGCCCAGAAGACCTGGAAGGTCTGCCCCTGCTGCGCAGCCCCCTGGAGCCCTGGCGTACCTGGTTTGCCGTGAGCCAGCTTGACTGGGCCGAGCCCAACGAGGGCTCGCAATTCAACGACATTGGCCTCATGTGCGATGCCGCCGCAGCCGGCATGGGCGTGGCCCTGGTGCGCCTGAAACTGGGCGCGCCTTGGCTGGAGCATGGCACGCTGGTGCGGCTGTTTCCCATCGAAGCCCACAGCCCCCACGCCCACTACCTGTGCTGGCGCGCCGGCGCCATGGAGCGCTGGGAATGCGCCGCCTTTGCGCAGTGGCTCAAGGGCACTCTCTGACCCTGCGGCACCCTGCGTCGCCTCGGATCAACCCGCTTCGCCGTGGGACATAGCTCTTTGTTCCAGCACAGAAAAAGGGCTTGTGTGCACCTGCGCACTTTTTTGTTGCCTTTGCTTTTCGCCTGCAGATACTCCGCGCTGGAGAGGGAAATCAAATTGCCAAAAGGCACAGCCGCAGACACCAGGCGTTGACACACACGCTGCTCTGCCGCGCCCTCCTTCCGTGTATTGACCGCAAGGAGTTCGAAGATGAAAAGCAAGACCCCGGGCCTGCCGCGCCCCACACTGAAGCGCGTCATGGCCGCAGCGCTGGCTGCCGCCCTGGCCATTCAGCCTCACATGGCCGCCCAGGCGGCCAACCACCCGCTCACCGCTGTGCGTGATGTGAACATCATCGATTACGTGGTGAACGTGGACTGGGACTACGACAACCCGCCCACACAGCAAGACAACCCAGGACAGTTGCTGGACCGTGCCTACATCACCCAGGTGATCCGTACCGTCGCCCGCAGCAAGTTCACGGCCACGGAAGGCCGACACCGCCTGGGCAACGTGTTCATCTACAAGAATGGACAGTTCGGCAACAACGTCGACATCCGGATGATCAACAAGTCCGACCGCTCTGCCGCCAACATCTCCGGCTGGGGCACTCGGGGCCAGACTTCCTATAACTACCTGGCCTACAGCGGCGCTTTTGAAAGCGTGGATGCCCTGGGCAAGGTGATCAACCACGAGCTGGGCCACTACACCTACGGCCTGTACGACGAGTATGTGGAGGCCGGTGCAGCCCTCAAACCCAGCGACCCGGGCAGCCCCTCTGGCGAAGACACGCCCAAGAACACGGCCATGAACAACCACCTGGAGTTCGTGTCGCTATCGACCCCCGCCGACTACACCAACCCAGCTGAGCGCAAAACCGCCCAAGCCCGCATGATGGCCACACAAAGTGATGGTACTGGCGGCAGCGCCTGGGAGATGCTGACCAGACCACCCGAGCAGGACCCTGAGGTCGCCCGTGGCCAGGGACGCACGTTCTTCGAGGCCTTCCGTGGCGTTGATCCAAAGACCCTGAACCTGACACGCCCCACCACCGGATTTGATGCAGACCTGAAGCTGATTTTTGCGCCAGCGCCGGTGTTCCGTGACGTGATCGTGGTGGACCGCACGCTGCCCGCAGCCCGCCTGGCTGACCTGATGCAAGCGGCCAAGACCCTGATTGGCCAAGCTGTAGCCAACACCCAGTTCGCCATCGTGGCGTCCCCCGCCACGGGCAGCGAACCCGTCGCGGCATTCACCACTGCGGACGCAGCGGGCAAGCAGACCCTGACGGCGGCCCTGGATGCGATTCAGGCCGACACCGCAGGCACATTCAACGCGCTGACAGCCTTTACCAAGGCCTACGAACTGATTGGCGCAGCGCGCCAAGCGGGCGACCCGGCCACCCTGCACCTGCTCACTGGCTCCGAAGCCCAGGTGCCTGCAGAAGCGGCATCCACCGCCAAAACTGCCCGCATCGCTGTCAGCCCATTGGGCTTGACGGGGGGTAGCGCAGAAGCCCGCGCCATGCGCGCCAAGGCGGCCGTGCTCCAGTCCAAGGCTGGTGCTTCGGTGAACCTGACGCAACTGGCCCAGTTCACAGGCGGTGCTTACAACTCTGCCCGCAACGGCGCGGAAGCTGCCAAGGATGTCACCCGCGCACTGAACGAAGTGCATGCCAAGGCCGTCGCCTCCGTGCGCCTGGATGGCTCGGATGCGCTCGCAGCCAATGGCAGCTTCAGCACCCAGTTCCGCATCGCCAGCGCTGCGCTGGACGGCGCGGTGGACATCGAAAGCTACTTTGACCCAGCCGATGCCAAGAAACTGAGCTTCAGCCTGACCGCGCCCGATGGCCGCGTCTTTACCCCCGCCAATGCCCCTGCTGGCATTGACATGGAACTGGACGCGGCAGAAGGTGTGTTCCTGGTCACGATCGGCACTGAGGTGTCGGGCCGCAATGGTGTGTGGGCGCTGAAGGCGACCAGCAACGCCGCCATGGTGGACGGCCTGAGCGTGGACGTGAGCAGCGCATCGCGCCTGGCACTCAATAGCGAAGTCACCGGTGGCGTGCTGGCCACCGTCAACACGGCCCCGACCCTGCGGGCCACGCTGGCCTCTGACAAACGCATCAAGGGCGCTACGGTGCGCGCCACCGTGTACAACGAGGATGGCCAGGCCGTTCTCGAAAACCTGGTGATGCGCGATGACGGGGTGGCCCCTGACCTGCGTGCGGGCGACGGGGAATACGCCGTATCGCTCAAAGACAAGCTCAAGGCAGGCGAGTACTACGCCATTGTGGAAGCCAACAACGACGGCTCCGCCGTGATTGCCAGCCTGGGGGCCCTGGTCAAGGGCGCCCGCGCGGAAGAGACGCCCGTAGAGGCGTTCCAGCGCGAAGCGGAGGTCTCGTTCACGCTGGAGGCCACAGCCACAGGCGTGCTGGGCACAGACAGCACACCGACACCCACCCCCACGCCAACGCCCACCCCAGGCAGTGGTGACAGCGGTGGCGGTGGCTGCACAGTCAACCCTGACGGACGCGACGCATCGTTGCTGGCGCTGCTGGGCCTGGCCCTGGCCGGAGCCGCCCTGCGCCGCCGTCTGCGCAAGGTAGATCGCGGCTGACATTCACTGAGAGCCCCGCCCCGACCAGAAGCGCGACCTGGAATGCCATGAGCCTGACTCACCTGCGCCCCCTGAACGCCTTGCAGCAGCCCCTGCGCGCCGGGCGACAAGCACGCACTCACCCCACCCGACTGCTGGCCTTTCTGGCGGGGTTGTGGGTTGCTGCGGTGGCCGTGGCATGGATCGCGCAGCACTGGCTGGGCATGGGGCTGCGCCCTGCGGGTGCGGGGGCATGGCTATGGGTTCTGCTGGGTGCGCCCGTGCTGGAAGAGTCTGTTTTTCGACCACTGGTGCAGAGCAGCCTGCACGAGGGGCTGCAGCGGTGGCGCCCTCCACTGCGCAGCAGATTCTGGCCCCGCCCTGCCGCAGTGCAGGCAGTGGTGCGGCGCTGGGCTGCGGAGCATGGCGCCACCGTGCTGACAACAATAGCGTTTGCCGCCGCCCACGCCCCAGCCCATGGCTGGCACTGCCTGTGGTGGCTGCTGCCAGGCTTGGCGCTGGCCGAGGTGTGGCACCGCAGCGGCAGCCTTTGTGCCTGCATTGCCACCCATGCGTGGTTTAACTTGAGCCTGGCGCTTTTGTCACGCGGGCTGTGACGAAACTTCAACCAGTCCGCGGCCCCCAAATTGCCCCGAGGGCGTTACAGTGCGGCGGTGATAACCGAAACCTCCCCCATCACCCCTGAAGAGCGCAAGGCCCTGCAGCACCGCGTGGTGCAGGCCCTTTCTGCTGTGGTTCCACAGCACGCCCTGCTCTGGCACAACGAAGACACCACCCCCTACGAGTGCGATGGCCTGACCGCCTACCGACAGCGCCCTCTGGTGGTGTGCCTGCCCGAAACGTACGAGCAAGTGGCCGCCGTGTTGAAAACCTGCCATGCGCTGCAGGTGCCGGTGGTGGCGCGCGGTGCAGGCACAGGTCTGTCGGGCGGGGCCATGCCCCATGCCACGGGCGTCACGCTGTCGCTGGCCAAGTTCAACCGCATCCTGAGCGTGAACCCCGAAAGCCGCACGGCCGTAGTGCAGTGTGGCGTGCGCAACCTGGCGATCAGCGAGGCCGCCGCGCCCTACGGCTTGTATTACGCGCCCGACCCCAGCAGCCAGATCGCCTGCACCATCGGCGGCAATGTGGCCGAGAACTCCGGTGGCGTGCACTGCCTGAAATACGGCCTGACGGTGCACAACGTGCTCAAGGTGAAGGGCTTCACGGTGGAAGGCGAGCACGTCGAATTTGGCAGCGAAGCGCTGGACACCCCTGGCTACGACCTGCTGGCCGCCGTGATCGGCAGCGAAGGCATGCTGGCCGTGACCACCGAAGTGACGGTCAAGCTCATCCCCAAGCCGCAGCTGGCGCGTTGCATCATGGCCAGCTTTGACGACGTGCGCAAAGCGGGCGACGCCGTCGCCGCCGTGATCGCGGCCGGCATCATCCCCGCCGGGCTGGAGATGATGGACAAGCCCATGACCGCTGCCGTGGAAGACTTTGTGCACGCAGGCTACGACCTCACAGCCGAAGCCATCTTGCTGTGCGAGAGCGACGGCACGCCCGAAGAGGTGGAGGAAGAAGTTGGCCGCATGAGCGAGGTGCTGCGCGCCGCAGGCGCCACGGCCATCTCCGTCAGCCAGGACGAGGCAGAGCGCCTGCGCTTTTGGAGTGGTCGCAAGAATGCCTTCCCCGCCAGCGGCCGCATCAGCCCCGATTACATGTGCATGGACTCGACCATCCCGCGCAAGCGCCTGGCCGACATCCTGCTCGCCATTGCCGAGATGGAAAAGAAATACCAGCTGCGCTGCGCTAACGTGTTCCACGCGGGCGATGGCAACCTGCACCCGCTGATCCTGTTCGACGCAAACGACCCGGACCAGCTGCGCCGCTGCGAGCTGTTTGGCGCCGACATCCTGGAAACCAGCGTAGCCATGGGCGGCACGGTGACAGGCGAGCATGGCGTGGGCATCGAGAAGCTGAGCAGCATGTGCGTGCAGTTCTCTGGCGAGGAAAACGCGCAGATGTTCGGGCTCAAGCATGCGTTCGATCCGGCAGGGTTGCTGAACCCGGGCAAGGTGATTCCGACGCTGCACCGGTGTGCGGAGTACGGGAAGATGCTGGTGCGCGGGGGGCAAATCAAACACCCCGAGCTGCCGCGTTTTTGAAGCCGATGAAACCCTTGCAAGGTTTGGCCTTCCTGCTGCTCATGCAGTCAGCGGGTGAAGCGCTCTCGCATTTTTTGAAGCTGCCAATGCCCGGTCCCGTGGTGGGCATGGTGCTGTTGGTGTTGGCCTTGCGCTGGGGCCCCGTGCAGGCGGCAGTGGCCCCGGCTGCGAGCTTCCTGCTCAGCCACCTGTCGCTGTTGTTCATCCCGGTGGGCGTGGGGGTGATGACACACCTGGCCTTGCTGAGCGAGTACGGCTTGCGGCTGGTGGCGGTGATCGTGCTGTCCACCTGGATCGGCATGGCCGTGACGGCACTGGTGCTGCGCCTGCTGCAACCCAAGGCGATCCATGCCGAACTTCGTTGAACTGTGGGTGTACCTGGCCTCGGCCCCGCTGTTTGGGCTGACGGCAACCCTGTCCGTGTATGTACTGGCCCAGGCACTGTCGGTGCGCGCGGGGTACGCGCCCTGGGCCAACCCTGTGATGTTGTCGGTGGCCGCGCTGGCAACACTCATGCTGGCCACAGGCACCGCCTACCCCACCTACTTTGCGGGTGCGCAGTTCATCCACTTTTTGCTGGGGCCTGCGGTGGTGGCACTGGGCTGGCCCCTGTGGCAGCGCCGTGCAGCGCTGCGCGCGCGCTGGGCTCGCCTGGTGCTGGCATCACTGGCCGGTGGCAGCGCCGCAGCGGCCAGTGCCGTGGGGCTGGGCTGGGCGCTGGGTCTGCCGGGGGATGTGCTGCTGTCGCTGGCGCCCAAATCCGTCACGGCACCGGTCGCAATGGGTGTGGCTGCGCAAATCGGCGGCGTACCCGCGCTGGCGGCAGTGTTTGCCGCACTGACGGGCATGGTGGGTGCGCTGTCGGCCCGCTGGCTGTTTGGGTGGATGCGTTTGCCGAGCGACGCGGAGGGCATGGCTCTGCGGGGGTTTGCGCTGGGCACCGCGTCGCACGGCATTGGTGCGGCGCACGCGCTGCAGGTGCATGCCGAAGCAGGGGCGTATGCGGGGCTGGCGTTAGGGCTGCAGGTGGTGCTGGCGGCGGTGTTGATGCCGTTGGTGTTTCGGTGGTTGTGAGGGTTTTTGCCGCCTACCTTTAAGCCATTTTGGCCGATAGCGCTCGTATTAATTGCGCTAGCAGCTATATTTTTAATAGCATTTTCATGCCCCTGACACCGCCGCCCAAACCTCCCTGGCGTGCGACACCCCGAACAACACCAACCCGATCAACCCGCCGACCACGGTGCCGTTGATGCGGATGTACTGCAGGTCCTTGCCAATGTTCAGCTCGATCAGCTGCGTCATCTCTTCGGTGTCCCAGCGGCGCACCGTGTCTTCAATGTGCTGGGCGATGAAGGCCGACACATCTGGCGCCAGCCCCTCTACCCACCGCTCCAGGCGGTCATTGAACGACTGCCGCAACGCCGCATCGCCCGCCAACGACTCACCGAACCACAATCCCAGCTTGCCCACCTGCCGCGCCAGCACCGAATCGGCATCGGCCAGATCGCGCTGCAGCGCCCCGCGCAGGTCCTGCCACAAGGTCTGCACATAGCCCGCCACCGTGGCATCGGTCTGCAACCAGGTGCGGATCTCTTCGCCCTTGCGTGCCCAGTCGGGGTCGGTCCGCAGGCGCTCGATGAAACGCTGCACCGCCGCATCGAACTGCGCGCGCAGGGCGTGCTGCGGGTTGGTGGCGACATCGGCCATCACGCTCTCCAGCGCGCGGGCCAGCAGGGCCGAGCCCTTGTCGCCCAGCCAATCGCTGGGCAATAACTTTTCGGTGCGCGGGTGGTCCTTCTTTAGCCAGGCCACGATGGTCTGCGCCACCCAGGCACGGGTTGGCTCGTTCTGCAGCAATTCGATGAGTTTCTCCAGCACCTCGTCCAGCAGCGCCTGGTGGCGGCCGTTGTGCGTGAGGGTGTCGAGCACCGCCGCCAGGGCGCGCGACATGTCCACTTGTCCGATCAACGCACGCGCCGCCTTCTGGATGAAGCGCTCCACCTGCGCGTCCTGCACCGTTTCCAACGCGGCCGAGGCCAAACGCGTGGCCTGGTGCCCCAGCAGCGCGGCGTTGCCCGGTGCCGTCAGCCACTGCGCCAGCCGCTCGGCGGGGTCGTGCTGGCGGATCAGTGCCACCAGCGAGGGCACGTCCAAAAATTTGTCGCGCACAAAGGTGGCCAGGTTGCGGCCGATGCGCGCCTGGTTGCGCGCGACGACCGCGGTGTGCGGAATGGGCAGCCCCAGCGGGCGGCGGAACAGCGCCACCACCGCGAACCAGTCGGCCAGCGCGCCCACCATGGCGGCCTCGGCCATGGCTTTGATGCAGTTAAGCAGCAAATCCCGCTCGACCACGCTGGTGGCAATAAAAACGGCGGTCACCAGCCCCAGCAGGCCCAGCGCTTGCCGCTTGGCGCGGCGCAGGGCCAGCGCTGCGGTGTCAGGGGCCAGCGCGGTGGTCATCCGGGTTTGCTGCAGCGCCTCAGGCCGCCACGGCGATCTGGTCCAGCGCCTTGGCAAGGTGGCCCACGGTGCGGTCCACGTTGTGCCACTTCTCCAGGCCAAACAGACCGATGCGAAAGGTCTTGAAGTCCGGGCCTTCGTCGCACTGCAGCGGCACACCCGCAGCGGTCTGCAAGCCCACTTCCATGAACTTCTTGCCGTTCTGGATGCCGGGGTCGGTGGTGTAGCTCACCACCACGCCGGGCGCCTTGAAGCCGTCGGCCGCCACGCTGGGGAAGCCGCGCGATTCAAGCAGCGCGCGCACCTTGGTGCCCAGCTCAATCTGCTCCTCGCGCACCTTGGCAAAGCCGTAGGCGCGCGTCTCGGCCATCACTTCGGACAGGCGCACCAGCGCGTCGGTGGGCATGGTGGTGTGGTACGCGTGCTGGCCCTTTTCGTAGCCCTCGGCGATCTGCATCCACTTTTTGAGGTCGCACGAGAAGCTGCTGCTGGTGGTGCCGTCGATGGCTTGTCGCGCGCGTTCACTCAACATCACCATGGCGCAGCAGGGCGAGCCGCTCCAGCCCTTTTGCGGCGCGCTGATGAGCACATCCACGCCCGTGGCCTGCATGTCCACCCACATGGCGCCGGATGCCACGCAGTCCAGCACGAACAGCGCGCCCACATCGTGGGCCGCAGCCGTCACGGTGCGGATGTAGTCGTCGGACAGGATGATGCCGCTGGCCGTCTCCACATGGGGGGCGAACACCACCTTGGGTTTTTCGGCGCGGATGGTGGCCGCCACCTCCTCAGCCGGGCATGGTGCCCAGGGGGCCTGCGGGCCACTGCCCTGCTGGCGCGCCTTGCACACCACAGAGCCGCCGCCTAGGCCCTTGTCGGCGTCGAAGATCTGCGTCCAGCGGTAGCTGAACCAGCCATTGCGCACGATGAGCACCTTCTCGCGGTTCGCGAACTGGCGGGCCACGGCTTCCATGCCGAAGGTGCCGCTGCCGGGCACCAGCACGGCGGTGTGGGCGTGGTAGACCTCTTTGAGCGTGCCCAGAATGTCCTGCACCACGCCGGTGAAGCGCTTGGACATGTGGTTGAGCGCGCGGTCGGTGTAGACCACCGAAAATTCAAGCAAGCCATCGGGGTCGATATCGGGCAGCAGTCCGGGCATGAAAGTTCTCCGTCAACAGGAACGCCACCCCGGTGCGGGGTAGGCCGAGCAGGCCAGCTTAGCATGCAGGCTGGGCCAAAAGACCCGCCCGCACAGCGTTGGCCACGGGCCGCTACGATGCCCTTTTTACCCGCAGGATTGCCATGCCCGACTTTCGCAGCGACACCGTCACCCAACCCACGCCCGCTATGCGCGAGGCGATGTTCAAAGCCCCGCTGGGCGACGATGTGTTTGCCGATGACCCCTCGGTCAACGCACTGCAGGAGCATGCAGCGCAGTTGCTGGGATTTGAGGCCGCGCTGTTCGCCCCCTCGGGCACGCAAACCAACCTGATTGCGCTGTGGGGCCACTGCCAGCGGGGCGATGAAGCCATCGTGGGCCAGAGCTGGCACACCTACCGCTGGGAGGCGGGCGGCATGGCGGTGCTGGGCTCCATCCAGCCCCAGCCCGTCGAGACCCAGCCCGATGGCACGCTGCGACTGGCCGACATCACCGCCGCCATCAAGCCCGACGACCCACACTTTGCACGCACACGCCTGGTGGTACTGGAGAACACGACCGGCGGCCAGGTGCTGCCGCCCGACTACATCGCCGAGGTGGCCCAACTGGCCCGCAGCCGGGGGCTGGCGATGCACCTGGACGGCGCGCGCTTGTTCAACGCCGCCACGGCCAACGCTGCGCGCCATGGCACCGATGTGTACGACGAAGCGCGCACGCTGTGCAGCCATTTTGATTCGGTGTCGCTGTGCCTGAGCAAGGGCCTGGGCGCGCCCGTGGGCTCACTGGTGCTGGGCAGCGCTGCGTTCATCCGCCAGGCACGCCGTACCCGCAAGATTCTGGGTGGCGGCATGCGCCAGGCCGGTGTGCTGGCGGCAGCGGGGCACTATGCGCTGCAGCACCACATCCGCCGCCTGGCGGATGACCATGCCCACTTGAACCAGTTGGCCCAGGGGCTGCAGGAGATGGGCCGCAGCCACCCGGCGCTACAGGGCCGCATCACGGTGCAGCCCTGGCAAACCAATATCCTGTTCACCGACATCCACCCAGACATTGCCCCGGCCTTCACGGCCTGGCTCGCCCAGCACCAGGTGCGGGTGACCAGTGGCTTGTATGCAGGCCAGACCCGCCTGCGCTGGGTGACGCATCTGGATGTGAGCCAGGCCGATGTGCAAGCGGCCCTGGACTGCGTTGCGCGCTTTGCCCTGCCCGGCTGAAGCGGGGGTAGCCACTGCCCGTCAAGCAGGGGGGTAGGTACGCCCACCAAACACCCCGGTGCCGACACGCACCAGGGTGCTGCCTGCCTGGATCGCGGCATCCAGGTCGGCCGTCATGCCCAATGACAAGGTGTCAAACCCCTCCGCCCCAGGGATGCCGGCCTCCACAAGGGCCTTGCGGATTTGGTCAAACAACGCGCGGGCCGCACTGTGCACCGCTTTCTGGGCGGCGAAGTCAGGACTGGCATCGGGGATGCTCATCAGCCCGCGCAGCCGCAGGCGTGGCAGTTTTGCCACAGCCAAGGCCAACTCCAGCGCGTCCTGGGGCGCAACCCCGGCTTTGGTCTCGCCACCGTCCACGTTCACCTGGATGCACACATTCAAAGCAGGCAGGTCCCGGGGCCGCTGGTCAGACAAACGCTGGGCGATCTTGAGCCGGTCCACCGTGTGGACCCAGTCAAAGTGCTCAGCCACCAGCCGGGTCTTGTTGCTCTGCACAGGCCCGATGCAGTGCCATTGCAGCGCAAATGGCAATTGCTGGCGAAGTGCCAGGATCTTGTCCACGCCCTCCTGGATGTAGTTTTCGCCGAAAGCCCGCTGCCCGGTAGCGGCGGCCTCGGCCACTGCCTCGGCGCCGAAGGTCTTGGAGACAGCCAACAAAGCCACCTCCTCCCGCGCCCGGCCAGCTGCCCGGCACGCCTCGGAAATGCGGTCGTTCACCTGTTGGAGGTTGTTAGCAATCGTGGTCATAATGGCCGCCAAGCGTACCAAACGATAGAGGGAACCCCGTGGACATTACCCAATTGCTGGCATTCAGCGTCAAGAACAAGGCCTCCGACTTGCACTTGTCGGCGGGGCTTCCGCCCATGATCCGGGTGCACGGCGATGTGCGGCGCATCAACGTCGAGGCGCTGGACCACAAGACCGTGCACGCCATGGTGTACGACATCATGAGCGATTCCCAGCGCAAGCAATATGAGGAATTCCTGGAGGTTGACTTCTCGTTTGAGATCGAAGGCTTGGCCCGTTTCCGTGTCAACGCATTCAACCAGAACCGTGGCGCAGCGGCCGTGTTCCGGACGATTCCGAGCAAGATCCTGACGCTGGAGCAACTGAACGCCCCCAAGATTTTTGGCGACCTGGCCCTCAAGCCACGGGGCCTGGTGCTGGTGACCGGCCCTACGGGCTCGGGCAAGTCCACCACGCTGGCCGCCATGGTCAACTACCTGAACGAAACCGAGTACGGCCACATCCTCACGGTGGAAGACCCGATCGAGTTCGTGCACGAATCCAAGAAGTGCCTGATCAACCAGCGCGAAGTCGGCCCGATGACGCTGTCGTTCGCCGCTGCGCTCAAATCCGCACTGCGCGAAGACCCGGACGCGATCCTGGTGGGCGAAATGCGCGACCTGGAAACCATCCGCCTGGCCATGACGGCCGCTGAAACAGGCCACTTGGTGTTCGGCACGCTGCACACGTCCAGCGCCGCCAAGACCATCGACCGGATCATTGACGTGTTCCCGGCCGAAGAAAAGGAAATGGTCCGCGCGATGTTGTCCGAATCGCTGCAGGCCGTGATCTCGCAGACGCTGTGCAAAACCAAGGACGGCTCGGGCCGCGTGGCTGCGCACGAAATCATGCTGGGCACCAGCGCCATCCGCAACCTGATCCGCGAGGCCAAGGTGGCGCAGATGTACTCCACCATCCAGACCAGCAACAGCGTGGGCATGCAGACACTGGACCAGAACCTCACGGATCTGGTGCGCCGCAACATCATCAGCCCTGCAGAAGCGCGCGCCAAGGCCAAGATCCCCGAGAACTTCCCTGGCTGATCGGCGTCACACACGCCCCCATAGACACATATCGCAGCACCGTTGTGCTGTAGACCGGAGCATCTTATGAAAGGCATTCTTGGCCTTCTGCGTTCAAAAACCATAGGCAACAAGCCCAAGGACGACAACACCGATTCCGTGCTGTTCTCCACCGCCTTTGCGGGCCAGGGCGTGGATGACTCCATGCTCGTCCCTTGGGAAGCACGTGCTGTAGAGGTAGGCGCCAAGCGCCTGCCCACCAGCCGTGGGGGCAAGCTGCTGCAAGGCCTGTGGTCCAAGGACAAGTACATGGCGCACCTGGACAAGGATGCCGTGGAACGCATGGAGCGCTTTTTTGAATTTGCCGCCATTCCGTCCAACCGCGACGTAATCCGCCAGGACGAATACGGCAACTTCATGGTGGTGCTGTTGACTGGCACCATTGCCGTGGACCGCGTGCAACCCTGGGGTGAGCAATTGCGTCTGGCGGAAACCCGCCCAGGCGACATCCTGGGCGAGATGTCGCTGCTCGATAGCGGCATCCGTTTTTCGGCCTGCACCACGCTCACCGACTGTGAAATCGCGGTGCTGAGCGCCGAAGCCATGGACGACATGATGTCCCAAGACCCCCAGTTGGCCGCCAGCTTGGTGGCGCTGTTGGCGCGTAAACTGTCGTTGCGCTTGCGCGTGGTCAGTGCCCGCTTGAGCGACAACCAAAAGTAACCGCACGTAAACAGCGCAGAACAAAGACAGCCGCCCGGCTGACAATGACGCCAGAGAGGATTTCTGATGGAACGCGATCAGGCCAGTAAATTTATCAATGACCTGCTCAAGTTGATGGTCAGCCGCAACGGCAGCGACTTGTTCATCACAGCGGAGTTTCCACCGGCCATCAAGGTCGATGGCAAGGTGACCAAGGTATCGCCCCAGCCTTTGACGCCCACGCACACCCTGACCTTGGCCCGCGCCATCATGAGCGACAAGCAGGTGGCCGACTTTGAACGCACCAAGGAATGCAACTTCGCCATTTCGCCTGCGGGCATTGGTCGCTTCCGGGTGAATGCCTTTGTGCAGCAAGGCCGGGTCGGCATGGTGCTGCGGACCATTCCGCTGACACTGCCCACCATTGACGGTCTGGGGGTGCCCCAGGTGCTCAAGGAAGTGACGATGGCCAAGCGCGGCTTGTGCATCATGGTGGGCGCTACCGGCTCCGGCAAGTCCACCACGCTGGCCGCGATGGTGGACTGGCGCAACGAGCACTCTTTTGGCCACATCATCACGGTGGAAGACCCGGTCGAATTCGTGCACCCCCACAAGAACTGCGTAGTGACGCAGCGCGAAGTGGGCCTGGACACCGACAGCTGGGAAGCCGCCCTCAAGAACACCCTGCGCCAAGCGCCCGATGTGATCCTGATGGGCGAAATCCGCGACCGCGAAACCATGGAGCATGCCGTGGCCTTCGCTGAAACCGGGCACTTGTGCCTGGCCACATTGCACGCCAACAGCGCCAACCAGGCACTGGACCGGATCATCAACTTCTTCCCAGAAGAGCGCCGCGCCCAATTGCTGATGGACTTGTCGCTGAACTTGCGCGGCATGGTGTCACAGCGGCTGATTCCCAAGCAAGACGGCAAGGGCCGTGCTGCGGCGGTGGAAATCATGCTCAACACCCCGCTGATTTCTGACCTGATCTTCAAGGGCGATGTCTCTGAGATCAAGGAAATCATGAAGAAGAGCCGCAACCTGGGCATGCAGACCTTCGACCAGTCGCTCTTCGATCTGTATGAAGCGAACGTCATCAGCTATGAAGACGCGTTGCGCAACGCAGACTCCTTGAACGACCTGCGCTTGCAAATCAAGCTCAACAGCCAACGCGCCAAGTCACCCGACTTGGCCTCGGGCACCGAGCATTTCGCCATAGTTTGAAAGCCCCCCTGAGTCGCCTGCGGCGCCTTCCCCGAGGGGGACGCCACCGGTGGCCGGGCAAAGCCCGCTCCACGGTGGCACTGGCAAGTGCGCGCCCAATGCGGACTTTTCTTTTTGATCCATCTTCCTTTATTGCCATGCCAAGCACCAATCCCCGCAACTACGACGCCACCCCTTCCCGCAAAGTCGCCTTCCTGGGCTTGGGGGTGATGGGCTACCCCATGGCTGGCCACCTTGCGCTGGCGGGGCATGAGGTGACGGTTTACAACCGTACCGCTACAAAATCCATAGCTTGGTGCGCTGAATACGCAGGCGCCAAGGCCCCAAAACATGCAGCAACCCCGCGCGAGGCTGCGGCGGATGCCGACATCGTGTTCTGCTGCGTGGGTAACGACAATGACCTGCGCTCCGTCACGCTGGGTGCGGATGGCGCCTTTGCAGGCATGCAGCCTGGTGCCATTTTTGTGGACCACACCACGGCATCTGCTGAAGTGGCGCGCGAGCTGTATGCGGCAGCCCAGGCACTAGGCCTGGCTTTTGTCGATGCCCCCGTGTCCGGCGGCCAAGCCGGTGCGCAAAACGGCCTGCTCACGGTGATGTGCGGTGGCGATACAGCGGCCTTTGAGGCCGTGCAACCCACGGCCATGGCGTTCTCGCGCGCATTCACCCTGCTGGGCGCCAGCGGCGCGGGGCAACTGGCCAAGATGGTCAACCAGATCTGCATCGCGGGCTTGGTGCAAGGTCTGTCCGAGGCCGTGGCCTTTGGTCAAAACGCGGGGCTGGACATGAAGCAGGTGCTGGACGTCATTGGCAAGGGCGCCGCGCAAAGCTGGCAAATGGACAACCGTGGCAAGACCATGGTGGACGACAAGTTCGACTTCGGCTTTGCGGTGGACTGGATGCGCAAGGATCTGGGGCTGGTGCTGGATGAGGCCAAGCGCAATGGCTCACGTCTGCCCGTCACTGCCTTGGTGGACCAGTTCTATGCCGATGTGCAAAAAATGGGGGGCCAGCGCTGGGACACCTCCAGCCTGATCAAGCGCCTGAAATAAACACCCCCCGGTGTGCTGCCAGAGCGCACCATGCGGTGCGGGCAACACGCCCCGCAGGCCTGCGCTGGCTCGGCAGCCCAGCGTTCAGGCCACCCACAAGGCGCGGGGCCTGTGGGCTTAATAAAACCGCTGCGTCAGTTGCGAGGGTACGAGGGCGCTGGCGCGTCCTGAATCACGGGTGCCGGGGCGATGTTGCGCAGCTCGTCCTCGGTGAGTGTTTCAAACACACGCACCACCTTGTTCACACCGCTCACGCCGCGTGCAATTTCGGTGGCGCGCTGCGCTTCGCGCGGGGTGACACGGCCCATCATGTAGACGATGTTGCGCTCCGTCACCACCTTGAAGGCGTTGGCAGACAGGTCTTTGGCGTCCACCAAGCTGGCGCGCACCTTGCCGGTGATGAAGGTGTCGTTGGAGCGCTGGCCCAGGCTGGTGGTGGGCATGACGGCCAGGTCATTGACGACAGAGCGCACGTTCTCCACCCCCAGAACGATCTGCTCCACCCGCTGGCGGTCTTGTGCGCTGGGCACTTCACCCGTCAGCAGCACCTGGCGATTGAAGCTGGTCACGTTGACATGACCACGGTCACCCAGGGCCTCATTGAGGCGATTGGCCGAGCGCAGCTCAATGCCCTCGTCTTCGACTTGGGTGCCCGTTGTGCGACGGTCCACCGCCATCATGGTGCCCATCACGGCACCGCCCACCACCAGGGGTGCGCATGCCGACAGGCCTGCGGCCAGCGCGGTAGCGGCCAGCACGGCGCAAAGAGTGCGGTTCAAGGTTTGCTTCATAGAGGAGTCTCCTGGTCACCAAGTAGTTGGGCGTCCACACCGTCACTCAGGCAGTGCAGCACCAAGGCATGCACCTCACGCACGCGCGCAGCGCGGTCATGGGGCACACAGATCGATACGTCCGTTTCGCGCAGCACGGTGGCCAAGCGCCCCCCGGTGCGGCCTGTCAGCACGATGACGGTCATGTCACGTTCGTGCGCGGCCTCGGTGGCCGACAGCAGGTTGGCATCGTTGCCCGACACCGACAGCGCCAACAACACATCGCCAGCCTGGCCCAGGGCTCGCACTTGGCGCGCAAACTGCTGCGACGACATGTCAGGGGCGCTGGCCGACGCGGTGAGCAAGGTGCTGTCGGTCGTGAGGGCGAGAGCCGCCAGCTCGGGCCGGTCGCGCTCAAAGCCCGCAACGCACAAGGCGGCAAACTGTTGCGCTTCGGCGGCCGATGGGCCGTTGCCACAGGCCAGCACTTTGCCCCCGCTGGTGACGCACGCCAAAATGGCCTGAACGGCCGAGGCGATGGGTTGGCTCAAGACTTGCGCGGCCTGGTATTTCAGGTCGGCGCTGTCGATGAAGTGTTGTTGGATGCGTTGCTCAAGCATGAGGGCCCGATGATACTCGGCGGGTGTTACATCTTTTGTAGCAAAGGGTTGCCACGGGTAGGGCATTCAGCCCCGGTGCGAAGCAGTGCGCGCCCACCCGCAAACCCCAACAGGCGGGCATGCACCTCACTGCGCATCAAAGGCCGCTTTGAGCCACTGCACCGAGTCTTCGAGCAGCACCGCATCAAACCGGCATGGTGGGGGCGATGCATAGCGCAGCAGGTAGTGGCGCGCGGCGTACACCACGCGCTGCTGCTTGGCAGCGCCAATGCTGGACGCCGCCCCACCAAACGCCCCGCTGCTGCGGCTGCGCACCTCCACAAAGACCACGGTGCCATCGCGTTCGCGCATGACCAAGTCGATCTCACCACCGCCGCGCCCGGGCGTCCGATAATTGCGCTCCAGCAGCTGCAAGCCCTGCGCCTGCAAATAGGCCAGTGCCCGGTCTTCGGCCGCATTGCCGCGCTGGCGCGTAGTGCCCGCTGCAGGGCCAGACGCCACCGCAGCAACGCCCGCCAGAGCAGGCTTCACAGGCTTTTTTCCAAGGAATTTCATTGAGCGCATCTTTCGCAACAGCCCTGACCGCCGCACACGATGCGGCCGCTGCGCAGCATTATCCGCAGGGCGCGCTGTACGTCGTGGCCACACCCATCGGCAACCTGGCCGACATCACCCTGCGTGCGCTGCATGTGCTGCAGCTGGCCGACACCGTGGCCTGTGAAGACACACGCCACACCCAAGCCCTGCTGCGCGCCTACGGCATCGACAAAAGCACGCACCAGTTGCTGGCCGTGCACCAGCACAACGAGGCTGAAGCTGCGCTGAACGTGGTGCAGCGCTTGCAGCAAGGCCAGCGTGTGGCCTATGTGAGCGACGCAGGCACGCCGGGCGTGAGCGACCCCGGCGCCCGCCTGGCGCAAGCGGTGCGCGAAGCAGGCCTGCGATCCGTCCCCCTGCCCGGCGCCAGCAGCATCACCACGGCGCTCAGCGCAGCAGGCGCGGTGGCCCACAGTGCAGAGCAAGGCGGCTTTGTGTTCGCGGGGTTCTTGCCCGTCAAACAGGCCGAACGCGCCGCCGCCGTGCAAGTGCTGGCCGCAGAGCCCCGCTGCGTGGTGTTGCTGGAAGCCCCCCACCGCATTCAAGAACTGGCCGCCGCGCTGGCGCCGCTGGGCGAGCGCCCGGTGACGCTGGCACGCGAGCTGACCAAACAGTTCGAAGAAATCACCACCCAGCCCGCCCACGCCTTGACGGCATGGCTGGAAGGCGGCGCCCAGCGCTCCCGCGGCGAATTTGTGGTGCTGCTGCACCCCGTGCCCGTGGCCAGCGACAACAACGGCGAAAGCCTGCGCGTGCTGCGCCTGCTGCTGCAGGAACTGCCCCTGAAAACCGCTGTGCGCCTGGCGGCCGAAGTGACCGGGGCATCGCGCAACGTGCTGTACGACACGGCCCTGGGCTGGAAGCGCGAGACGGACGACGAAACGCCCTGAGCGTGGAGCCCCCCAACGCGCAGGGGCTCAAAAAACAAGCCAAAATAGCTTCTAGCGCTTGATTAATAAGCGCTAGAAGCTATATTTTTAATAGCAAATTTCAGTTACGGCGCAACGGCCAATCCCAAGGCCACGCCGCCAAACAGATCCCCCTCCACCTGCGCGGTGTCGGGAAAAGCCACCCGCAGCGCATGGCGCAACGGGCGCAACGCGGACGAGCCCCCAGTGAGGTAGATGGCCTGCAAGTCACTGGCCTGCAGCCCCGCCAGTTGCAGGCACTGCTGGGCACATTGCACCACCTGGGCCAGCGGAGACGTCAAATGCTGCGCAAGCCCCTCAGGGCTGACGCCGGAGGCCAGCGCTGGCTCGATCCAGTCCAGTGCCACCGGGGCCATGGCATCGCTCACCGACGCGGCAATCTTGGCCTGCTCCATGGCATTGGCCAGCTTGTGGCCCAAGCGCTCGTTCAACACCGTCATCAAGCGTGCATGCAGTTGCTGGTTGGCGTAGTCGGTGCGCAGGTTCTGCGCATCGCGCAGCGCTTTGGGCGAGTACAGCCACTGGATCAAGTGCCAGGTTGAGAGGTCAAAAAACACCCGGCTGGGCACCTCTCGCCCACTGGTCCCCAGGTGCCTGAAGCCCAGCAATGGCATCAACAGCTCCAGGCTCAAGCGGCGGTCAAAGTCCGTGCCGCCCACATGCACCCCGGTGGTGGCCAGCACATCACTGAGGCGATCAGCCCGCTGCATGCGCCCAGGCCCCAGTCGCACCACCGTGAAGTCCGAGGTACCGCCGCCAATGTCCACCACCAACACCACGGCTTCGTGGTCAATGCGCTGCTCATAGTCCAGCGCCGCCGCAATGGGCTCCAGCTGAAACGACACGTTCTCAAACCCGGCATCCAAGGCCGCTTGCCGCAGCGCATCCTCGGCCTGCTGGTCGCGGGTGGGGTCGTCGTCCACAAAGTGCACCGGGCGCCCCATCAGCACGCGCCCGGGCATGCCGCCCAGCTCCGCCTGCGCCTTTTGCGCCAGCATGCGCAAAAAGAGGCTGATCACGTCCTGGTAGCTGATCAGCTGGTTGTGCACCGCCGTTTTGTCCTGCAGCAGCGCGCTGCCCAGCAGGCTCTTGAGCGAACGCATCAAGCGCCCCTCCGTGCCCTCTAGGTACTGCGCAATCGCATCGCGTCCAAAGTGCGTGCGCTGCTCCTCGGTGTTGAAAAACAAGGCCGTGGGCAAGGTGCGCGCATCGCCTTCGAGCGAAATCATGCGCGCGGGGCCGCTGCCTTGGCGTACCGACATGGCCGAGTTGGAGGTACCAAAGTCGATACCGAGCGTGACATCCTGCAGGAGAGCCATCTTGAACCGTTGCTGTAGCAGGGCAAGGCGCGCAAGGCGCCGCCCAAGATAGAGAGAAAGCCAACGCACCCAACGCCCGGGCCACGCGGACGCCTCAATGGGCAAGACCAGCATCGACACCGAGGGGGACGGGACCACAAGCCTGCACCGCGGAGCACGGCCAGCCGGCCGCAAAGGCCTGTGTAATGTAAAAAGCCCCTGATCTTTTGGATCAAGGGCTTTTTGATTTGGTGGCTGGGACTCTACCGAAGGTTCACCGTAAACCGTTGTCGCAATTGATTTTTCGACTTTCACGGAACGGGAGTTGCCCCCAGAGTTGCCCCCAGCTATTTTTCATAAGCCCTTGTTGGGGAGGCGTGATTCTACATACAGGCTCGCGCTTGGACGGTCGGCAAACCCTTCAAAGCCTACAAACCCCACCATTCAGCCCTGGCGTGTGGAGGGCAAAACCGGGCCTCCGCCTTTTCACTTGCTCGCGCTTCGACGGTCGGTAAACCCTCCAAAGCCTACAAACCCCACCAACCCGCCCGGCCTGTAGGCCTCCAAACTTCCCCGCTGCTTTTTCACTGGCTCGCGTTTCGTCGGAAAAAAACCCTTCAAAACCCACCAAACCCTACCAAGCCCCACGGCCTGATGGCGCGGCGAAAGCGCATGGCGCATGCTTCAAGCACGGGGACGGCCGACGGAATACGGGGGCAGGCGTTGTTAATATGGCCGCAACCGGCCAGCAGCGGAAGTTCACATACGGGGCAGGGTTCGCCACAAACCAGTCATCCCAAATTCAAGGATGGAATATGCCGTCAGTATTAATTCGTCTTGATCCCCGCCGCATGGAGAACCCAGATACCGATCTTAGGTACGTCGTACCCTGTCGCTTGGCGGAGGTTTCGAGCGGAATTCTGACGGACAGCGGCTTCGACTACGAAGAGGGAACTGATGCAATGCTCATTTACATGTCCACCGACAACCTAGACATAGCACTCCCATTCGTGATCGAACTCCTAGAGAAAGAAATGATCTACGAAAACCGGCTGGCCGATTCGGCCAAAGTGGGGACTTCCCAGCTCGATGAGACGGAGTGTATTGCCGATTTCTCGGTCGTCTACCCAAGCGCCGAAGCCGGCGCACGTATGGGTTGAGGCCACAGTCGGCCAGCAGCCGACATTCGAAGTGAACAAGAAAATTTATGCCTGAAATCTATGTCAGCACGGATGTGGAGTCCGATGGGCCAATACCCGGACCCAATTCAATGCTCAGTTTTGCTTCAGCGGCTTACACTGCAGATAAGCAACTCCTTTCCACATTCAGCGCAAATCTTGAGACATTGCCCGATGCCATCCCTGACGCAAAGACAGCGGAATGGTGGTCAACGCAACCTGAAGCTTGGGCTGCATGTAGGTCTAACCTCTTGTCTCCGACAGTTGCCATGCGGGCCTACGTCAAATGGATAGAAACACTGCCAGGAAAGCCAGTGTTCGTTGCATATCCAGCCGGCTTTGATTTCCTTTTCGTTTACTGGTATCTCATGCACTTTGCAGGGGAGAGCCCGTTCAGTCACTCTGCCCTTGATGTGAAGTCATTCGCGATGGCCATGCTGAAAAGTGAGTACCGCAACAGTAGCAAGCGGAATATGCCAAAGCATTGGTTCGATGACCTTCCACACACTCATGTTGCGCTTGACGACGCAATCGAACAGGGCGCGATGTTCTGCAATATGCTCGCTGAGAACAACCGCAGGTAGGTGATCGGTCAAAAGTCATTGATCGGCCAGAAGCAGACATTCATGCGAGTAATACGTGCCGCCCATACTTCAACAGCTCATCGAAGCTCAGCCTGGACAAGTACATCGTGACAACCCAGCAAGGGTTGACGTTGAGCTTGCGGCTTTGGGAGTCGGAGCAGATGGACAGTTTGCTGAGTTCTTCCGCCGCTACCGCGTTACTCTGTTCCGTAGCGTCGTCTCGGATGAACAACTGTGCGACATCGCGGACCCGTCGCCAGAGATAGCCTTGGGAACGCGGTTTGTCCAAGAGGTTTGGGAACTGCCTCAGAACTTCATCTGTTTGACCTCTGTGCAAGGAGAGGGCGCATACCTGTACGACGTTTCTACTGAGGCGGTCTGGGATTTCAGTTTGGCAGACCGGGACGACTTCGTCAGTGGGAAAGGGACCCCCGCCTGGGCATCTTTCTACGACTTTCTTACGTGGTATTTGGAAGTAAGCCCAGTCTCGGAGTAGGTCCGCTACGGTCCCTCGCTGCGGGGCTGAATCCGGCCAGCAGCAGCCTCTGAAGGTGTGCTGCTCCAGGTTCCCCCCTTGGGGCGTTTGGCAGATCGCCGCATGGGCTAGGGATTGGGTTCTACGCGCCAGCGGAACTCGGACGCGAAGTCGCTGAAACACTGGTCGCAAATCCATCTGTACCGGTCGGACGTTGAATAGCCCTCTGACAAAGTGCCCACTTCACCGTTTACGGAGAATTTGACACCGCAAAATTCGCAGTGATCGTGGTCGTTTTGGATAGTTGAAGGCGCGTAACCGCACCGTGAAAGCACGGCTTCCTTGAGGTACAACTCTTGATTGGTGAGCCGCCAGTCTTGTGGAGTGGCCATTTGCGGATTTCCTTTCTTGGCGTTGTAGCCTCGTGAATGTTTAGCGCCTAGGCAGCTAACGGAGACATTAACTATGGGTAGAACTTGCGGGTCAACACTGCATCGCCACGACCTACTCGCCAGCGAGATAGCTGGGTGCTACTACTGCCTGGAAAGTTATGCTCCACGCGCTATCAAGGACTGGTGTGATGGGGACAATCAAGGCCAGACAGCCCTTGGCCCAAAATGTGGCATTGATGCAGTAGTCGGGTTCAATGGGCCGCCAGATGATGCGTGGCTCAAAGCTGCACGCGCACGTGCATTCGGGGCGGACTGAGCGGCAGCTATGGGCCCGAAGCAGCCGGTGGACCAAATTACCCCAAAGCTGCCGTTGATTCACTAGCCGCTAGCCGGCTGTCCAAACCGCGCTGGTTAAGCCTCCGGTGCCTGCTCATTTGCAAGCTATAGTTTGCTGAGTTGATGCTTGCCGGGTTTGTCAAAAAATTTAAGCCTGTGCTTTTGAACAGAGCACTGACCGCAAGCCCAGCCTGCATGCTATTTTCAACAGTCGTCATTGTTCAGAATATCCCGCCTGCTCCAGTTTATCCTGCAGGTTTTGCGGTCTAAATTACGTAAGACGCCATGACACCAGAGTTCTCCGCGAAGTTGAGCCAGAAACTCCAGGCGTTCCGTCAGTTCGTTGCGGAAGATCCGTTCACGACCTGCAGGCTTGTTCATTACATCGGCGTAGGCAAACCCAATTCAATTGGCGTCCCAACCCACGAAGTAGAGCAACAAATCTCAGGTTGCCTCGCAGAAGGCTTCCTTGTTGATTGGCATGTCACAGAAGGTCGCCTCTATCTTTGTATCCAAGAACCTGGCTGCCCAATTCCACCGTGGAAAAAGGTCATCGCAGAAGAAGCACTTGTCGATGTAGACGCACTTCTTAGAGAAGCGGGCTTCAGCGATGGCGCCTAACCCTTCTATCGAAGGACTCGCCTCGACAAGCCGAGTCGAGTCGAGTCGAGTCGAGTCGAGTCGAGTCGAGTCGAGCATCTCATATCAAACGTTAGTCCCCGTTCTGGATATCCCAAATGACCGCGACAGAAAAGCTTCGTCTAATCCTGAGTCCTACGGTAATGGAGTCTGGCCTGCTGATAAAGAATATGACGTTCATTCCAGAACTCGGCGCAACGGCGGAGAGCATCGCCGAGCTAGAAGCAACTCTCCCTAGGCCCCTACTTCCCGAGCATCGTGAGCTCCTAACGACATGGAATGGCCTCAGTCTCGACGTAGTGAAGATCTTGGCAGCAACAGATAACCAAGAGCGCATTCAATCCATCTCATCTGCTCAGGACTGGGTTCCTGCAGAGAACGGCAACGTTGCTTTCGCTATAGACCCCAGCGGGTTCCTCTATTTCCAGAGCACAAACGGCCAAGTTTGGTCATCTGACCACGACGGAGGAGAGATCACGCTGCTAGCCTCCAGCATCAATGAGTTTGTGAGCGATTACCTGTTCGGCGCTCAAGCAGATCGATTCATGGGGGAGGCATGGCTAGCAAAGCTTCAACAACTGGGACTTTGCAATGAAGGGCCTAACAATTCATTCAAGCCGAACCCGCTTCGCGGGTCGGCTTAATTCAGGTGTTGAACGGCCGCTTTCATTTGCGGTGGCCTTGTCGAGCTGGACCGCAAGGCGCTGCACCTGGGCCACGCTCTCGCGCTCTTGCGGCGTTGCGGGCACAACCGCGCGCAGCGCCTGCAGCTCGCGCTGGCGCTTGAGCCGGTGCTTGCGCTGCCGCTCGGCATCCGTCATCGGGGTTGGTTTGCTAGTGGCCATCGTCAGTACGGCAACGCGCAGAACCGGTGGCAGCGCTGCAGCACATCCTTATGCGGCGTGTACCACTCGGGCACGCCCGGCAAGCGCCCCTGAGCAGCCATCGCGCAATTGCCCTTGCGCTGCAGGTGGTAGCAGTCGCGGCAGCGGTGGCGGTCGTCTTCCAGCACATCCACGGCCGGGGCTGACAGCAGCGCCAGCAGACCGGGTTTGTGCGCCTTGATGGCCTCGCTGGTGGCTTCATCCAGCCACACGGCGGGCCACACCTGCAGGTTGCCTTCGGCCGTGGCAGACAGATGCAGGCCCTTGTGGCGCAGGCGTTCCAGCAATCGGGCAGCGGTTTGGTTGTCGCTCATGCCCTGCCCTCAGAACGTGGCCACATCGTCGGCCGCAGGCATGGCCATAGCGTCGGCCGAAGGCATCGGCCGCAGCGCCGCCGATTGGTGCACCGCCCAGTGCAGCAACCCTGCCCGGTGCCCGATGCGCACAAACCGCTTTCCATCCACGATGCGCCCCTGCATGCGCTCGATCCAGCGGCCCAGCATGCGCGAATTGATCTTGCCCGCCTGCCCTGCAATGTCATCCATGGCCATGGCCAGCAGCGCATCGGTATCGCTGCGCCGGATGGCCCCGCCAACGGTCGTTTGATCCGGCCCAAACGCTGCGAACCATGCTTCGACCAACGCGCGCAGCTTGGTGGTTTCCGGGTCTTGCTCGAAGGCGCGGGCGGCTGCTTCCATGGGGTCGGCCAGCACGGGCAGGCCCTGTGCTTCGGGCGTTCCTGCCAGGGTGGCCACCTGCTGCGCCAGCCAGCAGATGGGCTGGCGCACCAGATCGTCCCAATGCTCGAAGCTGGCCGTGCGCCCCTTGGCCATCTTGGGCCGCCCTGCAGTGATGTAGGCCCGAACAATCGTCAGCGCCGCCACCACGTAGGCGAGGCGGTCGGTCTGCACCATCTGCGCCGGATCAAACGAGAAGTCCCGCGTGTACGGTGTCTCGCTCTGCGCATCGATGCGCGCCGTGAGCACCCTTCGGCAGGTGTCCGACGTCATGCGCAGGTTGTTGCCCGTGGCGATGAACAGCGCGCGATTTGGCAAGGTGATGGTTTCGCTGCTGCCCAGCACCCGGTCGGCAAACGTGGGGGCCGTGAGGAAGGCATCGAGCGAGGCAGAGCCCAAGGGCTCGCGCACGTTGTCCCAAAGGACCACGCGCTGGCCTTCGCGCAGCACCGCAAACAGGCGCTTGCGCGTTTCCTCGTCGGTGTCGGCCGGGGGAAGAATCGAAGGCTCCGAGCCCATGGCCAGGATGCCGATGCAGCGCGCCAGCAAGGTCTTGCCGCTGCCTGCGGCCGGGGCGTCGAAGCCCACGCCGGGTGCAGTGGGAAGGCTCGCCCGCAGCGCGGCCGACAGCAGGCCGTGCAGGGCCACGCCGTTGGCCACCGCATCGACCAGAGGGAACAGGGCCAGGGGCGCCCACAGAAAGCGCAAGGCTGCCAGGGCGTCAGCCACGCTCGGCCGCACAGGCACGCGGGGCGGGTTCGGGTGTTCGCAGTAGAACAGCAGGCCCGATGCTTCGTCGTGGCCAGGGCGATCCAGAATGCTGCCGTCAATGCGCAGCGTAGGGGCGGTGACGACCGCCACCAGCTTTTTAAAGCCGCGCTCGCCATGCTTGGCCAGGATGGCGCGGGCGACCGACAGGGGCGCATCTTCCGGGCCTTCTTCGGGCGCTTCTTCGCCATCGGCTTTTCTGCGATGGCGCATCGAATAGAACTCACACACCCGGCCCATGTGGTCAGTCAGCCAGTCGGGTGTCACCGGCCGGGCCTTGCCGTCGCTCACATAGGCCACCGCGCCCTCGCCGTAGTCGAACAGCTCGCCCCTTTCCTGCAGTACCGCCAGGACGGCATCGGTCGTGGCCACGCGCATGCCGCGCCCCACCTGAATGCGGGCGCTCTGGCGCAGCAGCTCGAAGCGCATACCGCCGTGGCGGTGGGTGAACAGGTACGGGCGCTGGCCGCTCTTGAGGTTGACCACCGCCACGCGGGTGTCGGTGTCCGGGTCCAGCGGGTCTGCAAACTGGGCGTTGTGCCAGCGCTCCGGGAGGTCGAGGATTTCTCCGACAGATACCGGCTTGCCCTGCTCTGCCATCAATACGAAGTCACCCATCAGCACCCGCTGGGCGCTGGCCCGCTGCAGCACGTCGCGGGCCTTGTCCACGGGGATGCCCCGGCGCTTGGCCAGGGCCGGGGCGTGGGTGGCCACCCAGCGTTCGCGCTGGGCTGCGCACTGGCCTGCGAGCTGGGTGCGGGCCGCTTTCTTGAGCGCCTGGGCCTGCTTGTGCGTATCGGCATCGTGCGGAATCAGCGCGAGGTCAAACAGGGCCAGCGGGTCGCCAAAGATGCGCGGTGCAGCGTGCGGCCGCTGCAGGCTCTTGCCCAGGAGCGGCGGCGCGCAGAAGTCCAGGCGCTCGGGCTGCCAGACGCTGGCATCGATCAGGGTGCGTTCCAGCGCCTGCCCGGCGCGGCCTACGTCGAACCAGCCATGGCCAGCGGCCCAAAGAAGCTGCACCAGCGCCCTACCCGCCTCAGGAATGCGCGAAGCGTCGCGCACGGGGATATACAAACGATGCCGGGTCAGCGCCGACAGCTCGCGGCCGTCAGCAGTGCACAC
Organism: Acidovorax sp. 1608163; assembly: GCF_003669015.1. Classification (NCBI taxonomy): domain Bacteria; kingdom Pseudomonadati; phylum Pseudomonadota; class Betaproteobacteria; order Burkholderiales; family Comamonadaceae; genus Acidovorax; species Acidovorax sp. 1608163. The sequence continues at coordinate 4,462,944 of NZ_CP033069.1, forward strand.
ACCGGCCGAACAGCTCGGACGCCAGAGCATGGGGGCATCGGCCAGGGCCGGGCAGGCTTCTATCAAACGCTGGCGGAACACATCGGCCGACAGCTCGCCATCGGGTGCGCCGTCATGGTCGAGCATCAGCACGCCGGGGCCTACGGGGTAGGCGAAGTGGCGGCGCGTGCGGGAGATGGCGCCGGGGGTTTCTGCCACCTCACGCTCGGGCACGATGGGCACAGGCTTGCCCACGCTGCTATCGCATACGCCCCAGCTTGTGGCCTGCGCGGGGTCCAGCGATTCGAGCAACTGCGCCAGTTCCTCCAGGCCGTGCGCCACAGAGCGCACCGCGCTGCCGCGCATCATGTTGGCGGCGCTTTCCTTGTGCAGCGTGCCATCGGGGGCCAGGGTCAGCACCTTCGTGAGGCGGTCGGGAACAGTCGCTGTGAAGACGGTGAATTGCAGGGCGCCAGCGGGTGGCGCAGATGGGGTGGGTTTTGCAGCGTCCGATCTGGGTGCGCTGGCCTTCTTTGTAGCCATGGTGTGGTGTTTTCTAAAGCCGGGTGGCGGTGAATCGGGGGACGGTGTGGACGCCTGCGGCGTGGGCCATGTCGGCCACCATCGGGAAGGCCTGCAGGCCGCAGGCGCTGGCCTTGCGCGCCAGCTCGGCGGCGCTGCGCCATTGGTCGGGGTCGCGGGTGTCCACGAACACATGCAGGTGCCGCAGGCCACGGGGCCAGCGGGCATGCGCGAGCAGCGCGGCATCGGGCACGGCCCACACCGGCATGCGCGCGGCCTGGGCGATGCGAAGCGCGGTGGCGATGCCCACGGCCATGCCCATCACGCGGCTGGTGCTGTCTGCAGGGGCCAGCCGGGCGCACGCGCCCAGCGCGGGGCCTGCCTTGCCGGTCAGTTTGATGGGCGCAGGCACCGGGGCCAGCGATCCATCGGCCGCAAGGTAGATACGCTGCAGCGCGACGGCCTGGGGCACGGGCGCGCCCTGCAAGCCCTGCGGGTAGGTGTCCACTTCGAACAGCGCCAGCAGCGCCGGGAACTGGCCCAGGCACACCGGCTTGCGGTCGGCCTGCATGTGCCAGTAGTCGAGCGCGGGATGCAGGCGCAAAGCCGCTGGCGATGTACCGTGTGCCACGCCGCTGCGCGCGAGGTAGCGGCTGGCCGCATCACCCGCCGCCACCGGCCGCGCCTGCGCCCACAGGCTGGCGATGCGCGCCCGGTTCACTTCGTAGGCATGCCTTGCGCCTGCTGCGCTCATGCTGGCGAACCTTTGTGCAGTGGCGCTTCGGTCAGCGCTGCGTGCAGTGCATCCAGCATTTCATCCATCGCTGCGGTGCGCTCGGCCATCGCATCGGCCAGCAGGCGCAGCGCGGCGGCAAGGTTCTCGCCTGTGAGGGTGTTGGCTGCGCTGGGCACCATGTCGGCCACGGCCTCGAATGCGAGCTGGGCTTGGCACATGTGGGTGTGCTGGTCGCTGGCGTCTATGGCCAGATGCCGGGCGCGGTCGCTGGTATCGCGGGGGCCGGTCGCCTTGCGTACGGCGTCGATGCGCTGCCCGATGGCCTCCAGGCGCTGTTCCATGGCGTCGCTGTGCAGGTGCAGCAGCTCGCCCAGGCCGTCCATGTTGATGACGGCCTGCGGGCGGCTTGCGCCTGCGGCCAGCGATGCGATGGCATGGCAGGCGCGCAGCACGGTGCGCAGGGATTCGGTGAAGTCCTGGGCTTCGAGCACCAGTTGCGGCAAGGTGGGCAGGCCCTGCGGCTGTGGGGCCTCTTTGACCAAGCAAGGCTTGGCGGCGCCAGGGCATGCGGTACAGGCGCTGCGGCGCACCAGATAGCCGTGCACCACGTGCTGGTCGAATACGTCTTTGGCCTCGGGCAACGGGAAGTTGTCGCGGCAGTTTTGGCAAGGCTTCGCCTGCACTGCCTTGTGGGCAGCGTTTTGGGTGGTCGTGTGCATGCTTACCCCTCCAGGCTCAGGGCCATGTCCAGGCCGCGCAGTGCGGCCAGGGCTTGCATCACCTTGCGGCGTGCGCGGGCAGCGTCCACATGCGGCTGGCGCAGGTGGTGCAGCGCAGTGCCCAGCGCGTTGTGCGCTGCGGCGTGCAGTTGGATAGGGTCGGGGGTGCCCGTGGTGGGCGAGGGAGTGCGCGCGATCAATGCGCGTGCGGGGATGCGGTCAGCCATGAATGGCCTCCTAGTGGTTCGGTTTGGTAAACCACCGCCTTCGTCGCCAAACGAAGGGCGGCAGCTCGAACGGGTTGGCGAACCGGGAACCACTTGCGTGAACCGGCAGGCCCTCGCGGGCCTCCCATTCGAGCCGCCATAAACAGGAAGCGCGAACGAATAAGCCGCAGGTACTCTGCGGGAGTGACTGCGGCTTGCGTCGCAGTGGTTCGTCGGGTCGCCAAACCCGATCACGCCTTTTTTTGACGTGACGCGGCAGTGTAGCGTGCGGGGGGCCTGTGGGGCAAGGGTTGTCATCGTGAAGTTCCTCACGGTTGGGCGCTCAATTGCCCGGCGCCGCTGCGCTGGTGTTCCGTCGATCGCGCATGCGCATTCACCAGCGCTTGCGGGGACTGCGGCAGGTTGATGGATGGGTCGGGCTTGCCGGACGGCGAGAGGGTGCGCACGGCTTCGGCCTGCACGACAAAGCTGTAGCTGCATTCCGGGTCTTCGCATTGATAGATCAGCTCGCGCAGCGTGGGAGACAGGCCCCGGCTGGTGCGGGTCTTGGTCTTGCCCTTGCAGTGGGGGCACAGGAACATCATGCGCGTGGCCATCAGATCGCTCCCATGGCTGCGGCACGTGTGGGCCGGGGCACGCGGGGTGCGCGGCCTGGCTTGGCGGGCTGGGCTGGGGGAACTGGCTGCACTGCGCCCACCGCAGGGCGTGTGGCGATCCAGGCGTCCACCTCGGTTTCTCGCCATGCGACGCTGGCACCGTGCAGTTGCACCGGGCCGGGGAAGTCTGCGGCTTTGACCTTGGCGTAGATGGTGCTGCGGCCGAGGCCCGTCATAAAGCACACATCGTCAATACGTAGCAAGCGCTCGCGGTACGGGCGCACATCGGACGGGCCGGGACTGGCTTGGATGGTTGTGGTTTGCGTGGCTGTTCTTTGCATGTCCCTATGGTCTTGTGTGGACTGCTGAAAGCCAAGAAACCTATGCTGTGGCTGCACTAGCCACAGTTAGTGGTGGGGGAAGTGGGTGCAAAAACGACGGGCGCGCCGTGGCTCCGCGTGGCGCGGAGCGGTTTAGAGAGTCAGAGGATGTGAGAGCGTGCGCAGCGGTGCGCTATGGGCACACCTCATGCACCTCAGCCGACGGCAGCCACGATGACGATGAATGCGGTCATACGGCAGATAGCAAAGCGCGATTTTTTGGCTGGTGCGGTTTGTAGGGTTTGGTGGGTTTTGAAGGGTTATTTTTGGACGAAACGCGAGCAAGTGTTTTTGGAGCCGGGATCAATGGCTCCTTTCGGCCAGACATTGGTGGGGTTTGTAGGCTTTGAAGGGTTTACCGACCGTCGAAGCGCGAGCAAGTGTTTTGCCCAAGCCACCGACATGCACCCCACCGGAACCCATATCAATTCAAATTTGAGATACCCGAAAAGAACTACCTACAAAGCCTACAAACTAGTCTTCATTGGTGGGTTTGTAGGTAGTTGATTCCAAGTATTTCTAGTTTGAAAAAACACTCTTTCCGTTACGTCACAGGCTCCCAGCGCTCCCGACCCTCGACCTCAAAACGCCGACGATTCCCGACAGTGAAAACGGCCCTGCATCGCCCCGCAAGCCCGCATCAGGCTTAGCTGCGCCCCTGGTCGGCACCCTCGACAAAATCAACACGTGAAGCGAGCGGGCGCGGCGGGGTCTCGACAGCGCGCCAACGGTTATGACGGTCTTGGCCCCCCAGGGGGCGCCCTACCCGGCTCTGCAGGCCGCGCCAGGCGCGCGGGTCACTGAGCGGGCACGTCGGCCCGCAGCTCGTCCAGGTAGTCGGCCCAGCGCTGCATCATGGCCACCCGCTCTGCGATGAACTCGGTGCGGTTGTACGCGCGCCCCAGGCTGTCCTTCACTGAGTGGGCCAATTGCGCCTCTACGGCCGATTCAGCTATGCCCAGGCGCTCGACCAGCATCGTGCGGGCGGTGGCGCGGAAGCCATGGCCTGTGACCTCATCGGCACTGAAGCCCATGGCGCGCAGGGCGGCATTGATGGCCGCGTCGCTCATTGGGCGCGAGTGGGTGCGCTCGCCCCGGAACACCATGGGGCCTCGGCCGGTGATTGGCTGCAGCTCTTCCAAGATGGCCACGGCCTGACGCGCCAGCGGCACAAGGTGCGGTTTGCCGTACAGCTTCCCTGCCTTCTCGCGCTTCATCCGGGCGGCAGGCACTGACCACATGGCGCCCGCCAAGTCGATCTCAGGCCATTCGCCTTGCCGCAGCTCTCCAGGCCGCAGCAAGAGCATAGGCAGCAGCTTGAGCGCAGCATTCACCACTGGGGTGCCACGGTACGAGTGAATTGCACGCAGCAAGGTGCCCAGGCGCTCCGGCGAGGTGATGGCTGGGAAGTGCTTCACCATCGGCCGACGCAGTGCGTCTTTCAGGTCGCGGGCTGGGTTGCTGTCTATCTGTCCCGTGGCCACGGCATAGCGGAACACTTGGCCGCAGTTCTCCAGCGCTCGATGTGCCGTCTCGACCACGCCCCGCCCTTCGACCCGGCGCAGCACAGCCAGCACCATGGGCGGGGTGATGCTGGTGATGGGCTTGGAGCCCAGCCAGGGGAAAACATCCACCTCCAGGCGCCGCATGATCTTTTGCCCATAGGTGGGCGACCAGTCGTCGCGGCGGGTTTCGTACCACTCCCGCGCGATCTGCTCAAAGCTGTTGGGCGGGGGCAACCCGGCTGCCTCGCGCGCAGCGTCGGCCTCATCGGCCAGGGATTGCACCTTGGAGGCTTTGCGCAGGTCGCTGGGGTCGATGCCCTGCAGGATCAACGCGCGGGCCTCGTCGCGCTTCTCGCGGGCCGCTTTCAAGGATGTATCGGGGTAGGTGCCCAGTGACAGCCGCTTCTCTACGCCCGCAATCCGGTACTTGAGGCGCCACCATTTCCCACCGCTGGGGGCAACTTCCAGGTACATGCCCTGGCCATCGGTCAATTTTTGGGTTTTGGGGCCAGGAATGGCGCGGCGAATTGCGGTGTCTGTCAGAGGCATTGGGGGCAACTTTTGGGGGCAGCTGACCCGAATCTAGCAGTTGCCCCCAAAGTTGCCCCCACATGTGGCTGGCTTGGCATGGACAACCATGGACTCGTATGGACAAAAAAAATCCCTAAGCGGTTGATTTGCTTAGGGATTTTTACATCCGCTAGACGCCTGTGGACGTCTGCGGATAGGTGGTTGGTGGCCTGGGACGGAATCGAACCGCCGACACAAGGATTTTCAATCCTCTGCTCTACCGACTGAGCTACCGGGCCTGAGCCTCAAATTATAGCCAGAGAATTTGCCCCCAAACGGCAAATTTCAAAATTAATTGCGTTTTCCGCGTCCGAGGTCTACGCCCAACTGGCGCAGCTTGCGGTAAAGGTGGGTACGCTCCAGGCCGGTTTTCTCTGCCACGCGCGTCATGGAGCCGCCTTCGCGTGCGAGGTGAAATTCAAAATACGCCTTCTCGAAACCATCGCGCGCTTCGCGCAAAGGGCGGTCCAGATCAAAGCCCTGGTGGGCATGGGGCCCACTGTCGCCCGCAGAGGCCACCACGATCGCCGCCATGGGCACCTGCGCAACGTCCACCACGGACTGTAGCGACACCGAAGCCACCGCTGCAGGTGCTGCATGGCGCGCGCTGTTGCGGGCCAGGCCCTGCTCCACGGCCTTGAGCAGCTTTTGCATGGTGATGGGCTTTTCCAGGAAGGAGAACGCCCCGATGCGCGTGGCCTCCACGGCCGTGTCGATGGTGGCATGCCCGCTCATCATGATGACGGGCATGGTCAGCACGCCTGCGGCAGCCCACTCCTTGAGCAGCGAGACGCCATCGGTGTCGGGCATCCAGATGTCCAGCAGCACCAGATCGTACTGGTTGGCCAAACGGGCAGCGCGGGCTTGGGTGGCGTTTTCCGCCAGGTCCACGCTGTGGCCTTCATCGTTCAGGATTTCGGACAACAGGTCGCGAATACCAAGCTCGTCGTCGACCACCAGAATATTTGCCATGTGTATTTTGAAGCGCCAAGGAATGCTGCGGTACGGTGTCGCGGAGGACGCTCTGCACAACTGGAAGCCAGCAGCGGGCCCGGCAGACGGTGCGGCTTGGGCTGTGACTGACCCCTGCTCCGACGGCGGGGCCAATGATGGCAAAGCGACACACCTGACTGCCCGAGGTGTGCACTAACACAGCCCGCAGGAGTTGTGCGGAGGCTTCCTAAGACGCCACCGCGGGTTCAGGGGCGAATGATAACGACACTTGCGCACCACGCAACACATCGCCGTCCATGCGATTGGACAGGTCGATGCGGGCGCCGTGCTCGTCGGCGATCTTTTTGACGACAGCCAAACCGAGCCCCGTGCCCCGGGCTTTGGTGGTGACGTAAGGCTCGAAAGCGCGCTGCAAAATGTGCGCCGGAAAGCCCGTTCCGCTGTCAGAAATGGTCAGCCGCACCCGCCCCGATGTCTCACTCACACGGGTAGAAATGCGCACAAAAAACTCGTCCGACCGGCCTTCCGCGCGCGCCTGCTCGGTGGCATCCTGGGCGTTTTGCAGCAGGTTGTGCACCACTTGGCGCAGTTGCTGCGCATCGCCTGCAATCCTCGGGCAACGCGGGTCCAGCTCGGCCTTCACGGGGACGGACGCGTTTTCCTCCCCATACAAATGTAGGACATCGGCGACCAGCGCATTGAGGTCGAGCGACTGCAACTCGGCGGCTGGCAGCCTGGCGTAATCACGGAACTCGTTGACCAACCGCTTCATCGCATCCACCTGGTCCACGATGGTCTTGACCGACTTGGTGAGGATGGCCTGTTCGGGGGCGGAACCTTGCCCGAGAGCTTCATTTCCAGCCGCTCAGCCGACAACTGGATGGGCGTCAGGGGGTTCTTGATTTCATGGGCCAGACGCCGCGCGACCTCGCCCCAAGCCTGCGCACGCTGGGCTGAAACAATCTCCGAAATGTCGTCAAAAACCAACAGTTGGGTGCCATCGGGCAGCTCCGCCCCCGCGCAACCAAGCTGGTCGCGTGCTGCCCAGCACCGGAAGACGACGCGTGCAGCTCAAACGGCTGCTGCCAATGGTCCAGCCCGTGGTGGTCCCGGTCGCCCAAAAATGCGGCAAAGTGGCGCTCCACCGCTGCAGCAAATTCGGCCAGCCCGGGCACCTCAGACAGTGGTCGCCCTTCGTAGGCGGCCATGGGGGCCCGCAAAATGCGGGTGGCCCCGGGGTTGGACGAGCGGATCAAGCCACGCTCACCCAGCACGATGACGCCTGCCGTGAGGTTGTCCAAAATGGTCTGCAGCTTGGAGCGCGAGGCGTCCACCTTGACCATGCTCTGCTCCACCGCCGTTCTGGCGTCGGCCAGTTGCTGCGTCATCAGGGCAAACGAGCGGGTGAGCCCCCCCAACTCGTCTTTGCCTTGCAATGCGGCCTTGGGGCTGAGATTGCCTGCGGCCACCTCGCGCACGCCTTCGGCCAACACCAGCAGCGGCCGTGCCAATTGATTGCCCAGCAACACGGCCAGCAGCACGGCCCCAAACACGGCCAGAAACAAACTGAGCGTGAGCGTGCCCACGTACATGCGCCGCAACCCCCCGCGCGCCAGGGCGCGCTCCTGGTATTCGCGGTTGGCTTCCTGGACGTCAATGGCGTTGGACACCAATGCCGGCGGCAGCGGCAGGGTGGCCTGCAAAAAGCGCGGCTCGGTCAGTAAACCCAAGCCGGGGCTGGTGACCAGCACCAGTACCTTGACGCGGGCCATCTGCAGCGCGGCCGGATCCGTCAGGTCATCCAGCCCTTCGATTTGGCTGACAGAGCGTTGGTCGCGCACCGTGCGCAGCAAGCTGCTGCTGGGGCGCTCCGGGTTCAGGTTGAAGCGAGATTGCCCTGCGCTGCCGATGGGCTGGCCCGCGACGTTCCAAAGCACCACATCGGTGGCACCCAGTTGATCGCGCACCCGCTCCAGCATCAGCCCGGCGGAAGTGCTGGACACCTGCGCCACCTGCGCGCTGGCGGTCCGGGTCTTGGCGACCATGTCGGCGGCCTGCGATTCCAGCGACACCCGTGCCAGGTTGACCCCAGCCACCAGGGCCCCCTCCACTTTCACATCGAACCAGCTTTCGATGGACCGCGTGACGAACTGGTACGACACCACATAAATCAGCACCCCAGGCAGCAGCCCCACCAGACCGAAGATGGCAGCCAGCTTGACCAGCAAACGGCTGCCAAAACGGCCCTTGCGCAGCCGCAGGGCCAGCCGCACGGCAATCCACAGCAGCACCCCCAGCAGCAGCAGGGCCACCAGCACGTTCACGCCAAACAGCCAGGCGTAGTTGCGTTCGTACAGGGCGCGGTTGTTGGTGGCCAGCGTCAGCAAGAAGAGCAGCACCATGCCGATGGCCACCATGGTGGCGGCCCCCACCCCCACAGCCCAGCGCACGGCCTTGGAGGCGCGGGCGGCGGTCTCCGCAGAGGCTGACGGAGCGGGGATGCCGCCCGATGCGGACGAAGGCTGGCTCATGGCAGAGCGTGGGGCGCGATGCGCTGGTTACGGGACACCAGCAGATTCCAGTCTGAGCGGCCCACGGCCCCAATCTGCAGGGGGCGGGGCAGCTGAGACATGTCGAGCCGAAAGCGCAGCTGTACGGTGTGCGCGGCATCAGGGTCGATCGCATCGGCATTGCCAATGCGCCAGCGCGAAACCCGGCGCATGGCAGAGAGGGCCTCGTCCAGATCATCAAAATTCTGCCCCAGCACCACCCCCAGGCCGCTGTTGGTGAAGGGCACCGTCGAGGTGTTCAGGCGCCAGCGGCGGGTGAGCGGCTGGTAAGTGAGGCGCATGTAGCGTGTGGCTTCAGCCACCACGCGGTCTGACCAGTACCAACGGTCGCGCAGCACCTGGGCCTCCATCACGAAGAACATGGGAATCCCTTTGTTCAGGGCGTCCTCGGCCAAGTCCGGCAAACTGAAGTTCAAGGACGCGGCCAAATACAGCGCGTCATCGGCGCGCTCTACGCGCAGGCCAGGGGCCTCCGGTGCATCGGACTGCGCCATGACCGCTGCAGGCAGGGCAAACCACAGCGCCCAGCAGCACAGGAAAAGGCGCAGCCAACGAGCCAAGGGAGACTCATTGTGCTGATTTTTGCAACAGAGCGTAAAAAAATCCGTCGTGATCACCCAATGGATTGTCCGGGACAGCCCCAGCCTTGTCCCCGATTCGGGGAATTAAATGACCCGGTGAGGGTAGCAATCGTGCGTCGGTGTTGTGTGTAAGAAACGTTTGCATCTGCACATCGCCCTCGGTCTTGAAGACCGAACAGGTGCAGTACAACAGGCGCCCACCGGGCTTGAGCAGGGGCCACAGCGCGGCCAGGATGCGTGCCTGCAACTGCGCCAACTGGGCCACATCCGACTCGCGGCGCAGCCAGCGTACATCCGGGTGGCGGCGCACAATGCCCGAGGCGGTGCACGGCGCATCCAGCAAGATGGCATCAAAGGGCTGCCCACCGCACTGCGACGCCCACCAGTCCTGCGGCCGGGCCGCGTCGGCCACCAGCACCTGGGCCGACAACCCCAAACGGGCCAGCGTGCCATGGATGCGCTCGCTGCGGGCGGCATCCACCTCCAGCGCCGTGACCTGCAGAGCAGCACCGGCAGGGGCCTGCTCAAGCAAATGCGCGGTTTTACCTCCCGGTGCGGCGCAAGCGTCCAGCACCCGCAGGGGCTGCGTCAAATCCAGCCCCTGCAGCAGTAAAGGCGCCGCCTGCTGTGCGGCTGTATCTTGCACAGACACCCAGCCGTCGGCAAAGCCCGGCAAAGCCTGCACAGGCATCGGCTGGGCCAGCTCCAGCCCATAGCCGCCCACCTCGCTTGCTACCAAATTAATAGCTGCTAGCGCTTTTTGATACTGCGCTAGCGTGCATTTTTGTTGATTAACGCGCAAAGCCATGGGTGCGTGGGCATTGTTGGCTTGCAGGATGCGTTCCCAGTCGCTGGGGTAATCCTGCTGCACCCGCCGAATCCACCAAGCCGGGTGATTCCAACGGGCCGCGGGATCGGCATCGGTGGCGGCCACCAGGGCATCGCGCTCGCGCAGAAAGCGGCGCAGGCAGGCGTTGATGAACGAAGCCTGGCCCCGCGTGGCCTGCCCACGCTTGGCAGACTCTACCGCTTGGTTGACCAGGGTGAAAGGCTCGTACGGTGCCGCCTGCGGGTCCCAGGCCAGGGCCAAGGCGGTGCACAGCAGCGCATCGGCGGCCGGTGGGGGCTTGCGGGCCACCAGTTGGCTGCGCAGGGCATCGGCCCGCCCCAACTGGCGCAGCACCTGAAACAGCAGCGCCTGCACGCCGGGGCGCAGACGGGGCTCCACCGCATCCACCGCCGCCGTTCCCGATTGCCCACCGCGTATGGCCTGCAGCGCCTGGGCCACGGCCGTCAGCTGCTGCCACAGAGGCACAGGCACGCTTGCGCCAGAGGCCCCTCCTTGTGCGGACAAAGCGGGGGCTTTAGGCAGATCGGCCTTGGGTGCAGCGGCGGGGCGGGCAGGACGCGCAGGGCGTGGGGTGGGTGAGTTCATGGATTGGAGGAAAACAAAGCGGCACAGCAGGGCGCACCACCGCAGGAAAAAAGGAGCCTTGCACACGTCCGCACACAACATGCAGGCACGCACAAAATGGGTTCAAACGGAGAGTCGCCGGGGCACACCCAGCGGCGCCCATCGATACCCACCTACAACGGTCTGAATCCCACCACACGGGCCAGCACGCTGGCGGGAAACTGGCGGATGGCACAAAGGTACGCCTGCGAAGCCTCTTCATAGCCCCGCTGCGCTGGCACCAGCAGCGCTTGCAACTCGGCCCAGCGCGCCTGCCATGCGGCCACATCCCACTCAGAGACTGCAGCAGCCTGCATGGCATCGGCCCACGCATTTTGCAGCACCAGACTGGCTTCTTGGGCACTGGCATGCGGCTCTTGTGGTGGCAAGGGGGCATTGGCTGGCGACAAGGCTTTGTCCAATAGGTCGCTCGCAGCCAACAAGGCCTCAGTGTGTGCCTCAGGAACACCGCCAGACTCTTGGGACACAGGCAAAGCTGGCGTGGGTCCAGCGGCCACCCAATCGCGCGGCAACTGCGCGCACCGCTTTTGCAGCCCGCGCAAGTGCACACCAGCGGCTTGCGCGGCGGACTTCAGGCGAACCAGACGGTTATAGGCCCCCAGTGACCAAAACACCAAGACAGCAACCAATATCCAGAACAGGGGGGACGACCACATACACCAGAGCTTGGCACCACCCCTTCAGGCGCGACGCGTGACAAGCAAATAAAAAGGTAAAGAGGGCAGACAGACAAAGCGGCGCGCCCATGAAAAACGCTCCCGGCCCGCCGAGAGGCAGGACGGGAGCGTTTTAGACGGCGCCCAAAGGCTTAGTCTGCAGCGGCGTCAGAGGCAGACACGCTGCTTTCTGATTCTGGCTCGTCCGCAGAGGCAGCCATTTCAGCCGCTTCGGCTTCGGCGATGGCGCGGCGCTCGGCGTCGTCCATGGCGTCCTTGGCCTTGCGTGCCTGGTGGTAAGCCATGCCGGTACCGGCAGGGATCAGGCGGCCCACGATCACGTTTTCCTTCAGACCGCGCAGCTCGTCCTTCTTGCCCATGATCGCGGCTTCGGTCAGCACGCGGGTGGTTTCCTGGAAGGAAGCGGCCGAGATGAACGAGTCGGTGGACAGCGAAGCCTTCGTGATACCCAGCAGCAAGTTGCTGTAGGTCGCAGTGATCTTGCCTTCGGACTGCAGTGCATCGTTGGTGTTCAGGATCTCGGAGCGCTCGACCTGTTCACCGCTGATGTAGTTGGACTCACCGACGTTCTCGACCACCACACGGCGCAGCATCTGGCGAACAATCACTTCAATGTGCTTGTCGTTGATCTTCACGCCTTGCAAGCGATACACGTCCTGCACTTCGTCCACGATGTAGCGCGACAGCTCTTCGATGCCCAACAGGCGCAGGATGTCTTGTGGGTCGGCGGGGCCGTCCACAATCGATTCGCCCTTGTTGACCACTTGGCCTTCGTGCACCAGGATGTTCTTTTCCTTGGGCACGAGCTCTTCCCACACCTTGCCTTCAGGGTCGGTGATCTGCAAGCGGACCTTGCCCTTGGTTTCCTTACCGAACGAAATGGTGCCGGTCATTTCTGCCAGCGTGCCCTTGTCCTTCGGAGTGCGGGCTTCGAACAGTTCGGCCACACGGGGCAGACCGCCGGTAATGTCGCGGGTCTTCTGACCTTCGACCGGGATACGGGCCAGCACTTCGCCGGGGCCCACGTCCTGGCCATCGCGCACCTGGATCAGCGCACCCACCTGGAAGCCGATGGTCACCGAGTGGTCGGTGCCAGGGATCTTCACTTCTTGGCCTTGGGCGTCGATCAGCTTCACTTGGGGGCGGACGACCTTGGCAGCGCCACGGCGCTTGGGGTCGATCACCACCAGAGTGGACAAGCCGGTCACTTCATCAACCTGCTTGGCAACGGTGAGGCCTTCTTCGACGTTTTCGAACTTGGTCTGACCGGCGAACTCGGTGATGATGGGGCGCGTCAGCGGATCCCAGTTGGCGAGGATGGTGCCAGCCTTGATGGTCTGGTCGGCCTTCACCGTCAGGGTTGCACCGTAAGGCACCTTGTGGCGTTCACGCTCGCGGCCATGCTCGTCGTGGATGATGATTTCACCCGAACGCGCAATCACCACCAGCTCGCCCTTGGTGTTGCTCACGTAGCGCATCGTGGCGTTGAAGCCGATCACGCCGTTGGACTTGGCTTCCACGCTCGAAGCGATGGCGGCACGCGAAGCAGCACCACCGATGTGGAACGTACGCATGGTCAGCTGCGTGCCGGGCTCGCCGATGGACTGGGCAGCGATCACACCCACGGCTTCGCCGAGGTTGATCAAACCGCCACGGCCCAAGTCGCGACCATAGCACTTGGCGCACAGGCCAAAGCGTGTTTCGCAGGTCAGGGCCGTGCGCACCTTCACTTCGTCCACGCCCACAGCCTCGATCTCTTCGATCAGGTCTTCTTCCAGCATCGTGCCTGCAGGGATCAGGACCGAGCGGTTTTCGGGGTGCAGCACATCTTCCGCTGCCGTGCGGCCGAGGATACGGTCGCGCAGCGATTCGATCACTTCACCACCTTCAACGATGGCGCGCATCAGCGAGCCATTGGAAGTGCCGCAATCCTCTTCGGTCACTACCAAGTCCTGCGTCACGTCCACCAAGCGGCGGGTCAGGTAACCGGAGTTGGCCGTCTTCAGCGCCGTGTCGGCCAGACCCTTACGGGCACCGTGGGTGGAGATGAAGTACTCCAACACGTTCAGACCTTCGCGGAAATTCGCGGTGATAGGCGTTTCAATGATCGAGCCGTCTGGCTTGGCCATCAGACCCCGCATACCGGCCACCTGACGGATCTGGGCTGCAGAGCCACGGGCGCCGGAGTCGGCCATCATGTAGATGGAGTTGAAGGATTCCTGGTCCACCTCGTTGCCGTGACGGTCCATCACCTTTTGCTTCGAGAGCTGGGCCATCATCACCTTGGACACGTCGTCGCCGGCCTTGCCCCAGATGTCCACCACCTTGTTGTAGCGCTCGCCAGAGGTGACCAGACCGGAGACGTACTGCTGCTCGATCTCTTTCACTTCCTTTTCGGAGCGCTCAATGATGCCGGCCTTTTGTGGAGGCACCAACATGTCATCGATACAGATGGAGATACCAGCGCGGGTGGCCAGACGGAAACCGTTTTGCAGCAGCTTGTCGGCAAACACCACCGTTTCCTTCAAACCACACTTGCGGAAGGACACGTTGATCAGGCGCGAGATTTCCTTCTTCTTGAGCGCCTTGTTCATGTTGGAGAACGGCAGGCCCTTTGGCAGGATCTCGGACAGCAGTGCGCGGCCCACAGTGGTTTCCACCAACGAGGTCGAGGGCACAAATTCGCCCGTGGCCTTGTCCTTGGTCCACTCGGTCATGCGCACCGTGATCTTGGCAGCCAGCTCGACCTGGCCAGCGTCCAGGGCACGCTGCACTTCACCGGTGTCAGCGAACACCAGGCCTTCGCCCTTGCCGTTGATACGGTCACGGGTGGCGTAGTACAGGCCCAGCACCACGTCCTGCGAAGGAACGATGGAAGGCTCGCCCGAGGCGGGGAACAGCACGTTATTGGAGGCCAGCATCAGAGTGCGAGCTTCCATCTGCGCTTCCACCGACAGCGGGACGTGGACAGCCATCTGGTCACCGTCGAAGTCGGCGTTGAAGGCCGCGCAGACGAGGGGGTGCAGCTGGATGGCCTTGCCTTCGATCAGGATGGGCTCAAAGGCCTGGATGCCCAAACGGTGCAGCGTAGGCGCACGGTTCAGCATCACGGGGTGCTCTTTGATGACCTCTTCCAGGATGTCCCACACCACGGGGGTGCCGGATTCGACTTCCTTCTTGGCGGCCTTGATCGTCGTCGCGATGCCCATGGCTTCCAGGCGCGAGAAGATGAAAGGCTTGAACAGCTCCAGAGCCATCAGCTTGGGCAGACCGCACTGGTGCAGCTTGAGCGTTGGGCCCACGGTAATCACGGAACGACCGGAGTAGTCCACGCGCTTGCCCAGCAAGTTCTGACGGAAACGGCCCGACTTGCCCTTGATCATGTCGGCCAGCGACTTCAGGGCACGCTTGTTGGCGCCCGTCATGGCCTTGCCACGGCGGCCGTTGTCCAGCAGCGAGTCGACGGCTTCCTGCAGCATCCGCTTTTCGTTGCGGGCGATGATTTCAGGGGCCTTCAGCTCCAGCAGGCGGCGCAGACGCGAGTTGCGGTTGATGACGCGGCGGTACAGATCGTTCAGGTCGGAGGTCGCGAAGCGGCCGCCATCGAGCGGCACCAGCGGACGCAGGTCGGGTGGCAGCACGGGCAGCACTTCGAGCACCATCCACTCGGGCTTGATGCCCGACTTCTTGAAGGCCTCGAGCACCTTCAAGCGCTTGGCGTTCTTCTTGACCTTGACTTCGGAGCCGGTCAGGTCACCGCGCAGGCGTTCGATCGACAGGTCAATGTCGATGGATTCCAGCAGGTCCTTGATGCCTTCGGCGCCCATCTTGGCGATGAACTCGTCGCCGTATTCCTTGCGCTTGGCGTCATAGTCGTCCTCGGACATGATGCTGAACTTCTTCAGCGGCGTCATGCCAGGGTCGGTCACCACGTAGGCTTCGAAGTACAGCACGCGTTCGATGTCGCGCAGCGTCATGTCGAGCACCAGGCCCAGACGCGATGGCAGCGACTTCAGGAACCAGATGTGGGCGCAAGGCGCGGCCAGATCGATGTGACCCATGCGCTCGCGGCGCACTTTGGTCTGTGTGACTTCAACGCCGCACTTCTCGCAGATCACGCCGCGGTGCTTCAAACGCTTGTACTTGCCGCACAGGCATTCGTAGTCCTTGATGGGGCCGAAGATCTTGGCGCAGAACAAACCGTCGCGCTCGGGCTTGAACGTGCGGTAGTTGATGGTTTCAGGCTTCTTCACTTCGCCGAAAGACCACGAACGGATCTTTTCGGGCGAAGCCATGCCGATGCGGATGGCATCGAAATGCTCGTCCGGCGTGAATTGCTTGAACAGGTCGAGTAGCGATTTCATAGTGACTCTTTCCTTTTCTGCTTAGGAGCGTTCCAGCTCGATGTCCAGGCCCAGCGAACGGATTTCCTTGACCAGCACGTTGAACGATTCCGGCATGCCGGCTTCGATGGCGTGTTCGCCCTTGACGATGGATTCGTACACCTTGGTACGGCCCACCACGTCGTCGGACTTCACGGTCAGCATCTCCTGCAGCACGTAGGCGGCGCCGTAAGCTTCCAGCGCCCACACTTCCATTTCCCCGAAACGCTGGCCACCGAACTGGGCCTTGCCGCCCAGCGGCTGTTGCGTGACGAGCGAGTACGGGCCGGTCGAGCGGGCGTGCATCTTGTCGTCCACCAAGTGGTGCAGCTTCAGGTAGTGCATGTAGCCGATGGTGGTGGGGCGCTCAAAGCGGTCACCCGTGCGGCCATCGTGCAGGTATGCCTGCGTGCGTGTCGGTGTCAGGCCCTTGCGTGCGGCGATGTCATCAGGGTATGCAATCTTCAGCATGTCCTTGATTTCTTCTTCCGAAGCACCGTCGAACACGGGGGTTGCGTAAGGCACGCCCGAAGTCAGGTTCTGCGCCATGGCCACCAGCTCGTCGTCAGACAGCTGCGACAGGTCTTCCTTGCGGCCACGGGAGTTGTAGACCTCTTCCAGGAAGGTGCGCAGCTCAGAAGCCTTGGCCTCTTCCTGCAGCATGTCGCCCAGGCGTTGGCCAATGCCCTTGCCAGCCCAGCCCAAGTGAACTTCCAGCACCTGACCAATGTTCATCCGCGAAGGCACGCCCAGCGGGTTCAAAACGATGTCGGCAGGCGTGCCGTCGGCCATGTAAGGCATGTCTTCAACGGGCACGATCTTGGAGACCACACCCTTGTTACCGTGGCGGCCGGCCATCTTGTCGCCAGGCTGCAGGCGGCGCTTGACGGCCAGGTACACCTTGACCATCTTCAGCACGCCAGCAGGCAGCTCGTCACCTTGCGTGAGCTTCTTGCGCTTTTCTTCAAAAGCCAGGTCGAAGCTGTGGCGGGTTTGCTCCAGCGCGTTCTTGATGGATTCGAGCTGGGTGGCGACTTCGTCTTCGGCAGGACGGATGTCGAACCAGTGGAATTTTTCCACCGACGACAGGTACGCCTTGTCGAGCTTGGTGCCCTTGGCCAGCTTTTGTGGGCCACCGTTGGCCACGCGGCCGGTCAGCAGCTTCTCGATACGGTCGAAAGCGTCGGCTTCCACGATACGCAGCTGGTCGTTCAGGTCCAGACGGAAGCGCTTGAGTTCATCGTCGATGATCTGCTGGGCGCGCTTGTCGCGCTGGATGCCTTCGCGGGTGAACACTTGCACATCGATCACGGTGCCGGAGGAACCTTGGTCCACGCGCAGCGAGGTGTCCTTCACGTCAGATGCCTTCTCACCGAAGATGGCGCGCAGCAGCTTCTCTTCGGGCGTGAGGGTGGTCTCGCCCTTGGGCGTAACCTTGCCCACCAGCGTGTCGCCGGGTTGCACTTCTGCACCCACGTAGATGATGCCGGACTCGTCCAGACGGTTGAGTTGCTGTTCCGACAGGTTCGGAATGTCGCGCGTGATTTCTTCCGCACCCAGCTTCGTGTCACGGGCCATCACAACCAGTTCTTCGATGTGGATCGAGGTGTAGCGGTCTTCCGACACCACACGCTCGGAGATCAGGATCGAATCTTCGAAGTTGTAGCCGTTCCAGGGCATGAAGGCGATCAACATGTTCTGGCCGATGGCGATTTCGCCAAAGTCCGTCGATGCGCCGTCGGCCACCACGTCACCCTTGACCAGCTTGTCACCCTTCTTCACGATGGGACGCTGGTGGATGTTGGTGTTCTGGTTGGAACGCTGGTACTTGATGAGGTTGTAGATGTCCACACCCACTTCACCGGCCACAGCTTCGTCGTCGTTCACGCGCACCACAATGCGGGTCGCATCGACGTAGTCCACCACACCACCACGGGTGGCCGTGACCACAGTGCCCGAATCCACAGCGGCCACGCGCTCGATACCGGTACCCACCAGTGGTTTCTCAGGACGCAGCACAGGTACAGCCTGGCGCGACATGTTGGCGCCCATCAACGCGCGGTTCGCGTCATCGTGCTCCAGGAATGGCACCAGCGAGGCAGCCACCGACACGATCTGCGCGGGCGACACGTCCATGTACTGCACTCGGTCCGCGCCGCACAAGATGGATTCACCCTTTTCACGAGCAGACACCAGATCACCGGTGAGGCGACCATCCTTGTCGAGCTGCGCGTTCGCCTGAGCGATCACGTACTTGCCTTCTTCAATGGCCGACAGGTAGTCGATTTCGTTGGTGATCTTGCCATCCACAACGCGGCGGTAAGGCGTCTCGATGAAGCCGTACTCGTTCAAGCGGGCGTACAAAGCCAGCGAGTTGATCAGACCAATGTTTGGACCTTCAGGCGTTTCGATTGGGCAAACGCGACCGTAGTGGGTCACGTGCACGTCACGCACTTCAAAGCCTGCGCGCTCACGGGTCAAACCGCCTGGGCCCAGAGCGGACACACGGCGCTTGTGCGTGATTTCGGCCAGCGGGTTGGTCTGGTCCATGAACTGCGACAGCTGAGATGCGCCGAAGAATTCCTTCAGAGCAGCCGAAATCGGCTTGCTGTTGATCAGGTCATGGGGCATCAGAGGCTCTTGCTCGGCCTGGCCCAGACGCTCCTTCACGGCTTTCTCAATACGTGCCAAGCCTGTGCGGTACTGGTTTTCGGCCAGTTCGCCCACGCAACGCACGCGGCGGTTGCCCAAGTGATCAATGTCATCGACTTCGCCGTTGCCGTTGCGCAGGTCCACCAAGATCTTGACCACGGCCAAGATGTCTTCGTTGGACAGCACCATGGGGCCGGTGGATTCGTCGCGGCCAATCTTGGCGTTGAACTTCATGCGGCCCACGCGCGACAGGTCGTACGTGTCGGGGTTGTAGAACAGGCGCTGGAACAGGGCCTGCACTGCGTCTTCGGTGGGTGGCTCGCCTGGGCGCATCATGCGGTAGATGGCCACGCGGGCGGCAAACTCGTCCACGGTTTCATCGATGCGCAGAGTCTGCGAGATGTAGGCGCCTTGGTCCAGTTCATTGGTATAGATGACCTGGAGGTCCTGCACGCCGGCAGAGCGCAGCTTCTTGAGCAACGCTTCGGTCAACTCTTCATTGGCCTTGGCGATGATTTCGCCGGTATCGGCATCAACGATGTTGCGGGCAACGACGCGACCAATCAGGAAGTCTTCGGGCACGCTGATGTGCGTAGTACCCGATTGTTCCAGTTCACGGGTGTGACGGGCCGTGACGCGCTTGTCCTTGGCCACAACGACCTTGCCGGACTTGTCGGTGATGTCGAAACGTGCCACTTCGCCACGCAAACGCTCGGACACAAATTCCATTTGTGCGCCGCTGTCCATCAGACGGAAATTGTCATTGACGAAGAAGTTCGCCAGGATGGATTCAGGGTTCAGGCCAATGGCCTTGAGCAGCGTCGTAACCGGCATCTTGCGACGGCGGTCCACACGGAAGTACAAGATGTCCTTGGGGTCGAACTCGAAATCCAGCCACGAGCCGCGGTACGGAATGATGCGAGCCGAGAACAGAAGCTTGCCGGAACTGTGGGTCTTGCCCTTGTCGTGCTCAAAAAACACGCCAGGCGAGCGATGCAGCTGAGACACGATCACGCGCTCAGTGCCGTTGATGATGAACGAGCCCTTGTCAGTCATCAGGGGCACTTCGCCCATGTAGACCTCTTGCTCTTTCACTTCCTTCACCACCTTGGACTGCGAAGTCGAAGACTCGCGGTCATAGATGATCAGCTGCACTTTGGCGCGCACGGCCGAAGCAAAGGTCAAGCCCCGAGTCTGGCACTCACGCACGTCAAACGCGGGCTTGGCCAAGTTGTACTCAATGAACTTCATCTCGACAAAACCATTGTGCGAGACGATAGGGAAGGCTGCATCAAAAGCAGCCTGCAAACCTTCTATGGTCCTCTTTTGAGGTGCTTTATCTGCCTGCAGGAAGGCGGTGTATGCGTCCTTCTGCATCTGCAGCAGATAAGGAACTTCCAGCACGCTGTCGCGGCTGCCGAAACTTTTGCGAATTCGCTTGCGTTCGGTATAGGAATAGGCCATGAGATCTCCGGGCAAAGACATGAGTCCTGGGTCTTCGACGACTGACCCGCAAGGTGCTTTCCTTTGCGGGCTTGGCGGTTGGCCACTACCAACCATGGCGGACGGCGATGCATTGCACATCACCCGAACCAAGGTATCTTCTGCTGTCGGGGTTGTCAGAAGACACTCGAAACTCAACTCATTGCAGACTCGTAACGCCCTGCATCAAGTCACTTTTCGGGTGCGCTCTGAAAGCGCCAAAGGCTGGAGGCCCTTGAGGAGCACTCCAGCCCTTGAAAGAGACCGAATTACTTCAGTTCAGCCTTGGCACCGGCTTCCACCAGCTTCTTGACTGCGGCTTCAGCGTCAGCCTTGGCAATAGCTTCCTTGACGTTCTTTGGAGCGCCGTCCACCAGATCCTTGGCTTCCTTGAGGCCCAGGCCGGTGATTTCGCGCACTGCCTTGATGACGGAAACCTTGTTGGCGCCAGCGTCAGTCAGCACCACATTGAATTCTGTCTTTTCTTCAGCAGCAGCAGCGCCAGCGCCACCACCAGCGGCAGCAGGAGCAGCCATGGCTGCAGCGCTCACGCCAAACTTCTCTTCAATGGCCTTCACCAGGTCATTGAGTTCCAGAACCGTCATGCTGTCCAGAGCGGTCAAAAATGCGTCTTTATCGAATGCCATTTTTATTTCCTAACAATTAGTTGGTTGTCTGCCGGGCTATCAAGCCGCAACAGGTTCGGCGGCCGTTTCGGCTGCGCCTTCGCCTTTTTTCGCCGCCAGCGCGCCCAGCACAACTGCTGTACGCGACATGGGGGACATAAGCAAGCCACAAATCTGAGCCAGCAAAACTTCCTTGGAAGGAATGTTGGCCAGTTGCTTAACGCCGTTGACATCCAGGGCTTTGCCACCGAAAGCGCCACCGCGAATCACCAACTTGTCGTTGGTTTTCGCGAAATCGGCCACCACCTTAGCGGCAGCCACAGCGTCTTCGGAGAAGCCATAGATCAGCGGACCGGTCATCTGGTCGGCCACAACGTCAAATGCGCTACCAGCCACAGCACGGCGAGCCAGGGTGTTCTTCAGAACACTCAGGGTGACGCCCTTGCTGCGTGCATCAACGCGCAGTTTGGTCATGTCGGCGACCGTGATGCCACGGTATTCCGCGATCACGAGCGTTTGAGCTTTAGCGGCGAGGCTGGTCACTTCACTGATGACCGCTTCTTTCTCACTGCGATTAAGACTCAAGGTCTACTCCTTAAAATGCGCACTCGGCGATGGCCTTGTGCGCGCTCTTGTTGCAGCGACCAACTGTTTTGGAAAATTTCCATCTGCAGCGGGATCGCCATCTGCGTTGGCACCATCTCTGGCTTTAAGCGCGAGTAACTCACACACCAACGGTCTTGGATGGCCTGAAGCTACCGAGGTAGCCTCAGCCCACCACATCAATCTCGCCCGAAGGCAAGATTGAAGATTTTTTGCAATTATGCTGCGATGGTTTGCGTATCCACGCGGACACCCAAGCCCATCGTGGAGGACACAGCCACCTTGCGCAGGTACAGACCCTTGCTGGTAGCTGGCTTGGCCTTGTTCAGGGCTTCAATCAGCGCAGCCAGGTTGCCTTGCAGCTTTTCGTTGTCGAACGAACGGCGACCGATCGTGCTGTGCACGATACCAGCCTTGTCGACGCGGAATTGCACTTGACCCGCCTTGGCATTCTTCACAGCCGTAGCGACGTCAGGCGTCACGGTACCCACCTTGGGATTAGGCATCAGGCCACGTGGACCCAGGATCTGGCCCAGCGTACCCACAACGCGCATGGCGTCAGGGGCAGCAATCACCACGTCGAAAGGCATGTCGCCGGCCTTGACCATGGCGGCCAAGTCGTCCATACCCACGATGTCGGCACCTGCAGCCTTGGCTTCTTCAGCCTTGGCGCCTTGGGCGAACACGGCCACGCGAGTCGTCTTGCCGGTACCGTTAGGCAGCACCACAGCACCACGCACCACTTGGTCCGACTTCTTGGCATCAATGCCAAGTTGAACGGCCACATCGATGGATTCATCAAACTTGGCGGTAGCAGCTTCTTTCACGATTGCAACTGCTTCAGCGAAAGCGTACAGCTTGGTGCTGTCGACCTTGCCTTGCAGGGCTTTTTGCTTCTTTGTCAGCTTGGCCATTTTACAAACCCTCCACCGTCACGCCCATGGAGCGTGCAGAGCCAGCCAGCGTGCGCACAGCGGCGTCGACGTTGGCAGCGTTCATATCCTTCAGCTTGGTCTTCGCGATCTCTTCAAGCTGTGCGCGAGTGATCTTGCCGACCTTGGTCTTCAAAGGGTTGGAAGAACCCTTCTCGAGCTTGATGGCCTTCTTGATCAGAGTCGTCGCAGGCGGCGTCTTGATGATGAAGGTGAAGCTCTTGTCCGCAAAAGCCGTGATGACCACGGGCAATGGCAGGCCTGGCTCGACGCCCTGGGTCTGCGCATTGAATGCCTTGCAGAACTCCATGATGTTGAGGCCACGCTGACCCAGTGCGGGGCCGATTGGTGGGGATGGGTTGGCCTTACCTGCTGGGACTTGCAGCTTGATAAAACCGACGATTTTCTTCGCCATGCTTTGCTCCTTGCGGGTTGTAACGCCTGCCTATGCAACATGCACTAGCAGGCTCCCCGGGGGTTAACGACTCACAAAACCTCTCGCACCGAGTCGAAAAATGCGAGGTATTTATTCCACTAGGCTCAGGTTTTTTCAACCTGTCCAAATTCCAATTCGACGGGTGTAGACCGGCCAAAAATCATCACAGAAACGCGCAGACGATTCTTTTCGTAGTTGACTTCTTCGACCGAGCCATTGAAGTCAGTGAATGGGCCCTCCTTGACCCGCACCAACTCACCCACCATAAATTCGACCTTGTGGCGTGGCTTGTCAGTGCCTTCCTGCATCTGGCTGACGATCTTTTGCACCTCGTCTTCCGAGATGGGCGCAGGCCGATTCTTGACCCCACCAACGAAACCCGTCACTTTGTTGGTGTGCTTCACCAAGTGCCAAGTGTCGTCGTCCATCACCATTTCAACAAAGACATACCCAGGAAAAAGACGCCGCTCGGTCGTCTTCTTCTGGCCATTTTTCATCTCAACCACTTCTTCAGTGGGGACGAGAATTCGGCCAAATTTGTCTTGCATGCCAGCGCGGCCGATGCGCTCGACAATGTTGCGCTCAACCGCCTTTTCCATGCCCGAATAGGCATGAACGATGTACCAACGCAAATCAGGATTAGAGGGCGTAGATGAAACGGGCGCACCGCCATCGGCCACCACTGCATCGGTTGTCATGACTTTCTCCATCCCAAAATGAGGTCGTAAAAGACCCATTCCAGCGTTTTATCCGTGAACCACAGAAACAAGGCCATGATGACCACAAAGGCAAAAACGTAAGCCGTTATTTGCAGTGTTTCTTTTCGGGTTGGCCAAACCACTTTTTTGACTTCGCGCCAAGCATCACGCGCAAATGCAACAAACTGGCGGCCCGACTCAGAAACCAAGAAAACGCCCACAGCAGCCAACAGTCCGACAATCAGGGCCGCCCACTGAGCGTATACACCTTGCTTTCCAAGCAAATAAAAACCAGCAATAGCAGCTAGCACCAAAGCAACAGCAGCAGCGAGCTTTGCTTTGTCCGCACCGGAACTTACGGTTTCAACCTGTGAGGCAGCCATGTTTGATACTTTCACTTCATTTCACACGGCATCACACAAGACACCGAAGCCCGCCAGATCCTGGCGGGCTTTGATTGAGCCACTTTAAGTGGCAGGGGCAGTAGGAATCGAACCTACAACCTTCGGTTTTGGAGACCGACGCTCTGCCAATTGAGCTATACCCCTATACACAAACTAATTAAGCAATGATCTTGGCAACCACGCCGGCGCCCACAGTGCGGCCGCCTTCGCGGATAGCAAAGCGCAGGCCTTCTTCCATAGCGATGGGGTTGATCAGCTTCACAGTGATCGACACGTTGTCGCCAGGCATGACCATTTCCTTGTCGGCTGGCAGCTCGATGGCGCCAGTCACGTCAGTCGTACGGAAGTAGAACTGAGGACGGTAGTTGTTGAAGAAAGGCGTGTGACGGCCGCCTTCGTCCTTGCTCAGCACATACACTTCGGCAGTGAAGTGGGTGTGTGGCTTGATCGAGTTGGGCTTGCACAGCACTTGGCCGCGCTCGACGTCTTCGCGCTTGGTGCCGCGCAGCAGCAGGCCAACGTTGTCGCCAGCTTGACCTTGGTCCAGCAGCTTGCGGAACATTTCCACGCCGGTGCAGGTGGTCTTTTGTGTGTCGCGGATACCGACGATTTCGATTTCTTCGCCGACCTTGATGATGCCGCGCTCGATACGGCCCGTCACCACGGTGCCACGACCGGAGATCGAGAACACGTCTTCCACAGGCATCAGGAAGGCACCGTCCACAGCGCGCTCAGGCGTAGGGATGTAGGTGTCCAGGGCTTCGGCCAGCTTGTCGATGGCTTGTTCGCCCAGAGGGCCCTTGTCGCCTTCCAGAGCCAGCTTGGCGGAACCACGCACGATGGGGGTGTCGTCGCCAGGGAAGCTGTATTTGTCCAGGAGTTCGCGAACTTCCATTTCGACGAGTTCCAGCAGTTCTTCGTCGTCCACCATGTCGCACTTGTTCAGGAACACGATGATGTAAGGCACGCCCACTTGGCGGGCCAGCAGGATGTGTTCGCGGGTCTGGGGCATTGGGCCGTCAGCAGCGGAGCACACCAAGATAGCGCCGTCCATTTGGGCAGCGCCGGTGATCATGTTCTTCACATAGTCAGCGTGGCCAGGGCAGTCCACGTGAGCGTAGTGGCGGTTGGCGGTTTCGTATTCAACGTGGGCAGTGTTGATGGTAATGCCGCGTGCCTTTTCTTCGGGCGCTGCGTCGATTTCATCGTACTTCTTGGCTTCGCCGCCAAACTTGGCAGACAGCACGGTAGCGATAGCAGCCGTCAGGGTTGTCTTGCCATGGTCCACGTGACCGATGGTGCCCACGTTGACGTGGGGCTTGGTGCGTTCGAATTTTCCTTTTGCCATTTTTCCGACTCCGAAAAATATCTATTTCAAAAAACAGGATCTTGGCGCAACCAGAACCGGACGCACCCGAAAGTGGTGCCCATGGCGGGAATCGGACCCGCGACCTCTCCCTTACCAAGGGAGTGCTCTACCACTGAGCCACATGGGCAATCCAAGCATCACATCAATGATGTCAGACGAAACTACAAAACCAAAACAATGTGGAGCGGGAGACGGGAATCGAACCCGCGTCATTAGCTTGGAAGGCTAGGGTTCTACCATTGAACTACTCCCGCACAAGCCAACGACTCCTGCGAAGCCTGCACAACCCAACAGACAAACTCACACTAAATTTTGGTGGAGGGGACTGGATTCGAACCAGTGTAGGCGTAAGCCAACAGATTTACAGTCTGCCCCCTTTAGCCACTCGGGCACCCCTCCGATCAGCCTTGAATTCTAGCACGGTTTTTGCAAACCCGAACAAAACCCGAAATTCAAGCAACATATTTATCTGGTGCGGCTGGCGGGGATCGAACCCACGACCCTTGGCTTCGGAGGCCAATACTCTATCCACTGAGCTACAGCCGCACGAATTCACATGTTAGCCATGGATTATCGCACGGAGCAACGCTCCAGGCGATCACCTTGCACTACGTGTCAGCAACGGGCCAGCAAAGCCCCACCCCCTGCAAAAAAGCATCCGTCGCACGCCCCCCCACACTCACCAGATCAAACCCGCCCTGCCCAAGAATCCAGTTTTGAATCAACCCGTCGAACAGCGCATGCAATGACACAGCCGCCTCATGCGGAGACAAGGGCATGCTCAATCGCCCCCCCTCCACAGCCAGCGCAAAGTCGCGAGCCAGCTGGGCAGTGAAATTACCCGACGCGGCAATGTGCCGATCCCGCACCGCAGCCATTTCATCCACGTACTCCACCTTGTACATGGCAATCTCAAAAACCCGCCGAGCCTGCGCATTGGACGCCACCGCATGAAGCACAAACGCCATGACCGCGCGCAAGCGCCCTACGGGATCTCCGCCCGCCACACACGAAAACTGAGCACACCCTTGCTCCAGCGGCAAAGTCACCCGATCCATCATGGCATTGAACAGATCCACCTTGTCCTTGAAATGCCAGTAGATCGCGCCGCGGGTAGCCCCCGCAGCGCTGGCAATGTCACTTAAAGACGCACGCGACACGCCCTTCTCACAAAACACACGCTCGGCCGCATCAATCAGGCCATTGCGCGTAGCCGCCGCATCTTCTTTTGTTCTGCGAACCATTTCGCCATCCATTTCTACAAGCACCGCCATCGCCAGCACGTGCTGCAAATTCATTATACATTCATGACTGTATGTATAATCTCTCAGCAGCCATGTCGGGTTTTCGCGCCCCTGCCATCTTTTGTGGCCATCTTGTTTCAGGCTACGGGCACATCAGCCCTCCTCTCGCCTCATCACCAAAGGATTTCCATGCTTCGCTTGCATGATGAACAACCCGTTCAACAAACATCCAACAGAACACAGCACCTGCTTCTCGGGAGCCTTGTCGCAACCAGCCTATTGCTAGCCGCTTGCGGCAAAGAGGCGTCGGCACCAGCTGGAGCAGGCGGCCAAAAGCCTGCAGTAGAGGTCGGAACAGTGACAGCGACGCCCGGCGACATTGGGCTGGTGACCGAACTGCCAGGGCGTGTAGAGGCCTCTCGCGTTGCACAAGTGAGGGCTCGGGCTGCAGGGATCTTGCAGCAGCGAACCTTCAAGGAGGGCAGCGATGTCAAGGCTGGGCAGTCTTTGTTCAAAATCGACGAGGCCCCATATGCAGCAGCCCTGGACAGCGCCAAAGCCAGCCAGGCCAAAGCCGAAGCCAACCTGGCGCAGACCCAAGCCCAACTGGAGCGTTATCGCCCGCTCGTCGAAGCCAACGCCATCAGCAAGCAAGACTATGTGAACGCCGAAGCGGCGCTCAAGCAATCTCAAGCCGATGTGGCCTCGGCCAAGGCGGCCGTGCGCACGGCAGGCATCAACCTGGGTTACGCCAGCGTCTCGGCCCCCATTTCCGGGCGCATTGGGCGTGCCTTGGTAACCGAGGGCGCCTTGGTCGGCCAAGGGGAAGCAACCCCTTTGGCGGTGATTCAACAGATTGACCCGGTGTACGTGAACTTCACCCAGTCTGCGAACGACATCTTGCAATTGCGCAAAGCCATGGCCAACGGGCAGTTCAAGCGCGCAGACGGCAAGGAGGCCGCCAGCGTTCGCTTGATCCTGAGCGATGGCACTGAATACGCCCAAGCAGGCAAGCTGCTTTTTTCTGATTTGTCCGTGGACGCGAGCACGGGTCAGGTGACCTTGCGCGCAGAAGTCCCCAACCCCAAGGGCGAGTTGTTGCCAGGCCTGTATCTGCGTGTGCGACTGGAACAGGCACAGGCCAGCAATGCCATCACGCTGCCTCAACAAGCGGTCACGCGCACGCAGCAAGGGGACACAGTCAGCGTGGTGGGTGATGACGGAAAGATCAGCCAGCGCACCGTCAAGATCAGTGCGGCACAAAACAACCGCTGGGTCGTGCGTGAAGGCCTGCAAGCGGGCGAAAAGGTCATGGTGGATGGCTTTCAGAAACTGCAGATGCTGCCCCCAGGCACTCCCGTTAAAGCCGTGCCATGGCAGGCGCCCGGACAGGCTGCAACGCCCGCTCCGGCCCCGGCAGCCGATGCATCTGCAGCCAAGCCCTGAGAGGCACGCACATGGCCAAGTTCTTTATTGACCGACCCATCTTTGCGTGGGTCATCGCACTGTTCATCATGGTCATGGGGGGCGTGGCAATCACCCAGCTGCCCATCTCGCAGTACCCCCCCGTCGCTCCGCCGTCCATCGTCATCAATACCTCGTACCCAGGCGCTTCTGCACAGACGCTGGAAGACAGTGTGCTGTCGGTGATTGAGCGCGAGATGAATGGCTCCCCGGGGTTGATCTATATGGAGTCCGTTGCACAAGCAGACGGCTCCGGCAGCATCACGCTGAGTTTCCAGCCCGGCACCAACGCAGACCTGGCGCAGGTGGACGTACAAAACCGGCTGTCCAGAGCCACTCCACGGCTGCCGTCAACCGTCACGCAGCAAGGCGTGCGCGTGGACAAATCGAGGTCCAACTTCTTGCTGTTCACGATGTTGTCCTCCAGCGACCCGAAAACAGACACCGTGGCGCTGGGTGACTATGCATCTCGCAACGTGGTGCCTGAACTGCAGCGGCTGAGCGGCATCGGCCAGGCCCAGCTCTTCGGCACCGAAAGGGCGATGCGCATCTGGATCGACCCCGCCAAGATGGAGAGCTTCAACGTCTCTGCGGCCGAAGTGAGTGCAGCCATCCGCGCCCAAAATGCACAAGTGGCCAGCGGCACCATTGGCGATTTGCCCAACTTGGCGGGCCAGGGCATTTCCGCAACCGTGGTGGTGACAGGCCAGTTGTCCAGCGTAGAGCAGTTCTCCAACATCATCCTGCGGGCCAATGCAGACGGCTCTACCGTTCGGATCAAAGATGTGGCGCGCGTGGAACTGGGCGGCCAGGCCTACGCCACCGCTGCCCGACTCAACGGCAAACCGGCCATTGGCATTGGTGTCCAGTTGTCTCCTAGCGGCAACGCGCTGGAGGCAGCCAAAGCCGTGCGCACCAAGATGGACGAGCTGTCCCGGTACTTTCCTCAAGGCATGAGCTGGAGCATTCCCTACGACAGCTCGCGCTTTGTGGACATCTCCATCACCCAAGTGGCCAAAACGCTGCTGGAAGCCGTCGCCCTGGTGTTCCTGGTGATGTTCCTGTTTCTGCAGAACTGGCGCTACACCGTCATTCCCACCATCGTGGTGCCGATTGCGTTGCTGGGCACTTTTGCGACGTTGCTGGCGCTGGGCTTCTCCATCAACGTGCTTACCATGTTCGGCATGGTGCTGGTGATCGGTATCGTCGTGGACGATGCCATCGTGGTGGTCGAGAACGTCGAGCGCATCATGAGCGAAGAAGGTCTCTCGCCGCTGGAAGCCACACGCAAAGCCATGCGCCAGATTTCGGGCGCCATCATTGGCGTGACCGTGGTGCTGATCTCCGTGTTTGTGCCTCTGGCGTTCTTCGCAGGCTCTACCGGCAATATCTACCGCCAATTCTCGGCGGTCATGGTGGCGTCTATCGGGTTCTCGGCCTTCATGGCCTTGTCGTTGACGCCAGCGCTGTGCGCCACCTTGCTCAAGCCAGTGGAAGCAGGCCACCACCACGAAAAGACGGGCTTTTTCGGCTGGTTCAACCGGCGCTTCACCGTTGCCGCCAAAGGCTATGAAGGCTGGGTCGCTCGCATGCTCAAGCGCGCAGCGCGATATTTGGTCATTTACGCGGCCATCGTTGGTGCCGTGGCAGTCGTCTACATGCGCCTGCCAACCTCCTTTTTGCCCAGCGAGGACCAAGGCAACATCATCGTGAACGTGCAGTTGCCGCCGGGCGCGACGCAGGAGCGGACGCTGGCCGTCATGGAGCAAGTGGAAAGCTTCATCCTCAAGCAGCCCGAAGTGCAAAGCATGGTGGGGGTTCTCGGTTTCAGCTTTTCTGGCCAAGGACAGAACGCAGCATTGGCCTTTGTGACGCTCAAGGACTGGAGCGAGCGCCATGGTCCAGGCCAGTCGGCGCAAGACGTGGCCAACCGAGCCTTTGGTGGGCTAATGGGCATTCGCGATGCATTCATCTTCCCGCTCAGCCCACCGCCCATCCCCGAGCTGGGCAACGCCAGCGGGTTCACGTTCCGCTTGCAAGACCGCAGCGGTGCGGGGCACGAAGCGTTGGTCAATGCCCGCAATCAACTGCTGGGCATGGCGTCCCAGAGCAAGGTGCTCACGCAAGTGCGCCCAGACGGACTGGAAGACGCCCCGCAACTGCAAATTGACATTGACCGCGACAAAGCCAATGCACTGGGCGTGACGTTCGATGCCATCAACTCCACGCTGTCCACCGCCCTGGGGTCCAGCTATGTCAACGACTTCCCGAACCAAGGGCGACTACAGCGTGTCGTGGTGCAGGCAGATGCCCCTGCCCGCATGCAGCCTGATGATCTGATGAAATTGAACGCAAGCAACAGCCAAGGCAAGCCGGTGCCACTCTCGGCCTTTGCAACCACCAAGTGGGTCAAGGGCGCACAACAGACGGTGCGCTACAACGGCTATCCCGCGATGCGCATCTCTGGCAGCCCTGCGCCAGGTCTGAGCACTGGTGCGGCCATGGCGGAGATGGAGAAGCTGGCCGGCCAGTTGCCGGCAGGCTTTGGCTTTGAATGGACCGGACAGTCGCGTGAAGAAAAACTCGCAGGCTCACAGTCCTTGATTCTGTACAGCTTCGCCATCCTGGCAGTGTTCCTCTGCCTG
The DNA here is from genome assembly GCF_003669015.1 of Acidovorax sp. 1608163. Classification (NCBI taxonomy): domain Bacteria; kingdom Pseudomonadati; phylum Pseudomonadota; class Betaproteobacteria; order Burkholderiales; family Comamonadaceae; genus Acidovorax; species Acidovorax sp. 1608163. The sequence continues at coordinate 4,493,371 of NZ_CP033069.1, forward strand.
GCTGCACTGTATGAAAGCTGGTCCATTCCGTTGGCCGTGGTGCTGGTGGTGCCGCTGGGCGTGCTGGGGGTGTTACTCGCCACGCTGATGCGGGGATACGCCAACGACGTCTACTTCCAGGTGGGGCTGATCACCATCATTGGGCTGTCTGCCAAGAATGCGATTTTGATCATTGAGTTCGCCAAAGACCTGCAAGCCCAAGGCAAGGGTGTCATTGAGTCGGCCCTGGAAGCAGCGCATTTGCGCTTCAGGCCCATCATCATGACCTCCATGGCGTTTGGCCTGGGCGTGGTGCCACTGGCCATTGCCAGCGGCGCCGGGTCTGCCAGCCAACGCGCCATCGGCACTGGTGTGCTGGGGGGTATGTTCACGGGCACCGTCTTGGCGGTGTTCTTTGTCCCCGTCTTTTTCGTGGTCGTGCGCGGGCTCTTCAAGGGCAGCGCACGCCAACAAGAAATGAACCGCCGCCATGCCGAAGAAGCAGGAATTGGAAACCATGACTAAGAAACTCGCCCCCCTGAGCCTGGCGATGGTGGCCCTGCTGGCTGGCTGCTCCATGATTCCGGCATACGAGCGCCCTGCAGCCCCAGTGCCCACGGGCTACACCGCAGCGTCGACGCAGCCCGGCGCTCCGCTCCCCTCCTGGCGCAGCTACTTCTCCGAGCTACGCCTGCAACAGCTCATTGAGATCGCGCTGGACCACAACCGTGACCTGCGCATCGCCAGCCTCAATGTCGAGCAAGCGCGCGCACAGTTTCAGGTGCGCAGAGCGGCGCAGTACCCTGCAGTGGGGCTGGCCGCCAATGCCTCCCGCGCGCCCGCCTCGGGCTCTGGCGACCTGACCAACAGCTTCAGCGTGGGCCTTGCTGTCACCGCCTGGGAGCTGGACTTTTTTGGCCGCGTCGCCAGCCTCAAGGAGCAGGCACTGGCACAGTACCTTGCAAGCGAAGAAGGGCGCAATGCCGCCCAGGTCAGCCTGATCAGCGCAGTGGCCAATGCCTGGCTGACGCTGCTGGCCGACGAGCAGTTGCTGGAGCTTTCACGCCGGACCTTGACCACCCGCGAAGAGTCCGTGCGGCTGACCAAGCTGCGGCTGGACTCCGGGGCAGCGTCAGAACTTGACTATCGGCAAGCGGAATCACTGACCCAGGCCGCACGGGCGACGCTGGCCCAGCAGCAGCGCCAAAGAGCCCTCGACGAGAATGCCCTGGCCCTGCTGCTGGGCCAACCGTTGCCTGAGGACATTCGAGCCAGCTTGACCCGCAGCGATTTGCGGGCCGCCCCCAGCATGCAGACAGTTCCTACAGGCTTGCCCTCAGATCTGCTGGCACAGCGGCCAGACATTCGACAGGCAGAGCAGCAACTGGTGGCGGCCAATGCCAACATTGGAGCCGCGCGTGCCGCATTCTTTCCGCGCATTGCCTTGACGGCGCAGGCCGGAACCGCCAGTGGCGAGCTTTCAGGCCTGTTCAAAAACGGCTCCTGGGGCTTCACCTTGGCCCCATCGCTGCTGCTGCCTCTGTTCGATGCGGGCGCCAACCAAGCGAACCTCGATAGTGCACAGGTGGGCCGCAAACTTGCCGTAGCGCAGTATGAGAAGGCCATCCAAACGGCATTCCGGGAGGTGTCTGACGCGCTGGCCAGCCAAAGCACCCTGACAGAGCAACTGGACGCGCAAACCAAGCAAGCCGAGGCTGAGGCCATACGCCTGAACCTGGCGGATCTGCGCTACAAAAACGGGGTGGCCAGCTACCTCGATTTGCTGGACGCACAGCGCTCACTGTTCAGCACGCAGCAAGGCGTGGTGCAGGTGCGCCTGGGGCAGTTGCAAAATCAAGTCACGCTGTTCAAGGCGCTGGGCGGCGGCTGGGATGCGGAAACAGGCCAAGCCAGCAAAGCGCCCTGAGAAAGCCCCTCGTGGGATACCGACGAATATCTTGCGGGGTCTGGTCAGTGACCATCTATCACAGGCCTACCCCACAGATATAATTTAGGGTTATTCCATCAAAGACCCCGCCACTCCAGAGGACGTCATGAGCGACAACCACCACGAAGAAGCGCATACAGGCCCGATCAAAACCCCCAAGCAACTACTGATCGCGGGATTTTTCTCGTTCGTGGTGCCTATCTTTGCCATCATCGGCCTGGTTCTCTACGTGACCTCCAGCAACAAGCCTGCCGCTGGTGCCGCCAACCCTGAAAAGGCACTGGCCGAGCGCATCCAAAAAGTGGGCATGGTGGAAGTGCGCGATGCCAATCGCCCTCTGCGCGCAGGCGAAGAAGTGTTCAAGGGCCAATGCGCCGCTTGCCACGCCACCGGCGCAGCAGGGGCACCCAAGCTGGCCGACGCTGCAGCCTGGGGCCCTCGCATCAAGACCGGCTTTGAAGCGCTGGTCCAGTCCGCCCTCAAGGGCAAGGGCGCCATGGCGCCCCAGGGTGGTGGTGACTTCAACGACACCGAAATTGCCCGGGCCGTGGTGTTCATGGCCAATGCCGGCGGTGCCAAGTTTGCTGAGCCTGCAGCGCCAGGCGCTGCCGCCCCAGAGGCCGGAGCCTCTGCAGCGCAGTAACCCAAGGCGGCTGCACACAGCGGCCAGTCCATCAAAAAAGCCGATGCATGCATCGGCTTTTTTATTGCGCGTCCTGCGGTCGCTACTTTGCCTCTACTTCGCCTGTGCAGCCGGACTCAAAACGAACTGAAACTCCTGCGGCAATTGGGTCGATAAAACGTCACGCGGCACCCACAGCCCTTGCTCCACCGCTTCGGCGGCGTACACCATGTCTTGGGTATGCACTACACCCAAACCCAAGGCCGAGGCGATATACAAGCGCCCTTGTTCATCCACGCAGCAGTCCTGCGCGTCCGCCAGGTGGCCGGTGTGCGACTGCAAACGAAAGTCTGGCAATACCCGCCAGACCCAAGGGGCGGCCTCCAACTCCACATAGACCCGCTGCGGGCCATTCTGGAAAAACCACAGCCCCTGGGCATCGCACTCGTAGTTGCGCCCGATGAACTCGATCAGCTTGGCATGCTGCAGCCACGACCCACGGCTGCTGGCAAAATCGCCGGCCGCCTGCACAGCAGCATCGCGCATGAACCAGCGCCCACGTGCATCCAAGCCCAGCCAGCCGTAGCAATCGGGCACATGGGGCCACTTCACCAACGCTTGTTTGACGATGTCATCCATGGGCTGATTGTGCCTGCGGCAATGCGGCGGCACAGGCCAGCCAATCGCTGACCGCATCGGGCATGGCGCGCACATGCCCCGGCCAACGCCCTTGGGCAAAGCCGACATGCCCACCGTGCTCCGGCTGCCACAACGTCACACAGGGCCCAACGTCACAGGCCCCCGGCAAACTGTCCGCAGGAACAAAGGGGTCGTTCAGCGCATTCACGACCAATGCAGGCACCTGAATCAGGGGCAACAGGGGCTTGGAAGACGCACGGTGCCAATAGTCCGCCGTGTCCTGAAACCCATGCAAGGGGGCGGTAAACACGTTGTCGAAGGCATACAAATCCCGTGCGGCCAAGAGTGCATCCTTATCAAACAAGCCCGGGTGCTGTTGCCACTTTTGCAACGCCTTGGGCACCATGGTCCGCAAGAACATGCGCGTGTAAATCTGTCGATTGAGGCCTTTTCCGATGGCAAGGCCTCCCGCCGCCAAATCAAGCGGCGCACACACGGCGGCTACGGCTCTCACACTCCGGGCCGCCAGGCCTTGCGCTTCAGCAGCCCAGCGCATCAAAGCGTTGCCGCCCAATGAAACCCCCACCGCCACCAGCGGCCCTGGGTGCGCGGCTTGCAGTTGGCCCAGTATCCAGCCGATTTCTTCGTGGTCGCCAGAGTGGTAGGCGCGGGGGGCATGGTTGATCTCGCCACTGCAACCGCGAAAGTGGGGCAATGCGCAGGCCCATCCCCTCTCGCGCGCCACCTCGGCAAAAGCCTCGCAATAGTGGCTGCGCGACGAGCCCTCCAGACCGTGAAAGACCACCAGCATGGGGGTCTCAGAGGCCACAGCCGTTGGGGCGTCGGCCAAGAAATCCACATCCACAAAATCGGCATCCGGGGTGGTCCACCGCTCGCGCCGATAGACCGGGGCCGAACCATGGGTTCGACGCGAAAACAAGGCAGGCCAAAGGGTCTGCAGTTGTCCGCCGGGGAGCCAGTTAGGCGCTACATATTTCATAGCTGCTTGCGCTTATTGAATAAGCGCTAGAGGCCTATTTGATTCAAAACACAACCTTCGCAGTTCAACAGAGACAGCGCTTGCACCCGTCAGTGCAATACCTGTGGCACCTCAGGCCCGGGCAAGCTATCGGGAGATCCGCCCGTGCTGGCATGGTGCGCCACCAGGCGCCAACCCTCCGGTGTGCGGTGGTACACATTGGTGGCCAGCAAAAAAGCAGCGTGCAGCCCATCTGGCAACATGATCTCCACACGCTCGGCCACACTGTGCACGGCACTGGAAACCGACTGAACACGGTGCACCTGGGAAACCGTGAGCCGAATGCTTCCCTGCGAGAACATCCCATCAAAGGCCGCCCGTATGGCCGCCGCGCCCACCAAGCGCGAGCCGCCCGGGTGGACACACAGGATGTCTTCCTCGTCCGCCCAGCAAGACATCAACAAATCGATGTCGCCTTTCTGCAAAGCCTCGTAGAACAGAGCTTCCGTGTCATCAGGCGATCCGCCCAACGACTGGGCAGGGTGTTTGGTGCGTGGCATAGGAATGGATTGCAACCGCAAATGGGCTTCTGGACCCTGGATTGTGAGGGAGCCAAGGCCCTAGCGCGGGGATAGCAGACAGCGCGGCCCTAGATATCCCGACAAAACGGATCTGCGTCGACGCAAGCTCCTCTTTGCCATGTGCAAGGAAAAGTCGGGCACACGCTCAATGCCTCTCCAATCTCTTGATGGCGCCAGCGACCGGTGAACAGCCATAAAAAACCCGGACATGCCGGGTTTTCTTGGAAGAGGTGGACGCTGCGTGCAGCTCACTTCTTTTGGCGGTACTTGCGCAAAGCCGCAATCTGCGCAGCCATCACAGCCAATTCAGACTGTGCCTTGGCCAGATCGAGATCGCTCTTGGCGTTCTTGAGCGCTTCCTGGGCTGCCGCCTTGGCAGCATTGGCCTTCTCGTCGTCCAGGTCCTTGCCACGGATGGCGGTATCAGACAGAACCGTGACGCAGTTGGGCTGGACTTCCAGAATACCGCCCGCAACGAAGACAAACTCTTCGCCACCGTCTGCCGTTTCGATGCGCACCGAACCGGGCTTGATACGGGTGATCAGCGGGGTGTGGCGAGGGTAAATGCCCAACTCGCCGGATTCGCCAGGCAGAGCGACAAAACGCGCCTCGCCAGAGAAGATGGACTCTTCGGCGCTGACCACATCAACGTGGATAGTGTTCATCATGGCTCCTAAGAAAAAGAGGGGGACTTGACTACAGAGGGCTGAACCACCGGACGGTGTTCAGCCCATCTGAGATCAGGCCACCTTCTTGGCCTTCTCGAAGGCTTCGTCGATGGTACCGACCATGTAGAACGCTTGTTCTGGCAGGTGGTCACACTCGCCGTTCACGATCATCTTGAAACCACGGATGGTTTCCGACAGCGGAACGTACTTGCCTGGAGAGCCCGTGAACACTTCGGCCACGTGGAACGGCTGCGACAGGAAACGCTGGATCTTGCGAGCGCGGGCCACGGCCAGCTTGTCGTCAGGAGCCAGTTCGTCCATGCCCAGAATGGCGATGATGTCGCGCAGTTCCTTGTAGCGTTGCAGCGTACCTTGCACCGCGCGGGCCGTGGCGTAGTGGTCTTCGCCCACGACGTTCGGGTCCAGCTGGCGGCTGGTGGAGTCCAGAGGATCCACAGCAGGGTAGATACCCAGCGAAGCGATGTCACGGGACAGCACCACGGTGGAATCCAAGTGAGCGAACGTTGTGGCAGGCGATGGGTCGGTCAAGTCATCCGCTGGCACGTAAACGGCCTGGATGGAGGTGATCGAACCAACCTTGGTGGAGGTAATACGCTCTTGCAGGCGGCCCATTTCCTCGGCCAGCGTAGGCTGGTAGCCCACGGCGGAAGGCATACGGCCCAGCAGAGCGGACACTTCGGTACCGGCCAGTGTGTAGCGGTAGATGTTGTCCACGAAGAACAGCACGTCACGGCCTTCATCGCGGAACGACTCGGCAATGGTCAGGCCAGTCAGCGCCACGCGCAGACGGTTGCCTGGGGGCTCGTTCATCTGGCCGTAAACCATGGCAACCTTGGACTCTTCGAGCTTCTCCAGGTTCACCACGCCGGAATCGGCCATTTCATGGTAGAAGTCGTTCCCTTCGCGGGTACGCTCGCCCACACCAGCGAACACCGACAGACCCGAGTGGGCCTTGGCAATGTTGTTGATGAGTTCCATCATGTTCACGGTCTTGCCCACGCCGGCGCCACCGAACAGGCCCACCTTGCCGCCCTTGGCGAACGGGCAGACCAAGTCGATCACCTTGATACCCGTTTCCAGCAGCTCTTGCGAAGGCGACAGTTCGTCGTACGCAGGGGCCTTGCGGTGGATAGAGGCAGTCAGGTCTTGGCTGACGGGACCACGTTCGTCGATGGGCGCGCCCAGCACGTCCATGATGCGGCCCAGCGTTGCCTTGCCCACGGGCACGGTGATAGCGTTGCCGGTGTTGGTCACCATGAGGCCGCGGCGCAGGCCGTCGGACGAACCCAGCGCAATGGTACGCACCACGCCGTCGCCCAACTGCTGCTGCACTTCCAGCGTCAGGTTGGAACCTTCGAGCTTCAGAGCGTCGTAAATCTTGGGCATCTGGTCGCGTGGGAACTCAACGTCCACCACAGCGCCGATACATTGAACAATCTTGCCTTGCACTTGAGCCATTTTTCGCTCCAATAATGTTGTATGTTGAGCTGCTTACACAGCGGCGGCGCCGGCCACGATTTCCGAAAGTTCTTTCGTGATCGCTGCCTGACGCGTCTTGTTGTAGACCAGCTTCAACTCACCAATGACGCTGCCGGCGTTGTCTGTTGCGGCCTTCATGGCCACCATCCGCGCCGATTGCTCTGACGCCATGTTTTCTGCAACGGCTTGGTAGATCAGGGACTCGACATAGCGGACCAGCAACTCGTCGATGACGCTTTGCGCATCGGGCTCGTAGATGTAGTCCCAGCCGTGTTCCGTCTTCTCAGCCTGCATTTGTTCGGAGGACAGAGGAAGCAATTGCTCCACCACTGACTCCTGCTTCATGGTGTTGATGAACTTGGTGTAGCTCAGGTACACCGCATTGATCTTGCCTTCGGCATATGCGTCAAGCAGCACCTTCACCGGGCCAATCAGCTTGTCCAGATGGGGCGTATCGCCCAGGCCTGTCACGTGTGAAACCACCTTGGCACCCACACGGTTCAAGAAACCCAGACCCTTGTTACCAATCGCCACCGCTTCAGTCGAGACACCGGCACCTTGCAGCTCACGCAGCTTGGTTGTCACGGCACGCAACACGTTGGTGTTCATGCCACCGCACAGACCCTTGTCTGTGGTGATGACAATGACACCAGCGGTCTTTGCATCGTTCACTTTCATGAACGGATGCACGTACTCTGGATTGGCGTGGCCGAGGTTGGCTGCAATATTGCGGATCTTCTCGCTATAGGGACGGGCTGCCCGCATCCGCTCCTGCGCCTTGCGCATTTTGGATGCAGCCACCATCTCCATGGCTTTGGTGATCTTCTTGGTGTTTTCCACCGATTTGATCTTGCCCCGTATTTCCTTGCCTGCTGCCATGATGGCTCCTCGTCCGGTTTAAGCGAACGACTTCTTGAACGCGGCGACAGCAGCGGTCAATTCGGCTTCAGCTTCCTTGTCCATGGCCTTGGCCTGTTCCAGCTTGGCCAGCAGTGCGGCGTGGCTGGTCTTCAGGAACTGGTGCAGGCCGTGTTCGAAATCAAGAACCTTCTTGACATCGATGTCGTCCATGAAGCCCTTGTTCACAGCGAACAGCGTCGCGCCCATCAGCGAGATGGACAGGGGGCTGTACTGTGCCTGCTTGAGCAGTTCGGTCACGCGGGCACCGCGGTCCAGCTGCTTGCGGGTGGCTTCGTCCAGGTCGGAAGCGAACTGCGCAAACGCAGCCAGTTCACGGTACTGGGCCAAGTCGGTACGGATACCGCCGGACAGGTTCTTCACCAGCTTGGTCTGGGCAGCACCACCGACGCGCGACACCGAGATACCGGCGTTGATGGCGGGGCGAATACCGGCGTTGAACAGGCTGGTTTCCAGGAAGATCTGGCCGTCCGTGATCGAGATCACGTTGGTTGGCACGAAAGCGGACACGTCGCCAGCTTGCGTTTCGATGATCGGCAGTGCAGTCAGCGAACCGGTCTTGCCCTTGACTTCACCCTTGGTGAAGGCTTCGACGTAGTCGGCGTTCACGCGGGCTGCGCGTTCGAGCAGACGGCTGTGGAGATAGAACACGTCGCCAGGGTAGGCTTCGCGGCCTGGTGGGCGGCGCAACAGCAGCGACACTTGACGGTAAGCAACCGCTTGCTTGGACAGATCGTCATACACGATCAGGGCGTCTTGGCCACGATCGCGGAAGTATTCGCCCATCGTGCAACCCGAGTAGGCCGACACGTACTGCATGGCGGCCGATTCGGAAGCCGATGCGGCCACCACAATCGTGTACTCCATGGCACCAGCTTGTTCCAGCGCGCGCACCACGTTCTTGATCGACGAAGCCTTCTGACCGATGGCGACGTAGATGCAGGACACGCCTTGGCCCTTCTGGGCAATGATGGCGTCGATAGCCACAGCGGTCTTGCCGGTCTGGCGGTCACCGATGATCAGCTCGCGCTGACCACGGCCCACGGGCACCATCGAGTCGATGGACTTCAGACCCGTCTGCAGGGGTTGGTCCACCGATTTACGGGCGATCACGCCCGGAGCGACCTTTTCGATCACGTCGGTGAGCTTGGCGTTGATGGGACCCTTGCCGTCGATAGGCTGGCCCAGGGCGTTCACCACGCGGCCAATCAGCTCGGGGCCGACGGGCACTTCCAGAATGCGGCCCGTGCACTTGACGGTGTCGCCTTCGGAGATGTGCTCGTACTCACCCAAAATCACGGCGCCGACGGAGTCGCGCTCGAGGTTCAGGGCCAGGCCGAAGGAGGGCTGGCCGTCCTTGGTGGCGGGGAACTCAAGCATTTCACCGGCCATCACGTCCGACAGGCCGTGCACGCGCACGATACCGTCGGACACGGACACCACGGTACCCTGGTTGCGGATATCGCTGCTGGCGGCCAGACCTTCGATGCGGCTCTTGATGAGTTCAGAAATTTCTGCGGGATTGAGTTGCATGACTCTTTCCTTCTTTCTTTGGTTCGCTGTCCTCGCCGCGCGTTACGCGGTGAGGGCCGCTTTCATTTGTTCAAGACGGGCCTTGACCGAAGTGTCCAGCACCTCGTCACCCACCACTACGCGAATGCCACCGATCAGGGACGCATCCAGCTGAGCGGTGAGGTTGAGCTTGCGGCCAAAGCGCTTTTCCAGGGCTGCGCTGACATCGGCCAGGGCTGCAGCATCCATTGGGAAAGCGCTGTGTACCACAGCATCCGAAGAGCCTGTGCGGCCATTCACGAGGGCACGGAATTGCACGGCGACTTCAGGCAGCGCTTCAAGGCGCCCGTTGTCGATGACCGTGCGCAGGAAGTTCTTGGCCGCATCGGACAGCGCCGAACGCGCAACACCCGTGACGACAGCAAACACCTGGTCTGCCGTCACCTTGGGGTTGTCGGCCAGCTGGCGCAACTGGGGGTTGGCGGCAATGGCCGCCAGTTCATCGACCCAGTCAGCAGTGCTGGCCAGGTCCATGCCCGCACCCGCAGTAGCGGCCTTGAACAGGGCTTCGGCGTAAGGGCGGGCAATGGTGGCGAGTTCAGCCATGTGTGTCCCCTTACAGCTCGGTCTTCAGGCGGTTGAGCAGGTCGGCGTGAACGCCGGCATTGACTTCCTTGCGGAGAATCTGCTCTGCACCTTTGACGGCCAGCGCGGCCACCTGCTCACGCAGGGCTTCGCGGGCTTGCACCGTTTGCTGTTCGGCTTCTGCACGTGCGGATGCAACGATCTTGTTGCCTTCCTCCGTAGCGCGTGCCTTGGCTTCTTCGACGATGGCCTGGGCACGGCGGTCGGCGTCCGCAAGACGCGAGGCCGTTTCGTTGCGTGCCTGTGACAGTTCCTTTTCGACGCGCTGGTTGGCAGCGGTCAGTTCGGACTTGGCACGATCGGCAGCAGCGAGGCCTTCGGCGATTTTCTGGGCTCGTTCATCCAACGCCTTCGCGATCGGAGGCCACACGAATTTCATCGTGAACCATACCAGGATCAAGAAGACGATGGCCTGAATGAACAGGGTCGCGTTGATACTCACGGCAACACCTTTCTAGAGTGGCGTTGAACGGGAATTACTTGGGCAGGTTGACCAAGAACGTGGAGACGAAGGGGTTGGCGAAAGCGAACAACAGAGCGATAGCCACGCCGATCAGGAAGGCAGCGTCGATCAGACCGGCCAAGATGAACATCTTGGTTTGCAGTTCGTTGATCAGTTCAGGCTGACGTGCCGACGATTCGAGGAACTTGCCACCCATCAGTGCGATACCGATGGAAGCGCCGATAGCGCCCAGACCAACGATCAGACCACAAGCCAGAGCGACGAGACCGAGAATGTTTTCCATGATGACTCCTGAGTTAAAAAAGAAAAGTTGAAAAGGAAAGAGAAACGAAAGGGAACCGTTTAGTGCGCGTTGTGCGCCTGACCGAGGTAAATCAGCGCAAGCATCATGAAAATGAAGGCTTGCAGCGAGATCACCAAAATGTGGAACAGCGTCCAGATGGTGCCAGCGATGACGTGGCCCACAGGCAGCAGCACACCCGACAGCGACAGTGCAGCCGCACCACCCATCAGGGCAATCAGCATGAACACCAGTTCGCCAGCGTACATGTTGCCAAACAACCGCATGCCATGGGACACGGTGTTGGCGACATATTCGATCACCTGCATCAACAGGTTCACTACGCCCAAAATCAGGGCGAAGATGGGATTCTTGCTGGTGCCGAACGGGGCCGACACAAGCTCATGCGCCCAGCCGCCAGCGCCCTTGATCTTGACGCTGTACCAGAAACGCAGGATCAGGATGGCGAATGCCAAGCCCAGGGTGGTCGAGAGATCGGCTGTAGGCACAACGCGCAGGTAGGCGTGGTGCGGATCGTGGCCGGCAGCGCCATAAATCTGCGCCCAGATGGCGGGCAGCAGGTCCACGGGCAACATGTCCATGAAGTTCATCAGGAAGATCCAGACAAACACCGTGAGACCCAGGGGGGCAATGAACTTGCGGCTTTCGGCGTTGTGGATGTTGGCCTTGGCCTGGTTGTCCACCATCTCGACCAGCATTTCCACGGCCGCCTGGAAGCGACCGGGCACGCCGGAGGTCGCCTTGCGGGCAGCCGACCAGAGAATCAAAAGCGTGAGGACACCCAGAACCAAACCCACGATGATGGAGTCATAGTTGATGACAGTGAAGTCAACAATCTTGGTCTGGTTGATGTTTTGAAGATGCTGCAGGTGGTGAACGATGTATTCACTTGCAGTCGGAGCGTGCGCTTCTGCGGCCATCGGACAACTCTTCTCTCTATCAATCGGTTTTTCGGACACCAGGCCGCACCCACAGCGCAACCCAGTACGTTTTCATTGTGACCACCATGCCAACCAGCAGGGCGATCCAGCTCAAGCCCACCACCAGCCGGGGTGCCGCTGCCAGCAGCGCCACCGTCAACACGATTTTGGCGATTTCCCAACCAAAGAACCCCAGCATGGCGGCACGCGGATTGGATGACGCCTTGTGACGCAACACCCCCCGGGCAAACAAAGCTGCCGGGACCACTACCGCCAGGGCACCATAGGCTGCAGACCAGCCCACCGATGCCCTGCCCGTCAGAACCCAGGCCACCAGGGCCACCAGCATTCCAACCAGTGCCTGACCCGCCACCACCTTCCACACCGAAATGGGAGGATTGCGACTGCGCCACTGCTGCGCCTCTTGGGCGGTCAGGGGCTTGAAGTCAGAATCTTCAGCCTCAGTTTCAGTCTCTGGCGCGATTGTTTTCATTATTGAATGACGTCCGCGTTACAGACCGCAACTTTTACAAAGCCTCTAATTATAAGTAAAAACCCGTGACGCCAGGAAAATTCCACATGGCGGGCACAAATGCGGTGCGCGCGCGTGCCCCTTTGTGGTGACACGCCAACGCCGTACACACCGAAGGCCGGCACAAAGTTGCGGACTGATAACGGGTATTTGCAGCACAATGCCAGCGATTGCACAGGCCCAGAAGGCTTACCAGCAAAGCGCTGAAAGCTACCAAAAGAGAAGCACCCTTGACCATGACATCCTCTGCGCCCCCCTCCCCCCACGGCACCGACGCAGCCACGCCGGACCCGAGCAAAGACTCGCTGATCGAATACCCCTGCCTGTTCCCGGTCAAAGTGATGGGCGCCAAGACAGACGATTTTGTGCTGCAAATGACCGCCCTGGCCAAGCAGCATGACCCGTTTCTGGACGCCGCCACCATCGCCCAGCGTGACAGCGCAGGGGGCAAGTACATCAGCCTCACCATCACCATCACGGCCACCAGCCGCGATCAGCTGGACAATTTTTACAGGGCACTTACCGCCCATCCGCTGGTGAAATACGCGCTCTGAACGATGTCCATGGAACTGCGCCAGCTGGGCCGCGTGGACTACGCACACACGGTGCAGTCGATGCAAGACTACACCGCTGCGCGCACGCCAGACAGTCCCGACATGCTCCTGATTTGTGAGCATCTACCGCTTTATACACAAGGCCTTGCAGGCAAAATAGATCACCTCCTAAACCCCGGCGACATCCCTGTGGTGGCGACCAACCGGGGCGGGCAGGTCACCTTCCACGGCCCGGGGCAGGTGGTGGCCTACCCACTCATTGATTTGCACCGTGCCGGTTACTACGTCAAGGAGTACGTGTACCGCGTCGAAGAGGCGGTGATCCGCACACTGGACCACTTTGGCGTGACCGGGCACCGCGTGGCAGGTGCGCCGGGCATCTACGTGCGGCTGGACGACCCGCACAGCCACGCCCTGCTGCCGCAGCGCCCGCAAAAGCGCGAGGGGGCGGCTGCGCCGGTGCCGGATTTTGAAGGCCTGGGCAAGATAGCTGCGCTGGGCATCAAGGTCAGCCGCCACTGCACCTACCACGGCGTGGCGCTGAACGTGGCAATGGACCTGGAGCCCTTTGCGCGCATCAACCCTTGCGGTTACGCAGGTTTGCAAACCGTGGACCTTTCTACAATCGGGGTCCACACCACCTGGGAAGAAGCCGCGCAGGTGCTGGGCCAGCAGCTCAGCATCCGGTTGGCGCCCTGAACTCCGCCTACAGCCATGAGCACCCCTGAAGTCGTCCGCGAAGCGCAATCCACCGAAGCCTATAACCCGCTGGCCAAGCAAAAAGCGGCAGCCAAGCTGTCGCGCATTCCGATCAAGGTGGAGCATGGCGAAGTGCTCAAGAAGCCTGACTGGATTCGGGTGAAGGCGGGCAGCCCTACCACGCGCTTTTACGAGATCAAGGAGATCCTGCGCGAGCACAAGCTGCACACCGTGTGTGAAGAAGCCTCCTGCCCCAACATCGGCGAGTGCTTTGGCAAGGGCACGGCCACCTTCATGATCATGGGCGACAAGTGCACGCGCCGTTGCCCGTTCTGCGACGTAGGCCATGGCCGCCCCGACCCGCTGGACAAGGACGAGCCCCTGAACTTGGCCAAGACCATTGCCGCGCTCAAACTCAAGTACGTGGTGATCACCAGCGTGGACCGCGACGACCTGCGCGACGGCGGCAGCGGCCACTTTGTGGAATGCATCCAGAACATCCGCGAGCTGTCGCCCCAAACGCAAATCGAAATCCTGGTGCCGGACTTCCGTGGCCGCGATGACCGCGCCCTCGAAATCCTGAAAGCCGCGCCACCCGACGTGATGAACCACAACCTGGAAACTGCGCCCCGCCTGTACAAGGAAGCGCGCCCAGGCTCTGACTACCAGTTCAGCCTGAACCTGCTGAAAAAGTTCAAGGCTCTGCACCCCAATGTGCCCACCAAGAGCGGCATCATGGTCGGCCTGGGCGAAACGGACGAAGAGATCCTGCAGGTCATGCGCGACATGCGCGCGCACAACATCGACATGCTGACCATCGGCCAATACTTGGCCCCGAGCAACAGCCACCTGCCCGTGCGCCGCTACGTGCACCCCGACACCTTCAAGATGTTCGAGGAAGAGGCATACAAGATGGGCTTCAGCCACGCAGCCGTGGGCGCCATGGTTCGGTCGAGCTACCACGCCGACCAGCAGGCCCACGCCGCCGGCGTGTAAGCCAGGCACCTCCACAGCCCAGCCATGGCCAACGCCGCCGATGCCCTCACGCTGCGGCGCTACGGCCCCTCGCCAGGCAGCCACAGCCATGACCATTTCCAGGTGCTGCTGGGCCTGGAGGGGACGCTGGAGCTGGAGATTGAAGGCCGCGGCCTGCGCGTGGCCCATGGCAACGGCTGCGTGATTGAGCCCGGCGCTCGGCACGATTTTGAGTCCCGCCGGGGCAGCCTGTGCCTTGTGCTTGACAGCGCCCACGCGGGCTGGACGGCCTATGCCCAGCGCAACGAACCCTTGCCCGCACAGGCTCGCCCGTTGGCGCAATACCTGGCCAGCGCCCTGCTGCAAGGCCGCCCGCTGGCCCAGGCCCATGGCCCGGCCCTGCTGCTGGAGGCTTGGGGCGCAACCCCATCGGCCACCAGCGCGGCATCGCGGCGCCGGTCCATCGATTGGCTGCAACTCTCACAGTGGGCAGCCCGCGAGTGGCACAGGGCCCTCACCGTGGCCGAGCTCGCCCAGCGCGTGCACCTGAGCCCCAGCCAGTTCGGCGCCCGTTGCCGCGAGGAGCTGGGCCTGGGCGCCATCGAGTGGCTGCGCAGCCAACGCCTGGCCCAGGCCCGCTTGCTGCGGGACAGCGGCCTGTCGGTGGCCGAGGTGGCGCACCAAACGGGCTACCGCTCGCCCTCGGCGCTGACGGCCGCACTGCGGCGCGATGCGCCAGGCAAAACACTGCCCGCCGCACGCTGACCGCCCCCCAAAGCAAGCGCTGGCAGACCGGGCCATCGCCCTGCGCCAGCGCGACCGGTGCACACACCCTCGTGTACACCCGCCGCACGCGACGATATTCCATCGTTGCGCGACGACCGCCGGGGCGGCAAACCCCCTACAGTCGGCCCATGTCCTCTGCGCCGCCACCCCACCCTCACGCGTCCAACCTCAAAGCCAATGCTTATGCCCTGGGCGCCATTGCCCTGTGGGCCTCCCTGGCCTCGCTGGGCGTATCGCTCACGCATGTGCCGCCCTTCTTGCTCACGGGCATCGCGCTCATCCTGGGCAGCGTGCCGGCGTGGCCGTTTGTGCTGCGAGATCCCGCCCAGTGGCGCATCCCCCTGCGCACGTTGGCACTGGGCATTTATGGCTTGTTTGCTTACCACTTCCTGCTGTTCATCGCGCTGCGGCATGCGCCTGCGGTAGAGGCCAACCTCGTCAACTACCTGTGGCCGCTGTTCATCGTCGTGCTGTCGCCCGTGATCTTGCCGGGGGTGCGCTTGCGCACTGCGCATGTGCTGGCCGCCTTGCTGGGCTTTGGTGGCGCGGCCATCGCCATCGTCGGTGGGCGTGAGCTGAGCGGGGACCTGGCCTGGGGCTACCTGCCCGCGCTGGCGGCGGCGTTCATCTGGGCCAGCTACTCGCTGCTGACCAAGCGTGTAGCGGCATTCCCCACCACGGCGATTGGCCTGTTCGGCCTGGTGTCTGGCGCACTGTCGCTGCTGTGCCATGTGCTGCTGGAGCCCAGCACCACGCTGCAGTGGCGCGACTGGGGCCTGCTGGCCTTGCTGGGGCTGGGGCCTCTGGGCGCGTCGTTTTTCATGTGGGACAAGGCGCTGAAGCTGGGCGATGCACGGCAGATTGGCATCCTGAGCTACATCACCCCGCTGGCCTCCACCACCCTGCTGGTGCTGGTGAGCGGGCGCCCCTTCAGCTGCAGCATCGTGGTGGCCACCGGGATGATCTTGGCCGCAGCTGTGCTGGGCATGCGCGCCCGCTAAAGCGCACACCCGCGCCCTCAGCCCATGGCCCATCCGCCCCCTTCCACCGGCCCGCACGCCACGACCAAGCCCCTTGCGCTGATGGCGCCCGGCGCATTCGTGCTGATCTGGTCCACCGGATTTTTGGTGGGGCGCGGCGTGGCGCCCCATGCCGACCCTTTCTGGTTTCTGTCTGCGCGATTTGCCTGCGTAGCGCTCGCCTTCAGCGCTGCTGCACTGTGGGTGCGCGCCACCTGGCCCAGCGGGGGGCGGCGCATTGCACTGCACTTGCTGGCCGGTGCCTTGATGAGCGGCATTTACCTGGGGCCGAGCTGGTGGGCCATGGCGCGTGGCATGCCCGCCGGGGTGATGGCATTGATCGGAGCGCTGCAGCCGCTGTTCACCGCCCTGGTGGCCGTGCTGTGGCTGCGGCAACACCTGCCTGCGCGCACCTGGGGCGGGTTGGCGCTGGGCTTTGGTGGCGTGGCCCTGGTGCTGGCCCCGCGCCTGGCTGCCACCGATGCCGGTGCGCTGCCATGGCCCGTGGTGCTGGCCGCAGCGGGGAGCATTGTGTCGCTCACCCTGGGGGCCATGGTGCAAAAGTCGCGCTGGCTAGCGCAAGACGACCTGCGCAGTGCCAGTGCGGTGCAAAACCTGGGCGCGGTGGGCGTGCTGCTTGCCATGGCCCTGACCCTGGGCACGCCCCACTGGGACGGCTCGGCCGCGCTGTGGGGTTCGTTGGCGTTTGCGGTGGTGGTGCTGTCGATTGGCGGTGCCACGCTGCTGATCTGGCTGATGCGCCGGGGCGAGGCCACCCGCACCGCCGCGCTGCTGCTGGCCGTGCCGCCGCTGGCCGCGCTGGAGGCCTGGGCCCTCTTTGGCGAAACGCTGGCCCCCTTGCAACTGCTGGGCTTTGTGCTGGCCATGGCTGGCGTGGCGCTGGCCAGGCGCTGAGGCATTAAAGGCAAAAATGCCTCTAGCGCTTTATTTACAAGCGCTAGCAGCTATCAAATATATAGCAAACAATCCAATCAACTGCCAGGCGTGAGCGACATCTCGCCCAGCATCACCTGCTGCGCCCAAGGCGTGAGCTTGCGGGTATCGGCGCGCAGCACTTCCTGCTTCACCGCCAGGATCTGCGCCGGGTGCATGGAGAAGCTGCGCAAACCCAGGCCCAGCAGCAGGCGCGTCATGGTCACATCGCCCGCAGTCTCTCCGCACACCGACACCACCTTACCCTGGGCGTGCCCTTCGGCAATCACATCGGCCACCAGCCGCAGCACGGCGGGGTGCAACGGGTCGTACAAGTGCGCCACGGCCTCGTCGGCACGGTCAATGGCCAGCGTGTACTGGATCAAATCGTTGGTGCCGATGGACAGGAAATCGAAGTATTTGAAGAAGGTGCGCACCATCAGCGCAGCCGCTGGAATCTCGATCATTGCGCCCAGTTGCACATCGCCATAGGCCACGCCACGCGCGTCCAGCTCGGCCCGGGCCAGCTCCACCTGGGCCAGGGTCTGGGTGATCTCAGAGACATGCGCCAGCATGGGGAACAGCAGCTTGACCTTGCCATGCGCCGCTGCGCGCAGCACGGCGCGCAGCTGGGTGCGGAACATGGCCGGGTCGGCCAGACTCCAGCGGATGGCGCGCAGGCCCAGGGCGGGGTTCAGGTGCGTGTCTTTGTGGCCCTTGTCCAGCGGCTTATCGGCCCCCACGTCGATGGTGCGGATGGTGACAGGCAAGCCCTGCATACCGTCCAGCGCCTGCCGGTAAGCCAGGTACTGCGCTTCCTCGCCCGGCAATTTGCCGGTTTTGCCCATGAAGAGGAATTCGCTGCGAAACAGCCCGACCCCCACGGCCCCGGCCAGCACGGCAGTGGGGGCGTCGTCGGGCTGCTCGATGTTGGCCAGCAGCTCGATCTTTTGCCCATCGATGGTGACGGCAGGCGTGTGCCGCAGGCGAGACAGGCGCTCGCGTTCCAGCTCGCCCTGGCGCTGGCGAAAGCCGTACTCGGCCAGGATGATGGGCGAGGGGTCCACGATCATCACGCCCGCATCGCCGTCGATGATGACCCAGTCGTCCTGGCGCACCAGTTGGCTGGCGGCACGCGCGCCCACCACGGCCGGAATGTCCATGCTGCGCGCCACGATGGCGGTGTGCGATGTCTTACCACCCACGTCCGTCACAAAACCGGCAAACACGCTTTGCTTGAACTGCAGCATGTCGGCGGGAGACAGGTCGTGTGCCACCAGCACCAGGGGCACGTCCACGGTGTCGTCCAGCAGCAGGTCTTGTTGCGTTTTGCGGCGCTGGCTGATGGGCGGCGCCACAGGGCTGTCCACGCCTTTCATGTAGCGCAGGATGCGCTCGACCACCTGCTCCAGATCGGCCTTGCGCTCACGCAAGTACTCGTCTTCCATCTCGTCAAACTGGCGCGCGATGACTTCAAGCTGCGTGGTCAGCGCCCATTCGGCGTTGTACAGGCGCTCGGTAATCCAGTGCTTGACGCCACCTGTCAGGGCCTCGTCCTGCAGCAGCATCAGGTGCACATCCAGCAGCGCCGTCAACTCGGGCGGTGCGTCGGTGGGCATGTCGGCCTGCAGGCGCTGCAGCTCTTCCACCACGGCATTGCGCCCCTGGCGCACCCGTTCAATTTCAGCAGCCACCTGCTCGGGCTGGACAAAGTAATGCGCCACATCCACCCGGCTGGACGCCACCAGCACGGCGCGGCCAATGGCGATACCTCGCGCAACGGCCAGGCCATGGACGGAAAAGGTCATTCAGCAGTCTCCTGTGGGCTGTGTGCTGTGTACGGGCGGCGGCAAGCGTTGTCAGACCTTGCGGTCACTCCCCTTCGCCAAACTTGTCGGCAATCAGCGCCAGCAGCGCGTCCATCGCTTCCTGTTCGCGGTCGCCATGGGTTTCCAGTTCCACTTCCGAGCCAATGCCTGCGGCCAGCATCATCACGCCCATGATGCTTTTGGCATTCACGCGGCGGTCGCCACGGCTCATGAAAACGTCACACGGAAAACTGCCCGCCAGCTTGGTGAGCTTGGCAGAGGCGCGGGCGTGCAGGCCCAGCTTATTGCTGATGGTCGTACGGGTCTTGATCATGGATATTGCGTCGGGACTGGTTTTGCGGTGCGGCAATGGCCACCTGCATCACCCCCTGCGTGCCGCCCACCACTGCGCGGGAGACGACGGAATCCAAGGGTTCGGCACGGTAGCTGACAGCGCGCAGCAGCATGGGAAGGTTGACCCCCGTGACAAGGCGGGAGCGCACGCCGTCCACCAAGCGCTGGGCCACGTTGCAAGGCGTGGCGCCAAACACATCGGTCAGCACCAGCGTCGTATCGGTGGCCATGTTGGCAAGCAGGATGCGCGCCTGGGCCAGGGTTTCCTCCGGTGGCTCGTGGGGCTGCACATCCAGTGCGGTGACGGCGGCGCCGCAGTCGGCAAACACATGCAGCGCACATTCGCGCAGTGCATGGGCCAAGGGGGCGTGGGCAATGATGAGGATGCTGGTGCTCATGGGTGGGCGGTTTGCTTTGCATTATGGCGCCGTGGCTGCAGCACAAACCACGCGTACGCAACCACGTTGCAAGCCAGGTACACCGCCATGGCCGCCCGAAACGATGCCACCGTGCCCCAGCCCAGCGCGGCAAACGCATCCACGGCCAGGCCAATGCCCCACTGCACCACAAACACCCCGGCAAAAATCACCAGGTTGAAGGCCGACAACGCGCGCCCCGCCAGCGCGGGCACAAACGCCAGGGCCAGAGCAGGCTGCGAGAGCGAGACAAAACTGCTGGCCATGCAAAACAGCGCCCACGCTGCGCCGCCCGCACGCGGGCCCGCCAGCACCGTGCACAGCAGCACCAGCAAGCTCAGCGGCAGCCCCCAGAGCATGAGCCGGTTGGCGTCCCAGCCACGCCGCAGCAGCCAGGGACTGAGCATGCCCCAGGACCAAAAGGTGCAGAGCATGGAGACATTGATCCAGAACAGCCCCGTGGCCGCCTGCAGCGGCGTGTAGCCTGCCACCTGCTGCATCCAGGGCCCGGCCCACAGCGTCTGCACGGCCACCATGCCGCCGTACACACAAAACGCCAGCGGCGCCAGGCGCTGAAAGTACGGGTGCCGCCACACCATGCGGTAGCCCGCTGGGGGAGCCACATCGCCCACCATATCGCCAACGGCATCGCCCCCCACCGCGCGCTGCGCAGGCAATGCGGCGCGCCAGGCTGGCACGCGCAGTGCAATCAGCAGCATGGCCAGCGCAATCAGGCCCGCCAGGGCCCAGAACAAGGGCCGCCAGCCCACCAGGGGCAGCGCCCACTGCACGGGCAGGGTCGAGGCCACCATGCCGAGCGAGCCCGTCATCAGCATCCACGAATTGGCCCGCATCTGAGCCGTGGGCTCCAGCCAGCGCCGGTAGCCCGTCAGGGGCGCCATCAGGCAGGCGCTGACGCCCGCCCCGCACAGCACGCGCCCGGCCAGCAGCCCGGCAAACCCCATGGCCTGCGAAAACACCAGGCAGCCCAGCACCGCCACTCCCAAAAAACCCAGCGACACCTTGCGCGGACCATGCCGGTCCAGCCACCGGCCCAGCGGCAGCTGCATGGCGGCAAAGCCCAAAAAGTAGCCGCCCGCCAACAGCCCCAGGTCGCGGGCCTGCAGTGCAAATTCCTGCGCCAGCGTGGGGGCCAGCGTGGCAGTGACGGCCCGCACCAGGGCCGATAGAAAGTACGCAAACGCAAAGGTCAGAAAAACGGCGACGGCAGAGCGCCACTCCAGCGTGCTGCTGGATGCGCTGGCGACATTGGCAACATGGATAGAAGGCAGCGCCGTGCCCGCCTTGGGCTCGCTTGCAGGCGCGGCATCGGAGGAATCTGCAGGGTGTCTCACTTCAGCTCCAGGCCAGCAAAAAAGGTGTCGGCCACCGCCGGCTGCGGCTTGGGCGACAACACCACGGCGTGGTAGACCAGCACCTCGCCGCCCACCGCCCGCGCAAACCATACCGCCTGGGCCGCGACGGCGGCGCCATCGGGCCTGCGCCCCAGCACGGTGGTGCGCACCGCTTGCGGCACGGCCAGAGCACCGGGAGGCACAAAGGGCTGAGGGGCAGGCGCAGCACCTGGCACCGAAGCGGGAACCCCCATGCGAGCCAGGGCGGCCGCCTGCCAATGCTCCAGTGCCCGCCCCACCTGCGAAGGGTCGGCCAGACGGGTATACGACACAGCAAACGTGGCGCCGTCGGCATCACACCCCAGCATGGACATCGCCAAAGGCGTGCCGGCCAGCTCCACCGTGCGCGTCGCCTGCTCGGGCTTACAAGGGAGCATGGCCTGCAACGCCGCTTCGGGCACCGGCACGCTGCGCCAGTTCAAGGCCGGGCTGCAGGCTTGCAGCCCCAGGGCGGCCCCCAGCGCCAACCAGCGCGCGCGATTCCTCATTGCGGTCCATGGTCGTTTCATAGGGCCATTATCAGCAGCACCAGCATTGCGCACGGCAGAACTTTTATGCAACCGCTGACTCCCACTTCGGCTGCAGACTGCAGCAGTGGGTGGAACGACCTTGCCTTGGGTCAAGTTTCAAGGTGCCACCAACAACGCCCGTGGGGTGAATCAAGGACAATCAACTGCACGCTGCGGCGCAGCACGCCGTAGCCCGAAGCCGCCGTTGAGCGTCTGCGGGCTTGCGCATACGAGGACATCATGGGTATCAAACATTGGTTGGGCGGATTGGCCGTGGTGGCGTTTGCAGGCATCGGCGCCTATGTGTACCTGGACACGGGCCGCTCGGCCGCCCCCGAGAGCACGTTTGTGCTGCTCGACGGCTCACGCCAGTCCACCGCCGATCTGCGCGGCAAAGTCACGCTGGTCAACTTCTGGGCCACCAGCTGCACGACCTGCGTGGCCGAAATGCCCGAGATCATTGCCACCCACAAGAAATACGCCACCCAGGGTTTTGAAACCATGGCCGTGGCCATGAGCTACGACCCGCCCAGCTACGTGGTCAACTTTGCCGAAACGCGCAAGCTGCCCTTCAAGGTTGCCATCGACAACACCGGCGCGGTGGCCAAAGCCTGGGGCGATGTGCGCCTGACCCCCACCACCTACTTGGTCAACAAGCGCGGCGAGATCGTGAAAAGCTATGTGGGGGCGCCCGACTTCCCCGCGCTGCATCAGCTGATTGAGAAATTGCTGGCAGAGACCTGAGCAGCCCAGCCCCTGAAACGCAAAAGGCCGATTTCAATGAAATCGGCCTTTTGCGTTTCCGCCCGCGGTATTGGCTGGCTGCAATACGGCTTCACCAATCCATGCCCAGGCACGCCGCAAGCCGGGGGACGCCGCGCAAGGGCCGCCCCGCCGCGCTGACGTCGTCCTCCTTCCCGAATCGCTCAGCGATTCGAGAGAAAGGGGATGCGGCGAAGCCGCTCAGGGGGTTGTCTTTACTTCGAGCGGAAATTGTCATGGCAGGCCTTGCAGGTGCCTGCCGTCGCGCCAAAGGCGGTCTTCACGTTGTCGAGGTTGCCGGTTTTGGCGGCTGCCGCCAGCTTGGTGGCCTCAGCCTGCAGCTTGTCCGAATGATCCTTGAACTTGGCCTGCTCCGCCCATACGGCAGGCAGCGCCTTGGTGGGAGCGCCCTTGTCGGTGCCTGCGCCAAAGGCTTCCCATGGCAGCTTGGACATCACGGCCACGATGTCTGCACTCTCTTGCGCAGCCTTGGCGTCAAACGGCGCCTTGCCATTGGCCATGGCGCCAATGCGGGAGAAATGCTGGGCCATCACGACAAAAGCACTTTGGCGGTATTTGATGGCGTCTTCGGCCTTGGCAAACTCGGCCGAGGCCGGGGCCGACAAAGTGACCGCAGCGGCGGCCAGGGCAAATGCAGCAAGTTTCTTCATGGGGACTTCCTTTGTAATGGGGTGGCTGGGCGCCGCGAAGCGGCCCATGGGGTTGGCAGAGGTGCGTGCCCACAGGCCCTGGAGCCCAGGCGCAGTATGCCCTGAGCCATCTTTTTTTGCCGAACACTGGCAGAACCGGAGCGCCCATCGGAGCGGCCCACCTGTCGCACAATGCCAATCTCACCAAAACGCCCACGGAGTTTTCATGCCGCAGCACACCGTCCGCATCTGGGATTTGCCCACCCGCCTGTTCCACTGGCTGCTGGCCAGCAGCATCGTGGGTCTGGTCATCACCGCCAAAGTCGGTGGCAACGCCATGGTCTGGCATTTCCGGCTGGGCTATGTGGTGCTGGCGCTGGTCGCCTTCCGGCTGGTGTGGGGCCTGGTGGGTGGGCGCTGGTCGCGCTTTGCGTCATTTGTGCCCACGCCCGCACGGCTGCTGAACTACCTGCGAGGCAACCCCCGCCCCCAAGACAAGGCCGGACACAACCCGCTCGGCGCGTTGTCGGTGCTGGCGCTGCTGGGCGTGACCGCAGCCCAGGTCAGCAGCGGCTTGTTCACCGACGACGAAATCGCCTTCTCAGGCCCACTGACGCGCTTTGTCTCGGGCGAAGTCGTCTCGCAGTTCACCACGTACCACAAAGAGGTAGGGCAGTGCCTGCTGCTGGGTCTGGTGGCGCTGCACTTGCTGGCGATTGTGTTTTACGCGCTGGTCCGCAAGGAGCGCATCGTCCGACCCATGGTGCAGGGCGACAAGCAACTGCCAGACGCCGTCCCGCCGAGCCTTGACAGCTTGGGCACCCGCGCACTGGCCATCGCCCTGGCGGGGGCTTGTGCCGCACTGGCATGGTGGGTGTCCAGCCTGGGGGGCTAACTGCGGCACAGAAAGCACCTTGGGCACAGCACAGTGCAGCCTTGACGCGTCTTCAGGGCGGCCAGAGAAGGAGCCGCTACACTGCGCCTTCCGATACAACCGTTGCCGAGCATTGTGGAAAAGCCCACCGTGACCCTGGTCACACCCTCTTGCGCGCAAGAGATGGAGGCCGTTCGGGAGATATTTCGAGAGTACGCCCAGAGCCTGGGCATCGATCTGTGCTTCCAGAACTTCGAAGACGAGCTGGCCCAGTTGCCTGGAGACTATGCCCCACCCCGGGGCCAACTCTTGTTGGCCATGGTCGACGGTGCTGTGGCGGGCTGCTGCGCACTGCGCCCCGTGGACGGCACCGACTATCCCAACGCCAGCGAGATGAAGCGACTGTACGTGCGCAAAGCCTTTCGGGGCTTTGGCCTGGGCCGCGAACTGGCCGAAGCCAGCCTGGATGCCGCCCGCCGTGCCGGTTATGCCTGCGTGCTGCTCGACACGCTGGACGAGATGGAATCCGCACGGGCGCTGTACACAGACCTGGGCTTTCAAGAGATCCCACCCTACTATCACAACCCCATTGCAGGGGCGCACTACCTCAAGGTCAATATTGACTAATGGTGGGGAATGGAATGGCAGGTTTGAAAGAAAATGGGCACTAGCGCTTGATAGACAAGCGCTAGCAGCTATATATTCGATAGCAAACAGCCGAGAGACTGATGCTTGGGCCTTTGCCGAAGAGCCTGGTCAACAAGGCAGGCATTGCACCCACCCCGACCTTGCAGCAGGGCGACCCGACCTCTCAGCGTGACGCATGAGAGGTGAGTGCATGCTTAGGCCTTGGCCTGCGCCAGCAAAGTGCCAGCGTCGCTGACCTCAAATTTGCCGGGGCCTTCCACGTTCAAGGTCACCACCTTGCCGTCGCGCACCAGCATCGAATAGCGGTTGCTGCGCAGGCCCAGGCCCTTGCCCGTCAGATCCAGTGTGAGGCCCGTGGCCTTGGCAAAGGCAGCGTCGCCATCGGCCAGCATGCGCACCTTGCCTTCGGTTTTCTGGTCACGCGCCCAGGCACCCATCACAAAGGCGTCGTTCACGCTCAGGCACCAGATTTCATCCACGCCAGCCGCCTTGAACTCTTCTGCTTTTTCCAGGTAACCAGGCACGTGCTTGGCAGAGCAGGTGGGGGTGAATGCCCCTGGCAAGGCAAACAAGGCAATGGTCTTGCCCGCAGTGGCCTTATCCACCGGCACGGGGTTCGGGCCGATGCTGCAGCCTTCGCCTTCCACTTCCGAGTATTCCATCAGCGTTGTTGCAGGCAGGGTGTCACCAATTTTGATCATTGCATCTTCTCCTTGAGCGAATCGCCGGGGCCTCGAAAGCGGCCCCAAAAAGCAAAACGGCCCACATTGTGGGCCGTTTTGAAAGGGCTTTGGAGCCTTGAGCCTTTAGGGCTTACAGCAGACCAGCCTTTTGAACCAAGCGGGTAGCAACCCAGTTCTTGGTCTTGGACAGCGGACGGCTTTCGGTGATTTCGATCACATCGCCCAGCTTGTACTCACCCTTTTCGTCGTGGGCGTGGTACTTGCTCGACTTTGCAACGATCTTGCCGTAGAGCTCGTGCTTCACACGACGCTCCACCAGCACGGTCACAGTCTTTTGACGCTTGTCGCTGACCACCTTGCCAATCAAGGTGCGCTTGAGGGATTTTTTAGGTTCCGTCATGTGGGCTCCTTACTTGGCGGCTTGCTTTTCAGCAAGAATGGTCTTGGCACGGGCGATGTCGCGGCGGGTGGTACGCAGCGTGTTGGTGTTAGCCAACTGCTGTGTAGCCTTCTGCATACGCAGACCGAAATGGGCCTTTTGCAAGGACTTGATTTCGGCTTCGATACCGGCGACGTCTTTTTGGCGCAGTTCAGTAGTCTTCATTGCTTGTTCTCCTGAATTACGAACCAATGTGACGGCTGACGAACGTGGTGCGCAGCGGCAGCTTGGCGGCAGCCAGGCGGAACGCTTCGCGGGCCAGTTCTTCAGGCACACCGACGATTTCGAACACGATCTTGCCGGGCTGGATTTCGGCCACGTAGTACTCGGGGTTGCCCTTACCGTTACCCATACGCACTTCTGCGGGCTTGGTAGAGATTGGCTTGTCCGGGAACACGCGGATCCAGATACGGCCGCCACGCTTGACGTGACGGGAAATCGCACGGCGTGCAGCTTCGATCTGGCGGGCCGTCAGACGGCCACGATCGGTGCACTTCAGACCGAAATCACCGAACGCAACGGAGGCACCCCGAGTTGCGACGCCAGTGTTACGGCCTTTTTGCTCCTTGCGGTATTTGCGGCGAGCAGGTTGCAGCATCTTTATTCTCCTTTGCCGTCCGCTGCTGTAGCGGGCGCGTCAGCTTTACGAACGCGCTTAACGGCGGTTGCATCAGCGCCACCGGCACCGGCGGGCTTGTCGCTGCCATCAGCAGGGGCCACATTGGCACCTACGGGACGGCGAGGACCGCGACCTGCACCGGCACGGTCGCCACCTGGGCGGCCATCACGGCGTGGGCCACGTGGGCGACGCTCTTCTTCCGGACGTGGAGTTTCCACGGCTGGCAGATCGTTGCGACCCAGTGTGTCACCCTTGTAGACCCAGACCTTGACGCCGATCACACCGTAGGTGGTCTTGGCTTCAGAGGTGCCGTAGTCGATATCAGCGCGCAGGGTGTGCAGTGGCACACGGCCTTCGCGGTACCACTCGGTACGGGCGATTTCGATACCGTTCAGACGACCAGACGACATGATCTTGATGCCTTGGGCACCCAGACGCATGGCGTTTTGCATGGCGCGCTTCATGGCACGACGGAACATGATCCGCTTTTCGAGCTGCTGCGTGATGCTGTCAGCGATCAGCTTGGCATCGATTTCAGGCTTGCGCACTTCTTCGATGTTCACTGCGACAGGCACGCCCAGACGGGTCGCGAGTTCCTTCTTCAGGTTCTCGATGTCTTCGCCCTTCTTGCCGATCACCACACCAGGACGAGCCGAGTAAATGGTGATGCGTGCGTTCTTGGCAGGACGCTCGATCAGGATGCGCGAAACGGCGGCGTTCTTCAGCTTGGCCTTCAGGTATTCGCGAACCTTGATGTCTTCGGCCAGCATGCCGGCGAAGTCACGGTTGCTCGCGTACCAGCGGCTGGACCAGTTGCGGCTAACCGCAAGGCGGAAGCCAGTAGGATGGATTTTTTGTCCCATAGTCTTCCTTGGCCTCAGTTACCAACCGTCACGTACACATGGCACGTGGGCTTGCTGATGCGGTTGCCGCGGCCTTTGGCGCGCGCGGTGAAGCGCTTGAGCGTGGTGCCTTGTTCGACGTAGATGGTCTTGACCTTCAGTTCGTCGATGTCAGCGCCATCGTTGTGTTCTGCATTGGCAATTGCCGATTCCAGAACCTTCTTGACGATGCCAGCAGCTTTTTTCTGCGTGAATGTCAGGATGTTCAGAGCCTGGTCCACCTTCTTGCCGCGGATCAGGTCCGCAACCAGACGGCCTTTGTCGACCGACAGACGGACGCCCCGGAGGACTGCACGTGTTTCAGACATGGTCGTTCCTTACTTCTTCTGGACTTTTTTGTCCGCGGGGTGACCCTTGAAGGTGCGCGTCAGGGCGAATTCGCCCAGCTTGTGGCCCACCATCTGGTCGGTGACGTAGACAGGCACGTGCTGCTTACCGTTGTGCACGGCAATGGTCAGACCGATGAACTCGGGCAGAACCATGGAGCGACGCGACCAAGTCTTCACTGGCTTCTTATCCTTGGTGGCAACGGCTTTTTCAACCTTGGCCAGCAAGTGATGGTCAACAAATGGACCCTTTTTGAGAGAGCGAGTCATCTGTTACCCCTTACTTCTTGCGACGCGACACAATCATGACTTGTGTGCGCTTGTTGTTACGGGTGCGATAACCCTTGGTCAGATTGCCCCAAGGATCGACTGCATGACGGCCTTCGCCGGTGCGGCCTTCGCCACCACCGTGAGGGTGATCCACAGGGTTCATGGCTACGCCACGAACCGTAGGACGAATACCCATCCAACGCTTCACACCGGCCTTGCCCAATTGGCGCAGGCTGTGTTCTTCGTTAGCCACTTCACCAATGGTGGCGCGGCATTCGATGTGGATCTTGCGCACTTCGCCGGAACGCATACGCACTTGGGCGTAGATGCCTTCACGGGCCAGCAGCGTTGCCGAAGCACCTGCCGAGCGAGCGATTTGAGCACCGGCACCGGGCTTGAGCTCGATGCAGTGGATGGTCGAACCCACGGGGATGTTGCGGATAGGCAGCGTGTTGCCTGCGCGGATCGGGGCTTCCGAACCGGAGTGCAGGGTTGCGCCAACTTCCAGACCACGGGGAGCGATGATGTAACGACGCTCGCCGTCGGCATAGCACACCAGAGCGATGTGGGCCGTACGGTTGGGATCGTATTCAATGCGCTCAACCTTGGCGGCAATGCCGTCCTTGTTGCGCTTGAAGTCCACGACACGGTAGTGGTGCTTGTGACCACCGCCCTTGTGGCGGGTCGTGATGTGACCGTTGTTGTTACGGCCAGCCTTCTGGAATTGTGGCTCCAGCAGGGGGGCGTAAGCTTCACCCTTGTACAGGTGGTCACGGGTAACCTTCACCACAGCACGTTGGCCGGGCGAAGTGGGTTTCATTTTAATGACGGCCATGATTACGCAGCCTCCCCAGAGAGGTTCAGCTCTTGACCTGGTTGCAGCGTGACGTATGCCTTGCGAACGTTGTCGCGGCGGCCCACAGTCTTGCCAAAACGCTTGGTCTTCCCTTTGGTGTTCACCACGGAAACGCCCTTGACCTCAACCTTGAACATCAATTCCACAGCGGCCTTGATTTCTGGCTTGGAAGCGTTTTGCAGCACCTTGAACGTCACAGCATTGGACTTTTCAGCAACCATAGTGGCCTTTTCGGACACGATGGGAGCGACCAGCACTTGCATCAGACGACCTTCGTCAAACTTGAGTGTGCTCATGCGAACATCTCCTTGAGTTTGTCGATAGCGCCCTTGGTGACGAGCACTTTCTTGAAACGCACCAGCGACACGGGATCGGCGTAACGTGGCTCAACAACGAGCACGTTCACCAGATTGCGCGAGGCCAGGTACAGGTTTTCGTCCACTTCATCGGCAATCACCATCACCGATTGCAGGTTCATCGCCTTGAACTTGTCAGCCAAAACCTTGGTCTTGGGCGAGTCCAGCTTCAGCGAGTCGACCACAGCCAGACGGCCTTCGCGGGCCAGCTGCGACAAAATCGCAGACATGCCAGCGCGGTACATCTTCTTGTTGATCTTCTGTGTGAAGTTTTCGTCCGGCATGTTCGGGAAAATCCGACCACCCCCACGCCACAGAGGCGAGGAAGTCATACCAGCACGTGCGTTACCCGTACCCTTTTGCTTGAAAGGCTTCTTGGTCGAGTGACGAACTTGTTCGCGGTCCTTCTGGGCGCGAGTGCCTTGACGGGCGTTGGCCTGGTAGGCCACCACGATCTGGTGAACCAGATCTTCGTTGTATTCACGACCGAACACGGTTTCGGGAACATCCAGCTTGGATGCGCCTTGGCCTTGGTCATTCAGGAGTTCGAGCTGCATTAGTTCGCTCCTTTAGAGGCTTTGGCCTTGACGGCGGGACGCACTGTCACGAACCCACCCTTGGAGCCCGGAATAGCGCCCTTGATCAAGAGCAGTTGACGCGCTTCATCGATGCGAATGACATCGAGGTTTTGCGTGGTCTTGGTGACGTCGCCCAGGTGGCCAGTCATGCGCTTGCCGGGGAACACACGACCTGGGTCTTGTGCCATACCGATCGAGCCGGGCACGTTGTGCGAACGGCTGTTACCGTGCGAAGCACGTTGCGAAGCCATGTTGTGGCGCTTGATGGTACCGGCGTAGCCCTTACCAATCGAAGTACCTTGCACGTCGACCTTTTGACCCACGGAAAACACGGACGTTACAGCCACAGATGCGCCAGCTTGGTACTGGGCAGCGGTGTCAGCCGTCACGCGGAATTCTTGGATGATTTCACCGGCTTCCACACCTGCCTTAGCAAGGTGACCGGCTTCTGGCTTGGTAACACGCGATGCTTTGCGCGAACCGAACGTGACCTGCAGGGCCACGTAGCCATCGTTCTCTTGGGTTTTGATCTGGGTAACACGGTTGTTAGAAACATCAACCACTGTGACAGGCACTGCGTCCCCATCATCAGTGAACAGACGCATCATGCCCACCTTGCGACCCAGCAACCCCAGGGAGTTGCTCAGACTCATTTGTTTCTCCAAAACTCTCACCGCTGTGACTTCAATTGGCCTCAGCGTTTGCGCGCCAGCGCGTGAAAGAAGGTTAATAAAACTTCACTCCTCTGCATACGCAAAGAAAGCGAAGCCCTAAAGTATAACGCGGACTGCTTTTTCAAGCAAGTCCGCGTTATTGACCATCGGACGGGCCCTGGCGAGCCCGCCTTCAGGGGATTACTGCAGCTTGATTTCGACGTCCACGCCAGCAGGCAGGTCGAGCTTCATCAGTGCGTCCACCGTCTTGTCTGTTGGATCAACGATGTCCATCAGGCGTTGGTGCGTACGGATTTCAAGCTGGTCACGGCTGGTCTTGTTGACGTGCGGCGAACGCAGAATGTCAAAACGCTTCATGCGGGTTGGCAGTGGCACAGGGCCCTTGACAATCGCACCGGTGCGCTTGGCTGTGTCAACGATCTCAGCAGCAGACTGATCGATCAACTTGTAATCGAACGCCTTCAGGCGGATGCGGATTTTTTGCTTGGACATGGCAAGTTCCTTTTGCTTAAAAATTAAGCAATGATCTTGGCAACCACGCCGGCGCCCACAGTGCGGCCGCCTTCGCGGATAGCAAAGCGCAGGCCTTCTTCCATAGCGATGGGGTTGATCAGCTTCACAGTGATCGACACGTTGTCGCCAGGCATGACCATTTCCTTGTCGGCTGGCAGCTCGATGGCGCCAGTCACGTCAGTCGTACGGAAGTAGAACTGAGGACGGTAGTTGTTGAAGAAAGGCGTGTGACGGCCGCCTTCGTCCTTGCTCAGCACATACACTTCGGCAGTGAAGTGGGTGTGTGGCTTGATCGAGTTGGGCTTGCACAGCACTTGGCCGCGCTCGACGTCTTCGCGCTTGGTGCCGCGCAGCAGCAGGCCAACGTTGTCGCCAGCTTGACCTTGGTCCAGCAGCTTGCGGAACATTTCCACGCCGGTGCAGGTGGTCTTTTGTGTGTCGCGGATACCGACGATTTCGATTTCTTCGCCGACCTTGATGATGCCGCGCTCGATACGGCCCGTCACCACGGTGCCACGACCGGAGATCGAGAACACGTCTTCCACAGGCATCAGGAAGGCACCGTCCACAGCGCGCTCAGGCGTAGGGATGTAGGTGTCCAGGGCTTCGGCCAGCTTGTCGATGGCTTGTTCGCCCAGAGGGCCCTTGTCGCCTTCCAGAGCCAGCTTGGCGGAACCACGCACGATGGGGGTGTCGTCGCCAGGGAAGCTGTATTTGTCCAGGAGTTCGCGAACTTCCATTTCGACGAGTTCCAGCAGTTCTTCGTCGTCCACCATGTCGCACTTGTTCAGGAACACGATGATGTAAGGCACGCCCACTTGGCGGGCCAGCAGGATGTGTTCGCGGGTCTGGGGCATTGGGCCGTCAGCAGCGGAGCACACCAAGATAGCGCCATCCATTTGGGCAGCGCCGGTGATCATGTTCTTCACATAGTCAGCGTGGCCAGGGCAGTCCACGTGAGCGTAGTGGCGGTTGGCGGTTTCGTATTCAACGTGGGCAGTGTTGATGGTAATGCCGCGTGCCTTTTCTTCGGGCGCTGCGTCGATTTCATCGTACTTCTTGGCTTCGCCGCCAAACTTGGCAGACAGCACGGTAGCGATAGCAGCCGTCAGGGTTGTCTTGCCATGGTCCACGTGACCGATGGTGCCCACGTTGACGTGGGGCTTGGTGCGTTCAAACTTACCTTTTGCCATTTTGCAATCTCCAAAGAGCAATACCTGTGTAGTGGTTTAACGTCTGCATTCGGTTGCTGATTCGCCCCGCACAGGGAACAGGGCGGCACCGGATCGCAGACAAAGCAAAGCCCGGGTCGGAACCCGGGCCCAGAACTTACTTGGCGCGCGAAGCCATGATGGCTTCAGACACATTGCGAGGGGCTTCGCTGTAGTGCTTGAATTCCATCGAGTACGTGGCGCGACCTTGGGTTGCGGAACGCAGCGAAGTCGAGTAGCCGAACATTTCGGACAGCGGCACTTCAGCACGGATGGCCTTGCCACCGCCTGGGATGTCGTCCATGCCCTGCACCATGCCGCGGCGGCTGGACAAGTCACCCATCACGGTACCGGCGTAGTCTTCAGGTGTTTCCACTTCCACGGCCATCATGGGCTCCAGGATCACGGGGTTGGCCTTGCGGCAACCTTCCTTGAAACCAAAGATGGCAGCCATCTTGAACGCCAATTCGTTCGAGTCCACATCGTGGTACGAACCGAAGTGCAGCGTGACCTTGACGTCCACCACGGGGTAGCCAGCCAACACACCTTGCGTGACGGCTTCGTTGAAGCCCTTTTCCACCGCAGGGATGAATTCTCGAGGAACCACACCGCCCTTGATGGCGTCCACGAATTCGTTGCCCTTGCCGGCTTCGTTCGGCTCGATCTTGAGCACGACGTGGCCGTACTGACCCTTACCGCCGGACTGGCGCACGAACTTGCCTTCGGCTTCTTCCACCGTCTTGCGAATGGTTTCGCGGTAGGCCACTTGGGGCTTGCCCACGTTGGCTTCCACGCCGAATTCACGCTTCATGCGGTCCACGATAATTTCCAGATGGAGCTCGCCCATCCCGGCAATCAGGGTCTGACCGGATTCTTCGTCGGTCTTCACACGGAAGGATGGATCTTCAGCAGCCAGACGCTGCAAAGCGATACCCATCTTTTCCTGGTCAGCCTTGGTCTTGGGTTCCACGGCCTGTGTGATCACAGGCTCAGGGAACACCATGCGCTCCAGAATCAGCGGCGAATCGATGTCGCTCAGTGTTTCACCGGTGGTAACGTCCTTCAAACCCACGCAAGCAGCGATGTCACCGGCGCGAATTTCTTCGACTTCCTGGCGTTCGTTTGCATGCATTTGCACGATACGGCCGATACGCTCTTTCTTGCCCTTGATCGGGTTGTAGACGGTGTCGCCCTTGGAGAGCACGCCCGAATACACACGCACGAACGTCAACTGACCCACAAACGGGTCGGTCATCAGCTTGAACGCCAGTGCAGAGAACTTCTCGTTATCGTCCGCCTTACGGGTCACTGGCTTTTCGTCTTCATCGGTACCCGTCACGTCAGGAATGTCCGTCGGTGCTGGCAGGTAGTCGATCACGGCGTCCAGCATGCGCTGCACACCCTTGTTCTTGAAGGCGGTGCCGCAGAGCATGGGGTGGATTTCAGTCGCGATCGTGCGGGTGCGCAGACCTTGCTTGATTTCCGCTTCGCTCAAGTCACCCTCTTCGAGGTACTTGTTCATCAGCTCTTCAGAGGCTTCAGCAGCAGCTTCCACCATCTTTTCACGCCATTCCTTGGCGGATTCGAGCAGGTCAGCCGGGATTTCTTCGTAGCTGAACTTCATGCCTTGCGACGCTTCGTCCCACAGGATGGCCTTCATCTTCAGCAGATCGACCACGCCAGTGAACTTGTCTTCAGCGCCAATTGGGATCACCACGGGCACAGGGTTGGCCTTCAGGCGCAACTTCATTTGCTCGTAGACCTTGAAGAAGTTGGCACCGGTACGGTCCATCTTGTTCACAAAGGCCAAACGAGGCACCTTGTACTTGTTGGCTTGGCGCCAAACGGTTTCCGACTGGGGCTGCACGCCACCCACAGCGCAGTACACCATGCAAGCGCCGTCCAGCACGCGCATGGAACGTTCCACTTCGATCGTGAAGTCCACGTGGCCGGGGGTGTCGATGATGTTGAAGCGGTGCTCTTCGTAAGAGTTGTCCATGCCCTTCCAGAAGCAGGTCGTGGCAGCGGACGTGATCGTGATGCCGCGCTCTTGTTCCTGCTCCATCCAGTCCATGGTGGCAGCGCCATCGTGCACTTCACCAATCTTGTGGCTCACGCCTGTGTAGAACAGGATACGTTCGGTGGTCGTGGTCTTGCCAGCGTCAATGTGGGCCGAGATACCGATATTGCGGTAGCGCTCGATGGGAGTCTTGCGAGCCATGGTGGATCCTTGGATGGGTCGTGTTATTCGGGGGACAGGGCAGCCATTGTGGCGCTGCATCCCGTCAATTTTGTGACCGCCTCAATCGCCACAAGGCTGCAGGCAAAAATGCCGGCAGCCTTGCGCTTGACGACGAAGCGACTCGTCGATTTAGAAGCGGAAGTGGCTGAATGCCTTGTTGGCTTCGGCCATGCGGTGCACTTCATCACGCTTCTTCATGGCGCCGCCACGGCCTTCGGTGGCCTCGAGCAGCTCATTGGCCAGGCGTTGGGCCATCGACTTTTCACCGCGCTTGCGGGCGGCTTCCTTGATCCAGCGCATGGACAGAGCCAGGCGACGGACAGGGCGCACTTCCACAGGCACTTGGTAGTTGGCACCGCCCACGCGGCGGGACTTCACTTCCACCATGGGCTTCACGTTGTTGATGGCAACAGTGAAAGCTTCCAGAGGGTCCTTATCGGGGTGCTTCTTCTCGATCAGTTCCAGAGCACCGTAAATGATGCGCTCTGCAACCGCCTTTTTGCCGCCTTCCATGATCACGTTCATGAATTTGGACAGCTCTACATTGCCGAACTTAGGATCCGGCAGGATTTCACGTTTGGGGACTTCGCGACGACGTGGCATTTTTCACCTCTATCTTTGCTTCAGTTGGCGTCTTTTCAGACACCGCGAGAGTCATTGAAACTCCCACTTACTCGACCCGCGCAGAACACCTGCGTTTGGGGTCACTACGCTGCACCTTCCGCGCCACGCGGAAAAACAGCACCGAAAATTCTTCAGACCAGAAGGGCCAGGGCTTACTTGGCCTTTGGCTTCTTCGCGCCGTACTTGGAGCGCGACTGCTTGCGGTCTTTCACGCCTTGCAAGTCGAGCGAACCGCGCACGATGTGGTAACGCACACCAGGCAAGTCCTTGACACGACCGCCGCGAACCAGCACAACGCTGTGTTCTTGCAGGTTGTGGCCTTCACCGCCGATGTAGGAGATGACCTCAAAACCGTTGGTCAGGCGCACCTTGGCGACCTTACGCAGAGCGGAGTTAGGCTTCTTAGGCGTCGTGGTGTACACACGGGTGCACACGCCACGGCGCTGTGGAGAGTTTTCCATCGCGGGGCTCTTGGACTTGGTCTTTTCGACCTCGCGCCCCTGACGGACCAGTTGATTAATGGTTGGCATGAAATACGTCCCTAAACGTGAATTTGCTTCGTGAAAGCGAAAACGTGAATCCCTTCGGAAATTCCGAAAAGCCTTCTAATGTATCAGACTGCAGCGCGAGAGGCAAGCATTGCTTAAATTTACAGCAACCTCACACACTGCATCGCCAAGGCAAATACCCAAGATCACTTGATCCAGAGCCGGATGGCGTCCCAGGCGCGACCCAAAATGCCCGCTTGCTCAACACCTTCCAGCGCCACCAGAGGCACTTCGGCCAGGGTTTGCTCACCCAGCATCACCTTGAGGGAGCCCACGGCTTGCCCCTTGGTAAAGGGCGCGACCAGAGGGTCTGGGCGAGAGACGGCCGTCTTGATCTTGCCGGCGCTGCCTGCAGGCACGGTGACCACGATGGCGTCTGGGCGGCCGATTTTGAGCAGGTTTTCCTTGCCCTTCCAGACCTCGGGCGTGGCCACGGCGGCGTTGGCTTCAAAGAGCTTGACGGCGTCAAACGCGGTGTAGCCCCAGTTCAGCAGCTTTTGGCTTTCGTTGGCACGGGCGTTTTCGCTGGCGGTGCCCAGCACGATCGACAGCAGGCGGCGCTGGCCCACGTTCGGGAAGTCACGCTTGGCCGTGGCCACCAGGCAGTAGCCTGCGGCGGCGGTGTGACCGGTCTTCAGACCGTCCACGGTCGGGTCGCGGAACAGCAGGGTGTTGCGGTTGCTGCCGTTGGATGCAGGCGTGCCGGGGTAGCTGTACTGCTTGGTGGAGTAGTAATGCATGTACTCCGGGAAGTCCTTCATCAGGCGCATGGCCAGCACGCTCAGGTCGCGCGCCGTGGTGGTGTGGCCGGGCTCCGTCAGGCCTTCGGGGTTCTTGTAGCTCGTGCCCTTCATGCCCAGCGCCTGGGCCTGGTCGTTCATGAGCTTGACGAAGTTCTCGGCCGTGCCGCCCACGCCTTCGGCCAGGGCCATGGTGGCGTCGTTGCCGGACTGCACGATCATGCCCTTGATGAGGTCTTCCACCGGAACCTGCATCTTGGGGTCGATGAACATGCGCGAGCCGGGCATCTTCCAGGCGCGCACGCTCACGGGCAGCTTCTGGTCGAGCGTGATCTTCTTGGCGCGCAGGGCGTCAAACACCAGGTAACCCGTCATCAGCTTGGTCAGCGATGCCTGCTCCACCGGCGCGTCGATGTCCTTGGCGGCCAGCACCTGGTTGGCCGTCACGTCCACCAGCAAGTAGGTGCGCGCGGCGATTTCAGGGGGCTGGGGAGCCTGCTGCGCCAGGGCGCCAAATGCGGCGGGCGCAACGGCGGCAAACAAGGCCAGGGATCGCAGGGCGGGCAAGATTCGTTTCATGGGAAGGTCAGGGATGCGGCCAGCGGCCGATGGAAAGAAAGGCAGAACCACCAACCCAGCGGCGGCGCTGTGGGCCACACGCTGCAGAAGGTGACGAGTGATGGGAGGCTGAGTCGTGTGGGGGTGAGAGGTTCCACCTGCGGCGTGCAGGCGAACCCTCTGTTACACCGCCGACTGCAGGTGCCGAACCACCAGGTTTTTGAGCAGCGGCAATTGTCCGTGAAAGAAATGACCGCCTCCGGGCACCACGGTGACGGGCAGTATTTGCGGGCGGGCCCAGTCCATCACGGCCGACAGGGCCACGGTGTCGTCGTGCTCGCCGTGCACCACCAGCGTCCGCAGGTGGGCATCGGGCGGCACCGGCGCCACCGTGAAGCGGCTGGCCGCCGTGCCCACCAGCACGGCACGGTCGATGGTGCGCTGCGGCCACAGCGTGGCCAGGGCGTGGCTGGTGACAAATGCGCCAAACGAGAAGCCTGCCAGCGCCAGGGGCTGCGCGCCCTCGCCTGCGGGCGCCACTTGCTCAATCACCGATAGCAGGTCTTGCAGCTCGCCGCGCCCTTCGTCGTGCGCCCCCTCGGTGGAGCCCACGCCGCGAAAGTTGAAGCGCACCGCCGTCCAGCCGCACTGGACAAAGGCACGCGCCAGGGTCTGCACCACCTTGTTGTCCATGGTGCCGCCAAACAGCGGATGGGGGTGGGCGATGACGGCCACGCCGCGCGGGGCGGCGCCGTCGGGCAGGCTGGCTGCGTCGCGGGCCACCTCGATGGCTCCCGCAGCGCCTTGCAGCAGCAGGCGTTCGGTTTGAGAGTTCACTTTGTGCTATTTATTTGATAGCTTCTAGCGCTTATTTAATAAGCGCCAGGCAGCAATTTCATGCAAAGACCAGGGCTCAACGCCCCAGCTCGGGCGGCACCAGCAAGCGCTCGACCACCTGGCCGTTTTTGAGGTGCGATTCCACGATCTCATCGATGTCGCTGGTATCCACAAAGGTGTACCAGGTTCCCTCGGGGTAGACCACGGCCACGGGGCCTGCGGCGCAGCGGTCCAGGCAACCCGCCTTGTTCACCCGCACCTTGCCCGCGCCCGCCAGGCCTGCAGCCTTGACCTGGGCCTTGCAGCGGTCAAACCCTGCCTGGGCATTGTGGTGCGCGCAGCTGTCTTCGCCGTTGGTGCGCTCGTTCAGGCAAAAGAAGATGTGGCGCTGGTAGTAACCAGGCGCAGCCGAGGTAGGGGTTGGGGTGGGTTCGCTCATGGCGGTATTTTAGGTTTGGGTGTCACGGCGCGAGACGCGCACCAGCACATACAGCAGCGTGACGTAAGGCCAGAGCCAGCCCAGCCATTGGCCCAGGCCATAAAAGCGTATGAAGCGCCCCTGCTCCCACTGCTGCAGGGTTTGCGCAAAGTACACGCTGGTCGGCGCCTGGTTGAGCACCCCCAGGTGCCACACCAGCGCCACCAGCAACACGGCAGCACTGGCGCGGCGCGGCAGCATCAGCAACAGCACCGCCACCCCGGCCGCCGCCCACACGCCTACGCGCACCGGCTCGTCCAGCCAGCCCCAGGCATGCACCGGCCCCCAGCTCAGCGCGGCCGACAGCGCCGTCGCCACCACCCCCACACCCAGGGCGGCAAAGGCAAACACGGCCCGGCGCCCCACATGGCGGATGACGCAGTACCCCAGCAGGCAAGGCACCAGCAGGCCCAGCATCACGCACAGCACCTCGCCGCCGGGCGACAGGGGTTCCAGCACGGCTTCGCGGGCGGGCAGCCATTCGAGGAAAGGGGTGTCCTCCAGCGCCAACTCCACGGCAGCCTCCAGCCGCTCCAGCACCTGCCCCAGGCCAAAAGGCACGCCCGCTGGGAACAGCAGCGCCGCAGGCCACAGGGCCAGCAGCACCAGCGCGCCACGCGCATCGGACACAAACCATCGGTCGCGAAAGTGGCTCCAGCGGTCAATGGCGCCCAGGCGCTCCAGCACCGCCGCCACCAAAGCACCGACCAACGACCCCGCAGCGTTGAGCACCAAGTCCAGATTGGAGGGAACGCGCCGAGGCAGGTAAATCTGCAAAAACTCCATGGACAGCGACAGCAGCGTGCCCGCCAAAAAGGCCAGCCACACCGCACCCCAGGCCCAGCCGGTGCGCAACAGCGCCAGTGCCAGCAAAAAGCCCAGCGGGGCGTAACCGATCAGGTTGGAGGTGACGTCAAACCCCGTCCAGTACGGCGGCGGCAAGGGCGCCATGAGGAACACCCAAGGCTCCAGCCCCTGGGCACGCCAGCCGGAGAAGGGGAACAGGCTGGCAAAAACGATCAAGGCGACATAACTGGTCGCCAAAGGCCAGGCAGAGGTCTTGTGCACGTGGGCGGCCCCGTCCCGTCAGAAAGGCTTGACCACCACCAACACCACGGCGATCAGCAGCAGCAGCACCGGCGCCTCGTTGAACCAGCGAAACCACCGATGGCTGCGGCGGCTGCTGCCATCCGCCAGCTTGCGCAGCAACACAGCGCAGCTGTGGTGGTAACCGATCACCAAGGCCACCACGGTCAACTTGGCGTGCATCCAGCCGTTGCCAGGACCCCGCCCGATGCCGTAACCCAGCCACAGCCACAGCCCCAGGGCCAACGCGGGCACCGCCAGCAGGGTGGTAAAGCGCAAAAGCTTGCGCGCCATCAACAAGAGGCGATCACGCTCGGCGGCCGAGCCGGGCGCCACCATTGCCAAATTGACAAAAATGCGCGGCAGATAGAACAAGCCCGCAAACCAGCTGGCCACGAACACGATGTGAAAGGCTTTTACCCAGAGCATGGGCGCAGTTTAAGCGCGCCACCGAGCGTCCTGCGCCAAAGCAGAGGTAAAGCCCCTGAAAGGCCCCCACAGCGGATACGGTGCCTGTGCGCTGCAGAGTGGCCCGCCCTGAAACCCCACTAACCCGCCAACCGCAACGGGCAAAAAAAAGCCCGGCACATGGCCGGGCTGAGAAGCCTTGACTGCGCGTAGCAATCGAAGGCCCCGCTCAGGGAGGAAAAAGCGGGAGGCAGAGGGCTGCCCGGGATCAAATTTATCATTAATGACAAACCGTTACAAGCGTATGCAATTAGTTGCATAAATCAGTAGGGTTATTTGTGGCTCCCACCCCCGCCCTCAGGGCCGCGTGGTGACAGGCCAGGGCCCCCAGGGCGTTGCCGAGATAGGGCACAATTTTCCCCATGCACCTCCAGACCCCCGCCCCATTCCCGCAAAACCGCCCCCGCCGCCTGCGCCGCGACGCTTTCACGCGCCGCCTGGTGCGCGAAAACACGGTGTCGGTCAACGACCTGATCTACCCCGTGTTCGTGCACGAAGGCACGCAGCAGCGCGAGGCCGTGGCGTCCATGCCCGGCGTGGACCGGCTGAGCCTGGACCTGCTGCTGCCCGTGGCCGAAGACTGCGTGAAGCTAGGCATCCCGGTGATGGCACTCTTCCCAGCCATTGACCCGTCGCTCAAGACCCCCGACGGGCAAGAAGCGCGCAACCCCGACGGCCTGATCCCGCGCGTGGTGCGGGCGCTGAAGAAAGAATTTCCTGACCTGGGCGTGATGACCGACGTGGCGCTGGACCCCTACACCAGCCACGGCCAGGACGGCGTGCTGGACGACACCGGCTACATCATCAATGACCAGACAGTCGAAATCCTCACCGCCCAGGCCATCACACATGCCGAAGCGGGCGTGGACATCGTCGCCCCCAGCGACATGATGGACGGCCGCATTGGCGCCATCCGCGAGGCGCTGGAGGTGCAGGGTCACATCCACACCCGCATCATGGCCTACAGCGCCAAGTACGCCAGCGCCTTCTACGGCCCCTTCCGCGACGCGGTAGGCACCCGCGGCGCCCTGGGCAAGGCCGACAAGAACGTCTACCAGATGGACCCCGGCAACAGCGACGAAGCCCTGCGCGAAGTGGCGCTGGACATTGCCGAAGGCGCCGACATGGTGATGGTGAAACCCGGCATGCCGTACCTGGACATCGTGCGCCGGGTGAAGGACGAGTTCCGCGTGCCCACCTTCGCCTACCAGGTCAGCGGCGAATACGCCATGATCAAGGCCGCCGCGCAAAACGGCTGGCTCGACCACGACGCGGTGATGATGGAAAGCCTGCTGGCCTTCAAGCGCGCGGGCGCCGATGGCGTGCTGACCTACTTTGCCCGCGATGCGGCACGATTGCTATCGAAACAATAGCTGCCAGCGCCTATTGAATAGGCGCTGCGTGCCATTTTCATCTTCACCCACTCCCGCATGCGCATCTTCCACATCCACAGCAGCGGCGTGACCGAGCTGCCCGAGCTGCCCGCCCAGGCCCCTGCCCAGGGCTTTCTGTGGATTGCCGTGGCCCGCCCGGCCTTTCAGGCGCGCCTGCTGGAGATCCAGAGCGCCCTGCAAAACCTGGTGGGGCTGCAGCTGGTGGACTTGCACGTGTCGGACCTGCTGAACGCGCAACTGCCCTCGCACTACGACTACACCTCGCAGTACGACCTGCTGGTGTTCCGCCGCCTGGCCACGGCCAGCGCCGGCATCGATGCCGAAGACGCCAGCCAAGCCACACCGCCCCGCAAGCCCACCGGCCCGCTGGTGCTGCGGCGCCTGGACACCAGCCCCGTGGGCTTTGCGGTGTTTGACCACGTGCTGCTCACGGTGCACCCCAGCGACTGCACCGTGCGCGAGGCCTATGCGAGCAAGCTGCTGGCCACCGCGCCCGGTGCCCCCGCAGAGCAGCGCGAAGGCCGCGCCAACCCCATCCCCGGCTCGCGCCTGCCCGCCAGCCCTGCCGACCTGATGCTGCGCGTGGTCAACCTGATGGTGGACGGCTACCTGGACCTGCGCCGTGAGCTGACGCGCCAGCTCGACCACTGGCAGACCGAGCTGCTCAGGCCCCGGGCCCGGCATGTCAACTGGAGCTCGCTGCTGGATGCGCGCCTGTCGCTGCACCAGCTCGATGAAATCTGCGAAGACCAGCGCAGCGCCGTGCAAGACTGGATCGATGCGCTGGAGACCTGGGCCCAGCCTGACACGCCCACAGGGCAGCGCGAGCTGGACCTGCTCAAGGTGCGCAGCCGCGACGTGCTGGAGCACATCGAGCGCGTGGTGCACCACGTGCGCCGGCTGGAACAAAGCACCGAAACCGCCGTGCAGATGCACTTTTCGGTGCAAGGCAACCGCACCAACGACATCATGCGCACCCTCACGGCGCTCACAGCCGTGTTCCTGCCGCTGAACCTGATCGCGGGCATCTTTGGCATGAACTTCGAGTTCATCCCCCTCATCCACAAAGCCGATGGCTTCTGGTGGGCCATGGGCGCCATGGCGTCCATTGCGCTGGCACTGGTCTTGCTGTTCTGGCGCAAGCGCTACCTGGCGCGCACCGGCCACGCCTGAGCCCCATGCAACGAAAGGGTGCGGGCCACCCCTGCCAGCGCCCCCACGCGAGCAGCACGGCCACCTGGCTGCGCGGCCCCGCCCCACTGTTCAACGCCCACCGCATCCATGCCCACATCCGCCCCTCGCCCGATCCTGATCATCAAGACCGGCGACACCCTCGACACACTGCGCCCCAACATTGGCGACTTTGAGCATTGGATCGAAACCGGACTGATCGCAGGCGCTGGCGAGGGTTCCGGCGACAAGGCCGACCCAGCGAACGCACACCAGCCCCCGTCCATACAGGTGCTGGACGCCCGCCACGCCAACCCCCTGCCCGGGCCTGAAACGCTGGCCGGGGTCGTCATCACCGGCAGCCATGCCATGGTGTCCGACCGCGAAGCCTGGAGCGAGGCCCTGGTGCCCTGGCTTGCCCGCCTCGTGGCCCAAGGCACGCCGGTGCTGGGCATTTGCTACGGCCACCAGTTGCTGGCCCACGCGCTGGGGGGCGAGGTGGGCTACCACCCTGGTGGGCTGGAGCTGGGCACCGTGCCCATCACCCTCACGCCCAAGGCCCAGGCCGACCCCCTCTTTGCCCACCTGCCCAGCCAGTGGAACGCCCAGGTGGTGCACGCCCAGTCCGTGCGCGCCCTGCCCCCTGGGGCCGTGCGGCTGGCTGGCAACGCCCACGAGCCCCACCAGGCCTACCGCATCGGGGCCAACGCCTGGGGCGTGCAGTTCCACCCCGAATTCAGCCTGGCGGCCATGCAGGGCTATGTGCAGCACCTGGCCGCCACCCTGCCCGCCGGGCACACCCTACCCATGGTGCAAGAGACACCCCAAGCCTGCAGCCTGCTGGGCCGGTTTGCGCAGCTGTGCGGGCCCGCACGCCACTGAAGCACCTGCACGCGCACAGCAAATAGCAAGCAGCAGCCCACCCTGCGCATTTGCCCACGGCCGACGGCGCGCGGCGATATTCGTAACAAAGGTAACGGCGCTTGACCTTCCTCAAGCCCTCTTCCGGTGTGCTCGATACCCTCGATGGCGCACTTAAAAGAACCTGTCTTATGAATCAAATCGCCATTGGAAAACGCCTCTCCCTGGGCTTTGGGTTATTGCTTGCCTTGTCTCTGTTGGGCACCCTGCTGGGCGTGTGGCAACTGCAAACGGCCTCCACCTCCACCCAGGCCGTGATTGAACAACCCCTGGCCAAAGAGCGGCTCATCAGCGACTGGTACCGACTGATCCACACCGCCGTGCGACGCACCACCGCCGTAGCCAAAAGCAGCGACGTATCGCTGGCCACCTACTTTGCCGACGAACAAAAGCTGTCGGCCAGCACCACCACCGACATCCAGACCAAGGTGGAAGGACTGATGCAGACCGATGCGGAGCGTGCATTGTTCAAAGACATCAGCAACCTGCGCCGCAACTACACCGAAGCGCGCGACGCTGTGATTGATTTGCGCCGCAGCGGCCAACACGAGCAGGCCGACGCGCAGCTGGAAACCCGCTTCGTGCCCGCCGCCAAGCAATACATGGCCCGCGTGGAAGCGCTGATGGAGCTGCAGCGCAAAGCACTGGACGAATCTGCCGCCCCCATCAAGGCCGCCAACGACCAGGCCCGCTACTGGCTGATTGCGCTAGGCGCCATTACCTGCGGCCTGGGCATGGCGCTGGCCGTCACCATCACCCGCAGCATCACCCTGCCGCTCAGCGACTCCGTGGCCGTGGCAGACACCATTGCGCGTGGCGACCTGACCAGCAGCATCATGAGCACCCGCAAGGATGAAACCGGGCACCTGCTGCGCGCCCTGGGCGACATGCAGCACTCGCTGGCGTCGATGATTGGCCAGATCCGCGATGCGGGCAACCAGATCGCCAGCGCCAGCGACCAGATTGCAGGCGGCACGCAAGACCTCTCTTCCCGCACAGAGCACACCGCAGCCAACCTTCAACAGACAGCCTCGTCCATGGAGCAGTTCACGGCCACCGTGCAACAGTCGGCCGAAGCCGCCCGCACGGCCAGCGGCCTGGCCTCGTCGGCGGCCGAGGTGGCCTCGCAAGGTGGCAGCATCGTGGCCCAGGTGGTGGACACCATGGAAGACATCCACACCAGCTCGCGCCGCATTGCCGACATCATTGGCGTGATCGACGGCATCGCCTTCCAGACCAACATCCTGGCGCTGAACGCGGCCGTAGAAGCCGCCCGTGCAGGCGAGCAAGGCCGGGGCTTTGCCGTGGTGGCGGGCGAAGTGCGCAGCCTGGCCCAGCGCAGCGCCGAAGCGGCCAAGGAAATCAAGGGCCTGATCTCCACCAGCGTGGACAAGGTGGGCGAAGGCACCCAGCTCGTGCACAACGCCGGGGCTGCCATGCAGAACATCGTCAGCTCGGTCCAAAAGGTGACGGAGGTAATCGCCCACATTGCCTCCAGCGCCCGCGAGCAGTCTGACGGCATTGCCCTGGTGAACGACGCCATCGCCCAGCTCGACCAGGCCACCCAGCAAAACGCCGCGCTGGTGGAAGAATCTGCCGCCGCCGCCCAAAGCC
Source organism: Acidovorax sp. 1608163 (assembly GCF_003669015.1). Classification (NCBI taxonomy): domain Bacteria; kingdom Pseudomonadati; phylum Pseudomonadota; class Betaproteobacteria; order Burkholderiales; family Comamonadaceae; genus Acidovorax; species Acidovorax sp. 1608163. The sequence goes on from NZ_CP033069.1 coordinate 4,538,087, forward strand.
TGCGCGAGCAAGCCTACCGCCTGGCCCAGGCCGCCTCCACCTTCAAGGTGGCCGACAGCGCCGCGCCCCTGCGGCGCCCCGGGCGCCAGCAGCCCCAGCTCACGGCAGCCTGACAAGGCGGCGCCGTCTGGGCTGGCTGCCGCTGCATCAAGGCAGCAGCGCTTCCTTGAGCTGGTGGTCCACCGGCACCGGGCCCAGCCAGATGCGCAGCACCATGCCAAAGTACTCGGCATCGCCCACGGGGGCGCCCTGGGGCTGGCCCTGGATGTAGAAGGTGGTGCCCTTGCCCGGCACATATTCCATGGCAAAGGTCTCGCCGGGGGCCAGCTTGGGGCGGCCCGAGAAGATTTCGATCAGCCGGTTGCTGGCAGGCGTGTAGCGGCGAATCTGCTCGGCCGGTGAGTTGTTGGACAAGCCCTTGATGAAGGACACCCCCAGGTCCGTGCCGGGGATGTCGCGCTGGGCCACAAAGTTCAGCCGCACCGGTCCTGGCAGCGCCAGCAACTCCTCCAGCGTCTTGACCTTGCGGGGGGTGTACAGGGCCATGTCGTACACCTTGAACACCGTGCGGTAGCGCGTGCCCGAGCCGTTGAGCACCAGCGGCGTGCCCTGCACCGTCTGCGCGGGCTCAAACGCTGTGGCCGCGTGTGCGGTGGTTGGCGGCGCCAGGCCCAGCGCAGCCGCCAGCGCCAGCCCGGCAAAGGCGTGCAGCAGCGGAGCATCGCGGCGGGGAAGGCTCGGCATGTGCGATGCGCAGCCAAGGCGGGAACGCGTTGAAAAAAGAGAAGTGCTCAAACAAAATCTCCGCGCCCAGAAACGGAGTGGGCCAGCCTGAAAATAGTAGGGCACCGGGCTTGCGCCACCCCTACAGATTCACCCTAATACGGCGCAGCGGACAGCGGGCGCAGCCAACAGCTCAGCGCCCACCCACCCCCCACAACGCCGCCGCGTTGCCCCAGGCCACACGCTGGGCCACGTCGGCAGGCAGGCCGCCCAGCCAGGTGCGGTAGTCCTGCATCTGCGCTTCGTAGTGCTGCCAGCGCTGGTTGACCCAGGTGTCTGAGCCGATCACAAAGCGAGTGGGGTACTTGAGCAGCAGGGCGCTCCACTCGGGGCACAGCTGGCCACCAGCACACACCAGCCCGGGGCGGTACGACAGCTCGCCCACCAAGCCGGGGTAGCGGGCCAGCAGCGCATCGACCCGCGCTACCGGGGCGCCGCCAATGCCCGTGTGGGCCCAGATGAGGCGCAGCGCCTGGCCCTGGCTGGGGGTGTGCGCCATCAGCAGGTCAATCGCCACATCGTCCACATGCGCCAGCACCACCAGGCGGCGCTGCTCGGCCAGTTGCATCAGCTTGCGGGCCACGGGGCCGTTGGCGTCGGCACTGTCGTACAGGTGGAATTCGCCCAGGCCCCGGTACGGGCCCGCTGCGGTGCCGCGCGCCAGCTCGGCCAGCACCATGTCGTAGATGGATTCGTCGCGGGGCCAGCCGGTGTAGTCAGCACGGGTACGGTACAGGCGCACAAAGGGCACCACGGCAATGCCCGCCTCGCGCATCTGCGGCAGGGCCGCCAGCGCCAGCGAGCCCGCATTGGGCCGCGAATTGGCGACGATGGCCCGCACCCCGCTGGCCTGCATGCGCGCCAGCACGTCGGCGGGCGGATGGGGGCCGGTGGTGCCGTTCCAGGCTTCTTCGTTGTAGTGCAGGTGGGCGTCGAACAGGGGGCCGGTGTAGTCGGCAGCGTGGGCCAGGCTGGCAATTGCTATCAAATATATAGCTGCCAGCGCTTTATTCAAAAGCGCTAGGGGCCTAAAAGGCTTGAACTTTCGAATGCAGTTGGCCATGGCGCCCCCAGGTTGAATGCAATGCCCACACTGCGCCACTCGGCAGAGCCACGCAGCGCGGGGGCTGCGGGCCGTGCCAGGGCGGTCAGCCCAAATGCTTGTCGAAGAACGCCAGCGTGCGGTCGCGGGCGGCCAGGGCGGCGGCTTCGTCGTAGCTGCCGCGCTGGTCGCAGTTGAAGCCGTGGTCGGCCTGGTACACATGCACTTCCACGCCGGGCTGGGCGCGGTCAAAGGCCTGCACGCTGTCCAACGGAATCCAGTGGTCGCGCTCGCCAAAGTGGGCCAGCACAGGCACCTGCGGCTGGCGGGCGGCTTCTTCGGGGGTGGTCATGCCGCCGCCGTAGTAAGGCACGGCGGCAGACAGGCCGGTGAGCGTGCACGCGGCGCGCCAGGTCAGCAGCCCACCCCAGCAAAAGCCCACGATGCCCACCTTGCGGCCGCTGCGCTCGGCGGCGTAGTCGATGGCGGCCTGGATATCGGGCATCACACCGGGGGCGGGCAGGCCTTCCACAGCGGCCTTCAGGGCGATGCCCGCTTGCATGTCGTCGCTGGTGTAGCCCAGGTCCACACCGGGCTGCACACGGTGAAAGGTCGAAGGCGCCACGGCCAGGTAGCCCCGCGCGGCAAAGCGGTCGGCCACGGCACGGATGTGGTGGTTGACCCCAAAAATCTCTTGCAACACCACGACGGCGCCCCGGGGCGGCGCGTCGGGCTCGGCCACCCAGGCGGGCAGCACAAAACCGTCGGCAGACTTCAAATCGACGAATTGACCCATGTTTCGCTCCTGAAAACTGTTCCAATGCGCCATTCTTGCAGGAGACAGCGTTCCATGGACAAGATCGTTTTAATCACAGGCGCCAGCCGCGGTATTGGCGCCGCCACCGCCTTGCTCGCCGCGCAGCAGGGCTGGGCCGTGGCGGTGAACTACCACGCCAATGCCGCCGCCGCGCAGGCGGTGGTGGACAGCATCGAGGCCCAGGGCGGGCGCGCCCTGGCCGTGCAGGCCGACGTGGCCCACGAAGACCAGGTGCTGGCCATGTATGCCACTGTGGACGCGCAACTGGGCCGCATCACTGCGCTGGTGAACAACGCAGGCGTGGTGGATGTGACGGCCCGGGTGGACGAGATGGGCGTTGCGCGACTGCGCCGCATGTTCGACACCAACGTGATCGGCAGCATCGTCTGCGCGCGCGAGGCGGTGCGCCGCATGAGCACCCGCCACGGCGGCGCGGGCGGCTCCATCGTCAACGTCTCCAGCGCCGCATCGCGCCTGGGCTCGGCCCACCAGTATGTGGACTACGCGGCCAGCAAGGGCGCCATCGACAGCTTCACCATCGGCCTGGCCCGCGAGGTGGCGGCCGAGGGCATCCGCGTGAACGCCGTGCGCCCCGGGCTGATCGAGACCGACATCCACGCCAGCGGCGGCCTGCCCGACCGGGTGCGCAACCTCTCGCACCAGGTGCCCATGCAGCGCGGCGGCACCGCCCAGGAGGTGGCGCAGGCCATTGTGTGGCTGATGTCCGACGCGTCACACTACACCACCATGTCGCTGATCGACGTGTCGGGAGGGCGGTAGTGAAACACCCCCTGAGTCGCTTCGCGCCTTCCCCCAGCGCGGCGGGGCGGCCCTTGCGCGGGGGCGCTGGCTGGGATCGTGCCAGTGATGAATGCAGTGAATAGTGCCCAGCACAACGGAGAACTGATATGGACCTGAAACCCCTCATTACCTTGCTGGCCATCGTGAACCCGCTGGCCATCGTCCCCTTCTTCATCCACTACACGCAGGGCTTTTCTGCGGCGCAGCGGCGCAGCACCATCCGCACGGCAGCGTTTGCGTCGTTCTGCGTGATTGCCGCCTGCGCGCTGCTGGGGCTGCAGATTCTGGAGTTCTTCAACATCTCGCTGCAGAGCTTTCAGGTGGGCGGGGGCATGCTGCTGCTGATCAGCGCGATGAACATGCTCAACGCCCAGCCCGCCGAGGCCAAGCCCCTGACCCACGAGCTGGAGCAAGGCGCTGAAAAAGCCGCCGCCGGTAGCAGCATCGCCGTGGTGCCGCTCACCATTCCGCTGCTCACCGGCCCGGCCAGCATGTCCACCGTGGTGATTTACGCCGACCGGGCGCAGACCTTCTGGCAACACGCCTCGCTGGTGGGCTACGGCGTGGTGATTGCGCTGGCCACGGCCCTGTGCTTCTCGCTGGCGGACCCGATTGCCCGCGTGCTGGGTAAAACCGGCATCAACGTGATGACGCGGCTGATGGGGTTGATCCTGGCGGCCCTGGCGGTGGAAGTGATGGCCGACGGCCTGGGCAAACTCTTTCCCATACTCGTTGCGCGTTGAGATGGTTGCCCCCCTGAGTCGCCTTCGGCGCCTTCCCCCAAGGGGACAACGCCCTCGCTGCGGGGCTGCCCTTGCTCGGCGTTTCCGGCTGGGCTCGCGCCAGTGTCATGCGCCACGGATCTCGCTCAACGCAACGGATGATCGAGGCATGACCGCCAAGCTTCTCCTGCTCGAAGACGACCCCGCCATCGCCCGCACCGTGGCCTATGCGCTGGAGCGTGATGGCCTGCAGGTGACGCACTGCCTGCTGGTGCAGGACGCGCGCCAGCAAATGCAGCGCCACCCGTTTGATGTGCTGGTGCTGGACGTGGGCCTGCCCGACGGCAGCGGGCTGGACCTGCTGCGCGACGTGCGCCACGGCCAAGCGGCTGCCGCGCTGCGCCTGCGCCAGGCCACGCCCGTGCTGATGCTCAGCGCCCGGGGCGAGGAGCTGGACCGCGTGCTGGGCCTGGAGCTGGGCGCCGACGACTACCTGGCCAAGCCCTTCAGCCCGCGCGAGCTGGCCGCCCGCATCAAGGCCCTGCTGCGCCGCGCCGCCATGCCTGCGCCCGCACCGGCACCCGTGGCAGCCACCCCGTTTGTGGACGACGAGGCAGGCCAGCGCATCACCCTTCACGGCCTGGCCCTGCCACTCACGCGGCGCGAATACCGGCTGCTGTCGCACCTGCTGCGCGGTGCGGGCCGCATCCACTCGCGCGACGCCCTGCTGGCCGCCGCCTGGGGCGACGACAGTGAAAGCATCGACCGCACGGTGGACACCCACATCAAAACCCTGCGCGCCAAGCTGCGCGAGCTGGACGCCAGCCGCGAGTACATCAGCACGCACCGGGGCATGGGGTACTGTTTTGACTTGTGAGTGCCACACCCCTTGCCCAAGCGAATCGCACACCACGCCCTGGCTTCGACAGGCTCAGCCCGAACGGATGGGGGAAGCATCTGGGCATGTCGGCCATTCAAATCAAATTGGCCTCTAACGCTTACTAAATAAGCGCTGACAGCTATCATTTTTACAGAAAGGCCGCGTCACCCATGCGCCTAGGCATCCGCCTGCTGTTCGCCTTCTTCCTCATCAACGGCATTGCCGCGTTCTTTGTGCTGCGCGTGTTCATGGCCGAGATCAAGCCCAGCGTGCGCGAGGTGATGGAGGACATGATGGTGGACACGGCCAACCTGTTGGCCGAGGTGGCCAGCGACGACCTGGCCAGCGGGCAACTGGCGCGCGATGCCAGCCAAAGTCGCTTTGCCCAGCGTGTGCGGCACTACGCCACGCGGCCCATCGATGCGGGCATTTGGGGGTTTTCCAAACAGTCGCTGGACTTTCGCGTGTACGTGACGGACCACTCGGGCCGCGTGCTGTTCGACTCTGAAAACCACGCTGTGGGCGCCGACTACTCGCAGTGGCGCGATGTGGCGCGCACGCTGCGCGGGGAGTATGGTGCCCGCTCCACGCGCGACGTGGAGAGCGACGACACCAGCGGCGTGATGCATGTGGCCGCGCCCATCTACGTGGACGAGCGCATTGCCGGAGTGCTGACGGTGGCCAAGCCCACGCGCACGGTGCAGCGCTTTATCGACCGGGCTGAGCGCAAGGTCTTCATGGGCGGGCTGCTGCTGCTGGCCCTGTCGGCCGCCGTGGGGGTGGGCGTGACGCTGTGGATGGTGTGGAACGTGCGCCGCCTGCGCGACTACGCCCTGAGCGTGCAAGGCCCGGCCGACAGCGAACAAGGCACCCTGCCCGCCCAGCCCCTGGCGGTGCCCGAGGTGCCAGGCGAGCTGGGCGACTTGGCCCGCGCCATGGACCGCATGCGCGCGCGGCTGCAGGGGCGTGACTACATCGAGGGCTATGTGCGCGCCCTCACGCACGAACTCAAGAGCCCTGTGGCCGCCATCCGCGGCGCGGGCGAGTTGCTGCAAGACGAGCTACCCGCCGCAGACCGCGCCGCGTTTGCCACGCAGGTGGTGCAGCAAAGCGAACGCCTGCAGCGGCTGATTGACCGACTGCTGGAGCTGAGCAAGCTGGAGCAACGCCAGCACGCCGAGGGCCGCGCCCCCGTGGCGCTGCACGACTGCGCCGCCGCCGCCATCGTCCACACCCAGGGCCGCGCGGCGCAACGCGGCATGGCACTGGTGCTGAGCGGCAGGGGCCACAGCGGGCCGTGGGAGGCAGAACTCATCACCCTGGCCATTGGCAACCTGCTGGACAACGCCATCGACTTTGCGCCCCCCGGCAGCACAGTGCGGGTGGAGCTGGACGGCACCACCGTGGCCGTGCAGGACGAAGGCCCCGGCGTGCCCGACTACGCGCTGCCGCGCCTGGGCGAGCGGTTCTTCACCACCGCCCGGCCGGGCGGCGAGCGCAGTGGATCAGGGCTGGGGCTGGCGATTGTGCAGCGGGTGATGGTGCTGCACGGCGGGCACATGCAGGTGCACAACACGGCCCCGGGTTTGCGCGTGACGCTGGACCTGGGGCGCTGAGATCGGTTCAAAGAGCGGCTCACCAAACTCCCCCGTCGTCGTTGCCCCGCCTTGTCTTGCGGTTGGTACTGCCTGCGGCGCAACGCCCAGCCAGAGCTAGCTTCGCTGAATTTTGTGAACCGCTCCAAGGCCCAAGCGGTCCGCAGGCTCAGGCGATGGAGCGTTGGGCTCAGGCGCCGTCTTGCGCGGCCAGGGCCAGCCACTCGTCGGTGCCCAGGCATTCCTGCCCAGGCAGGTCGAGCCCCAGGCGGCGCTCGTCAAACAGGTCATCCAGCAGCGCGTCAAGCAGATGGGTCCAGCCGAACAGTTTGGAAAACATGGGGCACCTTTGGCGGTGGTTGGTTGCAGCCAAAGGCTAACTTGGGTGTGTGACGGTTTGGCGTCAGCCAGCGCCACCCTTGCTTGTAGGCCAACGCCCATCCGATGCCCTGCGCGTGGGTGCGTAGCAGCCCGTTCGCGCTGAGCTTGTCGAAGGCCGGGCATGGCCATGCGCCAACTCAGCCGACGCGCCACGAACACACGGCCCACTTCACGCTCGCTTCACAAACTTCATCGCCACCTCACCCCTGCGCCCAACACTGGCTCCACCGACACACAAGGAGGAGTCTTTTGAAACACCCGTTGATCACCAAACTCGTGGCGCTGGGCGCCGTGGCCATCTTGCTGCTCATTGGCCTGGGCCAGATTGAGGACGTGGTGCGCGACCGCCAGCGCTACCGCAGCCTCACAGCCCAGAGCGTGGCCGACAGCCTGGCCGGGCCGCAAACCCTGATGGGCCCCATGATCCACAGCGCCTGCGTGGAAAGCTGGGACGTAGAAACGGGCAAGGGCGACGAGCGCCGCACCACCGAGCAGCGGCGCGAATTTCTGCTCACCGCCATGCCCGAGCAGTTGCAGGTGCGCTCCAGCGTGGGCATGGAAGAGCGCGCCCGGGGCCTGCACAAGGTCAACACCTTCAACCTCAAGGCGCACATCACTGCGCAGTGGGGCGCGCTGGCCAGCTTGCAGGCGCACAGCACCGTCAAGGGCTCGCGCCTGCAGTGCGGCGCGCCCATCGTGATGGTGGCGGTGGGGGATGCGCGCGGCATCCGCACGGCGCAGGTGCTGCACGGCGAGCAGGCGCTGGCCCTCAAGCCTGGCACCTTCCACCCCACCTACAGCCGGGGGCTGCACGCGGTGCTGCCCGAGTCGGTGCGCGGCCAGGCCGAGCCGATGACGCTGGCGCTGGACCTGGAGCTGGTGGGCACCGAGCGCCTGGCCATCGTGCCGCTGGGTGGCAATACCGAAGTGAAGATGACGGGCGGCTGGCCCCACCCCTCGTTCACCGGGCGCTTTCTGCCGTCCGAGCGCGACTGGGGCCCCGAGGGCTTCACGGCGCAGTGGCGCCTGTCGTCGCTGGCCACCACGGCGCAGCAAGACATCTTGAATGGCCGGCGCATTTGCGTGGGTGGCTATGACGACAGCCCGGTGCAGTACCCCACCGACGGCAGCTCGCCCAGCACCACGCCACGCGACTGCGCAGACAGCTTCAGCGTGGCCTTTGTGGACCCGGTGAACCCCTACACCCTGGCAGACCGCGCCACCAAGTACGGCCTGCTGTTCATCGCCCTCACCTTTGTGGCCGTGGGTTTGTTTGAGCTGATGAAGCGCCTGCGCGTGCACCCAGTGCAGTACCTGCTGGTGGGCTCGGCCATTTGCAGCTTTTTCTTGCTGCTGGTGAGCTTGTCGGAGCATTTGGCGTTTGGCTGGTCGTACCTGGCGGCCGCCACGGCCTGCGTGCTGCTGCTGGGCTACTACGCCAGCCACATGCTGGGCAGCCTGGCGCGGGGCATTCCACTGGGGGCAGGCATTGCGCTGCTGTATGGCCTGCTGTATGTGCTGCTGCAGCTGGAGCAAACGGCGCTGGCGGTGGGCTCAATTGCGCTGTTCCTGGTACTGACGGCGGTGATGGTGCTGACCCGCAAGGTGAATTGGTATGGCCTGACGCCTGCGCCACGCCAAGCAAACGCGCAGGCCACCAAGGGCCCAACAGCTCCTAACGACAAGGAGGCCCCATGACCCCCACCACCCCAGGTTGCCAAAAGGGCGCAACCCGGAGCGCAGCGGCTGCAGCCATCCAGACACCCGCAGCCGCCCCCTTGCACGGCCCCTGGGGCCAGCACTTGGTGGGAGCCAGCGCAGCGAGTGCGCAGCCCCCAAGGCCATCGGCCCCGGGCCTGTCGGCCGCCGAGGCGCAGCGGGTAGAGCGTTACCGCGAGCGACTGCTGTCGGCCCTGCGCGCGCAGGACCGCCGGGCGTTGCAAACCGCCAAGCAGGCTGTACTGCGCAGCGCCTACCGCGAGCCAGCCACCGCCGCATTGCGGCGCGCGCTGCGCGATTTGTCGTGGTGCATGGCGGGCATGCTGCTGCCGCGATAGGCATTGGCTCCGGTGCTGGCGCACCGATGGGGCGATGGGCGATGTAAGGGTGGCGGACAAGCCGCCTCGCCGAGGCCGTCCGCTTCCTGGTACGGAGAGTCTGGGCCTGAATGGGAGGTGGAGAAAATGCGAAGGCCGCAGGACTTCAAGCCATTTTGGCCTCTAGGGCTTTTTGATAAAGCGCTAGCAGCTATGCATTCAATAGCACCCGCCTCTTTGAGCGGTTCTTGCAGACGGGGTAACGCCCGTCAGGCGGCTTCTGCTGCAGCCGCCGCAGGTTGGTCGGCACAACTGTGGGTGCTGCCACAGCCCTGGATCAGTTCGCCGGGCAGGGCATCGGGGGCATGCACCACCCCTGTCACGGGGTCAAAGCCCACGCGGCGCAGGTGCAGGGCCAGCGAGGCGTCCATCATCTGGGCATGCTGGGGAAACCACTGGGCCAGCTCGCCCGTCATGATGCGGATGGGCTGAAGATCGCCCTGCTCGGCGCGCACGATGCCCTCGCGCATCACCTGCAGCACCACCTTGTGCTGCGTGGTGTGGCAGTTGCCCGAGGCAAAGCGCGTGGCTGCCATCCAGGCGTCTTCCTGGCCAAAGTGGTGCTCGGTGTGGTCCACCAGCGCCTGCCATTGCTGCGCCACGGTGGCGTCGTCGGCTTGCTCGACTTGCGCCAGCAGGTCTACGAACTCGCGGTGGGTGTCGTCCATGAGCGGCAAATCCAGCGCCAGTGCGTCAGACCATTCCAGTGCAGCCATTTTTGTTCCTCGGTGTGTGACAAAAACGGCAGCTTAGGTACAACGGCGTGGCGTGTTTTGACCCAAATCAGGGGACGGCCACGCAGGCTTGCATTCCGTAACAAATTCCATCGCTGCAGACCGTTGGGGGGTGCGTTCACACTAGCCCAAAGGCCTGCAACGTCAAGCGCCCCGTGGCGAACTCAGGGCGAGGGCACCAAGCTCAGCCCTTCCATCAACTCTGCCCAAACTGGCGCTTGGCGTCGTCCACGCACTTGGACTTGAGGTCGCCCGCCAGGGCATCGCAGCGCTCCTTGGCGGCCTTGTAGTTGGCTTCGTTCTTCTCGGCAGCGGCGTCCTTGCGCGCCTCGGCCACACCGGCGGCCTTTTCGGTGGCAGTTTCACCGGGCTTGGCGGCGGCCTTGGCCACCTTGGCGTTTTCCTTGGCCGTCACGTGGGCGGCTTTGGCATCCTTCACACACACGTCCTTGGCGTTACCGCTCAGGTCATCGCACTTTTCCTTGGCAATGGCGTAGTCGGCATCGGCGCGGGCCTCGCGGGCCTTGTAGGCGGTTTTGTCGCTGGGCTTGTACTGCGCCTCCAGGTCGGCCTTGGCTACGCTTTCAATGCCCTTGGCTTCCTTTTGGCAAATGTCCTTGGCGTTGCCGCTGAGGGCATCGCACTTTTGCTTGTTCACTTTGTAGTCGGCGGAAATCTGGTCTTTGGCCGCCTTGTATTCGGGCTGGCCCATGGCCATGGCAGAGGTGGCCAGCAAGGTGGCGGCAGACAGGGCGATCAGGTTGCGGGACAAAAGATGGGTTTTGAATTGCATGGTGCTTCTCCTCAATATTCAACGGATGGGGGTGCGGCCGGGCCGCTGAGCGGGCACGCAGCCCTGGGGTTGCGTGCCCTGTCAATACGCTCAGTGCACACGCTCAGGGCGCTGTGCACGGGTTGACTGGCACAGGTCAGTCGTTGAAGTGGAATGTGGGGTGGCGGGCTTGCCAGTCCTTGAGCTGCTTTTCTGCCGCCTCGCGGGCCAGGCCCTGGCGCTCTTGCAGCTTGCCCAGCAGTTGCTCGCGGCGGCCGGCAATCACATCGAAATCGTCGTCAGTGAGCTTGCCCCACTGCTCGACCATCTTGCCCTTGAATTGCTTCCAGTTGCCCTTGATGGTGTCTTCGTTCATGGCTTGCGTCCTTCGTACAACTCGCCTCCGCCATCCGCCCGAAATGCGCGGAACATCTGCGTGATGCGATGGATTCACTGTACGAACAGATGCAGCAGCCCCGCGTAGTCCCTGCCACGCAGGCCGCGTGGGCCCAGGCCTACGGGGCTGCCGGACAACACAGCGTGTCTGTAGGCCACAGCGCCGGGATCTCTGCCGGCCTCAGACAGGTGGAATGCTTTTTGCAGCCCAGCCCCCACCCAAGGGGCAAAGACGTATCACCGATGTGTCTGAAGGGCGCCTCGAATGTGTCCCAGCGTAACGGCCGTATCCATTGCTCACACATTCACCGAGCACAAAAACCGCCCGCCTTCTTACACTTTGTTCAGCATTTCCACGATTGCTCACACCATGACAACAACAACGTACGAGGAGCCTTTGCACGCCACGGCGGCAGAGGAAGCAGAGGGCCGTCCCCAAGCCACAGCACACGCGGCGCATGCAGTGCAAGGGACACCAACGCCGGAAGTAAGCGCCGTGCCCCGCGCACCACTGGCTGCACTGATGGCCAGCGTGGCGCTGGCAGCCTGCGGAGGCGGTAGCGAGGGTACGACCACGGCGACACCGCCTGTCAGTACCACCCCCACCCCGTCACCGGTTCCCACACCCTCCCCAACCCCAGCGCCGAGCCCCACAACACCCACGCCAACACCAGCGCCCACTCCTGCTCCGTCGCCCACCCCATCGCCAACACCAGCCCCCAGCCCATCGCCTGCGCCGTCTCCATCGCCCAGCCCGGCCCCTGCCCCCAGCCCTTACACCTACAAGACCGCCGCCACCGACCAGGAGGCCGCGCGCTTTTTGCTGCAAGCGCAGTTCAGTGCGTCCCCCGCCGAAATCGCCGCCGTGCGCAGCGTGGGATACGAGGCCTGGATCAACTCGCAGTTTGCAGCCCCCATGGGCACCAAAGGCTGGGACTGGCTCACCCAGCGCGGCTACGCCACCGTGTCTGACACCACCAACTACTACGACCAGACCTACCCCGCCGACAACATGATCTGGAGCCAGCTCATGACGGCATCAGACGGCCTGCGCAAGCGCGTGGCCCTGGCGCTGTCGGAGATCTGCGTGGTCTCGCTCAGCGGGCTGGACTTCAACTGGCGCAGCCACGCCATGGCCCACTATTGGGACCAACTGGTGGCCAACGCCTTTGGCAACTACCGCCAGGTGCTGCAAGACGTGACGCTGAACCCCGCCATGGGGTACTACCTGAACACGCGCGGCAACCAGAAGGAAAACGCCGCCAGCGGCCGCCAGCCTGACGAGAACTACGCCCGAGAAATCCTGCAGCTCATGTCCGTCGGCCTGGCCGAACTCAACCAGGACGGCACGCCCAAAACCGATGGCGCGGGCAAGCCCATCGACAGCTACAGCCAGTCCGACATCACCAACCTGGCCCGCGTCTTTACCGGCTACGACTACGACCAGACGCAGAACGTGCCTGCCACCGTGCCCGGTGGCTCGCGCGTGGTGCCCAGCACCCACTTCACGCGGCTGCCCATGGCACTCAAGGAGTCGCTGCACTCCAGCCTGGCCGCCACGTTCCTGGGCACCACCATTGCGGCCAGCACACCGGGCGCGGCCGCGCTCAAGACGGCGCTGGACACCATCTTCAACCACGCCAACGTCGGGCCATTCATTGGCAAGCAGCTCATCCAGCGGCTGGTCACCAGCAATCCCTCGCCTGCCTATGTGGGCCGCGTGGCCGCCAAGTTCAACAACAACGGGGCAGGCGTGCGCGGCGACCTGCAGGCCGTGGTCATGGCCATCCTCATGGACGACGAAGCCCGCGAACCCGCAGGCCTGACCAAGCCCAGCTTTGGCAAGCTGCGCGAACCCATGCTGCGCCTGGTGCAATGGGCGCGCACCTTTGGCGTCAACTCGCAATACGGGTACTGGAAAATTGGCGACACCAGCAGCGCGGGCTCGCGCCTGTCGCAAAGCCCGCTGCGTTCGCCCTCGGTGTTCAACTTCTTTCGCCCCGGGTATGTGCCGCCCTCTACAGCCCTGGCCACGGCCGGGCAGGTGGCGCCCGAGTTTCAGCTGGTCAACGAAAGCAGCGTGGGCAGCTACTTGAACTACATGCAAAACGCCATTCGCAACGGCATCTATGCCAATGCGCCCGACGTGCCCGAGAGCGCCAGCAACGGCAACAACGGCTACGACATCAAGACCACCTACCCCAACGAGATGGCCCTCGTGGCCGACGCCGACGCACTGGTGGCGCGCATCAACCTGCTGATGTGCGCAGGCCAGCTTTCGGCCGCCAACATCAAGCTCATTGCCGATGCGCTCAAGGCCACCCCCGTCACAGCGGCCAGCACCGAGGCCGTGAAGCTCAACCGCATTGCAGCGGCCATCCTCCTGGTCATGGCCTCGGCCGAGTACCTCGTCCAAAAATAACGGCAAAAAAGAGAACAGAGAGAAGGCCCCCATGCACCTGATCCAACCCGAACTCCACACACGCCGGGCGTTTTTGCGCCGCTCCACCCAACTGGGGCTGGCAGGCACGGCCCTGCCCTTTGCCCTGAACCTCGCCGCCATGGGCGAGGCGGCCGCCTTCACCGCCACCGACTACAAGGCCCTGGTGTGCGTGTTTCTGTACGGCGGCAACGACTACGCCAACACCGTGGTCACCTACGACGACGACAGCTACAACAAGTACGCCACCATCCGTGGCGGCAGCGGCCAGGCAGGCGGCGGCATAGCCATCCCCAAGGCAGACCTTGCCGCTACCTTGCTCAACCCCACCGTGCCCCTGGCTGCTGGCCGCCAATACGCCATGCACCCCGCCATGACGGGCATGGCCAACCTGTTCAACACCGGCAAGGCCGCCGTACAGCTCAACGTGGGCCCGCTCATCGTGCCGCTCACCCGCACGCAATACAACAGCAGCAACCGCGCGCTCTACCCCATTCCGCCCAAGCTGTTCTCGCACAACGACCAACAGTCGGTGTGGCAGTCCTCGTCGCCCGAGGGCTCCACCGTAGGCTGGGGCGGCAACCTGGGCGATCTGGCCCTGTCGTCCAACACCAACTCGCTGTTCACCTGCATTTCGGTCACCGGCAACGCGGTGTTTCTGTCCGGCGATTCGGCCCTGTCTTACCAGGTCAGCACTGGCGGGGCCATTGCCATCAATGGGGTCAAAAGCAACGTCTACGGCTCCACCGCCGTGCGCTCGGCGCTCACCTCGCTCATCCAGCAGACCAGCCCCCAGGTGCTGGAGAACGAGTACAACCGCATCACCACCCGCGCCGTCACCGCTGAATCGCAAATCACCAGCGGCCTGGCGGGCGTGACACTGGCCACCGCCTTCCCTGCCAACAACTCGCTGGCCGATCAGCTCAAGATGGTGGCGCGCCTCATCGGTGCGCGCAGCACCCTGGGCAGCAAGCGGCAGGTGTTCATGGTGTCGCTGGGCGGCTTTGACCTGCACGACAACCTCATCTCGCAGCAGCCCACCCTGATGAAGCGCGTGAGCGAAGCCATGACCGCCTTCTACGACGCCACCGTCGAACTGGGCGTGGCCGACAAGGTCACCGCCTTCACCGCCTCGGACTTTGGCCGCACCTTGAACTCCAACGGCGACGGCTCGGACCACGGCTGGGGCAGCCACCACTTCATGGTGGGCGGCGCCGTCAAGGGCAAGGCGCTTTATGGCAAGGCACCGCCCGTGAGCAACACCAACAGCACCACCGACGCCGCAGACCAATGGCACGTGGGCCAAGGGCGCCTGCTGCCCAGCACCTCGGTCGACCAGTACGCAGGCACCCTGGCCAAATGGTTTGGCGTGGCCAACACCGAACTGGCCGGTGTGCTGCCCAACCTCAGCCACTTTGGCGGGGCCGACTACCCCACCGACCTGGGCTTCATGACGGCCTGAAGGTTCAGCGCCCAGCGCAAGCGCCGGGCTTCACTGCCACCACAACACACCACCAAGGCCGCGACGCCACGCCCGGACCACGCCAGTGCTCCGGGCTTTTTTTGTGCCTGGGGCGTGGCGACTGTGCAGCCTCAGCGCGAGCTATGGGGTCGGCATCTTTGAACTTGAAAAATCCGTTCGGGCTGAGCCTGTCGAAGCCCTGCGCGGCGCTTCGACAGGCTCAGCGTGAACGGTTCAAGGTGATTCAAGCCTACTCAATAAGAACCTATTCAAAGGCATCAGCCCGCAGAGCCCCGCGCCTTCATCTTCAACTGCGCATACAGCTCAGGCAGCTTCAACTTGGTGCCCATCTTGTGCTTGAGGGTTTTCAGCTCCGCCATCACCGCCTGCAACTCGCCGGGCGTGGGTTGCAAGGGCTGCAGGCACTGGGCCAGCACAGGCACCACCTGGCGGCGCATAAAGCGCCCTCCCGTCATCGCCATCTGCCACACCACCAGCGCAATGCCCAGGCCCAAGGCCACCAGCACGCCCAAGCCCCCCTCATCCGGCGCTATCACGTGCGCAATGGCAGGCACCGTGACAAGCAACGCCACCGCCCCCAGCAGCGCAAACCCCACCTCCTTGTCCATGTGGGTGGAGGCGAACTGCTTCTCTACCTTGGGCGACAGCAGCAAAAACGGATTGCGGATCAGCGCATGCCGGTCTTGGGCCGACAAGGTGTGCGGGTTGTCGCGCACCTGCTGCTCCAGCGCCAGCCGATCGGCCCAGGCCTCGTGCAGGTTCGGAAACGTCTGGCGCACCATGTCGTTCCAGGGCAGCAGCTTGGGCACGACCTTGGCGTAATGGGTGGGCTCGGCGTTGTAAACGGTGTGGCACTTCAGGCAGGTGCGCTCAAACCCCACCAGCTCGCCCTGGCTCACAGAGACGTAATACACATGCCCCGCAGACCCAATGCGCTGCAACGCAAAAGGCCGCGGCTTGCGGCAAATGGGACAAAAATCGGCCACATGGCCCAGCTTGCGATAGACGAGCTTGCGCCCCCAGACGATGAACATCGGTTCCCTCTCTCATGTAATCTTGGTTTTAGAGAGCGGCCATTCTATTGATCCGGCACGAACCGAGCAGAACCGTTCACGCAGAGCCCTTCGACAGGCTTGTATGGTTTAGCTCCCATCAACCAACCTGTAAGAAAGGGCGAGGAGCCGGGATGCAGGGACATCGACAGGCATCGGCAGTTGCTTCAGACCCAACCGACCGACACACTGAGTCATTACCCCATCCCTGCGCCGAGCGTCGATAAGGAACCTGACGAGGGCAAGCTGCGCTTGGCAGCACCGATCGTCAATTCTTGCAAGCTCACGCCGACAGCAGGACACATCCCGGCGCTCGTATTTTGAGCGATGAACCCTCAACAAGCTACTGAGTTTGTCGGCGTGGATGTCGCCAGCGCCCATCTGGACGTGGCCGTGCAGGGCCAGGCCAGCGTGCGCCGGTTTGCTAATACACCCCAGGGCATTGCCCTGCTGCTGCGCACGTTGCGCCCTGCAAGCGTACTGGCGCTGGAGTCCACCGGCCGCTACCACGTGCCGCTTGCGCTGGCAGCGCACGCCGCAGGCCTGCATGTCTATGTCCTCAATCCGCTGGATGCACGCCGCTACGCCCAGTCCGTTGGCCAGCGCGGTAAGACCGATCGGATGGATGCGCTCGTGCTGGCACGCTATATTTGCCGTGAACACGCGCAACTGCGCCAATGGCAGCCACCCACCGCTTGCCAAGCCGTGTTGCGCGAGCTCCTGGCCCACCGGGCAACTCTGGTGCGCCAGCGCAGTGCATTGGCGCAGGCGGGCAACCACAGCAAAGACCTGGCGCGCCTGGACGAGCCGGTGCTGGCAGCTCTGCAGCAAGCCATCGAACATATCGACGAGCAACTCGCCAGCACCGTTCAGGCCGATCCCGCAAGCCAAGAAACGTTCAAATGCATCACGTCTGTGCCCGGCCTAGGCCTGATCTGTGGGTCGCTGCTGGTAATGCTGTTTGGGCGTTTGCAAACACGCAGTGCGGATGCTGTGATCGCATTCACCGGGCTTGACCCGCGCCCCAATGACTCTGGCAAGAAGACGGGGCAAAGGCGCTTGTCCAAGAGGGGCTGGCCGGAGACAAGGCGTTTGATGTACGCAGCGGCCATGTCGGCGGCGCGCACAAAGACCTGGAACGGCTATTACTGTGCTCAGCGTGACAAAGGCTTGAGCACGACTGCTGCGCTTGTCGTGCTTGCCCGTAAGCTCTTGCGTGTGGCTTTCTCACTGTTCAAGCAGCAAGCTCTGTTCGATCCCGCGCTGGTCGCCGGCAGAACTTGACGGGAACCATAGAACCTCAGGACAGGCTTGTCGAAGCGCCGCACAAGGTTTCGACAAGCGCAACCCGAACGGATATTTCAAGTTCAAAGAGGTCGGCTCCATCACGGCCTGCCCGCGCCCCACGGCACAGGCAGACCACCCAACGGAGCCTTGGGGGGCAGCGCGATCAGAACCCCGCCAGCACCACCTTGCCGTGCGCCTTGCCCGTCTCGATCAGCGCATGGGCCTTGCGCAGGTTGTGCGCGTTGATGCGGCCAAAGCTGGTGCTCACGGTGGAGCGCACGCGCCCCGCATCCACCAGCGCAGCCACCTCGGCCAGCAGCGCACCCTGCTCGCCCATGTCGGGCGTTTCATACATGGGGCGGGTGAACATCATCTCCCAGTGCAGCGACAGCGCCTTGCCCTTGAGCGGCATCGCATCCAGCCCCTGCATATCGTCGATCACGCCCAGACGCCCCTGGGGCTTGAGGGCCTCGATCAGCTGCGTGTAGTGCTGCTGCGTCTGCGTCAGGCTGGCCACCAGCTCCACGCCCTCCACCCCAGCGGCCCTCAGCTCGGCCGCCAGCGGGCGCGAGTGGTCGA
This sequence comes from Acidovorax sp. 1608163, assembly GCF_003669015.1. Taxonomy (NCBI): domain Bacteria; kingdom Pseudomonadati; phylum Pseudomonadota; class Betaproteobacteria; order Burkholderiales; family Comamonadaceae; genus Acidovorax; species Acidovorax sp. 1608163. The sequence continues at coordinate 4,555,947 of NZ_CP033069.1, forward strand.
CCACCACATGCGCGCCCAGGTCCAGGCACCACTGGCGCGTTTCGGGACGCGAGGCCGTCGCCACCACCCGCAGCTGCGTCAGCTGCCGCGCCAGCTGGATCAGGATGGAGCCCACCCCGCCCGCACCGCCCACCACCAGCAGCGTCTGCCCCGCGCCGCCGCCCTTGGTCACGCCCAGGCGGTCAAACAGCAACTCATACGCCGTGATGCTGGTCAGCGGCAAAGCCGCCGCCTGCTCGTCGCTCAGCGACTGGGGGGCCAGCGCCACAATGCGCTCGTCCACCGCATGCAGCTCGCTGTTGGCCCCGGGGCGGGCGATAGAGCCCGCGTAATACACCCGGTCACCCACCTTGAAGCGCGACACCTGCGCGCCCACCGCCTCCACCGTGCCCACGGCGTCCCAGCCCAGCACCTTGGCCTGCCCCTCGGGCGGCAACGAGCCCTTGCGCACCTTGGTGTCCACCGGGTTCACCGACACCGCCTTCACCCGCACCAACACATCGCGTGCGCCCGGCACTGGCGCAGGCAGCTCCAAATCCAACAGCGCCTCGGCATGGTCCACAGGCCAATTTGCACGGTATCCAACGGCTTTCATCACAGTCCTTTCATTGCATTGCTGCGGGCACGCACTGCGCCAACACGGCGCCCAGAGCACACGGCATTGCATCGCTTCATCACTGGCCGGGCCCATCCCAAGCCATGCAGGCACTGTAGATAAGCAAACCACAATTGATAAGACGGCTTTGAATGCATTCAATTTCAAATGAAAATTGAAAATAGCGATCCGGGACCTCGGAACTAGAAATATCCGTTCGGGCTGAGCCCGTCGAAGCCCTGCGCGGCGCGTCGACTGCGCTCTGCGTGAACGGCTGCATGGGGTGAGGGCCCCATCCACCCAGCCCAAACCCTGCTCTGACCCACAGCCCGCCCATGAAAATCGAAAACCTGGCCGACCTGCACGTACTCACCCACACCGCACGCACCGGCACCCTCAGCGCCGCCGCCCGCGCCCTGGGCATGACACCCGCCGCCGCGAGCGCCGCACTCAAGCGGCTGGAAGGGCAACTGGGCTCGCGCCTGTTCGAACGCTCCACCCGCGCCATGCGCCTCACCGCCCAGGGGCAAATCCTGCTCGACTACGCCCAGCGCGCATTTGACCTGCTGGCCGAAGGCGAAAGCATGGCCACCGCCCACCACGGCACCCTGGTGGGCACCCTGCGCGTGGCCGCTCCGTCCGACTTGGCGCGCAACCTGCTGCTACCGTGGTTTGACGAGTTTTTGGCCGGACACCCCGGCGTAGAACTGGCCCTGAGCGTCAGCGACCAGCCCCTGGACGTGACCCGCGACGAAGTCGACGTCGCCCTGCGCTACGGCCCCCTGGCCGACTCGCGCCTCATCGCCCGCCCCCTCACCACCACCCGCCCCATGCTGTGGGCCGCCCCGGCCTACCTGGCGCGCCACGGCACGCCCACCACCCCGCAAGACCTGCTGCAGCACAACTGCATCGCCTTCCACATCGCAGGCCGCCCCGCCCGCACCTGGCGCTTTGGCCGCGACGGGCAATGGACCGAAGTGCGCGTCAAAGGCAACCGCACCGCCGACGACGCCGCCCTGGCCCGCGACTGGGCCATCGCAGGCCACGGCATCATCTACAAATCCGTGCCCTACCTGCACCACGAACTGCACCACAGCCCCCTGGTGCGCCTGCTGCCCGAATGGGACACCCCGCCCTACCCCCTGCAAGCCCTGCTGCCCAGCGGCCGCTTCATCCCAGCGCGGGTGCGGGCGCTGGTGGATTTTTTGGTGGGGAAGTTTGATGGGTTGCCATCCGAATGAAGAATGCGAGTGCTAAGTTCTGCAAATCAACCCCGAAGCGCAGTCACCACAAGCGTCAGCACCTATCAAGCGAAGAGCATTCACTCACCTTGTTTGGTAGGAATGCGATAGCTGCGCCATTGTGGTCGCGCGGAGCTGAGATAGAGCGGCCACCAGAGCTCTGGGCCATGCGGGCACTACAAGCAATGCAGGTTTGATGCATGCACCTGGGGCGAGCAAAAGCATGGCCGCAAAAGTGCGCAGGCATAAAAGAAGGCAAGCAGATTTCGCACTCTGCTTGCCTTCTCAGATGTGCACCGACAAGCTCTGAGAATCAGTCTCCCGCACACTCCAACTGACCAGCTCTCGGGTTCTCGCCTTGCTTGCCAGGGCCTGGCCCCGTGGCTGGGATGCCATAGACCATTTTTTGATCTGCGCTGTCTACAACGGTCACACCTTGGGCATTAAGCACCCATGCATCCCAATAATTGACAGGGGCAATCTGAGGCACATTGGCAGCTTTTAGGAAGTCCCTGAGCAGAGGTTGTTCATTGGCATCGTACGGAAAGTGAAGGCCATACTCGAGCTTGAACTCCGACACGGAATTGGCACGCACCCCCAAGTGGTGAGGCATGAAAGTCTTCACCTTGAACTCAGGTACCACGATGCGGGCCTGGGTCACGACGCGAGACTCAGGCCCACCTTGCCAGAGGTCCAGGCTGCTCGCGCCAGCAGCCTTCATGGCCGCCCTGAGATTGTCCAGCGGCGAGCCATAGGTGATGCCATTGGCAACGCGGGGTGTAGTCAGCTCTTTTCCACCGGCGCCACTGTCCGAGACGAACAGCTGCAATGGATCTGTTCGCTGAGAAGTTTGGGTGGAGATCAAGAACCCGAACGTCTCTGGCCCCCCCGTACCATTGCTAAAGGCAGTGCAGCCCGAGACGCTGTGCACCCAGCGCACAACGCGAACCGTGGTTGAGTCACTCACCTTGATCGTCTCGCCGCCCTTCAACGATGTGCACTGGCTGGCCGGCATGCCGTATTTCAAAACCTCTGCGCACACTGCGGCAGGGGCGTAGACAGGCTTTCCTGTCTGCTTGGCCCACTCGGGGACCTGCACGCCGTGGTCACCATGCTCGTGGCCTACCAACACAATGTCGATGCTTCCGTGCTTTTTGATGGTTTGATAAGCCTTGGTGACCGACGCAACATTGGGCGTGGGCTGGGCAGAAAAATCCGAGATGGTTTCCCCATCGACCAAGATACCCGCATCACCGATCTGATAGTGCCAGTTCGTGATGCCGAACCAAGTCATTCGAATATCTTTGGGCTGGTCATTGCCTGAGCCTCCACAGGCAATAAGCACAGCGGTTGACAGGCCTACACCTAAGCCAACGTGGACTAACTTCTTATAGGCAGTGAATTTCATTTTGTCTCCATTCGCGGCAAGATCACCGCTGGAGCCGCAGGCTATCGACAGCAAGCTGTCAAACAGCTTTCAACGAGGCCGTTGCGCCGCATGGGCCACTGCACACTCCACAAACGAATGGCTCAAACAACCCTCTGCAGCCAAACGACACCCATTCATCTTGCTGAAAGCCAAACGAAAGGACATGCAGCGCATCCTGCGAACTTTCTGATCCAACCTGCCGCTGCCTTGAAGGGCCCACAGCGGGACCAAGAACCTCTATGCGCCACTTACGTAACCTCTCAACCAGCTTGCTCATTGCGCTATTTGCCTGCGCCGCATCGGCACACGGAATCCCCAAGCCCAAACACGGCGGCGTCGTGGATGTCGGGGGAGAAATTTCGTTCGAGATGGTTGTGACCCCGTCAACGATGACGTTCTTTTTGGAAGACCACGGAAAGCCGATACCGACCCAAGACGCAACGGGCGAATTGCTGCTGGGCAGTGAAACCGGTAAGAAGATCGGTGCGCTCCGCAGCGCTGGCGGCAACAGCATGACGGGCAAGCTCGCCCACTTCAAGCCCCGCAGTCGGCTATTCGTCAGGGTGGTGCTTGGCGACGGGAGCACCGTCGTTGGTGAGCTCATTGCGCCCTAGCGAGCTGGAGTACGACGTCCCAGCCTTCAAACCTGGCCTGCGCGTTCCACTCTTCTACGGGTGGCAGTACCGGTTCGGGTTGTAGCTCAGCCCGGTCTCTTCGTCCCACGCCTGCCCCAGGTAGCACCGCTCGAAGGTCACTTCTGCTGTTATCGGCCCTAACTGCGACGCTTCAAATGCGCAGCCTATAGCCCCGGCAGTGGGGGCGACTTCAGCCCATCCGGTGATGGGTCACGGCCACACCGCTTGCCCCTGTGTATTGGTCAGGCGGCGTGATGTTCAAGTGGTTGCAATCCCTGACGGTACGGGCACCCGTTGATTTGCCCAGCGCAGCACTGCTCACCGCACCGCCGCCCCCACCCACTCATCCACCTCCACCGCCACCTGCCGCGCAGCCTCGGCCAGGGCGCGGGTGCCCCCTGCCGCATCTGCCGTCAGGGCGGGCTTTTGCACGATGAAGATGCGTTGGCCCAGCAGGGTTTCGCCTGCGGGGGTGGGGTCTACCAGGGTGGCGCGCAGGCGCAGCAGGCCGGTGCTTTCGGTGGGGCTGGTGAAGAGGTGGCTGAACTCTTCGAGCTCGATGCGCAGCACGGCGGGCAGTTTGCCGCCGCGGGCGGTGTCGCGGGCCTGGGCGGCGGCGTCGGCGTCTTGCAGCACGGCGCGGCGCTGGCCCAGTTGGGCGCGCAGGGATTGCTGCACGAGTTGCACGGGGGGCTGCGTCCAGCGGGCCAGGGTGTAGGGGCGCAGTTGCTGCGCGTCGGTGTAGGCCAGGCGGTATTGCACGGCGGTGCTGCCTTCGACCAGGCCGGTGGCTTCCACGTCGGCCAGGGCGATGGGGGCCAGGGGTGCGCGGCGGTCGGCCGGGGTGTATTGGGTGGGGCCGGGGCCGAAGTCGTACGACACGGGGCGGTTGGGTGCTGCGGGCAGGGCGCTGCAGCCGGCCAGCAATACCAAGCAAAAAGTGCCTGCAGCGCTTGCCAATCGAGCGCCAGAAGCTATGTTTTTAATAGCATCCAATGCAGAGCTGGCTGACAGGTGGGCGCAGGGGTGGGCGGGTGTGGTGTGCATGGCGCGGGCCTTTGTGGGTCAGGGGTTGGCCAGGGGTGGGGCAAAGCCGGGCTCGCCTGGGCCGGGGGGCAGGCGGCCGCTGCCGTAGATGAAGAGTTGGGGGTTGTCGCTGACGCGGGCGGCGGCCAGGCCCATTTGGCGCACGGCGCGGCCGGTTTCGTCGGCGGCGCGGTTGATGCTGGGCAGGGTGGAGCGGCTGAAGTTGTCGGCCGCTGCAGCCATGACCTGGGTGCCGTGGGTGAGCTGGTCGATGGCGCCGCCTTCGGCGCTGAGGCGCTGGGTGGTGCTGCGGATGTCGTTGGCCATGACGGTGACGCTGTTGCTGGCTTGCTGCAGGGCTTTCATGGTCTGGCGGGCATCGGTGGCCAGGGGCGGCAGTGCGGCCAGGGCGGGGTCGAGGCGGTTTTGCACGGTGGCATCAATCCGTTGGGTCAGGGCGTTGACGCTGCCTGCGGCCTGGCCGATGTTGCCCAGAGCCTGGGTGATGCGTTGCTGGTTTTCGTCGCCCAGCAGTTGGTTGATGCGGCGGGTGGCCTCTTCAACCTGGGCGAGGATGTTGGGCGCTTGCTCTGCCAGGCGGCCAAAGGGCGAGGGCTTGAGGGTCAGGCGCGGCAGGCCGCTGGGGCCGGGGGGCAGTTGGGTCAGGGGCTGTGGCGAGTCGTCGAGCAGGACGTGGGCCAGGCCGGTGACGCCCTGGTAGCCCAGCGTGGCAAAGGTGGTGGGGCTGATGGGGGCGCTGTCGTTGACGGCGATGCGGATGAGCACGTTGCCGCTGATCTGCGGGTCAAACCCGATGCGGGTGACTTTGCCCACGGCCACGCCTTTGTAGCGCACGGTGGCCTGGGGCTGCAGGCCGCTGACGCCTTCGCGGGTGGAGAGCTCGTATTGCTCATAGTTGGCGTTGTCGCGGGTGAGCCAGATGGCCAGGCCCGCCAGCAGGGCGGCCACGACGATGACGAAGGTGCCTGCGGCGAGGGCGTGTGATTTGTTTTCCATCAGAGGTCCTTGTGGGGCACAGATGCGGGCGTGGGTGCGGCGGTGGTGGCCGGCGCTGCATCGGCAACAGCGGTGGGCTGCAGCGGGGCCATGGCGCGTTGGCCGCGTTCGCCCATGAAGAAATGTTCGATGAACGGGTGCTTGAAGTGGGCCACCTCGTGCGGTGGGCCGGTGACGATGACTTTTTTATCGGCCAGCACGGCCACGCGGGTGCTCAGGGCAAAGAGGGTGTCCAGGTCGTGCGTGACCATGATGACCGTGAGGCCCAGGGCCGAGCGCAGCTCGCGCACCAGGGCGCAGAAGTCGTCGGAGCTGCTCGGGTCCAGCCCGGCGGTGGGCTCGTCGAGCAGCAACAGGGGCGGGTCCATGATGAGGGCGCGGGCCAGGGCCACGCGCTTGACCATGCCGCCCGACAGATCAGCCGGCATGCGGGTGGCGTGCTCGGGCTTGAGGCCCACCATCTGCAGCTTGACGAGGGCGGCGGCGCGCACGAGTTCTTCGGGCAGGGTGCCTTGCTCGCGCAGGGCAAACGCGACGTTGTCGAGCACGTTGAAGGCCGAGAACAGCGCGCCGTGCTGGAACAGCATGCCCACGCGGCTGGCGGCGCCTTCGCGCCCCATTTCAGACGCGGGGCGGCCCAGCACGGTGACGCTGCCGCGCGTGGGCCGGGCCAGGCCCAGTATTTGGCGCAGCAGCACGGTTTTGCCGGTGCCCGAGCCCCCGACGAGCGAGAGCATCTCGCCGCGCTGCACGATGAACTCCAAGTCTTGGTGCACGGCAAAGGCTTCGCTGCCTTTGCCAAACACGCTCCACAGGCCTTTGGCTTCAACGATGGGCCGTTCGTGGACAGGTGTGTGGGCGGGCACGAAGAGGGGTTTCGGACTGGGGGCGGAAGACGGGGGGTGCAGAGCAGCGGTCATGGCTCAGATCCCCACGTTGCGGAAAGCGACGGCAAAGAGCGCATCGACGATGATGACCATGGTGATGGAGGTGACGACCGAAGCGGTGGTGCCTTCGCCCAGGCTTTGGGTGTTGGGCTTGACGCGCAGGCCCCAGTGGCAGCCGATGAGGGCGATGAGTCCTCCGAACACCACCGACTTGGCCATGGCCAGCGTGAGGTTGCCTACCTTCACAGCCGCAGGCAGGGCCTGCACAAAGTACGACGAAGAGATGCCCAGCGTGATGTCAGCCGCCAGCATGCCCCCGGCCAGCGCGGCCAGCGTGGTCCACACGCTGATGAGCGGCATGGCCAGCGCCAGGGCGATGGTGCGGGGCATGACGAGCCGAAAGCCGTGCGGGATGCCCATGACGCGCATGGCGTCCAGCTCTTCGGTCACGCGCATCACGCCAATCTGCGCGGTGATGGACGAGCCCGAGCGCCCCGCCACCAGGATGGCCGCCAGCATGGGCCCCAGCTCGCGGATGAGAGAGATGCCCAGGATGTTGACGATGAACGATTCGGCCCCGAACTGGCGCAGCTGCAGGCTCATCAGGTAGGCCAGCACCACGCCAATCAAAAAGCCCACCAGCGCGGTGATGGGCAGCGCCGTGGCGCCCATGCGGTAGAGGTGGCCCGACACATCGCGCCAGGGGCCGCGCCGCGGGTTGCGGGCCAGGCGCAGCAGGTCCAGCACGAGTTGGCCCACCATCTGCACCACATGGCGGGCGTGGTCCAGCCCGTGCAGCACCAGCACGCCCAGGTGGTCGACCTGGTCAAACAGGCGCCAGGGCGCTGGGGCGGGCGGGTTGGCAATGGTGAACTGGGCCACGCGTTCGAGCAGGGTGCGCTGCACGTCCGTCAGCGCCAGGCGCGCGGGCCAGGCACGGCCCCAGTGGTTCCACAGCAGCTGGGCGCCGACATGGTCCAGCCACTGCAGGGCGCGCAGGTCCCAGCCCAGGGCGGCGGCGGGCGCGTTGTCTTGCAGCTGGCGGCGCAGCAGCTTCCACTGCGAGCGGGTGCCCAGCTCGGCAGCACCCCAGCGGCCCTGCGGCTGCGCGCACGGTCCCTCGGGCGTGTCGGTGCGGACGATGCAGGGGGCGGCGCTGTCAGTGGTCATGTGGAAGGGCGGCACAAGCCACCGGGCAGGGCAATGGGGGTAAACGACAGAGTCAGGCATGGTAGCGGAGCCGGACGGAACCCCTTGGCACATTCTTGCGGCCCGCGCATGCAATTTTTATCAAAACACCCTCTGGCGCTTGATTGACAAACGCGAGTAGCTATTTATTTGATAGCAACAGGCATTTACCCCATCGACAGGCAACGGGCGCTCAGCACAATGGGGCGGGTAACCCATCCGTTCCATCTCCGCCCTTTCCCTATCCATGAGCGACACCCAGTTTGACTACATCATCATTGGCGGCGGCACTGCGGGTGCCCTGCTGTGCAACCGACTGAGCGCAGACGGCCGCCACCGCGTGCTGCTGGTGGAGGCGGGCCGCAAGGACGACTACCACTGGATCCACATCCCCGTGGGCTACCTGTATTGCATTGGCAACCCGCGCACCGACTGGCTGTACCACACCGAGCCCGACGCGGGCCTGAACGGCCGCACCCTGCGCTACCCGCGTGGCAAGACACTGGGCGGCTGCAGCAGCATCAACGGCATGATCTACATGCGCGGCCAGGCCCGCGACTACGACCAATGGGCCCAGCTGACGGGCGACGACAGCTGGCGCTGGGACAACGCCCTGCCCTTCTTCCGCCGCCACGAGGATCACTGGCGGCTGGACCAGCCCGAGGGCGTGAATGAAAATTTCAAACGCCTGCACGGCAACAAGGCCACCGGCAGCACGGGCGAGTGGCGGGTAGAAAAGCAGCGCCTGCGCTGGGACGTGCTGGACGCCTTTGCCCAGGCTGCGCAGGAGGCCGGCATTGCCGCCACCGATGACTTCAACCGGGGCACCAACGAGGGCGTGGGCTACTTTGAGGTGAACCAGAAAAGCGGCTGGCGCTGGAACACGGCCAAGGCCTTTTTGCGGCCCACCTGCTACGGGCGGCCCAACTTTGAGATGTGGACCAGCGCGCAGGCGGCGCAGCTCATCATCGAGACGCAGCCCGACGGACAGCACCGCTGCACCGGCGTGAAGGTGTGGGACGGCCAGCAGATGGTGACCGCCCACGCCAGCCGCGAGGTGGTGCTGAGCGCGGGCGCCGTCAACTCGCCGCAGTTGCTGCAGCTCTCGGGCATCGGGCCTGCGGCGCTGCTGCGCCAGCACGGGCTGGATGTGGCGGTGGACCTGCCTGGCGTGGGCGCCAATTTGCAAGACCACCTGCAGATCCGCTCGGTCTTCAAGGTGCAGGGCGTTCCCACGCTCAACACCATGGCCAATTCGCTGGTGGGCAAGGCCAAGATCGGGCTGGAATATGTGCTCAAGCGCAGCGGGCCCATGAGCATGGCGCCCTCGCAGCTGGGCGCCTTCACCCGCAGCAGCGCAGAGCATGTACACCCCAACATCCAGTACCACGTGCAGCCTTTGTCGCTGGATGCGTTTGGCGAGCCGCTGCACAGCTTCCCGGCCTTCACGGCCAGCGTGTGCAACCTGAACCCCACCAGCCGGGGCACAGTGCAGATCAAGAACGCAGACTTCCGCACCGCCCCGGCCATTGCCCCCAACTACCTGAGCACCCCCGAAGACCGCAAGGTGGCCGCCGACAGCCTGCGCGTGACGCGCCGCATCGTGGCCCAGCCCGCGCTCGACAAATACCGGCCCGAAGAGTGGAAGCCAGGCGTGCAGTACCAGACCGACGCAGACCTGGCGCGGCTAGCGGGCGACATTGCCACCACCATCTTCCACCCCGTGGGCACCACCAAAATGGGGCACGACCAGGACCCCATGGCGGTGCTGGACAGCCAGATGCGCGTGCGCGATGGGCGCGGCGGCGTGGTGCACGGCCTGCGTGTGGTGGACGCCGGGGCCATGCCCACCATCACCAGCGGCAACACCAATTCACCCACGCTGATGATGGCCGAGCGCGCCGCGCAGTGGATGGTGGAAGCGCAGCGCGCGGGCAGTTGAGGCGACGAGTTGACGTGACGGGCTGCGCGACGGGCCACATGCCACCGCACAAGCCACCGCACAATCGCGGGCATGTACACATCCACCTTCATTTTTGCGGCGGGCCAGTTTGACGAGGCCTTTCACCGCCTGGACGAGGCCATTGCCACGGCAGCCCGCGCCCTGCCCGGCTACCTGGGCGAAGAGTCGTGGGAGGACACGCGCAACGGGCTGGTCTCCAATGTGTATTACTGGGAGTCTCTGGCGGCGCTGCAGGCCCTGATGCAGCACCCAGCGCACCTGCAAGCCAAGGCCGAGCAGGCGCGCTGGCTGGCCGGTTACCAGGTGGTGATTGCCGAGGTGCTGCGCACCTACGGCGACGAGCAGCTACAGGGCCGCCTGCCCACGGCCGGGCTGTTCAGCCCAGCGCCAGATCAGCGGATGCCACCCACATAACGCCGCGCCTGCGGGTGCGCCGAGGCCATGGCGTGCACCGCAGGGGCCACCGCCTGTTCGGCAGTCCGGGCACCCACGGCTTCGCGGGCGCTGCGGCGCAGCTCGGCGGCCAGGGTGTCTTGCATGCAGTGCTCCAGGCGGACGGCCCATTCGACCAGCTCAGGGGCCTGGTCTTGCACGGCGCGTTCGCGGGCAAAGCGGACGATCTCGCGGGCGTAGCTGCCGTTGCTCGCCATCCACTCGGTGTCTGTCACGCGGCCCGTCTTGCGACGCAGCAGCACATGCAGGTGCGCGGCGATGGCGAGTTTCTCGCTGTGGTTCATGTGTCGCTGCCTCCGTTGTCTTCGGATATGCCCCACAGGGGGGCAGACGCAGCGGGTGTTTGCACAAGGCGTGCCAGCTCTTTGAACAGGTTCTTGGCCCCATTTGATGCACTGCACAATCCTCGGGAAACCCCCAATGCACCAGCACAGGGCAGGAGTTACATTGCAGTTACTCAACGGGGCGCCAAGGTGTTCCCAGATGAGGGGACCGAGGAGACAACCCGTAAACCAACTACCAAGATAAGCACCCAACGAGGTGCGCAAAATTTTCAAAGCGCTGGCGATCCCAGCGCTTTTTTTTGTCCTTGCGGGCCCACGGCCAGGGGGGTTGTCCTCCTCAAGCACCCATGCCGACGAGGCCCAGGCGCTATAAAAACCATAACAGCCATAACAGGCTGCATGCCAAAATCGGGCGATGGAATGGATTTTTATTACCCTGGCCTCGCTCTTCGCAGGCTTTATCGACGCGATTGTGGGTGGGGGCGGCCTGATTCTGACCCCTGCGCTGTTTGCCGCTTTTCCGGGCACCGCCCCGGCAACTTTGTTTGGCACCAACAAGGCCGGCTCGGTCTGGGGCACGGCCATGGCCACCTGGCAATACAGCCGCCGGGTAGAGATGCGCTGGCGGGCCCTGCTGCCTGCTGCGGGAGCGGGCTTTGCGGGCGCCTTTGCCGGGGCCTGGACGGTGACCGCCCTGTCGCCCGACTTCTTGCGCAAAGTGCTGCCCCTGGTGCTGTTGGCCGTGCTGGCCTACACGCTGGCCAAAAAAGACCTGGGCCGCCACCACGCCCCGCGCTTTGCGGGCCGCACCGAAGTGTGGGTGGCCTGCCTGGTGGGCCTGGGCATTGGGTTTTATGACGGCTTCTTTGGCCCCGGCACCGGCAGCTTCTTTGTCTTTTTGTTTGTGCGCCTGCTGGGCTATGACTTTTTGAACGCATCGGCTTCCGCCAAGCTGCTCAACTGCGCCACCAACATTGCGGCCATCACGCTGTTCGCCTTCAAGGGCCATGTGTGGTGGCACTACGCCGTCACGCTGGCCATTGCCAACGTGGTGGGCAGCATGGCGGGCACGCACATGGCGCTCAAGCACGGCACCGGTTTTGTGCGCGGCATCTTCATCGTGGTGGTGAGCAGCCTGATCCTGAAGACGGGCTACGACGCGTTTTTGCGCTGAGCACAGCGCCGCGCCATGGGGCCGCCACCGGCGGTGGCCCTGTACTTGCCCTGGCATCGCGCTTGCTAGAAGGGGTTTGAGGAGGGTCAAAAAAACCTTGACCATCCGCGCAACACTAGGGTTGTCCTGCGTGGCCTGAAAAAGCACGGGCATCCTATAATTTATTTCTATTTGATGACGCACCCCATCGCTTTTGGCGATGCCTCGTCTCCCCCGCTCCGGCTTGCTTACCTGCATGCCGGATTTTTTTGTACCTGAAACACCCCTAGCAGGACCTTGCCATGAAACTGTTGAAGACCGTTGTTACCGCCGTGGCGCTGTGCGCTGCCTTTGCCGCCCAAGCCCGCACGCTGGACGAAGTCAAAAAAGACGGCAAGATCATCGTGGCCACCGAGGGCCAGTTTGCCCCCTTCAACTACTTCAAGGGCACCCAGCTGACGGGCTTTGAAGTGGAAGTGGCCGAGCTCGTGGTCAAAAAGATGGGCCTGAAGCTGGAGTGGAAGACCCTGGGCTTTGACGCTCTGCTGACCGGCCTGGCCCAAAACCGCTGGGACGCCGTGATCGCCTCGCACGGCGTGACCGAAGAGCGTGCCAAGGCCGTGACGTTTGCCAACCCCCACTACTGCTCGGGCGGCATGATCGTGGCCATGGATGAAAAGATCCGCAACGCCAAGGACCTCACCGGCAAGGTCGTGGCCGTGCAAACCGGCACCAGCTACCTCACGAACGTGCAAAAGCTCGCAGGCGTGAAGGAAGTGAAGAACTTCCCGCAAGACACCGACGCCCAGCGCGCTCTGATCTCCAAGCGCGTGGACGCCTGGGTGAGCGACAAGTTCGTGGCCAAGGAAGCCGCTGCCAAGAACGCCAAGGCCGGCTTCAAGCTGGGCGACATGCTGTTCATCGAGCGCATTGCCCCCGCCATGGCCCTGGGCAACACCAGCTTGGCCGATGCCTGGAACAAGGCCTTTGCCGAAGTGCTGGCCGACGGCAGCTACGCCGCCGTATCCAAGAAGTACTTCAACGAAGACGTGCGCTGCAACTGAGTTGCCATCGCCAGGGGCGAGAGGGGTTGAGGCGGGCCAAGCTGGCCGCCCCCCCTGCAGCCCCCAGGGTGCACAGAGGGTACATGCCCTCTGCGCACCCTTTGTTTTTGCTGGCACACTCGCCACCTTTGGCGCCGTGGATGCCCCAGCCTCTGCGGCTGGATTGATTCAGAACTGAGACCGACCGGTCATTTCATTCATGCTTATTGCCCTTTGGCCGCAAACCTGGACGCGCCAGCAGCGCAGCAATGCCACCCTGGTCGCCGCTGTGGTGCTCATGGTGCTGGCCCTGTCGCTGCTGGGCGAACTGCTCTCCTTCCTGCCCGAACCCATTGGCTCCAACGCCCAGGCGTTCTCTGAAGGCGCCCGCACCACGCTGTGGCTCACGCTCATCAGCGGCGCTGTGGGCCTGGTGCTGGGCACCGTGGCCGCGCTGGCCCGCACCGCCCGCTGGGTGGCCGTGCGCTGGGCGGCCAGCCTGTACATCTGGGCGATTCGCGGTACACCGCTGCTGGTGCAGATTCTGTTTGTGTACTTTGCCCTGCCAGTGCTGGTGCCGGGCCTGAACCTGCCCGACTTTGCCGCCGCCGTGGTGGCCCTGGGGCTGAACGTGGGCGCCTACAACGCCGAGGCGCTGCGCGCGGGCCTGCTGGCCGTGCCGCGCGGCCAGACCGAAGCCGCCCGGGCGCTGGGTCTGGGGCGTGTGCACGTGTTCCTGGACGTGGTGTTTCCGCAGGCGTTCAAGATTTCGCTGCCGCCGCTGGTGAGCAACTTTGTGGCGCTGCTCAAGGATTCGTCGCTGGCCTATGCCATTGGCGTGGTGGAGCTGACCAACGTGGGCAACCGCATCCAGTCGGCCACCTTCCAGCCCATTGCCACGCTGACCACGGTGGCGGTGACGTATTTGCTGCTCACCACGCTGGTCACGCAAATCTCCAACGCGGTCGAGTACCGCTTTGACGTGGAAGGGCGCAACCAATGAGCCTCAACCCTGTACCCCACCCCAAGCCCTACATCGTTGCCGAAGGCGTTTGCAAGTCGTTTGGCACGCACCAGGTGCTCAAGGAAGTGTCCACCGTGTTCCACACGGGCGAGGTGACGGTGATCATTGGCGCCTCTGGCTCGGGCAAGAGCACGCTGCTGCGCGCCATCAACCGGCTGGAGCCGCACGATGCCGGGCGCATCACCATCGATGGCGTGGACGTGTGCGACGACCACACCACCTTGCAACGCCAGCGCTGCGAGGTGGGCATGGTGTTCCAGCAGTTCAACCTGTTTGGCCACATGAGCGTGCTGGACAACGTGACGCTGGCCCCCCGCCGCATTCGCCACACGCCCCGCGCCCAGGCCAACCAGGACGCCATGCAGCTGCTGCGCCGCGTGGGCATGCAAGACCATGCGCACAAGTACCCCTGGCAACTGTCGGGCGGGCAGCAGCAGCGGGTGGCCATTGCGCGCGCGCTGGCCATGCAACCGAAGGTGATGCTGTTTGACGAGCCCACCTCGGCGCTGGACCCGGAGATGGTCAAGGAAGTGCTGGACGTGATGCGCGAGCTGGCACGCGGCGGCATGACGATGATTGTGGTCACCCATGAAATGGGCTTTGCCCGCGAAGTGGCCGACCGCGTGATGTTCTTCGACCAGGGGCGCATCGCCCACGACGCGCCGCCGCAGGAGTTTTTCAACAACCCGGCCAACGACCGCATCCGTGCGTTTCTGGGCCGGGTCAGCCACTGAGGCTGGCAGCCTAGGCTCCCTATGAAACTGTTCAAAGGGCCGCCGGGCAACCGGGGGCCCTTTTTGTTTGCGGGCCGGGTTGGACTTCACCCGGTTCAATAGACACCTATCAAGGTCGAAATTGAACTGGAGAGTGAGAAATGAAGAGAGTGCGATACCCGGCTGAGTTCAAGGCAGAAGCCGTCAAACAGGTGACCGAGCGTGGTCATGGGGTAGTGGATGTAGCCAAGCGATTGGGCATGTCGGACAAAAGCCTGTACCTGTGGGTGCGGCTTGCCAAAGAGCAATCGAGCGCAGGGGGGGCAGAGACAAGCCAGCTCAAGGCCGAGGTATCCCGGCTCAAAGCGGAGCTCAAAAGGGCCAATGAGGAGCGCGACATCCTAAAAAAGGCCGCAACGTACTTTGCCAAGCTGTCCGGGTGAAGTACGCATTCATGGCCGAACATAAAGGCCAGTTCCGGCTCAGCAGCATGTGCCGCGTTCTGCGCGTACAGCGCAGTGGCTATTACGCTTGGAAGGCCAATCCAAAGTCCAAACGCGCCTTAGCCGACGATGTCTTGCTGGCAAGCATTCGGCAATCCTTTGACGACAGCCACGGGATTTATGGAAGCCCACGCATCCTGCGGGACTTGCGAGAGGACGGTATGGCGTGCGGTCAAAAACGTGTAGCACGCCTGATGCGCCAGGCCCAACTGCGCTCAGTGCGTGGTTACAAGCGGCCACGCTACCGAGTCGGTCTTCCTGCGACTGCCGCACCGAACCGGTTGCAACGTGAGTTCACGGTCACGCTACCGAACCAAGTGTGGGTCACCGACATTACCTATATCCGAACCCATGAGGGCTGGTTGTACCTAACGGCCGTAATTGACCTGTACTCGCGCATGGTGGTCGGCTGGGCGATGAACTCCAGCATGGCTACAGAGTTGGTGTTGGATGCGCTCACGATGGCAGTGTGGCGCAGGCGCCCAACGGGTCCAGTGATGATCCATTCCGACCAAGGAAGTCAGTTTGGCAGTGACGACTTCGCCCGCTGGTGCAAGGACAACCAATTGGTGCCAAGCATGAGCCGACGTGGAAACTGTTGGGACAACGCGGTAGCAGAGTCCTTCTTCAGCAGCTTGAAGAAGGAGAGAATCAAACGCCATATCTATGCCACCAGGCAAGACGCCAAGTCAGATGTGTTTGACTACATCGAAGGTTTTTACAATCGAATCCGTCGGCACAGTCACCTAGACCAACTGAGTCCGCTGGCATTCGAACAACTTCGAAACGGAAGTTGAAATATGTCTACGAAACCGGGTGAAGTCCAGGTTTTGTTTTGGATTTTGGTTCTGGAGAGGTCTTCCCATGCGCACCGAACGTTCCGGCCTGATGGCCTTGCTCATCGTCACCGTGGTATGGGGCACCACCTTCCCCGCCATGAAGCTGCTGTCTGCGCAGCTCGATGCGCTGCAGATCATCTGGCTGCGCTTTGCGATTGCGCTGGTGGTGCTGCTGCCTTTGTGGCGCGGCATGCACCGGCATGAGCGGCGCTGGGGCTGTGCGCTGGGGCTGCTGCTGTTTCTGGCGTTCTGGCTGCAAATTGAGGGGCTGGCGCGCACCAGCAGCAACCGCAATGCGTTTGTGACGGGGCTGAACGTGCTGGTGGTGCCGCTGATTGCGATGCTGGCGCTGGGCCGCCGCTATGGCTGGCAGCTGTGGGCGGCCTGCGCCATGGCGTTTGCGGGCATGGCACTGATGTTCCATGAAAACGAGCCCTGGAACCTGGGCGACACGCTCACCCTGGCCAGCACGCTGTTCTATGCGCTGTACATCCTGGCCCTGGAAGAATGCGCGCGCCGCACTAGCAATGCCCCCTTGCGCGCCACGCGCATGGCCGCTGCGCAGGCCTTGGTCATGTGCGCCGCAGCCACGGCCCTGCTGTGGGGCCGCGATGGCCACATGGACTGGTTGCCCCAACTGACCCGCCTGGACAACGCCGCCTGGATTGCCCTGGTGTACCTGGGCCTGCTGGCCAGCGTGGTGGTGGTGACGCTGCAGGCCTGGGGCCAGCAGCGGGTGGACGCCATGCGCAGCGCCATCGTCTTCGGGCTGGAGCCCGTGTTTGCGGCACTGACGGCCTGGGTGCTGCTGGGCGAAAGCCTGGGCTGGACAGGCAGCGGCGGCGCAGCCCTGATCGTGGCCGCCCTGGTGGTGAGCCAGCTGCAGCCTGCCAGCAAGGCACAGGCGGCCTGAACAGGTGCGCCGCCGCGATATTTTTAGATAAAAACAGGCTCTAGCGCTTATTGAATAAGCGCCAGAAGCTACCAAAACAATAGCAAATAGAGGCCAGTGCTGCACGGAACACAGCAGCGCAGCCCGTGCCTACACCTGCGTGACCAGGCCCGTCATCTTCACCACCTCCAGATCACGCCCCTTGACCGAGGCCAGTTCGGTGCGCAGGCGGTCGTTGTTCCAGCGCTCATCTGGGGCGCCGCTGAGGTACCAGTTCGAGCCGTTGTCGGCCAGCAGCATGCCGTAGGTTTTGAGCGCTGTGAGGATGGCCTGGGCCTCGGGGCTGAAGGTGGCGGGGATGGTGTAACTGGCCTTCAGCCGCACCCGCATGCCCATGGGCGGCAGATTGGCGTCGGAGCTGGAGGATGCGTAATGCGTGGCGGGCGGCACAAAAGCTTTGCGCGTGCGCGCTGCCGTGAAGCGCAAGGCGTGGCGAATGCCCCCCGCGCCCTGCGAGGCCTCGTCGTACCGGACCAGACCGGGAAAGATCGGCAGCCCGGCGGCATCGGCACTGGTCCAGCCCGTCTTTGCGCTGGGGCGCACGTTGTTGCTGTCGAGGTGGAACGCGGCCCCTACATCGGCCTGCCAACGGTCGCCTTTCGCAAAGGCACGTCCCAGTTCGTAGAGGCGCTGGTTGTCCCGGTCGATCACCAGCACATGCCGGTCCCCGTCCTGCCCCGGCGCGCCTTCCACGGGCGCGTCCAGCGGGATGGGGAACGGGCCAGGGTCGCTTTCGTCCCCGTAGGCTTGGTATTCGATCGCCACCTTGGCCTGCTGGCCGGACACCACGCGGTACGGAATGCCGATGGGCGCCCCTTCCCACAGGCCCGAGCCAAAGTCGCGGTACAGGCCCGTGTCGGCACCCACGCTGGCGATCAGCCGCTCGGAGTTCGGGTCCACTTCGGCGGCACTGATGTCGGTGTTCCAGGGGTTGTCGGCAGGGAACGGAATGGCCCCATTGAGCGCGGCCCCAGCGCCCAGGCTGGCGCGCGAGAGGTTGCCGTACGTGACGCCCGAGGGAGGCACCGAAGGCGTGCCGGGGCTGGTCGGGCTGGTCGGGCTGGTCGGGCTGGTCGGGCTGGTCGGAGCATCGCCCCCACCGCCTCCGCCACATGCCGTGAGCAGCAAAACAGGAAGGGCTCCCAGGGCCCGGCGGCGTTGGCGTTGCATGGTGTTCTCCGGCAGCTAGCAATCGGGTGCTCTCCTCCGAATGGCGAAAGCGGCCGGATTGTGATGCCAACAGCGCCCGCATGCTGTGAGCAGGTGTTAGGGATGTCCTGCATAACTCCCTGCGGCCTGTGATAGCGCGGCCTCGGGCCGTCCGCTGCGTTGCTTTTCTTGCCAATAGCCTGGCTATTGGCTGCTAAAAGACGCCTTGCGGCCCCTCCCGCTCCGCACTACCACCGCCTCGCGAGGGTTATGCAGGACATCCCTAGCAATCGCTTTGGCGCAACGCGGCTGCCACTATCGGCCGCAGAGACGACACACAGGCGGCTGCGGCCTGCTTCAGGTTCAGCGCAAGGTGACTTCGTCTGCCCGGCGCGGCTTGCCAATCGGCGCTGCAGCCTGGCCCTTGCGCACGGCCTGGATGTCTTCCTCGTTGGGGTATTCGCCCTGCAACCAGTAGTCAAACACGCGCCGTGCAATGGGCCCGGCGGCGGCGGCACCAAAGCCCGCGTTTTCCACAATCAAGGCCACCACGATTTGCGGCGACTCAG
Organism: Acidovorax sp. 1608163; assembly: GCF_003669015.1. Lineage (NCBI taxonomy): Bacteria > Pseudomonadati > Pseudomonadota > Betaproteobacteria > Burkholderiales > Comamonadaceae > Acidovorax > Acidovorax sp. 1608163. The sequence goes on from NZ_CP033069.1 coordinate 4,574,610, forward strand.
CGGGTGCGAACGCGGCAAAGAGTGAGTGGTCGCGCTGGTGCTCTTCCATCGCCTTGGCGTTGTATTTGACGTTCTGGCCCAGGCTCACGGCCTGGGCGGTACCCGTTTTGCCGGCCGAGGTGTACGGCGCACCGGCAAACACGCGGGTGCCCGTGCCGCCCTTGTTCACAGCCACCAGCGCGTTGCGCACGATCTCCACGTTCTTGGGCTTGTAGCCCAGGTCTGTGCCAGGCGGCTGGGGCACCGGTGTCAGCTCGCCCGTCACCGTGTCTCTGACGGCCTTGATCAGGTGCGGCGCGTAGCGCGTGCCGCCATTGGCCAGCGTGGCCTCGGCCACTGCCAGCTGCAGCATGGTGAAGTTGTTGTAGCCCTGGCCAATGCCCAGCGACACCGTCTCGCCAGGGAACCAGCGCTTCATTTCCGGGCGCTTGTAGGTGTTGCGCTTCCACTCGGTGCTGGGCAGGGTGCCGCGCACTTCGCCGTTCAGGTCAATGCCGGTGGACTGCCCGAACGTCAGGGGCTTCATGAAGTCGTGGATGGTGTCCACGCCCATGTCCACGGCCAGCGAGTAGAAATAGGTGTTGCTGGAGAACTGGATGGCGCGGTGCATGTCGAGCGCGCCCAGGCCGCCTTCGTGGCTGCGGAAGGTGCGGCCACCGAAGTTGTAAAAGCCCGGGTCATTGACGATCATGCTGGGCGAGCGCTTGTTCAGCTCCAGCGCCGCCAGCGCCATGAAGGGCTTGTAGGTGGAGCCCGGCGGATACAGCCCACGCAGGGCGCGGTTGAGTAGGGGTTTGTCGATGGATTCGTTGAGCGCGGTCCAGTTCTCCACGTCAATGCCTTCGACGAAGAGGTTGGGATCAAACGTGGGCTTGCTCACCAGGGCCAGCACTTCGCCGTTGCGCGGATCGATGGCCACCAGGGCGCCACGGCGGTCGCCAAACAGGTCTTCCACCATCTTCTGCAACTTGATGTCCAGCGAAATCATCACGCTCTTGCCCGGCGTGGCAGGGCGACTGGCCAGCTTGCGCACGGCACGCCCACCGGCCGATGTCTCCATCTGCTCCACGCCGGTGATGCCGTGCAGGTCGGATTCAAAGCTTTGCTCCACCCCCAGCTTGCCGATGTATTCGGTGCCCCGGTAGTTGGCCTCGTCGTCCGCGTCCTGAATGCGCTGCTTCTCGTTCTGGTTGATGCGGCCGATGTAGCCAATGGCGTGGCTGCCGATCTCGCCCAGGGGGTAGTTGCGGAACAAGCGCGCCTTGATCTCCACCCCCGGAAAGCGGTACTGCTGCGCGGCAAAGCGCGCCACCTCTTCGTCGCTCAGGCGGGTGCGAATCGGCAGCGACTCGAAGTTGCGCGACTCTTCCAGCAAGCGCTTGAAGCGCCGCCGGTCGCGCTGGTGGATGTCCACCACCTTGGCCAGTGCGTCGATGGTGTCGTCCAGAGGGGCCGCGCGCGAGGGGGTGATCTCCAGCGTGTAGGCCGCGTAGTTGGTGGCCAGCGTCACGCCGTTGCGGTCCAGGATCAGGCCCCGGTTGGGCACGATGGGCACCACGGCCGTGCGGTTGCTCTCGGCCTGGGCGGCCAGATCTTCGTGGCGCACCACCTGCAAATACAGCAGCCGCGCCACGATGAGGCCAAACGCAAAAAACACCACGGCGGCCACCACCAGCACGCGCACTCGCAGGCGCGATGCATCGGCGGCAACGTTGCGGATTTCAGTCATGTGTGCCGCGCCCCCAGGCTTGCACTGCGGGCAGTCGTAACGTTCCTGCGCTCACCATGGTCACAGGGGGCGGTTCTCGTCGCGGTCGGGCGGGCGGCGCTGCGGGGCCAGCAGCACCCAGCTGGCCAGGGGCCACAAAGCGACTTCCAGCGCCGGGGCCAGCAGCACCCAGAAGCCCGGGAAGATGCCGCCGGTGACCACGCGCAGCAAGGTCTCGATGCCATGCGCCATGGCAAACATGGGCAACAACTGCAGGGCCTGCGAGGGCACGCTGAACCACAGCAAGCGCCGGTGCATGGCCGTGGCGCTGAAGGACAGCACGGTGTAGGCCAGCGCATGCTGGCCCAGCAGCGCAGACTGCGCCACGTCCATGCACAGCCCCAGCGCAAACGCCACGCCCATGCCCACCCGCAGGGGCTGGTGCACGCTCCAGAACACAATCAGCACCATCAGCAAGTCCGGCATCCACACCCAGCGCCCCAAGGGCACCAAGTTGACGGCCAGGCCCAGCAGCAGGCTGATGACGATGAAAACCGGGTTGACAGGCAGCAGCAACTGCTGGCCACGGGGCATGATCATTTGCGCACCCTCTTGCTGGTCACGGTGGGGGCGGGTTCAGGCCGGGGCGGCAGGTGGTCGGTCAGGGGTTTGAGCACCATCACATGGCGCACGCCTTGCACCTGGGCCAGGGGCTTGCAATAGATGCGGGCAAAGGCCGAGTCGGCACGGCGTTCCACATGGGTCACGCGGGCCACAGGCAGGCCTGGGGGATAGACGCCGTCCACCCCACTGGTGGTGAGCAGGTCGTCCTCGCGCACATCGGCATTGGCCTGGATGAAGCGCAGCTCAATGCCGCCACCATGCTCGGCCATCGGGTCGCCATACGCCACGGCGCGGGCGCCGGTGCGCAGGTTCAGCACCGGGATGGCCTGATCTCGGTCCACCAGCAGCGTGACTTCACTCACCAGGGGAAACACCCGCGTCACCTGTCCCAGCACGCCACCTTCGTCCATCACGGGCACACCCTGCTCCACGCCATGCAACTGCCCCTGGTCAATGACCACACGGCGGGTGTAGGGGTCGGCGGTGTCGTAAATCACCTGGGCGGCCTGGGCGGGCGTTTGCAGCCGATCGCGCAGCGCCAGCAGCTTGCGTAGGCGCACGTTCTCTTGCGCCAATTGCTCGGCCTGGTGCGCCTGCTGCGACACCACCACCAGCTTTTGCGCGGCGGCATCGGCATCGGCCTGGGCCGATTGCAAGGATTGGAAGTAGCCCGAGCCGTGGCGTGCCAACTCCACCGGCTTGAACACCAACCACTGCACCGGGTAGAGCACCGAGCCAATGGCCTGGCGCACGGGCCCGGTGATTTGAAAGCGGGCATCGGCCACCATCAAGAACAGCGCCAGCGCGCTGAACGCGGCCAAACGCGACAGGGCCGAAGGGCCCTGCTTGAAGAAAGGTGGCGCACTGCGGTCTAGGGTTCCCAGGGGCATAGAGGGCAGTACTTCAGGAAGGGTCGCGCAGGGGCTGGGTCACTGCAGTGGATTCACAAAGCATGGAGACATCAGCGATCACGCGGTTCTGACCCGGAGCCCCCTGCGAAAGAAGGCCCCAGGCTTGCACATTACTCGCTGGTGAAGATGCTGCCCAGGCGGTCCATGCGCTCCAGCGCAATGCCGCAACCGCGCACCACGCAGGTCAGCGGGTCTTCGGCCACCAGCACGGGCAGGCCGGTTTCTTCGGCCAGCAAACGGTCCAGGTCACGCAGCAGCGCGCCGCCGCCGGTCAGCATCATGCCGCGGTCGGAAATGTCGGCACCCAGTTCTGGGGGGGTTTGCTCCAGCGCGTTTTTCACGGCCGAGACGATCTGGTTGAGCGGGTCGGTCAGGGCTTCCAGGACTTCGTTGCTGGAGATGGTGAAGCTGCGCGGCACGCCTTCAGACAGGTTGCGGCCCTTGACTTCCATCTCGCGCACTTCAGAGCCTGGAAAGGCCGAGCCGATGTTCTTCTTGATGGCTTCGGCCGTGGGCTCGCCAATCAGCATGCCGTAGTTGCGGCGGATGTAGTTGATGATGGCTTCGTCAAATTTGTCGCCGCCCACGCGCACACTGCCCTTGTAGACCATGCCGCCCAGCGAGATCACGCCCACTTCGGTCGTGCCGCCGCCGATGTCGACGACCATGGAGCCCGAGGCTTCGGAGACTGGCAAGCCAGCGCCGATGCCAGCCGCCATGGGCTCTTCGATCAGGTACACCGCCGTAGCGCCTGCCGCTTCAGCGGCGTCCTTGATGGCGCGGCGCTCGACCTGGGTGGAGCCACATGGCACGCAGATGATGATGCGCGGGCTGGGGGTGAACAGCGTGCGGGGGTGCACCATCTTGATGAACTGCTTGATCATCTGTTCGGTGATCACGAAGTCGGCGATCACGCCATCCTTCATGGGCCGGATGGCTTCGATGTTGCCGGGCACCTTGCCCAGCATGGCTTTGGCTTCGTGGCCTACCGCCTGGATGACCTTCTTACCGTGGGGGCCGCCTTCGTGGCGGATAGCAACCACTGAGGGCTCGTCCAGAACGATGCCTTTGTCACGGGCAAAAATGAGGGTGTTGGCGGTGCCAAGGTCAATGGCAAGGTCGGTGGAGAAGTACCGACGAAAAGCTCCGAACATTCAAAAATCCTCTCAGGCACGGCATGCGCGTCGGCCTGCCATCGCCAGGTGTGTCAGGGAGTGGGTGGGAGTCAAATATCACTTTTTTCGCACAATGACCGGCTGAAAAGAGGGTATTGCGGCAAAGCCGGGATAATACCCCATCCCCTGTGAATAACTCCCTCCGGCATGACCCGGATCACAGCTTTACATCTGGTATCCCGAGAAATATTTTCCCTATGGCACTGACCCCTCAGGACATTGGTCGCATCGCCAATCTGGCGCGACTGGAGCTCACACCCTCAGAAAGTGAGCGCATGCTCACGCAATTGAACGGTTTTTTCGACGTTGTGGAGCAAATGCGGGCTGTGGATACCCAAGGGATTGAGCCCCTGGCCCACCCCGTGGCAGCCATCCAGGCAGTGGCCTTGCGCCTGCGCGAAGACATCGCCAGCGAGCCCAACAACCGCGAAGCCAACCAAAAGAGTGCACCAGCCGTGGAGCGCGGCCTGTTCCTCGTGCCCAAAGTGATCGAGTAAGCCCCATGACCCAGAACCCCACCGCACTGCACGACCTGAGTGTGACCGAGCTGGCAAGCCAGCTGCGCAACCGCCAAGTTTCCGCCGTGGAAGCCGCCCAGCATTTCCTGGACCGCACCAAGGCCCACCCCACTCTGGGCGCCTACGTGGCCCTGAACGAAGACGCCACCCTGGCCCAGGCGCAAGCGGCCGATGCGCGCATTGCTGCGGGCACCGCAGGCCCCCTGGCCGGCGTGCCCATCGCGCACAAGGACATCTTTGTTACCAAAGAGTTTCCGAGCACCGCAGGCTCCAAGATGTTGGCGGGCTACCAGTCACCGTTTGACGCCACCGTGGTCAGCAAGCTGGCCGAGGCCGGTGCCGTGACACTGGGCAAACTCAACTGCGACGAATTCGCCATGGGCTCGGCCAATGAGAATTCGGCCATCGCCCCGCTGGGCTTTGACGCCCCCGCCCCTGTGCGCAACCCCTGGGACACCAGCCGCATTCCTGGCGGCTCGTCGGGCGGCAGTGCCGTGGCAGTGGCTGCACGCCTGGCCCCCGCGGCCACTGGCACCGACACCGGCGGCTCCATCCGCCAGCCTGCCTCGTTTTGCGGCATCACCGGCATCAAGCCCACGTATGGCCGCGCCAGCCGCTACGGCATGATCGCCTTCGCCTCCAGTCTGGACCAAGCCGGCCCCATGGCCCGCAGCGCCGAAGACTGCGCGCTGCTGCTGTCGGCGATGTGCGGCCCGGACCCTGACCGCGACTCCACATCGCTGGATGTGCCCGCCGAAAATTTCAGCGCCAAGCTCAATGATTCCATCGAAGGCCTGCGCATCGGCATCCCCGCCGAATTCTTTGGCGAAGGGCTCGCGCCCGATGTGCGCGCCGCCGTCGATGGGGCGCTCAAGGAATACGAAAAGCTCGGCGCCAAGCTCGTGCCCATCACGCTGCCGCGCACCGAGCTGTCCATCCCGGTGTACTACATCATTGCGCCGGCCGAGGCCTCGTCCAACCTCAGCCGCTTTGACGGCGTGAAGTTTGGCCACCGCGCCAAGGACTACACCGACCTGGTGGACATGTACAAGAAGACCCGCGCCGAAGGCTTTGGCGACGAAGTCAAGCGCCGCATCATGATCGGTGCCTATGTGCTCTCGCACGGCTACTACGACGCCTACTACCTGCAGGCCCAAAAAATCCGCCGCATGATCGCCGACGACTTCCAGAACGCCTTCAAGGAATGCGACGTGATTGCTGGCCCCGTGGCCCCGACCGTAGCCTGGAAGCTGGGCGAGCACGGCAGCGACCCGCTGGCCGATTACCTGGCCGACATCTTCACCCTGCCAGCATCGCTGGCGGGCCTGCCCGGCATGAGCGTACCTGCAGGTTTTGGCGAAGGCGGCATGCCCGTGGGCCTGCAACTGATCGGCAACTACTTCAAGGAAGCCCAGTTGCTGAACACCGCGCACCGCCTGCAGCAAGCCACCGACTTCCACCTCCGCCAGCCCGGAGGGCTTTGATTTATGACGACGAGCAAATTGATCCACGGTTACGAGGTCGTCATCGGCTTCGAAACCCACACCCAGCTGGCCACGCAGAGCAAGATTTTCAGCCGCTCGCCCACCGCCTTCGGTGCCGAGCCCAACACCCAGGCCAGCCCGGTAGACCTCGCATTGCCCGGCACACTGCCGGTGATGAACCGCAAGGCCGTTGAGTGCGCTATCAAATTAGGACTGGCTCTGGGCTCCCACATTGCGCCAGAGAGTATTTTTGCCCGCAAGAATTACTTCTACCCTGACCTGCCCAAGGGCTACCAGATCAGCCAGTTTGAAATCCCGGTGGTGCAAGGCGGCGAGGTCTCCTTCTTCCTGGGTGACGAGAAGAAGACCGTGCGCTTGGTACGCGCCCACCTGGAAGAAGACGCGGGCAAATCGCTGCACGAAGACTCAGCACTCGGAGGTGGGGGCCAGTCCGGCATCGACCTGAACCGTGCCGGCACGCCGCTGTTGGAAATCGTGACCGAGCCTGACATGGGCTCCAGCGAAGAAGCCGTGGCCTACGCCAAAGAGCTGCACAAGATCGTGACCTGGATCGGCATCTGCGACGGCAACATGCAGGAAGGCAGCTTCCGTTGCGATGCCAATGTGTCGGTGCGTAAACCCGGCCAGCCGCTGGGTACACGCCGCGAGATCAAGAACCTGAACTCGTTCAAGTTCATGCAACAGGCGATTGACTACGAAATCCGCTGGCAGATCGAGCAGATCGAGGACGGCCATGCCATCCAGCAGGCCACCGTGCTGTTCGACCCCGACACGGGCGAAACCCGCGCCATGCGCACCAAGGAAGATGCGGCCGATTACCGCTACTTCCCCGACCCAGACCTGCCACCGCTGCAGATTTCGCAAGCCTGGATTGACGAGCAGCGCGCCCAGATGGCGGAGCTGCCCCGCACGATGGCCGCACGCTTTGTGGCCGACTACGGCCTGCCCGAGTACGACGCCACCACGCTGACGCAGAGCAAGGCGATGGCGGCCTACTTTGAAGCGGCTGCCAAAGCCTGCGGTCAGGCCAAGCTGGCCAGCAACTGGATCATGGGCGAACTGTCGCGCCGCCTGAATGCCAGCGAGTCCGGCATTGAAGCGGCCCCGGTGCCTGCAGCGCAGTTGGGCGCACTGATCGCGCGCATCGCCGACGGCACCATTTCCAACAACGCTGCCAAGCAGGTGTTTGATGCCCTGTGGACAGGCGAGTCTGTCGATGTGGACGCCATCATCGAAGCCAAGGGACTCAAGCAGATGAACGACTCCGGCGCGTTGGAGGCCATCATCGATGAAGTGATTGCCGCCAACGCAGACAACGTGAGCCAGTTCCGCGCGGGCAAGGACAAGGCATTCAATGCGCTGGTGGGCCAGATCATGAAGGCCAGCAAGGGCAAGGCCAATCCGCAGCAGGTCAACGATTTGCTGCGGGCCAAGCTGTCGGCCTGAAGCGCAAAGGGCAGACTGGATCGCTGAAAAGCGCCGGTTCTGCCGCCCCATTGAAAAAGCCCCTCGGGTCTATCCCAGAGGGGCTTTTTTATTGCTGCTACCCATCAGCGGGCCGCCGATGCCGCCGCAGGTTGCGTGGCCGAAGCCGCAGGCAGGCTCACGGGTTTGTAGGCCTCCCACAGCACCTTGAGCTTGGCCAGCTCCACATCAAACCGCTGGTTCACCTTGCGCTTTTCCTGGTCCTGGCCGAGGATGAAACGCTGCTGCTCTGCAATGCTGTCTTCGTTTTCTCCGATCTTGCGGCGCAGGGTCATGGGCGCTTTGTTGGGGTCCTTTTTGTAGAACTCCATTTCCTGGTCCAGCTTCTTGCGCTCATCACGCAAGTCCAGAATGCGCTTTTCAGCCGTGGCGGTGACTTCGTCCACCATCAGCAAGGCGGCGTTGCGCTCGATGTCGTGGGTGGCTTTGTCGGGGTAGCGCGCGACCAATGCGCGCTCGCGACGGCGCTCTTCCGTGACACGCACGCGCTCTTCGGCTTCTTTGCGTTGCTGGGCCTCTTGGGCCGCACGCTCGGTGTCAGACAGCGAGGGGCCAATCTGGCGGCGGGTGACCCCTGAGGGGCTCAGTTCGCGCTGCTCGCGATCCAAGCATTCAAGGATAGGGCGATCGGCCGTCAAACGGCGGCCATGCTTGTCAACGCAGGTGTAGATGCCCTGGGCAGAGGCAAGCGCAGTGATGCCCGCCCAAAGCGTGATCCCCACTGCACTCGCCGCCCATTTTTTCAAGTTCCTTATCCTTCTGTGACGCCATATTTTTGGCGATATGCAAAGACCCGCTCGTGATGGATGCGCATCTCCGCCCCCCCGTTTTGAGAGAGATAAAGCAATAAATCTGCCAGCTTGGCAATCACGCACACCTGCATGCCCAACTGGTTGCGTACGTACTGCACTGCGCTGTGCTCCACGTCCACGCCATTCTCTGTGGCTTTTTCCTGGCGGTCCAGCGCAATGGCCAAGGCGTGGGGGGTCGCCCCTGCGGCCTGGATGAGCGCGATGGACTCGCGTGCGGCAGTGCCTGCGGACATCACATCGTCCACGATCAACACCCGGCCCTTGAGCGGAGCGCCGACCAGCGTGCCGCCTTCGCCATGGTCCTTGGCCTCTTTGCGGTTGTAGGCAAACGGCACATTGCGGCCCAGGCGGGCCAGTTCCACCGCCACCGTCGCCGCCAGCGGAATGCCCTTGTAAGCAGGGCCAAAAACCATGTCGAATTCGATACCACTGGCCAGCAGGGCTTTTGCATAGAATTCGGCCAGACGACCGATCTTGGCCCCGTCGTCAAACAGACCGGCGTTGAAGAAATACGGGCTCATCCGACCGGCTTTGGTCTTGAATTCCCCGAATCGCAAGACGCCCGATTCCACGGCAAAACGTACAAAATCCTGCGCCAAAGCGCCGTCGTCCAAGGCTTGCGCGCCAACATCCACCATGGGAAATTCCTTGTTCAAATTAACCAGCCTCAATCTCAATGGCATCCGTTCGGCCACCAGCAAAGGCGTGGAGAGCTGGATCGCCACCACGCGGCCGGATTGTATTTGCGTGCAGGAAGTCAAGGCCCAGGCCGCCGACATTGCCACCCGCTTCGAGGTGCTGGCGGGCCTGAAGGGGCACTTCCATTTTGCGCAGAAAAAGGGCTATTCAGGGGTAGGCATTTACACCCGGCACGAGCCTTCAGACGTCATCGTGGGCTACAACTCGCCCGAGTTTGACCTGGAGGGCCGCTATGTAGAGCTGCGCTTTGACACGCCTGCGCGCAAGCTGTCAATTGTGAGCGCCTACTTTCCAAGTGGCTCTTCTGGCGAGGAGCGCCAGCAGGCCAAGTTCCGTTTCCTGGCCGAGTTCTACCCACACCTCATGCAGCTCAAGGCCGGGCGTGAATTCATCCTGTGTGGCGACGTCAATATCGCCCACCAAAACATTGACTTGAAGAACTGGCGCAGCAACCAAAAGAACAGCGGCTTCCTGCCCGAGGAACGCGCCTGGATGACAAAATTGTTAGACACAAGTGGCGAAGGCGGCGCCTTGGTAGACGTTTACCGTCAGTTACAACCTGCCACCACCGACACCGCTTACACGTGGTGGAGCAACCGGGGCCAGGCCTATGCCAACAACGTGGGCTGGCGGCTGGATTACCACCTGGCCACGCCAGCCCTGGCCGCCCTCGCCCGCACCGAATCCATTTACAAGGGCGAGAAATTCTCGGACCACGCGCCCATCACCGTGGAATACGAACTGGGCCTGTGAGTCCCCAAAAAACGTGCTCGCTCCCCACGCAGCTGCCCGGCTGCGCTGAATTTTCTGCCCCTACGCTGACTCGCTGCCCATGCTCCACTACCTGACCGTTCCTGTGACGGCGTTTCAACAGAACGCGTCGATCCTCTGGTGCGATGCCACCCACCAGGCGGCCATCATCGACCCGGGCGGCGACCTGGATGTGCTGCTGGCCGAGGTCGAGCGCCTGGGCCTCACGCTCTCGCAGATCTGGCTCACCCACGCCCACATCGACCACGCAGGCGGCACGGGCGAGCTGGCGCAGCGCCTGCAGCTGCCCATCGTGGGGCCGCACCCGGGTGACCAGTTCTGGATTGACGGGCTGGCGCAGCAAAGCGCGATGTTTGGCTTTCCGCCCGCGCAGCCCTTCACGCCCACGCGCTGGCTGCACGACGGCGACACGGTGCAACTGGGCCACGAGACGCTGAACGTGCGCCACTGCCCCGGCCACACGCCAGGGCACGTGGTGTTCCATGCGCCGCAGATTGACCGGGCGTTTGTGGGCGATGTGCTGTTTGCCGGCAGCATCGGCCGCACGGACTTCCCCCAGGGCAACCACCAGCAACTCATCGACAGCATCACCCAGCGCCTGTGGCCCATGGGCGACCAGACCGTGTTCATCCCAGGCCACGGCCCCGAAAGCACCTTCGGGCGCGAGCGCCGCAGCAACCCCTACGTGGGCAACACCTGAACAGGCTGGGGCACAGAGCCCACAGCACGTAGCCCCTGCTTTGTGGCGCGGCGGCTACATCCGCCTCAACTCTATTTGGTAATGATTCTCAATTACTTACAATCATTGTCCAGCCAGCCACCTGCTCGATACAGCGCCTTGACCTCGCGCGTTGCGGAACGTCAGCCAGTTCCGCAAACAACATCGAGGAGAAACCATGGCGCGCATCCGCAGCCCCCATCACACCGTTCCACTGCATCTGCTGGCACTTGCCATTGCGGCCCTGCCCGGCGTCATCCAGGCCCAGACGGCTGAAAAAAGCCTGCCGGAGACGACGATCCGCTCCGAGGCCACCGTCCCCTACAAAACCGACCGGCTGGCCAACCCCAAGCTCACGCAGCCGCTGGTGGACATCCCCCAAACCATCTCCGTCATCAATTCCGAAGTGATTCGCGAGCAAGGCGCTGCATCGCTGATGGACGCGCTGCGCAACACCCCCGGCATCACCATGCAGCTGGGCGAAGGCGGCAACACCTCAGCGGGTGACACCTTCCAGCTGCGGGCGTTCTCGACGCAGACCGCCACCTTCATCGACGGCATCCGCGACCTGGGCGCCATCACGCGCGACATCTTCAACATCGACCAGGTGGAAGTGGTGAAGGGCCCCGCAGGCACCGACATTGGCCGGGGCGCGGCCTCGGGCTACATCAACCTGATCTCCAAGCTGCCCACCCGCACCGACCAGTACGGGGTGACCACCACCGTGAACACCGCCAACAACAAGCGCGTGACGGCAGACCTGAACAAGCAGCTGGGCGAGACATCGGCCGCGCGCCTGAACCTCATGGGCCAGGCCGGTGGCGTGGAAGGCCGCAACGTGGTGGAGAACAACGGCTACGCCATCGCGCCTTCGTTCGCCTGGGGCCTGGGCACACCCACGCGCATCTACCTGTACTCGCAGCACGTGCGCCAGGACAACGTGCCCGATGGCGGCATCTCCACCATCGGCATGCCGGGCTTTTACAACGCTGCAGCCCAGGTCAACGCCGGCGCCAGGGTCAACCGCGAGAACTTCTACGGCAGCAAGGACAACTACGAAAAGGTCGACGCCGACATGGTGACGGCCAAGTTTGAGCACGACCTGGGCGGCGGCACCGTGGTGCGCAACATTGCGCGCGCGGGCACCACCCAGATGGACCGCCGCCTGACCAGCGTGGGCGCCATCACCGCCACCAATCTGGCCAACCCCAGCAGCTGGACGGCGGCGCGGTCATTGCAGCGCACCGACCAGACCAACGACGTGCTGGCCAACCTGACCAACGTGACCAGCCAGTTCAGCACCGGCAGCGTCAAACACACCCTGTCGGCCGGGCTGGAGTTCATGCACGAGCGCCAGAAGAATCTGGGCTTTGGCACCGCCGCGCAAACCATCAACGGCGTGACCTACGCCGCCGTGAACGCACCGGCCGCCAACCTGTACGCCCCCAACGCCAGCGACGCGCTGGGCGTGCCCTACCGCACCGGCGCCGACACCGATGGCAGCACCAACACGGCCGCGCTGTACGCCTTCGATACGCTGCAGCTGAACGAGCAGTGGCAGCTCAATGGTGGCCTGCGTTTTGAGCACTACCGCACCAAGACCGACGCCAGCACCATCGTCACCACCAGCAACCTGACCAGCTACCCCGGCTACGCTGCAGGCTCGCTGGCGCCATCGGCGCTGAGCACCTCGGGCAACCTCACCAGCTGGAAGCTGGGCGCGCTGTACAAGCCTGCGGCCAACGGCAGCATCTACGCCTCCCTGGCCAACTCGCTCACGCCGCCTGGCGGCTCCAACTTCGCGCTGTCGTCCACCTCCACCAACCAGAACAACGCCGCGCTGGACCCGCAAGAGACCCGCAACATCGAGCTGGGCACCAAGTGGGAACTGCTGGACAACCGTCTGAACCTGAGCGCCGCCGTGTTCCGCACCGAGAACGACAAGCAGATCTCGTACGACGCGGTCACCGGCATCTACACCCAGTACGGCAAGACCCGCGTGCAGGGCATCGAGCTGGCCGCCGTGGGCCAGATCACCAACTTCTGGCAGGTGTCGGCAGGCATTGCCAAAACGCAGACCAAGGCCCTGGGGCAGAACAGCATCAGCGGCACCACGGTGACCAACACCGACAGCGTGCGCTGGTCGCCCGACCTCACGGCCACCGCCTGGACCTCGTACACCTGGGGCGCCTTCACCCTGGGTGGCGGCGCGCGCTACGTGTCTGACCAAAAGCGCGTGGTCACCGCTGGCACGGCACTCAATGTGTCCAACATGCCCAAGATTCCTTCGTACTGGGTGACCGACCTGATGGCGGCCTACAAGGTCAACCGCAACGTCAACCTGCGACTGAACATCTACAACCTGTTCGACAAGGAATACATCAGCACGCTGAACAACAACGGCGCACGCATGGTGCTGGGCGCGCCCCGCTCGGCGTCGTTGACGGCAGAGTTCTTGTTTTAAGGCGACGCTGAACCCGCCCCACGCGGGCAAGGTGTGTGCCCAAGCGGGCCGCACCATGGCCCCATCCCTTGCACTGGCCGACAACGCAGGACTAGGGACACCGGGGCCTGCTTCACCCCCTCAGGCCGGTGTGCCCCACCCCACCACAGCACACACACCGCCCCCGAGGGCGTGCGACAGGCTCTGCCCCCACAGCGGCATGCCGCCCCTCCCGCCCTTTCTGACCCATCTCTTTGCGGAGCCCTTCGCATGACCTTCCCCTCCATGAACCGCCGCACCCTGCTCTCTGGCACCGCCATGGCCGCCCTGGGCGCTGCGGGGGCCCTGGGCCTGGCCCCCGGGCGCGCCCTGGCGCTGGGCGCCGATGCCAGCACCACGCTGATCGGCGCCGCCTGGCGCGGCCCCAAGGCCACCGACACCCACTACGCGGGCGTGCTGGCCGCCGACTGGGAGCGCAAGCAGCTCACCATCCGCTACGCCGTGGCCCTGCCCTCGCGCCCGCACGGGCTGGTGCCGCAGGCAGACGGCGGCCTGCTCGCCAACTGCGTACGCCCCGGCACCTGGCTGCTGCGCTGCGATGGCGCGGGCAAGGTGGCAGAGCACATCAAGCTCGACCGTGACCAGGACGCCGTGCTGCTCAGCGGCCACACGGTGCCATCGCCCGACGGCGCCACCCTCTACACCACCGAGATCAACTACCGCACCGGGCGCGGCCACATCGGCGTGCGCGATGCCACCACCTTGCGCAAACAGGACGAGTGGGACAGCGGCGGCATCGACCCCCACCAACCCGTGCTGGACACGCAAGGCCACCTGCTGGTGGCCAACGGCGGCGTGCTGCGCAACCTGGCCGACGCCAAGTACGACCTGCAGCGCATGGAATCGGCCCTGGTGCGCATCGACACCCACACGGGCCGCATCGCCCAGCGCTGGGTGCTGGACGACCCGCGCCTGAGCATGCGCCACATCGCCTGGAGCACGTCCGCCACGGCCGCTACCTCGGATGCCCCCCGCCGCCTGGGCGTGGCCATGCAGGCCGAGCACGAAGACCCCGCCCGCCGCGCCGCCGCGCCCATCCTGGCCGTGCTGGAGGGCGACCAGCTGAGCGTGCCCAGCCGTGTGAACGACGGCCACGGCTACGCGGGCGACATCACCCCGGCCTACAACGGCGGCTTTGCGGTGTCGAGCAACAAGGCCGGGCTGGCGCAACTGTGGCACCCCAGCATGCCCGACAAGCTCTCGGCCATCGTGCAACTGCAAGAGGCCTACGCCCTGACCGCCTGGGCCGGGCCCCAACCCGGCGGCGGCGTGCTGGTGGCCACCGCCCCGGGCCTGGTGCGCTGGCACCCCAGCGCCAAGCCCGCCTTTCTGCCCTGGCCCGAACCCATGGCGCTGGACAACCACTGGGTGCTGATGGGGTAATGTTTTAAGCAAAAACACCCTCTAGCGCCCATGCAATAAGCGCAAACAGCTATCAAATCAATAGCATATTGCGCTTTGACACTAGGGCCACACGGGGGCAAAACACTGGCGGGCAGATGCGCCCAGGTCTTGATGCGCATCAACACCGCCCCCGCACAGCAGGCGCATGCTGTGGCACAGGGCGGCACGGAATGGGCTGCCCTTTCGGCAGCAACGGCGTGCCTGGCGGGCGATCCCCCCTGCGCGCTGGAGTTGCCGGACCACAACAAGAAAGTGTTCTCTCATGTCGACCGCTCCTGCTTCACACACACCTCTCCCAGCAGCCAATGCGGCTGCGCACCCCCTCCCCGCTACCCCCTCCATCACCTCGCACCCCGAGCCCAGCTCCAACCGCAAGTTCGGCTTTTTGCTGCTGGCCATTGCGCTGTACGGCATCGTGCTCATGCTGCCCACGCCCGCAGGCCTCTCGGCCTCCGGGCAAGTCGCGCTGGCGCTGCTGGCGCTGGTCATCACGCTGTGGATCAGCGAATGCGTCTCGCCCGCCAACAGCGCCGTCATCCTCACCGGCATGGCCGTGGTGGGACTGATGGGCAAGCCGCTCACGCCCGGCGCCAAGCCCATGGGCTCGGCCGATGCGCTGACCACCATGCTGGGCGGCTTCTCGTCCACCGCCGTGCTGCTGGTGGCCGCCGCGCTGTTTCTGGCTGTGGCGCTCAAGCACACGGGGCTGGACAAGCGCGTGGCCCTCATCGTGATGAGCCGGGTGGGCATCTCGCCCGCGCGCCTCACCGTGGGCGCGATGCTGGTGGGCTTTGTGCTGGCGCTGTTCATCCCCTCGGCCACGGCGCGCGTGGGCGCGGTGATCCCGATCATGGTGGGCATCACCGCCGCCCTGGGCCTGCCCGTGGGCAGCAGCCTGGGCGCAGCGCTGATGATCGTCACCGCGCAGGCCTGCTCCATCTTCAACATGGCCGTGAAGACCGGCGCTGCGCAAAACCTGATCAGCCTGAACTTCATGCAGACCACGTTTGGCCACACCGTGACCTGGAGCCAGTGGTTCCTGACGGCCCTGCCCTTCACCCTGGGCATGAGCGTGGTGGTGTTCTTCGTGTCGTTGTGGATTCTGAAGCCCTCGGTCGAATCGACGGAGAACGCCACCGAAAAGCTGCGCGAGCAGCTCAAGGCCCTGGGCCCCGTCACCGCCCCCGAAAAGCGCCTCATCGCCGTGGCCCTCCTGCTGCTGGTGATGTGGTCCACCGAAGGCATGCTGCACCCGTTTGACACGACCACCACCACGCAACTGGGCATTGCCCTGCTGCTCATGCCCAAGATCGGCGTCATGCACTGGTCGCAGGCCGAAAAGCTCGTGCCCTGGGGCACGGTGGTGCTGTTTGCTGCGTCCATCTCGCTGGGCAACCTGCTGTCCAAGACCGGCGCCGCAGGCTGGCTGGCACAGCAAACACTGGGGCAGATGGGCCTGTCGGCCCTGCCCGTGGTGGCGGTGATCGGTGCGCTCTCGCTCTTCAGCATCGTGCTGCACCTGGGCTTTGCCTCGGCCACCGGGCTGGCCAGCACGCTCATCCCCATCTTCATTGCGTTTGCGCAGTCGCTGCCTGTGTCCAAGGAAACCGCTTTTGGCATCGTCATGATCCAGAGCTTCGTCGTCTCGTTCGGCTTCATCCTGCCCACCAACGCGCCGCAGAACATGCTGTGCTACGGCACCGGGGCCTTTGGCACCAGCCAGTTTGCCAAGGTGGGCCTGCTGCTCACGCTGGCGGGCTTGGGCCTCATCCTGCTGCTGTCGGCCACGCTGTGGCCCATGATGGGAGTGCTGTGACATGGGCGCACGCATCGGAGTGATCGGCGCGGGCCAGGTTGGCGCCGCAGCCAGCTACCTGCTCTCGTCCACGCCCGGCGTCAGCGACATCGTGCTGGTGGACGTAGACCCCGCCCGCGCTGCGGGCGAGGCCGCCGACATTGGCCACGCCGCCGCCTTTGGCACTGCGGCCCGGGTGCAAGAGGGCAGCTACGCCGACCTGGCAGGCGCTGCCGTGGTGGTGATCACCGCAGGCGCCAGCCTCAAGCCCGGCCAGACGCGGTTGGAGCTGCTGCAGCAAAACCTGCGCATCGTGGACCACATCACCGAGCAGGTGCTGCGCGCCGCGCCGGGCGCCATCTTGTTGTTTGCCACCAACCCGGTGGACGTGATGCCCGCCATTGCCGTGCAGCGCTGGGGCGTGGCCCCGGGCCGCGCCATCGGCACCGGCTGCACGCTCGACTCCATCCGCTTTCGCGACCGGCTCTCACACCACCTGGAGGTGTCGCCCAGCTCGGTGCACGCCTACGTGCTGGGCGAGCACGGCGACTCGGAAGTGCTGCTGTGGTCCGGCGCCCAGGTGGGCGGCCTGCCGCTCTTGGACTTTGCCCAGCAAAGCGGCCGCCCCATCGACACCGCCCTGCAGCGCACCATGGCCGAAGACGTGCGCACCGCCGCCTACCGCATCAAGGCAGGCAAGGGCGTCTCCAACTTCGGCATCGGCGGCTGCATCGCGCGCCTGGTGCGCGCCATCGTGGGCGACGAGCGCAGCGTGTTCACCGTCTCCACCTACCTGCCCGAGCTGCTGGGCGTGCAACGCACCTGCGTCTCCCTGCCCCATGTGATCGGGCGCACGGGCGCTTCCACGCCCTACCTGCCGCCGCTGGCGGACGATGAAGCCACAGCCCTGCGCGCCAGCGCAGAGGTGCTGGCGCAGACGATTGCGGGGGGACTGCAGACGTTGGGGGAGAAGGGGTGAGGGATGGGTGACGAGAGAATGCTGCGAGCCCTAAGCAGCCGGTGGACGAAACTACCGCAAAGCTGCCGTTGACTCACTACCCACTGGCTTGACGTCCAAACCGCGCTGTCTCAGTGCACGGTGCCTGCCTACTGGCAAGCTATAGTTTGCTGAGTTGATGCCTGCCGGGTTTGTCGGAAATTTTATATCTGTGCTGTTGAACAGCACACTGACCGCAAGCCCAATCTGCAAGCCATTTTCAGGAGGAATCAGTGTCCAGAATATCCTGCAAGGTCCAGTTTATCCCGCAAGTTTTGCGGGATACATCACGTTGAGCATCATGAGTTCCGAGTCCCCGAACGACCAGACTGCTCAGAACATCGCCGTCGCGAGCGTTCGTCGTCATTCCATGACGCCAGATCAATGGGAGCACACGGTCATTGGTTGTGTTCACCCCAAATTGGCATTTTCATTTGATTTCCTGCCAGGCGAGCTTCCGATTGTTAGCGGCTTCTTCTCTCAAACAAGCTGATGGCTCATAAGTACCCAGAGAGTTGTAAGTCAGCACGACGGAGCGCGACGTGAATTGGATCCTCGGTACGGAATTGAGCATGTATTCGGAAACTTCAAGGGCATCAAGCGCAGCGAGTGCCCAAGCGCGCCGAAGACAGAGGTTGCAAAAGTGACTTCTCTAAAAACCAAAGAGTTCGTTAGCTTCGAGTTTGAAGCTGGCAGGGCATCAATAGCGCCGATTTACGCCTGCATGTTCTGGTCCCGCGTAACGGCCTTCCATCATGGCGGTCGTGATGCCCAACCCTGCACTCCAGCGGACGGCTTCGCCGCCCGCTGAGTTTGAACGTTAAACCTCACTGCCACCCATCGCCATCAAACCATGCCAGATCAAATAGAACCACTTGACGCTGACGACGAAGAGAATGACGACGAACCGACGCCGGAGGAATTGGCGCAGATGCGGCAAGCGACAGCCGCGGACGCTGCAGCGGTTGATGCACTTATCCTGCAAAGTTGCACAGAGCGCTGGCGCAAGGTGGCGATGGTCGTCGGAACTTCATTGAAAGAATTCGACGCGAAGTTTCCTCATCTTCCGTATGTTTACATGCCGGTCCGCATCATTGAATTGGAACAAAGCGGTGCGCTTGAGGTGCAAGGCGATCCAATGGCAATGCGATTTTCAGAGGTTCGCCTCGCAGGGGTAAAACGTGATGTTTAACCCTTTGCTCGAAGCGGACAGGTAACAAAATGAGGCCGCTACGCGGCGGGTGTTGCCCGCCGTACAGCGCCGACGTTAAGTGTCACCCACATGCAAAGCGTTAAACAGGAGGGTCATTGGCTCGCCGAATTGCCACATGAGAGCAAAGTACTTTTCCTTGCTGCGTTGGCTCACGATCTCACTGTTGTCGCCCGCAACAGTTATCGACCACAAACCGAAGAACTGGACGAGCCCAGCCAATTGCGCAGCGTCAATGAGATCCAGCACAGAATCTTGGCCTGCTTGGTTCAGTCGCTTGGGGGCGTCTGCGAGCGGAGCTTCCAAGAAGCGATCGCTAGCCTTGTGCTTCAACAACCTGACCCAGAGTTGGGTGGGCTCATGGAGTTTGCATGGTGTCGCACTAAGGAGCGGTTGGGATGATGAGACTTAACCCTTTGCTGCATCGGACGGCCTCGCCGCCCGCTGAGCGCCAACGTTAGCCCCTAACATGTCGCGCATCATTCCCTCCACACCGTCCGCAAGCGCTCTTCACGGGCTCTGGTTTGTATTCCAACATGCCGGTCACCGCTTTGCACTTTGGACGTCATCTCTGACTGGGAAGGAGGAGGTTTACTTAAACGGCGTCTTAGTGGCCGTAAGACGCAAGATCGCTCTGACCTCGGTGCACGAACTGGCCGTGGGCGAAGCGACATATTCGTTGGAGCTCACGACCAGGAACCTTCGGCGAGGCGTCTTTGAGTGCGTGTTACGCCAAGACGGAGTCGCAGTTGCTGTCCTGGAGACCGAATACGTCGCGCGCAACAGATGGCTGCAAAGTGCGGTGGTCATCGGCGGAACTGCACTCCTCGTTTTCGGAGCGCGGAAGTCCGGAGCCTCGTTCGGGTGGGTGGCTGTTGGAATGATGGCATTGGCCACGCTGTCGCATAGCTATCTGGGGCGTGGCAGCGGGTACGTAATTCGACCAGCAACCGTAAGCGGGGGTGAGGTCTAACACGGCCGTCGACGCGGACGCCCAACTTCGTACGCTCCCTGCGATCGCTCCTGTCGACCGCCGGGCACCTCTACGTTGAGCGTCCGCTTTCATTGACTTCCACAGATCGCTCCTGGCCGAATTCTGCCCCGGGTATAAGGACGTTAACGAGCACTCAGCAGAAGGTGGGTAAAGTCCCCCAAAAATTGAGCACGCTCTATGTCACGAACGAAAACCTCAGATTTCCAGTTGCATGAAGACATACGCTGTGTCGGTGGAGAATCTGACAACCAAGAGCCTGACGGTCCGCTAAGTGCGGGACAGCAAGCTCGCATTGAAGCGCTATCGCAGCGCCAAGTAGCTGCGGCCGACGATGCGCTCATGAGTGCAGCGGCACCTCACTGGCAAAAAGTCGCCCGCTTGGTCGCAGAGGTAATGACGAGCAACTGGCCTAACAAACCGAGCGGGATTGCGGATGTTTACTACGCCCAGCGCGTGGATCTGCTGGTTCAGAAAGGCATCCTGGAAGCGCAGGGAGACTTAAGAAGAATGCGATTTAGCGAAGTGCGACTGGCAATTTCACAAAAGCCAACTTGACCTGGCAGTAAAGCTGACGCATCAAAAGCAGGCCGCTTACTTTGTCTGTTGAGTGCCCGCTTTTATCTGTCGCCACAGACTGCTCCTGGCCGATTGCAGGCACGCCAAATGCGCGAAGCCATAACACCGCCCACTACGAACATACGCCCCAGCGAATTCTGGGCATCATCCCTTAGCAAATGGGCGGGTGCCGGTGCGTAGCGCTGTGAGCCACGGGTTTACACCGCGATCTGGCCCAGGCTGGTAATTGCTATATTTTTGATAGCTTCTAGCGCTTAATGCACTTACGCAGGGGCTAGATTTCAATGTGCTGCAGAGCCAAGCGGCGCATCCGCTGCGCGCCGCTTCGGCCCCGACCATGACGGTGACGAATGCGTCGGACAAGCCACGGGCTTAAACAAGTCACTTTCCCCTGCCTGTTTGGCAGACCATGGGCAGCCGCAGTGGTTACGATGTATCACTTTGTAAACCACTCACCCCCATTGCTTTGGCCTGCACCGCAGGCGCTGACAGCCCACTGCCCGCCCTGATCCATGCCAACGCAGTCCCACAAGCCTCCCCGCCCCATTGCCCAGCGCGGCTCCAGCCTGGCTGGCAAGGCCTACTGGGCCATGGTGCAGCGGGTGGCGCTGACGGCGGCGTGCATTGACCTGGGCTACATCGGCCTGTTCCTGTGGCTGGGCTCGGTGCCGCTGGCGCTGGTGAATCTGGGCAGCATTGCGCTGTACCTGGGGGCGTATGCGCTCATCCAGCGGCGGCGCAATGTGCCGGGGCTGGTGCTGATCTGGGCCGAGGTCATCGGCCACTCGGCCCTGGGGTCGCTGCTGATTGGCTGGGACAGCGGCTTTCACTACTACCTGCTGCTGTTCGTCCCGGCCATCGTGATTGCCAACGCGGGGCGGTATGCCGCCCCCATCGTGCTGGCGCTGCTGTCTTACTACATAGGCCTGCGGGTGCTGTGCGACTACATCGGCCCGCTGGACCCCTTGCCTGGCAATGGCATGCAGCTTGTCAACTGGATCCACATCTGCATCGCGTTTGCACTGTCGGCGGCGTTGGCCGCTTTCTATCGCCGCACCATCCTGATTGCCGAGAGGCGGTTGCTGAGACTGGCCACGCTGGACGGGCTCACGGGCTTATTTAACCGCAGTCATTTTCAGGAGCAAGCCAGCACGGCACTGGACAAGTGCGCTCGGCAGGGCTCGCCTGTGGCCCTGTGGCTGTGCGATGTGGACCACTTCAAACGGGTGAACGACACCCACGGCCACGCCGTGGGCGACAAAGTGTTGCAGGCGGTGGCTCGCACCATGGCCGAGCACCTGCGCGAGGATGACCTGCTCGCCCGCTGGGGCGGCGAGGAGTTTCTGGCCCTGCTGCCCTACACCGACGCAGCCACTGCCAGGCAAGTGGCTGAGCGCATTCGCCAGGCTGTGCAGGACAGCAGCCTGGACATGGGCAAGGACGAGCAGTCCTTGCGCGTGACGCTGTCGTTTGGAGTGACGCTGGTGCAGGATGCCCAGGATCTGAAAGCGGCCACGGCCCGCGCAGACCAGGCACTGTATGCCAGCAAGCGCGCCGGGCGCAACTGCGTGAGCGTGGACTTGGGCTGAGGGCCTTGGAACAGGTTCTTAGCCTGGCTTGTTCGCAGCCTGGTACAGCCCCTGCACCTTGGGCACGTTTTGCTGCAGCTCGCGGATGCGGTCGGGCCCCGAGGGGTGCGTGGACAAGAACGCCAGCCCCGCCTGCTGGCTGCCCGAGGCCTTGCCCATCTTTTGCCACAGGCTCACAGCGGCATCGGGTTTGTAGCCCGCGCGGGCGGCCAGTTCCAGCCCGACCAAGTCGGCATCGGTTTCATCAGAGCGGCTGAACTTGAGCGTGAGCAGCTGCGCGCCCAAGCCCGCTGCGGCGTTGCCCAGGTCACCCAGGCCCAACAGCTGTGCGCCCAAGCGCACGCCCAGGTTGGTGGCCTGCGTCTTGGCCAGCCGTTCGCGGGCGTGTTCGCGCAGGGCATGGGCCATTTCGTGGCCCATGATCATGGCGGCTTCGTCGTCGCTGAGCTGCAGTTTGTCGAGGATGCCGGTGTAGAAGGCAATTTTGCCGCCGGGCATGCAAAAGGCATTGATCTGCTGGCTGCCGATCAGGTTCACCTCCCAGCGCCACTGGCGCGAGCGGTCGTTCCAGGGCATGGCAAAGGGGATGAGGCGCTTGGCAATGGCGTGCAGGCGCTGCAGCTGGGGATGTTCTGGCGGCGCCAGGGCGCGCTTGGCACGGGCCTGCTCCAGCATCTGCTGGTATTGCTGCGCGGCCGAGCGCTCCAGCGTTTCGGCGGGCACCAGCTTGCGCAGGGTGGAGGCTGAGCCCACGTCCACCTGGGCCAGGGCGGGCACGGCCACTGCACTGCCCGCCGCCAGCAAGAAGGCGCGGCGCGCCGACCAGGGGGACGACGGCGCCACAGGGGCAGAACCAAAGGGGGTGGGGCACAAAAAGCACATGCAGGAATAATAGACAAAAACCCGCACCCACCCATGTCAGACGCCACCCCTCCAGCTTCCAGCACCGCCCCATCCGCACAACCCGCCCCACCACGCCCCAGCTGGCTGCAAACTCTGCGCGTGTACCTGGAGCCCGCCAGCCTGCGCATGCTGACGCTGGGGTTTTCTGCGGGGCTGCCGCTGCTCTTGGTGCTGGGCACGCTGAGCTTTCGGCTGCGCGAGGCGGGCATTGACCGCAGCACCAT
This sequence comes from Acidovorax sp. 1608163, assembly GCF_003669015.1. Classification (NCBI taxonomy): domain Bacteria; kingdom Pseudomonadati; phylum Pseudomonadota; class Betaproteobacteria; order Burkholderiales; family Comamonadaceae; genus Acidovorax; species Acidovorax sp. 1608163. Next base: position 4,597,731 of record NZ_CP033069.1, read on the forward strand.
TGGCTACCTGAGCTGGGTGGGCCTGGCCTATGGCTTCAAGTGGGTGTGGGCGCCGCTGGTAGACCGGCTGCCGATTCCGCTGCTGACCCGCTGGCTGGGGCGGCGGCGCAGTTGGTTGCTGCTGTCGCAGTGCCTGGTGGTGGCCGGGCTGGTGGGCATGGCCGTGTGCGACCCGCGCGATGCGCTGGGCCCTATCGCGTGGTGCGCGCTGGCCGTGGCCTTTGGCTCGGCCACGCAGGACATTGCGCTCGATGCCTTTCGCATTGAATCGGCCGACGCCAACCACCAGGCGGCGCTGGCCGCGTCGTACCAGACGGGCTACCGGCTGGCCATGATCTGGGCGGGCGCCGGGGTGCTGTGGATTGCCGACCGCTCGGAAGTTCTGCCCGCACTGGGCCAAGCCGCCAGCTACCAGAACCACGCCTGGATGATGGCCTACCTGGTGATGGCGGTGTCGATGGTGGTGGGCATGGTGACGGTGCTGTTCTCGAGCGAGCCCGCCCGCTTGCAACTGCCCCCCGCCAAAAACCTGGCCGTGTGGCTGCAAGGCGCGGTGGTGGAGCCATTTGCCGACTTCTTGCGCCGCTATGGTTGGCATGCAGCGCTCATCCTGGCGCTCATCGCCATCTACCGCATCAGCGACGTGGTCATGGGCATCATGGCCAACCCGTTTTACGTGGACATGGGCTACACCAAGGCCGAGGTGGCCACTGTCACCAAGATCTACGGCGTGGTGATGACGCTGCTGGGCGCCTTTGTGGGCGGGGCGCTGTCGATGCGCTTTGGGGTGATGCGCATCCTGATGCTGGGGGCCATTCTCAGCGCGGGCAGCAATTTGCTGTTTGCCTGGCTGGCCGGGCATGGGCATGACGTGACAGCGCTGATTGCGGTGGTCTCGGCCGACAACCTGGCGGGTGGCGTGGCCTCGGCCGCGTTCATCGCCTACCTCTCCAGCCTGACCAACGTGAGCTACTCGGCCACGCAGTACGCGCTGTTCAGCTCCATGATGCTGCTGCTGCCCAAGTTTCTGGCGGGCTTCTCGGGCGACTTTGTCAACGCCTATGGCTATGCGCAGTTCTTCACCTCCACCGCGCTGCTGGGGCTGCCGGTGCTGCTGCTGGTGTGGCTGGCATCTAGCATAAAAACGGCACCTAGCGCTTGATATAAAAGCGCTAGCAGCTATTATTTATATAGCAAATATTTGCCAGACCGCCACGGACATTTACGGCAGCTTTACACAAGCGACAAGCGCACTGCACGCCTGCGGGGCACGATAGAGCGAGCTGGCGCGCCTGGGCGCGTGCCGCAGACCACCACTACACTGAATCCATGAGCTCGCAACTGCTGATGATCGAAGACGACACCCGCCTCGCAGAGATGGTGGGTGAGTACCTGGGCCAGTCGGGCCTGCATGTGACGCACCGGGCCGATGGCAAAAGCGGCCTGGCCCAGTTGCAGGGCCCCGAGGCAGGCGCCCTGCCCGACCTGGTCATCCTGGACCTGATGCTGCCCGACATGGACGGGCTGGAGGTCTGCCGCCGCATCCGCTCGCTGCAGGGCTCTGCCGCACAGGTGCCGGTGCTGATGCTCACCGCCAAGGGCGACCCGATGGACCGCATCATCGGCCTGGAGCTGGGCGCCGACGACTACCTGCCCAAGCCGTTTGAGCCCCGCGAGCTGCTGGCGCGCATCCGCGCCATCTTGCGCCGCCGCACCGACGGCGGCGCCGCAGCCGCCACGCAGGCGCTGCGCTTTGGCTCGCTGGAGATCGACCGCGACTCGCGCACCGTCACCGTGGGGGGACAGGTGGCCGACCTGACCTCGTACCAGTTCGACCTGCTGGTGGCCCTGGCCGAACGCGCAGGCCGCGTGCTGACGCGCGATCAGATCATGGAAGCCGTGCGCGGCCGCGAGCTGGACGCGTTTGACCGCTCCATTGACGTGCACATGGGCCGCATCCGCGCCGCCATCGAGCAAGACGCCAAGAACCCCCGCCGCATCCTCACCGTGCGCGGCGTGGGCTATGTGTTTGCCAAGCAGCAGGATTGAGCCCCGCCGTGAAGCTCTCCAACCCGTTTGCCCAGCGCCTGTCCCTGCGCATCTGGCTGGCCGTGGTGGCCGGCATGGCCGTGCTGACGCTGGCCGTGGGCTGGGCCTGGCGGGTGGCGGTGGAAGAAGGCAACATGGCGCAGCCCGCACCGCATGGACGGGAATTGCTGCTGCGCAGCGCCGACGGGCAGACCGTGATGCGCGGCTATGCGGTGCGCGAGCCCGGCCCGCCGGGTGAAGGCATCGACTTCCGCATTGAAACGGACAACGGCGAGAAGTTCACCCTGGAGCTGGGGCCCAAGCCCCGCGTGAAGACCGGCGAGGCGAGCGCGCCGATGAACGCGGCGGCGAGCGGCGGCGTGCCGTGGGCCCGCCCGGCCCTCCGGGTGGCCCACCCGGAGGGGCTGACCGCGCCTTCTGGCTGCGCCCCCCGTTTGGCTTCGTCTGGATGCTGGCCATCATGGGCCTGGCGGCCGCGCTGGGCGTGTACCCCGTCATTCGCCGGCTGACCCTGCGGCTGGAGGCCTTGCAGCGCAGCGTGAAAAAGTTTGGCGAAGGCGACCTGTCAGTGCGCGTACCCGAGACCGGGCAAGACGAGGTGGCCGACCTGGCACGCCAGTTCAATGCGGCGGCCGCGCGGGTCGAGACCCTGGTCAAATCGCACAAGTCGCTGCTGGCCAATGCCTCGCATGAGTTGCGCTCACCCCTCACCCGCATCCGCATGGGGCTGGAGCTGATGGGGGGCGACCAGCCCTCGCCCGCCTTCCGCGCAGAAATCTTGCGCAACATTGCCGAGCTGGACCAGCTGGTGGATGAAATCCTGCTGGCCAGCCGCCTGGACGCCCGCGAGGCCGATGTGGGCACCGTGGAAGAAGTGGATCTGATCGGCTTGGCCGCCGAGGAATGCGCCCGCGTGGACGCCGACTTGGACGTGAGCGCCGTGCCCGAGGGGCTGGAGGCGCACGGCATCTCCAAACTGCTGCGCCGCGCCATCCGCAACCTGCTGGAGAACGCCCGCCGCTACAGCACGGGCGAGATCACCGTGGTGGTGCAACGCGCCGGCGGCATGGCCGAAGTGCGCGTGTGCGACCGGGGCCCCGGTGTGCCACCTGCGCAGCGCGAACGCATCTTCGAGCCGTTTTACCGCTTGCCCGGCGCCAGCGAACGCTCGGGCGGCGTGGGCCTGGGGCTGGCACTGGTGCGGTCGATTGCCGGGCGCCACAACGGCACCGTGCACTGCGAAGACCACGCGGGCGGCGGTGCCTGCTTTGTGCTGCGGCTGCCGCTGGCGCAGCCCGTTGCAGGGCCTCACACGCCATAGTGAGTTCAAAGGCCAGGGGGCTTCAAGGGCCAGCGCCACACCATGGCGGCATACAGCACCGCCCCCAGCACCAGTGCCCCGGCAGCAGCTCCCAGCCCCTGCGCAAAACCTTGCCCCTGCGTAGCGGCGCCGTGCAGCAGCCACGCCACCATGGGTGGGCCTGCAATTTGCCCCACGCCATAGGCGGCCGTCAGCAGGCCGGTAAAGCTGTCCCCCGCCGCAGGCCACACCCGGCGTGCCTCTTGCAGGGCATAAAAGGTGATGGCCGTGAAGGGCAGCCCCAGCAGCCAACTGCCCAGCGCAAACCCTGCGGCGCCGGGCCACACCAGGGTCAAGGCGATGGCAGCCGCCTGCATCAAATAGGCCCCCAGCAGCAGCCAGCGGCGGTCCCACCGGGCGGGGGTGCGGGTAGACAGCGCCGCGCCCATGGCGACACCCGCGCCAAACAGCGGCCAGAACAAATCAGGCCAAGGCGAACCCGCAGGCAAGGCAGAGCGCGCAATCACCGGCAAAAACGTGGCCGTGACGATGTACCCCAGCCCCGCCAACCCGTAGGCCAGCGTGAGCAGGCTGCGGGCCGCCACCCCCAGCCCGGCGGGCGCAGCCAAAGGGGCCTGCGTGCTGGCCGCGTTGGGCTGGGGCAAGCCCTGCAGCACCGGCCACACCAAGGCGCACAGCCCCACGCACAGCAGGCCAAACACAGCCCAGCCCGCCGCTGCGGGCCAGTGCCAGGCCACCATGGCGCTGGCCGACAAGCCCGTGAGCGCAATGCCCAGCCCCGGCCCACAAAAAATGAAGCCCCCGAGCGCGGGCTGCCCCAGCGCCACCAAGCGCAACATGCACCAGGCCGAGACGTTCAAAAACACCAGGGCGCTGGCCACCCCTGCGGCAAAGCGCAGCGCAGGCCAAGCCCACGGCCAAGGCAAGGCCATGCCCAGCGTCAACACCACCGTGGCCAGTAACCCCCAGCGCGCCAGCCGCGCCGCATGCCAGCGCTGGCGCGCACGCGGCGCCACCCACGGGAAGGCCATGCAGGCCAGCGCCCCCAGCAGGTAGCCCACATAGTTGGCCGTGGCCAACCAGCTGCCACCGGCCAGCGACACGACCCCGTCGTGCAGCATCATGGGCAGCAGCGGGGTAAAGGCAAAGCGGCCAATGCCCATGGCCGCCGCCAGCGCTGCCATGCCCGCCAGGGCCACGGTGTAGGGGCGGTCAAACAGGGCGACGGGGGCAGACGAAGAGGCCGAGGCAGAAGAGGACATGAGGGCAGGTTCCAGGCCACCAGAGAGCGCCTGCTGAGCAGTGGCGGCCACCTGGCGTATTATTCTGAATTGAGATTTATTTTTTATAAATCATCTCACAAAGAGAATATTCATGGACCTTGCTGCACTGGAAATCTTTCGCGCCGTCGCCGCCGAAGGCAGCGTGACCCGGGCGGCCGAGCGGCTGGGCCGCGTGCAGTCCAACGTGACCACGCGCGTTCAGCAACTGGAGGAGCAACTGGGCGCTCCGCTGTTTTTGCGCGAAGGGCGGCGCATGCTGCTGACGCCCGCGGGTGAATCGCTGCGCGGCTATGCCGACCGCCTGCTGGCGCTGGCCGAAGAGGCCCGCCAGGCGGTGCACCCCACCCACCCCAGCGGGCGCCTGCGCCTGGGCGCCATGGAAAGCACCGCCGCCGCACGCCTGCCGCAGCCCCTAGCACGGCTGCATGCGCAGTGGCCCGAGGTGGAGCTGGAGCTGACCACCGGCGCCTCTGCCCCCTGGCAGAGCAGGTGCTGGCCCACACCCTGGACGCCGCCCTGGTGGCCTGGCCTTTGCAGGGGTTAGCGCCCGATGCCCCGCTGGAACGCACCACGGTGTACCAGGAATCTTTGCTGCTGGCCCTGCCCGCCGACCACCCGCCGGTGCACAGCCCGGCCGATCTGCAGTTGCACACGCTGGCAGCCTTCGGCACCGGCTGCACCTACCGCCACCTGGGCGAGGCCTGGATGCAGCAGGCCCCTGGCACGGCCCAATCCATAGGCACAGGCAAGCCCCCCAAGGTGCTCGAGCTGGCGTCGTACCACGCCATCCTGGCCTGCGTGGCCGCAGGCCGCTGCGCGGGCGTAGTGCCCCAGGCCGTGTGGGACCTGATGCGTGATCCCCCCGCACTGCGCCTGGTGCCGCTGCAGCACTGCGACACCGTGCTGGTGCGCCGGCGCGGCTACCAGTCGCCCGCGCTCGATGCCCTGCTGGACACCTTGTTCAGCCTGCGGCAGGGCCACGGCCCCGCCGTGCCCACCTGGATTTCCTCGACCTGAAATGGAGCCCGCACCCATGAGCTATTCACTTTTGCAGCGCCTGCTCATCACCCTGCCCATTGTCCAGGGCCCCATGACGGGGGCTGACAGCCCCGCGCTGGCCGCCGCCGTCTCGGCTGCGGGCGGGTTGGGCATGCTGGGCTGCGGCATGCGCTCGCCCGCCGCCATGGCCGAGGCTGCGGCCGCCGTACGGCAGTTGACGGACCGGCCCTTTGGCATGAACCTCTTTGTGCAAGCCACCCCCACCCCCGATGCGGCCACGGTGCAGGCCGCGCTGCAGCGCCTGGCGCCGTTGTATGCCGAGCTGGGCCTCACGCCCGAGGTGCCCGCGCAGTGGTGCGAAGACTTTGGCGCCCAGCTGGACGCCCTGGTGGCGCTGCGCCCGGCGGTGGCCAGCTTCACCTTTGGCATCCTGACCGCCGCGCAAGTGGCGCGCCTGCAAGCAGTGGGCAGCCTGGTGGTGGGCACCGCCACCACGGTGGCCGAGGCCCAGGCCTGGGCTGCAGTGGGGGCCGATGCGGTGTGCGCCAGCGGCATGGAAGCCGGGGGCCACCGGGGCACGTTTTTGGGCGATTTCCGGTCAAGCCTGGTGGGCACCCTGGCGCTGGTGCCCCAGTGCGTGGATGCGCTGGACATCCCGGTGATTGCAGCGGGCGGCATCATGGACGGGCGCGGCATTGCCGCCGCCCAGGCCCTGGGCGCGCAAGCAGTGCAGATGGGCACGGCCTTTTTGACCTGCCCCGAGTCCAGCATCAGCCCCGCCTACCGCCAGGCCCTGGTGCAGGCCAAGGACACCGACACGCGGCTGACCCGCATCTTCTCAGGCCGCCCCGCGCGCGGCATCGTCAACCCCATGATGCAAGCCATGGCGGCCGACGAGGCGAATGTGCCGGCCTACCCCGTGCAAAACGCGCTGACCGGCGCCCTGCGCCGCGCCGCAGCCGCCCAGGGCCGCTCCAGCCATTTGTCGCTGTGGGCTGGCCAGGGGGTGGCAGCCGTACGGCCCCAGCCTGCAGCCCAGCTGGTGGCAGCACTGGCCGAGGAATGGCGGGCGGCTTGCAGGCAGCTCAGCGCGGCCACCGCGCACTGAGCACGCTGCCGAGCGAAAGCCCGAGGGCGCACGGGGTGCAAGGCCGCAGCCTGCGTGCCCCTGCCTACAATCGGCCCGAACCCCGATTGCCCATGCCCCACATCATCGCCAACCCTTTCACGCTGACGGAGTTTTTGCTCGACAGCCTGCCCCCCGCGCAACGGGCCGGTGTGCTGACGCACCCCAAGCGCATCAAGGGCGTGGCCTATTCACTGCTGAAGGCGCTGGACGCGTGGTGCCCGTTTCGGCTGCCGGGGTTTCGCCCGTTTCCTGAGGCTTACCTGCAGGCGCTGCAGGCCATTCCTGAGCAAGCGCCGGTGCTGATTTTCGGGATCGAGAACATCAAGGACCTGCGCATTCTGCGCAAGTACCTGCGCACCCGGCGCATCGCGGTGTTCACCTGGAATCCGGTCATCGACTACCAGCAAAACCACCGGGTGCGGCAGTTGCACATCCAGCAGCTCAAGGGGCTGGGGTTTCACATCTTCACGTTCGACCCGGGCGATGCGCAGCGCTACGGCCTCACGCTCACGCAGCAGGTGTACCGGTCTGTCGAGGGTTTGCGCCAACCCCTGCCCGAGGCGTTTGACATCTACTTTCTGGGGCAGGACAAGCACCGTTTCGAGACCCTGCGCACGCTGGCCGAGCAATGGCACAGCCTGGGCCTGCGCACCTGCCTGCGCATGGTGCCCGAGCCGGGCCAAAACTACGCTCCGGTGCCCGGCCTGGAAGTGCTGGCGCACAGCATCGACTACCTCAGCAACATCGACAGCATCAACCACGCCCGCTGCCTGCTGGAGATCACCCAGGCCAACCAGAGCGGGCTGACGGTGCGCTGCCTGGAGGCGCTGTTCTTTGACAAAAAGCTCATCACCAACAACCCATGCGTGCGCACGCTGCCGTTTTACAACCCCGCGCGCTTTTTCATCCTGGGGCAGGATGACCCCCAGGCCCTCCCTGCGTTCTTGCAAGCCCCCATGCCGCCGCTGCCCCCTGGGGACTTGCAGCCGTACGACTTTGCACACTGGGTGCAGCAGTTCGACCACATCACGGACCCAGCGCGGGCCTGACGGGCCAATCAGGCCAGCACACCAGCCTGCGCCTTGGCGCACGGCCGCAGCGGCGCCGTCAGCACCAGCACCAGGCCAAAGCTGTAGGCCAGCCCTTCGTTGGCCAGCCAGATGCCGCTGTGCGTGAGGCTGCCCACGCAGGCCACCCCCACGAAGGCAAAAGCCACGGCGCGGTCCAGCCGCTCCATGCGTGCGGCTTGCCACAGGGCGGCAGCAAACACGGCCGCAAAGGCCAGCAGCCCCGGAATCCCGTGCTCGATCATGAAAAACAAGAACTGGTTGTGCGGATGGAACGAGCCCGCCGCGCACCACTCGGGCGTAGTGGCAATGCGGCAAAACTCGCCGTGGTAAGCCCCGGTGCCCCAACCCAACCAGGGCTTTTGCCAGAACAGATCCAGCCCATAGTGCAAGAAATACAGGCGCGGCCCGATGGAGGTCGTGGTCTCGGGCACCTCGCCCAGCTCTTTCAGGCCCAGTGCCACACGCGGAACAATGGTGGGCGACAACAGCACGGCGCCCGCCAGCAGCACCGCGACCAGTGCCAGGGCCATCCACCACCGGCGCACCGGCACCAGCGCCAAGACAAAGGCCAGCACGGCCACCGCCGTGGCCACATAGCCCGTGCGCCCGTAGAGCAGCTGGGTGTTGCACACAAAAGCCAACGCTGCCACGGCCAGCCAGGCACCCCGCTGCCAAGCCACGTTGGCGCGTAGCGCCAAGTACAGGCCGCGCAGCATCAGCAGGGCCATCAGCACGCTTTGGGTGATGTAGTCCTTGAACACAGAATGGTCGCCGCCCCAGCCCAGCGTCTGGGCGCGCGACCAGGGCAGCCGCCACCAGATGCTGAGGTAGCTGCTGGCCAACGTGAACAGGGCAGCGATGGTGAAAGCCGTCCAGCAGCGCTCGCGGGTTTTCTCATCCTGCGCCAGCAGCGAGATGGCGATGACCATGAGCAACAGTTTGTCGTACTTGAGCCAGTGGTCCAGCACCACGCGCCAGGGGGCGGTGGTGTACACAGCCCCCAGCAAAATGATGGCGTACAGGACCAGCAATGGGAGGGAGACGGCATTGCCGCGGGCAGCATCCCAACGCTGGCGCCAGTCGCCCGCCAGCAACCAGGCAAGCACCAGGCACAGCAGCGAGATGTTGGCCCCCGCAAGCGTCCACGGGATGGAAAAGAAGGCTGCGATGGCACTGAAAACAGCCGCCGAGCGCAGGAAAACGTGGGGATACTGCATAGACCTTGTCGCCACAACGGCAACAACATTGACACCAGGCCAGCACATCACTGGTGCCCAGGCCGCGATAATTAGAGCCTCACATTATCCATTGCACGGCGGCAGCCCCTGCGCCTGCGTGCTTCGCGCCCATGCCCCAACCTATCGTTCACACCATGCACTGGGACAACATCCCCAGTGTCATCCTGCAAAAGCAGCGTGAAGTTTTTGCCGCCCTGGACGTTCCGCTGCAGCAGGAATCTGCGCACCGCATCCCCCATGGCACCTGGATGAACAGCGTGGTGGAGCGCATGGCATCCGACGACATCGTCATCTTTTGCGACATTGACGCCTTCCCGCTCAAGCGCTCGGCCTACGACCTGGCCGTGGCCCACGCAGAGCAAGGCGCCATCTTCGGCCTGTCGCAGTTTTCCAACCACAAGAAAACCACTGAAACCTATGCGGGCCCCATGTTCATGGCGTTTCGCAAAAGCGTGTGGGAGCGGCTGGGGAGCCCCGACCTCAAATCATCGTCGGCCTTTGACGCGGCCGAAGGCCTGTCGGCCCTGGCGCGCCAGCAAGGCGTGCCGCTGGTGCTGCACAAACCCACCTCCACGCTGATTTCCAAGTTTGCCCTGGGCAACGAAGGGGTGTTTGGCATTGGCACCTTCTACGGCGACAACGACTTCTTTCACCTGTTCGAGTCGCGCGAGCCCGCGTACGAGCAATTGCTGGTGGCCGTGGCCGACGACGCCATCGCGCAGCGCCCCTTGCAGTTTGCCTGCTACCTGGAGGCTGCCATTGCCCTGCAACAAGGCACCCCGGTCAAAAAGAAGCGCCGCTGGTGGCGCCGCCTGCTGGGTTGAGCGCACCCATGAGCCTGCCCATCGTCTTCATCAACCTGGACCGCGACGCCGAGCGCCGCACGCGGCTGCTGGCCGCATTGCAGTCCATCGACATGCCCAGCGAGCGCTTTCCTGCGGTGTGGTGGGCAGACGTGCCCCCCGAACAAACCAGCCGCTGGTACAGCGACGCCTTGAATGCACGCCAGTACTACAAGCCCCTGCGCAATGGCGAAAAGGGCTGCTACGCCAGCCACATCGGCGCCTGGCAACAGCTGCTGGCCAGCGACGCGCCCGCGCTGGTGGTGCTGGAAGACGACGTGCGCCTGACACCCCAGTTTGCCGAAGTAGTGAACGCCATCGCTGCCCTGCCGGAGCCCTGGGACATGGTGAAACTGCTGGGCCGCGACCGCGAGAAGGTGCGGTCTGAACGCCCCCTGGTGCCAGGCACCACGCTGGTGGACTACAGCCGCGTGCCCAGCATGACGGCGGGCTATGTGGTCAGCCGCGCCGGGGCCGCCAAGCTGCTGGCCCACCGCCAGCCCTTTGGCAGGCCGATCGATGTGGACCTGCGCTTTTGGTGGGAATGCGATCAGCTGCGCATCCTGGGCGTTTCGCCCTCGGCCATTGCCCTGGACGACACCAGCGAGGTCAGCAGCATCTGGGACACCCGCGACACCCTCACCCCCGGCCAGCGCTGGCGCAAGTTCACGATGAAGCTGGCACTGACCGTGGGCAATGCCTGGCACCGCCGTCGTTTGCCCAAGCTCTGAGAACCTGCCTCAGGGAGTCCCAAGCGCATGCACGCGCTCCAGCAGTTGCTGGTAGCGGGTGTGCATCTTTGCCAGGCTGTACTCCTGCACGGCCTGCGACCGTGCCGCTTCACCCAGGCGGGCTGCGCGGGCCGGGTCGGCCAGCAAGCCCGCCAGCGCCAGCGCCAAGGCGGGGGCATCGCCCTCAGGCACCAGCAGGCCGGTGCGGCCGGACTGCATCACGCCACGCACCCCCACCACATCCGAGGCCACACAGGCGCAGCCTGCGGCCATACCTTCGACCAAGGCCAGGGGCATGCCCTCGTAGTGGGTGGCAAGCACAAAAATCTGGTTTTGCATCAGGCGCTGGGGCAGGTCGGCCACGGGTCCCAAAAAGTGCACCTGATCGGCCACCCCACGCTGCTCGGCCAGGGCGCGCATGCGCTTTTGAATGCCTGCCTTGCCGCCGCCGGCCAGGTACACGGGGGCAGTCACGCCCTGGGCCTTGAGCAAGGCCGCAGCTTCAATCAGGGTGGCATGGTCCTTCTGGCGGGCAAAGCGGGCCGCCATCACGATGCCGGGCGCGCGCTGGGCAAAGGGCACCAGGGCCGACTCGGGGAACCGATCCAGGTCAATGCCGTTGGGAATGGCCACACAGCGCTCTGCCGGAAACCCGCGCGCCACCAGTTGCTCGCGCACGCCTTCAGACACGCCCACCGTGGCCGCCGTGCGGCCCGCCAGCCACAGTGCCTGCTTGAGGCGCCAGCGCGTGTAGCGCTCGCGCGAGTTGTGCTCTACATGCACCATGCGGGGCACCTTGGCCCACAGGCCTGCATAGCGGCCCCACAGGTGCTCGCTGTAGCCATGGGTAACCAGGATGTCAGGGCGCCACTGCAGCGCCAGCGCGCGCAGGGCCCACACCGTGGCGAAATGGGTCCAGCCGGGCACCACGCGCACATCCAGGCCCTGGACGCGCAAGGCGTCCACCTTGTCCGGCAGCGTGGTGCGGCGTTTGCGGCGCAGCACCAGCACCACGTCCTGCCCCGCACTGCGGGCGGCCAGGCACAGGTCTACCGCCACCTGGGTGGCGCCAGAGAACCCCCCGGTGACGAAATGCATCACCCGCATGGCGCCCCCGGCAGCCGGCTGCGCCGCTGCAAGCTCAGTGCCCTGCGCGGACGACTTCGCCCGCCTTCAGGCGGTACACCGTGCCGCAATAGGGGCACTTGCCCTCGCCGTGGTGGGCCACGTCCAGGTACACCTTGGGGTGGCTGTTCCAGAGCTTCATGTCGGCCTTGGGGTTGGGGCAGAACACGCCGCCTTGGGCGTTCAGATCCTTGGCCAGAACTTCAATAACTGCTTGCGACATGATCAAACCTTGGTGAGCCAGTGGGCGTATTGGGGGTTGCGGCCGTTGACGATGTCAAAGAACGCAGTTTGGATTTTTTCGGTGATGGGGCCACGGCTGCCCACGTAGCTGCCCTTGCCCAGCTCAATGCGGTCCAGCTCGCGGATGGGCGTGACTTCGGCCGCCGTGCCGGTGAAGAAGGCTTCATCGGCGATGTACACCTCGTCGCGCGTGATGCGCTTTTGCACGATCTCCAGGCCCAGGTCCTTGGCGATGTGGAAGACGGTGTTGCGGGTGATGCCGTTCAGAGCCCCAGCCGACAGGTCGGGCGTGTAGATCACGCCGTTCTTGACCACAAAGATGTTCTCGCCCGCACCTTCGGACACGAAGCCCGAGCTGTCGAGCAGCAGCGCTTCGTCGTAGCCCTCATCGGTGGCTTCCATGTTGGCCAGGATGGAGTTGGTGTAGTTGCTCACCGCCTTGGCCTGCGTCATGGTGATATTGACGTGGTGGCGCGTGTAGCTGCTGGTCTTGACGCGGATACCGCGCTTCATGCCCTCTTCGCCCAGGTATGCGCCCCAGGCCCAGGCGGCCACCATCAGGTGGATGGTGTTGCCCTTGGGGCTGACGCCCAGCTTTTTGTCGCCAATCCAGGTCAGGGGGCGGATGTAGCCGGATTCGAGCTTGTTTTCGCGGATGACCGCTTTTTGCGCCTCGTTCACCTCTTCCTGGGTGAACGGGATCTTCATGCGCAGGATCTTGGCGCTGTTGAACAGGCGCTCGGTGTGCTCCTGCAGGCGGAAAATCGCCGGGCCATTGACGGTGTTGTAGGCGCGCACGCCTTCAAAGGCGCCGCAGCCGTAGTGCAGGGTGTGGGTCAGCACATGGATCTTGGCGTCGCGCCAATCGACCATTTGGCCGTCCATCCAGATTTTGCCGTCACGGTCGGCCATCGAGGGAACTACGGGGCTCATGGGTGTCCTTTGTGGGTTGCTGTGGTTGAGCAAGCCCCTGATTTTACGGGCGGCAGCAGGGGCCGCGCACGCAAAACCAGCCCACCCCGGCCAGGGCCTTATTCAGCGGCGGTGGGTTCCTGCGCTTGCGGCCGCTCCAGCGTCCACTTTTGCAGGCGGCCCTTGGCAAATTCACAGGTCACATGCGACTGCGTGCCGTCGGTCCAGCGGTAGATCTCCGGATCGGTGTCCGCGGGCGAGAGGCGCTCGCCCAGCGACTGGGTCATCGCCATCACGTGCATCAGGTTCACGCCGGACTTGAGCCGGGCATTGAGCATGACCGCACTGCCCACATACCCAATAGGGCGCTTGGCGGCCTTGCGCATCACATTCATCAACCGGGTGAAATGCAGCAGCGCCCACATGACCAAGCCGCCCACCACAGCCGCCACACCGGGCCAGCCTGCAGAGGCATAACCCACCAGCACCAATCCGATCACCCCGATGGGGACAAAAATATTGCGCAAATTCATGGGCGCCATTGTCGTATGCCCAGGCCATGCCCCTGCTGCGGAGAGTGCGTACAGGGCGCCGCGACCATGTCGCTCCCTGGTCGCGGTTGCTCCGCCGCTCGCCCTCGCCCCAGTCAGACCAGGCCACGCACCACGTTCATGGCCTCTTCCACCCGCTCCACGGCGTGGATGGTGAGACCCTCGATGGGCTTCTTGGGCGCGTTGGCCTTGGGCACCACGGCCACGCTGAAGCCCAGTTTGGCGGCCTCCTTCAAGCGCTCTTGCCCACGCGGGGCGGGGCGCACTTCACCGGCCAGCCCCACTTCACCAAAGGCCAAAAAGCCCCGGGGCAGCGCCTTGCCCCGCAGGCTGCTCGTGATGGACAGCATGACCGCGAGGTCGGCTGCAGGCTCGCTGATGCGCACGCCGCCCACCGCGTTCACAAACACATCCTGGTCCATGCAGGCCACGCCCGCGTGGCGGTGCAGCACGGCCAGCAGCATGGCCAGGCGGTCCTTGTCCAGGCCCACCGACAGGCGGCGCGGGCTGGGCCCGCCGCTGTCCACCAGCGCCTGGATCTCGACCAGCATGGGGCGCGTGCCTTCCAGCGTCACCATCACGCAGCTGCCCGGTACGGGATCGCTGTGCTGGCTCAAAAAGATGGCGCTCGGGTTGCTCACGCCCTTGAGGCCCTTTTCGGTCATGGCGAACACGCCGATCTCGTTCACAGCGCCAAAGCGGTTCTTGATGGCGCGCACCAGGCGGAACTGGCTGTGCGTGTCGCCTTCGAAGTACAGCACCGTGTCCACCATGTGCTCCAGCACGCGCGGCCCAGCCAGCGCGCCTTCTTTAGTGACGTGGCCGACCAGAATGACCGCAATGCCCGTGCCTTTGGCCATGCGCGTGAGGTGCGCCGCGCATTCGCGCACCTGGGCGACCGAGCCCGGTGCGCTGGTGAGCTGGTCGGAATAGGTCGTCTGGATGGAGTCGATGACGACCACGGACGGTTGCGTGGCCTCGACCGTCGCCAGAATTTTTTCGAGCTGGATCTCGGCCAGCAGCTGCACCTGGCTGCCCTCAATGCCCAGGCGCCGCGAGCGCAGCGCCACCTGGGCGCCGCTTTCCTCACCCGTCACATACAGGGTGGGCAGGCCTGCGCGCTGCAGCGCGTCCATGGCCTGCAACAGCAGGGTCGATTTGCCAATGCCCGGATCGCCCCCGATGAGCACCACGCCGCCCTCCACGATGCCGCCGCCCAGCACACGGTCCAGCTCGTCGATGCCGCTGGGGGTGCGCGCCACGTCCTGGGCCTCGATGGCGGCCAGTGGCGTCACAGCCTGCGCGTTGGCCAGACCGGCGTAGCCTTGCGGCGTACTCAGGCGGTTTTTGCCAGCGCCCGCTTCCGCCACGGTTTCCACCAGCGTGTTCCAGGCGCCGCAGGACGGGCATTTGCCCAGCCAGCGCGGGCTGGTGCCGCCGCATTCGGAGCAGGTGAAGGTGGTTTTGTCTTTGGCCATGGAAGGTATCGGTAAGGAGCCCCAAGCGGGGGCAGCCGACTATAGCGGCCGCGCCTGCACGCAACCGCCACAGCCCGTACGATGGCGGGCTTGGCACCGCATGGAGTTGACATTGCAGACACCCATCAACCGTTTCAAACAGGCCATGGCCCAAGGCCAGGCGCAGATCGGTCTGTGGCTCGGGTTGGCCGACGCCTACAGCGCAGAAATCCTCGCGGGCACCGGCTACGACTGGCTGCTGGTGGACGGCGAGCACGCGCCCAACGATGTGCGCAGCATCCTGCACCAGCTGCAGGCCATTGCCAGCGCGGCCAGCGCCCTGCCACCCGGCGCACAAGCGCCCCACCCCATCGCCCGCGTGCCCGTGGGCGACACTGCACTCATCAAGCAGTACCTGGACCTGGGCGCACAGACGCTGCTGGTGCCCATGGTGGACACCCCCGAGCAGGCCCAGGAACTGGTGCGCGCCACGCGCTATGCGCCCGAAGGCGTGCGCGGCATGGGCAGCGCCCTGGCCCGCTCATCGCGCTGGCAGGCCTACCCCCAGTATGTGCACGAAGCCAACCAGCAGGTCTGCCTGCTGGTACAGGCCGAGACGGTGCAGGCCATGGGCCACCTCGATGCCATCGCGGCGACACCCGGTGTGGACGGCATCTTCATCGGCCCGGCCGACCTGTCCGCCTCCATGGGCCACCCCGGCAACCCGGGGCACCCGGACGTGCAGGCCGCCATCCATGACGGCATTGCGCGCATCCTGCGCGCGGGCAAGGCACCGGGCATTCTGGCCACCACCGAGTCGCAGGCGCGCCAGTGGCTGGCCGCTGGCGCGCTGTTTGTGGCTGTGGGGGTCGACACCATGCTGCTGGCCAGCGCCGCCCAGGATTTGCTGGCACGCTTTCGCACAGCAACCACCACCCCGGTTGCCCGCCCAGCGGGCTATTGATACCGCCACGCATTCAAAACACAACGCAAGACAAAGGCTCTATCACCATGAAAGCATGTATTTACGGCGCCGGCGCCATTGGCGGCTGGATGGGCATGGCACTGGCGCAGGCGGGCTGCCAGCTCAGCCTGGTGGCCCGCGGCGCCACGCTGGCGGCTTTGCAAGCCGATGGCTTGCGCCTGCGGCGCCCTGATGGATCGGTGGCGCAAACGGCCGTGACCGCCCACGCCGACCCCGCCGCGCTGGGCGTGCAAGACCTGGTCGTGCTGGCCGTCAAGGCGCCCGGCCTGCCCGATGTGGCGCGCGCCATCGCCCCGCTGATCGGGCCGGACACCATCGTGCTCACCGCCATGAACGGTGTGCCCTGGTGGTTTCTGGACGGGTTTGGCGGTGCCGCCGAAGGGCACGCGCTCCAGTCTGTGGACGCTGGCGGCGTAATCGCCAGCGCCATTCCCGCGCGCAACGTGGTGGGCAGCGTGGTGCACACCAGCTGCTCGCTGGAAGCCCCGGGTTTCGTCCGCCAGCACTTTGGCAACCGCCTGATCGTGGGCGAGCCCGATGGCAGCCAGAGCGCCCGCCTGCAGGCGCTGGTGGGCATGCTGCAGCGCGGCGGCATCGACGCGGAAGCCTCAGGCTGCATCCAGAAAGACATCTGGTTCAAGCTGTGGGGCAACCTCACCATGAACCCCATCAGCGCCCTCACCGGCGCCACCACCGACCGCATCCTGGACGACGACTTGGTGCGCGGCTTTGTCAGCGCCGTGATGCTCGAAGCCAAGGCCATTGGCGACAAGTTGGGCCTGCCGATTGACCAGCAACCCGAAGACCGCCACGCCGTCACCCGCAAGCTGGGCGCGTTCAAGACCTCGATGCTGCAGGACGTGGAAGCGAACAAGCCCATGGAGATCGACGCCCTGGTGGGCGCCGTGCGCGAGCTGGGGCAGATCACCGGCACCCCCACGCCCCACACCGACGCCCTGCTGGGCCTGGTGCGGCTGATGGCGCGCACACGCGGCCTGTATTGATTGATTTTTAAACCAAAATAGCCTCTAGCGCTTATTCATCCAGCGCGACAAGCTATCAACTTCATAGCAAACCCATGACCACACTCACGCTTTACTACACCCCCGGCACCTGCGCGCAAGCTGTGCGCATTGCGTTGGAAGAGGCCGGTGCCGCTCACCACCTGGTGCGCGTGGACTTTGCAGCGGGCCAGCAGCGCACGCCCGAGTACCTCGCCATCAACCCCAAGGGCCGCGTGCCTGCCCTGGTCACGCCCCAAGGCACCTTGACCGAAACACCCGCGCTGCTGGCCTATGTGGCGCAAAGCTATCCGGCCGCGCAGCTGGCGCCCACCGATGCCTACGGCTTTGCGCGCCTGCAAGAGTTCCAAAGCTACCTCGCGTCCACCGTGCACATCGCCCATGCCCACCGCCCCCGCGCCAGCCGCTGGGCCGACGAGCCCGAGGCCCAGGCCGCGATGCAGCGCAAAGTGGCGCAGAACATGATCGACTGCTTCAACCTCATCGAAACCCACTATCTGGGCGATGGCCCGTGGGTGATGGGCGAGCAGTACACCGTGGCCGACGGCTATCTGTTCACCATCGGCACCTGGCTGCAAAGCGATGGGGTGGACATTGCCCAATTCCCCAAGGTGCACGCCCACACACAGCGCGTGTTGCAGCGGCCTGCGGTGCAGCGCGCGCTGGCTTAAAGCATCCCGCAATCGGCACAAAAAAAGCCCCGGGGCTTGGGCAGCACCGGGGCTTTTTTTCTGGTTCGGGTCTGCTTCTACCTACCCACCGTTCACGCTGAGCCTGTCGAAGCGCGGCGCATGGCTAGGGCAGGCTCAGCCCGAACGGGCGATGGTGGAACAGAGCAGCAGACCCAAAGACGGCCCGGTCGCCCAGGCCCCTCACCCATCAATTCACCTTCAAATAGCGCCAGTCAATGCGGTTGTCGGCGCGGTGAATGATGTCCACCTTCTTCGTGGCAGCCCAAGGGATTACCTGGTTGTACAGCGGGATGTGCGAGACCAGCTCATGCTCCTTGATCAGCGCTTGCTCGATCAGCTGGTTGCGCGTGGTGGCATCGGTTTCCTTCTTCACGCGCTCGACCAGGGCGTCGATTTGCGGATCAGAGAAGCGGCCCAGGTTGAAGTTGCCATCGCCGCCCGCACCCGTCGTGCGCACCAGCGACTGCAGGCTGTAGAACGCATCGAACGTGGGCACACCCCAGCCCAACAGGTAGATGCTGGCTTCGTTGCGCTGGATCATCGGGAAATAGGTGGCAAACGGCAGCGAGCGCAGCTTGGCCTTCACGCCCACCTTGGCCCACTGCGAGGTGATGGCCTGGCACAGCTGTTCGTCGTTGATGTAGCGGCCTGCGCTGCACGCAAAGTCCACTTCAAACCCGTTGGGGTAGCCCGCATCGGCCAGCAGCTTTTGTGCGGCCTTGGCGTCGTAGGGATAGCGCACATCGGCCTTCTTGCTCCAGCCATTGACCTGGTTGGCAATCAGCGTGCCTGTGGGCTGCGCCAGGCCGCGCAGCACCACGCGCTGGATGGACTGGATATCGATCGCCTGGTACAGCGCCTTGCGCACGCGCAGGTCCTTGAGCGGGTTCTTGCCCTTCACGTCCGAGCCGGGCAGCTCGTCGCGGAACTGGTCCAGGCCTAGGAAGATGGTGCGGTACTCCGGCCCTTCCAGCACCTGCAGATTGGGCGTCTGCTTGATGCGCGAGAGGTCTTGCAGGCTGGGGTCGATCACAAAATCCACCTCACCCGACAGCAACGCCGCCGTGCGCGTGGCATCGGCCTTGATGGGGGTGTAGACGATCTCGGTCAGGTTGGTGGGGTACTTGCCCTTGCCCCACCAGTTCGGGTTGGGCTCCAGCACCACGCGCTGGTCGGGTGCCCACTGCTTGAGCTGGTAAGGGCCGGTGCCCAGCGCGTTGCGGTGGGCAAAGTTTTCGTCCTTGGTCTTGATGTCCTTGGGCTCCACCGACTTGTTCTTCTCGGCCCAGGCCTTGCTCATGATGCGCAGCTCGGTGAGCTGGTTCACCAGCACCGGGTTGGGCAGGTCGGAGTGTATATCGATGGTGTAGGCATCGACCTTTTCCACGCGATCAATGCCCTGGGTGTAGACAGCGAAGTTGGAGCTTTTGGCCTTGGCCCGCTCCAGCGAGAACTTGGCATCGTCGGCCGTGAACTCGCTGCCATCGCTGAACTTGACGCCCTTGCGCAGCGTCAGGCGCAGCTGCGTGGGCTTGATGAGCTTCCACTCGGTGGCGAGCGACGGCTCTGGCTTGAAGGTCTTGCTGTTGTATTCGACCAGCGTGTCGTACACCGCGCCGTGCATGGTGTTGTTCACACCCACGTTCTGGGTGTGGATGTCCCAGGTGGAAATATCTACCGAGCGAGACCAACGGAAAGTAGCGGCCTGCGCCGCCAGGGGCAAGGCCGTGGCCACGGCAGCCGCCAGCAAAAGGGTTTTGAAACGCATGGGGAATCACTCCAGATCAGTCAATTCCCCCACTATGAACCAAACCGCAGCGCGATGTAACGAACTTATCGTTCTTAGCTTAGAGCCATCGCAAATGCCAGCGCCATCATGCAAGCCGCTGTGACCCCATCGAGCACCCGCCACGCCTGGGGCGAGGCAAACAGCGGGGCCAGCCAGCGGGCGCCAAAGCCAATGGCGGTGAACCACAGGGCACTCGCCAACGCCCCCCCGGTTGCAAAGGCGGCCCGCCCCCACATGGGGTAAGGGCTTGCCATGGTGCCCAGCAGCACCACGGTGTCCAGGTACACGTGGGGGTTGAGCCAGGTCAAGGCCAGCAGCGTGAGCACCGTGCTGCGCAGCGGGTTGCCCGGCCCGCCCGCGGCCACCAGCAACTGACCGGGCCGCAGCGCCCGCGCACCGGCCTGCAAGGCATAGGCCAGCAAGAAGGCCGCACCCGCCCAACGCATCCACTGCCCCCACTCGGGCCGCGCCAGCAGCACCCCGCCCATGCCCCACACCCCGGCCTGCAGCAGCACCGCGTCGGACAAAGCGCACAGCACCACCACGGGCAGCACATGCTCGCGGCGCAAGCCCTGGCGCAGCACAAACGCGTTTTGCGCGCCAATGGCCATGATCAGCATGGCGGTGGAACTGAAGCCGTGGACAAAAGCAGTGGTGGTCATGGCGGTGGATTTTCGGCATTGCACACTAGTCACGCCAGCTATACTTTTTAACGATCCGTCAGAATCGCTAACCACCCATGCAACTCGACTCCGCCCAGCTCAACGCCTTTGCCACGGTGATCGACGAGGGCAGCTTTGAGCGCGCGGCCGCCGTGCTGCATGTCACGCGCTCGGCGGTGTCCCAGCGCATCAAACTGCTGGAAGAGCGCGTGGGCCAGGTGCTGGTGCGCCGCGCCACGCCCTGCACCCCCACCGATGCCGGGCAGGCCCTGTACCGCCACGCCCGCGAGGTGGCCTTGAGCGAGGCCGACGCGCTGGCCACCATTGGCGGCGGCCAGCGCAGCGCCACGCGCCTGGCCATCGGCGTCAATGCCGACTCGTTGGCCACCTGGTTCCCGGCCGCGATGGCGCAGGCGGCCGAGGACCAGCCCATCACCTTCGACATCCATGTGGAAGACCAGGACCACTCGGCCAACCTGCTGCGCGAAGGCCGCGTAATGGCCGCCGTGACCGCCGACCCGCAGCCTGTGCAGGGCTGCAAGGTGCTGCCCCTGGGCACCCTGCGCTACCGCGCGCTGGCCAGCCCGGCCTTCATGCAGCGGCACTTTGCAACGGGCGTGACGGCCGCCACCCTGGCGCTGGCGCCCATGCTGGTGTTCAACCGCAAAGACGCATTGCAAGAGCGCTTTGTGCGCCGCATCACCCGCCGCGCCCTCACACCGCCCGTGCACTGGCTGCCCGAGGCGCATGCCTTCGTCAAAGCCACCGAGTCCGGTCTGGGCTGGGGCATGACGCCAGACCCCATGGTGGAGAGCCATCTGCGCGCGGGCACGCTGGTCGAGCTGATTCCGGGCAAGCCCGTGGACGTGGCGCTGTACTGGCAATACTGGCGGCTGAACGTGCAGGCCCTGGCGCACATGACCGCCGCCGTGCAGGCCCAGGCGCGCAGTGCGCTGCCTGCACGCTGATAGGTTCAGCCTCCCTGCCGGTTCAGGCCGTCAGGTTCTCGTGGTGGTCGGCCTCGCCGCGCTTCCAGTACGCGGCGATGCGCATGCGCTTGGCGTCCACACCCGGCTTGGCAGCCAGCACGCCACGCAGCGCAGCCATCTCACTGTGCTCGCCCGCCGCCCAGATGTAGCCAGAGCCTGCGGGCACCGCCAGCGCCTGCGCAGTCTCTGTCAGCGAATCCACCCAGGCCACGTCCAGCTGCGCCGCCGATGCCAGCGTGCGCTGGTCTTGCGGGTTGCGCAGCTGCACGCGCACCACGGCGCGGGTGGTGGCAGGCAGCTCGGCCAGGCGGCGGGCCATAGCGGGTAGCGCGGTTTCATCGCCCAGCAGCCAGTGCCAGTCAAACCCCACCGGAATCACAAGGCTGCCACGCGGCCCCGCAATGCCCGCCCACTGGCCCACCTGCACAGCGGCCGCCCAATCCGATGCAGGCCCGGCATCGTGCAAAGCCACCTCGATATCGAGCGTGCCCTGCACCGCATCAAAGTGGGCCGGGGTGTAGTCGCGCAGCACCGGGCGCGGCCCGGTGAACTGGGGCCGCCCATCCACCAGCTCGGGCAGGCTGGCGCGCTCTTGCCCCGGCACGGGCAGGATGAGCTTCACATGGTCGTCAAACCCGGCGCTAGCAAAGCCGGCCAGATCGGGGCCTGCCAGCGTCAGCCGCACAAAGCCGGGGCTGATTTGCGTGCGGCGCACCACCTGCACATGCCGCCCCTTGAGAGGGTGGCGCACACGCTGCACGGCCAAAGGGTCGGCCACATTGGCGGTGGCCGCGGGGGGAGAAGTCACAGAGGGATCAGAATGCTGGGTCACGATTTAAAATTGTTGATTAAGTCAACCAAATATCATGTATTTGGTTGACTTTGTCAACAACAAAGCCATGTCCACGAACCGCCCCGCCCAGATTTTTGAAGCCATGCACGACCTGGTGCATGTGTACCGCGCCCGCATGATGGAGGGGGTGGCATCCATCCACCCTGAGCTGACGCACAACGAGGTGCGCGCCCTCATGTTCGTGGGGCGCCACCCCGGCGCCACGCAAAAAGAACTGGTGCAACACGCCAGCGCCGACAAGGCCCAGATCGCCCGCCTGGTGGCCCTGCTGCTGGACAAAGGCTGGCTGCAATGTGCCCCGCACGAGCACGACAAACGCAGCCGCTGCCTGCACCTGAGCCCCCAGGGTCAAGCCCTGTTCAACGCCGTGCGCCAGGCCCGCAGCACCCTGGCCGCCGACCTGCTCCAGCCCGTGCCCGCTGCATCGCAAGCCCAGTTGCTGGACTTGTTGGAGCAGTTGCGGGGGCAGTTAGGGCGCTAGCCTGTTGGGTCTTGTGACGCCTTATACGGATTCGCGTTCAGCCCATCAGAACCCAAAGAACCCAAACCGTTTGGGCTGAGCTTGTCGAAGCCTTGCGCAGCGCTTCGACAAGCTCAGCGTGAACGGTTTCGTATTTTTGAGTGCATGCGGGCCTCACTCCTCGCCGCGCTGCGCCTCTCCCAAGAACCCGCCGCTCTGGTGCGCCCACAGGCGGGCGTAGATGCCGCCCTGGGCCAGCAGTTGGGCGTGGGTGCCTTCTTCGACGATGCGGCCTGCATCCATGACGATGAGGCGGTCCATCGCTGCGATGGTGGACAGGCGGTGGGCGATGGCGATGACGGTTTTTCCCTGCATGAGGCCATCCAGGCTTTGCTGGATGGCGGCTTCGACCTCAGAGTCGAGGGCGCTGGTGGCTTCGTCCAGCAGCAGGATGGGCGCGTCTTTGAGCATGACGCGGGCGATGGCCACGCGCTGGCGCTGGCCGCCCGAGAGCTTGATGCCGCGCTCGCCCACATGGGCCTCATAGCCCCGGCGGCCTTGGAGATCGGTCAGGGTGTCGATGAAGGCGGCGGCCTCGGCGCGCTCGGCGGCGGCATGCAGGTCGGCCTCGCTGGCGTCGGGGCGGCCGTACAGGATGTTGTCGCGCATGGAGCGGTGCAGCAGCGAGGTGTCTTGCGTGACCATGCCAATGGCGTGGCGCAGGCTGTCTTGCGTGACGTGGGCGATGTCCTGCCCGTCGATCAGTACGCGCCCGCCCTGCAGGTCATGAAAACGCAGCAGCAGGTTGACCAGCGTGGACTTGCCCGCGCCGGAGCGGCCGATGAGGCCGATCCGCTCACCGGGGCGGATGGTGAGGTCCAGCGCGTCGATGACGGGGCGCCCACCGTCCTGGTAGGCAAAGCGCACTTGTTCAAAGCGCACTTCGCCCTGCGTGACGCGCAGCGGCTGGGCGCCAGCGGCGTCCACCACCTGGCGGGGGCGGGTCAGTGTGTTGATGCCGTCCTGGATGGTGCCCACGCTCTCGAACAAGGTGGTCACTTCCCACATCACCCAGTGGGCGTGGCCCGCCACGCGCAACGACATGGCCGTGACGGCGGCCACGGCGCCTGCGCCCACCTGGCCTTGGGTCCACAGCCACAGCGCGGTGCCGCAGGCCCCCAGGATCATGCCCACCACCAGCACCTGGTTGACGATTTCAAACAGGCTCACCAAGCGCATCTGCGCGTAGCCGGTGAGCTTGAAGGCGTCCATGGCGGCGCGGGCAAATTCGGCCTCGCGGTGGGTGTGCGAGAAGAGCTTGACGGTGGCGATGTTGGTGTAGGCGTCGGTGATGCGCCCGGTCATGAGGGCGCGGGCATCGGCCTGCGCGCGGCTGACCTGGCCCAGGCGCGGCACAAAGTACCAGCAGGCCAGGCCATAGCACACGATCCATGCGCCAAAGGGCAGCAGCAGCCGTGCATCAAAGCCCCCCGCCAGCAGCAAGATGGTGACGAGGTACACGCCCATGCCCACGACCACGTCGGTGGTGGTGAAGAGCATGTCGCGCACGGCCAGGGCGGTCTGCATGATCTTGGTGGTGATGCGGCCCGCAAACTCGTCGGCATAGAAGGCCATGCTCTGGCCCAGCATCAGGCGGTGAAAATTCCAGCGCAGGCGCAGCGGCAGGTTGATGGCAAGCGCCTGGTGCTTGAGGCTGGTTTGCAGCGCCACCAGCACGATGCTGGCCACCATGGCGGCGGCCACCCACAGCATGGTGTTGCCCCGCTGGGCCCACAGTGTGGCGGGCGTGGCGGCAGCAATCCAGTCCACCACCCGGCCCAGCACGGCAAACAGCAGCGCTTCGTACACGGCAATCAGGGCCGACAGCCCCGCCATGGCCAGCACGTAGCCGCGCACGCCGCGCGCGCAGGCCCAGACAAAGGCCACAAAGCCCTTGGGCGGCAGGGTGGGCTCGTGGCGGGGTAGGAAAGAACGCGTTTCTCGAAAAATTTGAACAGCACAGGCAAGGGTCTCCAGAGGCCGCCATGGTAGTGGGGGACGCGCGCCGGCGCCCGCACGGCGACATTGGCCCCAAGGCATTTTTGCTATTAATTTCATAGCTTTTGGCGCTTATCGCACGGGCGCTTCAATCCATTTCCTCACAAAATACTGCGCCAACCGCACCCGCGCATCGCCCCAGGACATAGGGCCACAGGTGGGCAAAACGTCTTCACCAAACGATAATCGCCAATCATTCTCATTTATTTTCATCCACCCACACCATGAGCACCGGAACCCTCTCCACCCCTCGCAGGCATGTGCTGCTGCGCATTGCGGCCGCCGTGCTGGGGGGCTACGCCTTTTGCTGGGGCTTTGTGGCGCTCAGCATGGCCGGCCTGTTTGCGCTGGGCATGTCGTTCCACGACGCAGAACACCTGTGCGCCATGTTGGCCTTTTTGCTGTACGTGACGGTGTTTTGCTGGGCCTTTGCGGCCCGCAGCCTGGCGCGGGTGTGGGCGGTGCTGGCGGGCGGCGCAGCGCTGATGGCGGGCGCGGCCTCGCTTTTGCAGACCACGCTGGTCTGAGACGGGAGATCACGATGTTTCAAAACGCTCGCCAGGCGCTGACCTGGCTGCACACCTGGTTCGGGCTGGCGCTCGGGTTTGTGTTGATGGTGGTGTTCTTCTTCGGGGCACTGTCGGTGTTCGACCGCGAGATCGACCGCTGGGCGATTCCGCAGTCGCGCTTTGCGCCGCAGCCCATGCCCTCGTTTGACAAGGTGCTGCGCCCGGTGTTTGACAGCATGCAGCCAACGCCCGAGAGCGTGGAAGCCCTGCGCACCAAAACCGGCCTGCCCATGCCCGAGCGGTTTGAGACCATCCAGCGCCTGGGCGCCTACACCACCCACCGCGACCCGGTGCTGGGCGTGTTTGCAGGCTTTGAGCTGCCCGGCTCCAAGGACCACGACGACGTGGCCTGGGGCAACCGCACCATCGACCCACGCACCGGCGCAGCGCTGCCAGACGACCGGCTCAAGGTGGGCAGCCAGTTCTTCTACCCGCTGCACTACAGCCTGAACTTCCACTGGAAGGACCTGGGCACCTGGATCGTGGGCTTTGCGGCGCTGATGATGCTGGTGGCGCTGGTCAGCGGCGTGGTCATGCACCGCAAGTTCTTCCGCGAGTTTTTCACCTTCCGCCCCACCAAAAGCACGCAACGCAGCGCGCTGGATCTGCACAACATGACAGGCGTGCTGGCACTGCCGTTCCACTTCTTCTTTGCCTTCACGGGGCTGGTGATTTTTGCGGGCATCTACTTCCCGGTGGCGCACACGCAGCTCAACCCGCTGCACGAGTTGCACGAAAAGCTCGAAGCCGCCGAGACCGGCCTGCCGCACGAACGCTCAGGCGTGGCTGCGCCGCTGGCCTCGGTCGATGCGATGGTGGCCGAGGCCCAGCGCCGCTGGGCCGCGCAGGGCATGGCGGGCGACGTGGGCTTTTTGGCGCTGCAGCACGTGGGCGACGCCAATGGCTACGTGAGCGTGTACCGCGCGGGCACCGACCGCATTGCGCTGGTGGGCAACGGCATCCACTTCAAGGCCAGCACGGGCGCGCTGCTGCGCGAAGACCCGCCGCACAGTGCCGTCAACAGCGTCAACGAGTTCCTCACCGGGCTGCACCTGCAGCACTTCAGGCACTGGCTGCTGCGCTGGATGTATGTGCTGGGCGGGCTGATGGGCTGCGTGTGCATTGCCACAGGCTTTGTGTTCTTTGTAGAAAAGCGCAAGAAGCAACACGCCAAGCAAAGCAGCCAGGGCGCACGCGCGGTGGACGCGCTGGCCACCACCACCGTCACGGGCATGGTGCTGGCCGCGCTGGGCATTTTGATTGCCAACCGATTGCTGCCTGACGCCCTGCCCGCTGGCTGGCCCAACCGCGGCAGTCTGGAGCAATACGCCTTCTGGGCCACCTGGGCGCTGGCGCTGGGCCACGCTTTCTGGCGCAGCGCGCCGGTGGCGCAGGGCCGCATGTCACCCGCATGGCGCGAGCAGTGCTGGGCCATTGCCGCACTGGCCGTGTGCGCCGTGGTGCTGAACTGGGTGACCACCGGCGACCACCTCATCAAGACGCTGAGCGCAGGCTACTGGCCCGTGGCAGGTGTGGACTTGTTCATATTGACCGGCGCCGCCGTGGCCTTGCTGGCGGCGCGCAAGCTCACCCAGCGTGCGCAAGGCGCCCCGGCCACCCCGGCCCGGGCGACCCACCCGCGCACCAACCCCACGGAGACCGCACATGCCTGATGCAGTGATGCTTGCCGCGGCCCTGGCCGCCAGTGTGCTGGGCATGGCCTGGCTGGCCCTGGCCATGGAGACGCATTGGGAGCAGGTGCGCGGCACCGCCCCCCTGCCCGCCCGCACGGTGCGCGCCCTGCGCCTGCTGGGCGCCGCAGGCCTGGGCGCCTCGCTGGCGCTGTGCCTGGCGGTGGACCATGCCTCCATGGCCGCGCTGGTGTGGGTGATGGGCCTGGCCGCCAGCGCGCTGGCCGTGGCCTTTGCCCTGAGCTGGCGCCCGCGCTGGCTGGCAGTGCTGATGCCCTGGGTGCGCTGAGCCCCTGGTGATCCATCCGCTCTTGGCTTTAAGTGTTTTATGCCTCTAGCGCTTGATGAATAAGCGCTAGCAGCTATACATTCAATAGCAAATCACAGATTTCGCCCGTCACTTGCCCTGCAACACCCGCACCGCTTCGGGCAGCGAATCCACCTGAGGCATGAAATGGTCGATGGTGGCGCCCAGCAGCACAGCGCACAGCAGCGCACCCAGCAGAGGCTTCCAGGTCAGGCGCACGGCTGCGGTAATCCAGCCTTCGCGCTCCACCCGGGTGGCCACCCGCGCGGCGGCCACTGAAAAGGCCAGTTCCACCGCCACGGCCAGCAACACATTCCAGCCGAAAAACAGCATGGCCAGCGCCCCCGCACCTGCCAGCACGGCGGCGCCAATCAGGAAGATGGCCACCACCGGGATGACCACCACCGCGCCTTCATCGGCGCTGCCCAGGCCGTCCAGCGCATCCCCAGCCCACTCGCCCAGGCCTTTGCCAGCATCGGCGGCATCGCCCAGGCTGGGCGCTTCGGGCATGCGTGGGCCGCTACTGCGCGGCACGGCACGCGCCAGGTCGGCAACGTCCAGCGCCACATCCAGGGCGTCCACCCCGTCCACGTCGGCGCCCTCTTCCTCATCGTCCAGCAGCCGGGCGGCCCACCAGCGCAGCACCAGCAAGTAAATGCCATACCCCACCGTGAGCGTGATGGCGTAGCGCACCGACAGCATGTGCACGCCCGCCAGCTTCTGCACCCAGGCCGCCAGCAGCATGCCCAGCAGGGTCAGGGTGCCGATGCACAGGCCATGCCAGCGC
Source organism: Acidovorax sp. 1608163 (assembly GCF_003669015.1). Lineage (NCBI taxonomy): Bacteria > Pseudomonadati > Pseudomonadota > Betaproteobacteria > Burkholderiales > Comamonadaceae > Acidovorax > Acidovorax sp. 1608163. The sequence continues at coordinate 4,625,545 of NZ_CP033069.1, forward strand.
AGGCTGTGGCGTTGCTCCAGGTCATGGGCGACATCGCGTGCGGACAGGCGCACCGAGGTCCAGCGGCGGCGTGAGGCGCGGTGAGTGGGGCGCTGGGTGGTCATGGGGCCGCACTATAAGGGGCTGGCCGCGCAAGCCCAAGGGGCAAAGTGCCACCCCCTCCCGGGGGCTTGGCGGCGCGGCGTTGTGGCGCTCTGCCTCAGTCCGCCACCACCGGCACCCGCTGCGCCAGCGCGGTCAGCAGCTCCCAGCTCACGGTGCCTGCGGCGCGGGCCACTTCGTCGACGGGCAGCACCTCGCCATTGCTGGCGCGGCCCCACAGCGTGACCTCGCTGCCCAAGCCCACAGGCACACCGGCCTGCTGCAGGGGGGTCAGGTCCACGGTGACCATGTCCATGCTCACACGGCCCACCAGGCGGGTGCGCACGCCGTTGACCAGCACGGGCGTGCCGGTGTCGCAGTGGCGGGGGTAGCCGTCGGCATAGCCGCAGGCGGCCACGCCGATGGTGAGCGGCCCCTCGGCCGTGAAGCGCGAGCCGTAGCCCACGGTGTCGCCCGCCTGCAGCTGCTGGGTGGCCAGCAGGCGGGTGGACAGCGTCATGGTGGGCTGCAGGCCCCAGTGGGCAGAGGTGTTTTCAGGGTGGTCGGGCGCGCTGCCGTACACCACGATGCCCGCGCGCACCCAGTCGGCCCGCACCCCGGCATCGGTGGCGTGGCGCAGGATGGCGGCGCTGTTGCTCAGGCTGCGCTCGCCGGGCAGGTCTTGCGTGGCGGTGTTGAAGGCGGCCATCTGGTGGGCGATGCCGCGCGGGCCGTCGGCGTCGCTGAAGTGGGTCATGTACGAGATTTCATCCACCTGCGGCAGCGCATTCAGCCGCGCCCAGGCGGCGCGGTAGCGGGCAGGTGTGAAGCCCAGGCGGTTCATGCCCGAATTCATCTTGAGGAACACGCGGTGCGGCACCTGCGTCTTGTGGGCGGCCAGCCAGTCGATCTGCTCGTCGCAGTGCACGGCATGCCACAGGCCCAGGCGCGAGCAGATCTCCAGGTCGCGCGGCTCGAACACACCTTCGAGCAGCAGGATGGGGCCACGCCAGCCCAGGGCGCGCACGCGCTCGGCCTCGGCCAGGTCCAGCAGGGCAAAGCCATCGGCGCCACGCAGCCCCTCAAACGCACGCTCGATGCCGTGGCCATAGGCGTTGGCCTTGACCACGGCCCAGACATTGGCGTCTGGCACGGCCTGGCGCACGCGCTGAAGGTTGTGTTGCAAAGCGGCGGTGTGGATGTGGGCTTGTATGGGGCGTGGCATGGGGTTTAACCGGGTGATCAGCCCCAGATTCTGGCACTGCCACCGTTTATCCGCGTGATATAACCGCCGGTCACTTGCCACGGTTTTCCACATTTAACAGGGCATCAGCCCAGCTGATGCCCGCACAAGCCCATCGATGAAGCGCGGTTTCTACACGATCATGTCGGCGCAGTTTTTCAGCTCGCTGGCCGACAACGCACTCTTCGTGGCCGCCGTGGAGCTGCTGCGGGCCGATGGCGCCCCCGAATGGCAACGCGCCGCGCTGGTGCCCATGTTTGCGCTGTTCTATGTGGTGCTGGCGCCGTTTGTGGGCGCCTTTGCCGACGCGCTGCCCAAGGGCCGGGTCATGTTCATCAGCAACGCCATCAAGGTGGTGGGCTGCCTGATGATGCTGTTTGGCTCGCACCCGCTCATGGCCTACGCCGTGGTGGGGCTGGGGGCGGCGGCCTACTCGCCCGCCAAGTACGGCATCCTGACCGAGCTGCTGCCCGCGTCGCAACTGGTCAAGGCCAATGGCTGGATCGAGGGGCTGACGATTGCATCGATCATTTTGGGCGTGCTGCTGGGCGGGCAACTGGTGGGGCAGCACCTGTCGGTGATGCTCTTGAGCATCGACATCCCCCTCATCGACACCGGTGTGGACACCCCGGCCGAATCGGCCATTGCGACGCTGATCCTGGTGTATGTGGTGGCGGCCTGGTTCAACACCCGCATCCCGCACACCGGGGTAGAGATGCGCCCCCTGCGCACCGACCCCTCGCGCAATGTGCTGTCCAACACGCTGGCGCTGCTGCCCGACTTCTGGGCCTGCAACAGCCGCCTGTGGCGCGACAAGCTGGGGCAGATTTCGCTGTCCACCACCACCCTCTTCTGGGGCGCTGGTGGCAACCTCAAGTTCATCGTGCTGGCCTGGGCTGCCGTGGCCCTGGGCTACAACACCACGCAGGCCTCGGCCCTGACCGGGGTAGTGGCCATCGGTACCGCCGTGGGCGCGGTGGTGGCGTCCATGCGCATGCGGCTCGATGCCGCCACCAAGGTGATTCCCCTGGGCATCAGCATGGGGCTGCTGCTCATCCTCATGGTGTTCATCAACAACATCTGGCTGGCCATTCCGTTCCTGATCTTGCTGGGTGGCCTGGGCGGCTACCTGGTGGTGCCCATGAACGCACTGTTGCAGCACCGGGGCCACAACCTGATGGGCTCCGGGCGCTCGATTGCCGTGCAGAACTTCAACGAGCAGGCCTGCATCCTGGGCCTGGGCGCGTTCTACAGCCTGTCGCTCAAGCTGGGGCTGTCGGTGTTTGGCGCCATCACCGCCTTTGGCCTGGTGGTGGCGGGCATCATGTGGCTGATTCGCCGCTGGCACATCAGCAACTGCACCCGCCACCGCGAAGAGGTGGAGCACCTTCTGCACATTGCGCGGCAAGACCACCACCACTGAGTCCCTGTTCCAAGCCCCCCCGGCCGCACAGGCGCGGCAGGTGATGCACCGGGGATCCGCGCCACGCTGCCCAGGCGCTCAATCACTCCTTTTTTGATAGCTGCCAGCGCTTATTAAACAAGCGCTGGCACCCGATTTAATGCATAGTTTTTTGCCTGTACTGGCGTTGGTGTTCAACGCCTTTGTCTGGGGCGTTTCGTGGTGGCCGTTTCGGCAACTGCACGGCGCCGGGTTGCACCCCCTGTGGGCCACGGCGCTGATGTATGCGTTGGCCGTGGGGGCCTGCTGCTGGTGCGCCCCGGCCTGCTCGCACGCACCTTGCAGCACCCGGCCCTGTGGCTCTTGGCGCTGTCGTCGGGCCTGACCAATGTGGCCTTCAACTGGGCCGTGACGGTGGGCGACGTGGTGCGGGTGGTGCTGCTGTTTTATCTGATGCCCGCCTGGTCGGTGCTGCTGGCCTGGCGCGTGCTGGGCGAGCGCCCCACGCGCATGGCCGTGGTGCGGCTGGTACTTGCGTTTGCGGGTGTGGCCCTGGTGCTGGTGCCTGCCGATGCTTCGATAGAGCGCCTGCTGGGCCACCTCTCAGGGGCCGACCTGCTGGCCCTGGCCGGGGGCTTTTGCTTTGCGCTGACCAACGTCACCCTGCGCCGCCTGCACCGGCTGCCCAGCGAGTGCCGCATGCTGGCCATGTTTGGCGGCGGCGCCCTCATGGCCACAGCCAGCGCCTGCGCAGGCTTGTTGGCGGGCTTTGTCACCCCCGTGCCCGCACTGGCCAGCGGTTGGGTGACGGTGGCATTGCTGCTGGCAGCGGCCTTTTTGCTGAGCAACTACGCGCTGCAGTTTGGCGCCACGCGGCTGGCGGCGGGCACCACGGCGCTCATCATGCTGTCGGAGGTGGTGTTTGCCAGCGTGTCGTCGGTGCTGCTGACAGACACCGCGCTGGACGCCCGCACCGCGCTGGACGCCCGCACCGTGCTGGGCGGCGCCATGATCGTGTCGGCCGCGTTGCTGGCCACCGTGCCGTGGAGGCCAAAGCGCTGACGAACAGGCGCTGACAACAATGGGCTGACACCCCCGGGGCCTGTCCCGATACCATGGGCCTGCCCATCCCCACCCACCACCTCACCGACGGAGCCTTGCCCATGCCCCAAGACATCTACACCTTCGACGCCCAGGACATTCGCGGCCAGCGCGTGGCGCTGGAACAGTTCCGGGGCCAGGTGCTGCTCATCGTCAACACGGCCAGCGCCTGTGGCTTCACGCCGCAATTTGCGGGCTTGCAGGCGCTGCACCAGCAGTACGCAAGCCAGGGGCTGGTGGTGCTGGGGTTTCCCTGCAACCAGTTTGGCAAGCAAGACCCTGGCAGCAACGACGAGATCGCGGGCTTTTGCCAGCTGAACTACGGCGTGGACTTTCCCATGATGGCCAAAATCGACGTGAACGGCGAGCAAGCCGCACCGCTGTACCGCTGGCTGACCGAGCAAGCGCCCGGCATTCTGGGCACCAAGGCCATCAAGTGGAACTTCACAAAATTCCTCGTGGGCAAAGACGGGCAGGTGGTGCGCCGCTATGCCCCGCAGGACGCGCCCGCCAAGCTGGCGCAAGACATTGAGGCGGCGCTGCGCGCCTGATCACTTGTTCTATTGATCCGGCCTCTTTGAACTTGAAATACCCGTTCGGGTTGAGCTTGTCGAAACCTTGCGCGGCGCTTTGACAGCGCTCAGTGAACGGTTCAAGTGGGTTCGTTCCGGCTCAATCAAACACCGCCACATCACTGCAGCGGCGCTTCGGCGGCCCAGCAGGCGCGCTCTTCCTCCACCTGGCGCAGCAGGTCGGCCAGCGTTCTGCCAGGCTCTTGGCGAAAGCGCTCGGGCAGCACCGTGAAGGCGGCAATGCGGTCGATGCGAAAGCCCCGAAAGTCACTGCGCAGCTCGCACCAGGCCGACAAGGTCCACACCTTGCCCCAGTAAAAGCAGCCCAGCGGCCGCAGCCTGCGCAGGCTGGGGCGGCCCTGCACATCGGCGTAATCGATCTCCACCACATGGCAGCTTTGCACCGCCTCGCGCAGGGCCTGCAGCGTGGCCTGGGCGCGGGCGTCGAGCCCCACCATGGGCGCGTACAGCGCTTGGGCCTCGGCCGCCAGCCGGGCCGCTGGGGCAGCACCGACAAAATCTTGCCCAGCGCCCCTTCCACCTCGCGCGCCAGGCCTGGGTCCAGCCACACTTGCGCCAGGCGGGCGGCCGCCACCAGCGCATTGGCCTCGCCCTGGCTGAACATGAGTGGGGGCAGCTCAAACCCCGCCCCCAGGCGGTACCCCACACCGGCCTCGCCCTCAATGGGCACGCCCTGGTGCTGCAGGTCGGCCACATCGCGGTAAATCGTGCGCTGCGAGACTTCCAGCCGCTCCGCCAGGAACGCCGCCGTCGACAGCCGCCGCCCCCGGATGAGCTGCACGATCTGGAACAGGCGGTCAGCGCGGCGCATAGAACCTCCGCGCATTCACAGCCTCAGCGCAACGGTAGTGGCCAGCCAGAGGCAAGCCGCCGTTTTGCCAGTCAGAGCAGCAGCAACCCGCCCACGGCAATGGCCACGCCCAACAACATGGGCCACCAAGCGGGGTCGTCCTTTTCAAAGACGAACTCGTAGGGGTTGCGCTCATCGTAGAACACCTTGACCGGTTTGCCCGCCTGGAAGTCGTCCAGCGCCGCTTTGGGGAAAGAGCTGGACTTGTGGACCTTTTGCCCCGATGCCGTCGTGAAATCGAACTCCGCCGTGTAGGTGGTCGATCCCTTGCGAGAGCGCTCGGTGTACTTGCTGATCGGCTCGACCACAGCCGCTACGCCCCGCTTGTGCAAGGACTTGTTTTTGGAATAGTCCTGGTAACCAAAAATCAGAAACGCTGCGCCGATCACAACGCACGCGATCTTCTTGACCCCGCTGCTCAACTCCATTTTTTTCCCTCTCTCTTGTTGTGGCAGACCGCCATTGAGGGGCATGTGTGGCATAAGCGCAGCGCGGATGGCAGCGGCACACCACGGCCCAGCCAGCGGTCGGCCGCCATTGTCCACGCATCGCATAGGGGTACAGCGGTGACACCATCGCAAGAGTCACCTTAGAAAAGACATCGCATTGAGTGTTCCACATGGCGATTACGCCTTTCCTCATTAGCTTTGAAGCTATATTTTTCATAGCAATCACACACATGAATGGCCGCAACAACGCCCGGCCTGCAGTTGTAACGAATGTTGTCTGACAGCAAGCCCATGGGAACGCATCCAACGCTCCAAGGGGGGTGATAGGCACCAAAGCGCTTAACGGGGAACGGCCCCGGACCCATAAACCCCAATGTGAATGGCCACTTGGTACGGCCCGCTGTAGGCCTCGAAGTCGGTGCCAAAACGGCGCTGCACCTGGGGGTTGGCGGCAAAGTAGTGCCATACCGCCGTCCAGGCGTCGATCACCAGCTGGGGCATGTGGCCCTCCGACTCGAACACCAGGTAGGTGCCGGCCTCGATGTCCACCGCGCTCGCGCCGGGCATGGCTTGGTGGTCTGCGGGGGCAGCGACCCCTGCCAGCACGTCAAATTCACCGTGCTGGTCTGAGGCGTAGTGGCTGTACACCCCGAACACGCGGCCATCGTCGCCAGGAGGGGGCAGCTTGTGCTCCCAGCTTTCGCTGAAGAAGCGGTCCCACAGCGCGCCGATGCGTGCGGTGGCGGGGTCGGCCTCGGCCGGGTTGGAGGTACGGGTGCGAATGCCCACCGCGCGGAATGCAGGAACAGACACCGCCCAAGGCGTGATGGCACACAACATGCAAACTCCTGTATGTTTAAACAGGTTTTGGATACTGCCTTGGGGCTACTGACACCGTTATGTCAGCAGGGTGGCAGGCGCCCCGGCCTGCCGTGCAACGCCCTGAAGCCTGGCACACACCAGGGTGGTTGCATCAGGTCAATCCATCAGTCAGCGGCGCCGCCATCTGCCTGTGGGGCAGCCTTGGCCGCTGCCAGCTTGCGGGCGCGCTCCAGTTGCTGGCCGGTGCTGCGCGGGTCCATGCCGTACATGTCGGCAAACTGCTCCAGCGTGCTGCCGCTGGCCTCAAAGGCGCGCAGCAGGGCTTCGGCCTTGGCGTTGCGGGCGGCCCATTCGGCAAAGGCTTCTTCCAGGATAGCGTTGGCAGCGTCGTCGCGGCCCACCACCAGCTCGGTGTAGGCCTCGCGGGTGAGTCCTGAGGCCTCGAACGCGGCGATCATGCGGTTGCGCAGCTTGGGCAGCAGGTCTTCGGTGGGGCGGCCCTTTTGGTTCTTGCGGCGGCGGTACACCTCCAGCAAGGCATGGTGCACATGCTCGGGCGCCATGGCTTCCACGGGCTGGCCTTGCAGGTCGTGGCGCTGCTCACCAGCGGCCACGGTTTGCAGGTAGCGGGTCGAGCGGGTGTGGATGCCCAGCGCCACCTTGAGCGCTTCGCGCTCGAACAGTTCGGGATGAGCGGCCAGCAGGTCTTGGAAGATGCCGCGCTTGAGGGGGCGGAACACCGCGCCGAACAAGTGCGGGTACAGGCCAGCCAACTGCTCCAGTGCAGGGTGCACGCGCTGGGGGCGGGCGCCTGGGCGGCGGCGGGCGCGCCTTCAGCGTTGCGGCCACCGCGGTCTTTGCCGCCACGGCGGCCCCGGTTACGGGCGGCACGCCCTGCGGCGTTGCCAGCGCGGTCTGCGGCGGCAGCGCCTTCTGGTGTCGTTGCGGTGGCGCGCTCACTGGCGGCCCCAGCATGGGCTGCCCCAGCGTCTGCGGGCAGGGGGGCGGCAACGACTTCAGGCACGGATTCGGTCATAGCGATCAAAGTCCTTCAGGGGACGGGGGAGCAACAAACCCTCCATCATGCCACCGATGGCCTTTCGCGCACCCTGGGTGCCCCTCTGGCAGGACATCAGACCAGGGTTTGGGGAGGCTGCGCCAAGTGCAGCGACTGCCACAAGGGCGACAACATCTCGCGCTCCAGTGGCGAGATGCGCTCGGCCAGCAGCAGGCATTCGCGGTCCAGATCGCGCAGGCGTTGTCCCAGCTCGCGGTCGGCCATGTGCAGCTCCAGCCGCTCGCGCACGGTGATTTCGGCGTGCTGCGCGCCCCAGTACCCCAGCGAGTTCCAGGCCACCTTCAGGCGCTCCAGCCGCGTGCTGGCGGTGTCGGCAATCTCCAGCGCCTGGGCCTCGCCGCCCAGGGCCTGTAGCTGTGCATGCAGCTCAGAGGCCAGGGCCGCGCGCTGCTGGATCTCGGCCAGGGGGTTGCACACGAGGGAGGCGGGGGCGGGCACATCGGCCACAGCGGGCTCGGCCACGCGGCGCGCCATGTCGCTGATAAAGCCGATGTACTGCGGATCAAACTCGCCGGGCAGCACCCGCAGGGCAAAGCTGGCACGGGTCAGCGGCGCAGACTGCGCCCGGGCGATGCCCAAGGTCACCTCGGTCACGGCCAGCATGCGGCCCAGGGGCGACAAATCGGGCTGGCGCAGCCGCGCGGGGTAGCCCGAGCCGTTGAGCCGCTCGTGGTGCTCGCCCACCGCGCGGCCAATGGCGCGCGGGTAGTCGGTGGTGCTGTCCAGCAGCAGTTGCGCCACGCGGGGGTGCACCACCAGGTGCTTGTGGCCCAGCAGGTCCATGCTGCGGCCGGGGTCCAGATACTCGGGCTGGATGTAGATCTCGCCAATGTCGTGCAGCAGCCCTGCGAGCATGGCCATGCGCACATCCATGGCCTGGCCCAGGTACTTGGTGGCCAGCGCACCCATCAAGGCCATGGCCTGCACGGCGTGGGTCACCATCTCGGGCCGGTTGGCCAAGGCAGTGGTCAGCAGCAACTGGGCCACCGAGTGCAGGGGCAGCTGGCGCAGCTGCTGGCCCACCCCCTCGGCCCAGGGCCGCAGGCCCTGCACCAGCGGGGTGGGCTCGGCCATGAAACGCTCAAAGTCTTCCTGCAGCGTGATCAGGCTCACGCCGTCTTCAGCGGCCAGGCACGATTCGAGCGGCTTGCTGAGCTTGCGCTCGAGCAGGCGCTGCTGCAGGCTGGCCGACACCGGCTGGTTCTTGGCCCAGAGCTTGACGCCCCGTACATCGACGATGTCCTCGGACGCGACGATGCTGTAGATCTCGGCGGCCCGCACGATGGCGTTCAGCGCCACCGGGTTGGCGGTGCTGCCCGCGTGCGAATCCTCTGGGTCTTCCCTGGTCTGTGCGTTTGGCATCTTGTGGCGGTCCTTACCGGTGTGCTGGCGGCCAGGGCCACAGGTGCGGGCCCACGGCAGCCACCGTGCCAACGCTGCCGCCGGGCAGGCCAGACAACGTTGTCATCGGATTGTGGGCGCAGACACGGCCTGCGCCATGACAAACAGGGCGACGCGTGGGCTGGCTGCAACAGCCCAGGGCCCGACCAGCACTCCTTGCCTGGCGCAGCGGCTACAAGGCGGTAAGGGCGGCCGCTGAGGCCGTGGCCAGTGCCTCGTCCAGCACCTCCACCCAGTGCCGCACGGGCGTGCCCGTGCCGCTTTGCAGGTGGGTGATGCAGCCGATGTTGGCCGACAGAATCACATCGGGCGGCTGCTCGCCAAAGGCTTCGGCCAGCACGCCCAGTTTGCGGTCGCGCAGCTGGTGCGACAGGTCCGGCTGCAGCACCGAATACGTGCCCGCCGAGCCACAGCACAGGTGCGACTCGTTGCGCGCCGTGCGCAGTTTGAAACCCAGCTGGTTCAGGTGCGCCTCCACCCCGCCGCGCAGCTTTTGGCCGTGCTGCAAGGTGCAGGGTGGGTGGTAGGCGTACAGGGTGTCCGGTTGGCGCGTGGCGTCCACGCGGCCCTGCAGCTTGGTGGCCAGCTCGGGCAGCATGGCGGGCAGCAGCTCCGACAAATCGCGCGTGAGGGCGCTGATGCGCTCGGCCTTGGCGGCGTACTGCGCATCGTCCTTCAGGGTGTGGGCGTATTCCTTCACCGTCACGCCGCAGCCCGAGGCGTTCATCACGATGGCTTCCACCCCGTCTGCCCCGTCAGGGTCCACCAGCGGCCACCAGGCGTCGATGTTGGCGCGCATCTGGGCCTTGCCACCTTCCTGGTCGTTGAGGTGGAACTTGACCGCGCCGCAGCACCCGGCCTGGGCCACCACCACGGTTTGCACGCCCACAGCATCGAGCACGCGGGCGGTGGCGGTGTTGATGTTCGGCATCATGCTCGGCTGCACGCAGCCCGCCAGCATGATCACCTTGCGGGCATGCTCGCGCGCGGGCCAGGCACCGGCGCTGCGCGGGGTGGTCACTTTCTCTTTGAGCACCGTGGGCAAGGCACCGCGCAGGGCCTGGCCCACCTTCATGGCCGGGGCAAACAGGGGCGACGGCAGCCCCTCTTTCAGCGCCCAGCGCAGGGCCTTTTCGCCCACGGGGCGGGGCACTTTTTCGTCCACGATCTTGCGGCCAATGTCCACCAGGTGGCCGTATTGCACGCCGCTGGGGCAGGTGCTTTCGCAGTTGCGGCAGGTCAGGCAGCGGTCCAGGTGGCGCTGCGTGGCACGGGTGGGTACAGCGCCTTCGAGCACCTGCTTGATGAGGTAAATGCGCCCACGCGGCCCGTCCAGCTCGTCGCCCAGCAACTGGTACGTGGGGCAGGTGGCGGTGCAAAAGCCGCAGTGCACGCATTTGCGCAAGATGGCTTCGGCCTCCAGGCCATCGGCGCGGGCGGCGTATTCGGGGGCGAGTTGGGTCTGCATGGTGCGTGCCTAGGGAAAGAGTCAACAACAGCGCGGGGGCGTTCAGGCCCGATCAGCGCGTTTCGTGCGGGTCGGGCCCATGGGCCGTGCCGTGGGGATGGGGGTGCGAATGGGGAGGCAAATGGGCGGGGGGTGGCGGCGCCGGAGGGCCGCTGCACAACGCCTTGAGCAACTGCCGCAGGCGCACCCGGTCAGCCCACAGCGGCGGCAGCGACAGCGTGAGCAGCACCAGCGCCAGCGGCACCACAAAGATGAAGCCCACATGCTTGAACCCCGCCGCGCCCACCAGCCCGCCCATGAGGAACATGCCCATCAGCCCCGCCATCAGCCGCAGCCGCTCGCGGTTGGCGTGCACATGGCGATCGGGCGTGGTGCCACTGCGGTTCCAGTACAGCATCTTGCCCATCTCGATGCCCAGGTCGGTCACCACGCCCGTCATGTGGGTGGTGCGGATCTGGGCCGACGACATCTTGGTGACCACCGCGTTCTGCAGCCCCATGAGGTAGGCCAGCAGCAGCACCGTGAGCGGCACCGAAAACGGTGTGCGCCAGCCCAGCGTGATGGCGCCCATGAGGCCAAACAGCAGCAACAGCACGGCTTCGAGCAGCAGCGGCAGCGCGTAGGTGCCGCGCAGGCGGTGGTGGCGCGCCCAGTTGACCATGATGGCCGTGCTGCCCGCACCGGAGAGGAAGGCCCACAGCGCCCCCACGGCCCCCAGCACCAGCTTCATGTTGCCCATCACAAGGTTGTCGGCCAGCGACGAGAGAAAGCCCGTCATGTGCGAGGTGTACATGTGCACCACCAGAAAGCCCCCCGCATTCACCGCCCCGGCGTTGAACGCCAGCAGCAGGCCCAGCACCCGGTTGGTGGTGACGGTGCGGTGGTGGCCCGTGAGGTGGCGCAGACGGCGCATGGCGGCCGCCTTACCAGTCGGCGGCCAGGCGGCCGGGGTTGAAGATGCCCGCAGGGTCAAACGCCTGCTTGAGGCGGGCATGGATCTGCGCCAGCGCAGCAGACTTTGGATCAAACTGGCCGCTAGCGCTTGATGAATCAGCGCTAGCAGCTACAAAAACAGTAGCATTACCACCTGCCGCCTGGGCGGCGGCGCACAGGGCCTCGCCCGCATGGGCCGGTGCCTGCACCCAGCGCAGCGCGCCGTGCCATTCCACCAGCGGTTGGGCGGCAGCGGGCAGCGTCAGCACCGGCGCGGTGGCGGGCAGCGACAGACGCCACAGCGCGTGGCCGGGCTGCTGGGCGCGTGCGGCAAACCAGGGCAGGGTGTGGTCGCGGCAGGCAGCCCAGTCTGGTGCGGTGGCGCCGTTGTCCAGCCGCGTGCCGCCCATGGTTTTGCACGCAGCCTCCACCGCCGCCACTGCGCCGCGCAGGCGAACATACAGGGTGCCTACGCCTGCGTCCATCACCGTGTCGTGTAGCCAGCAGCTGGCGTTCAGCGGCAGGGGCTGACCGCCCCAGGCGTGCAGTTTGCGCAAGGCGTCGGCCTGGTTGCATTCAAAGCGCAGCGTGGCCTCGGCCGGGGCCACCGGCAGCACCTTGAGGCTGACCTCCGTCAGCAGCCCCAACGTGCCCCAGGCGCCCGCCATGAGGCGCGAAACGTCGTACCCCGCCACGTTCTTCATCACCTGCCCGCCAAAGGTGAGCGCCTCGGCCCGCCCGTTGATGAGGCCCACGCCCAGCACATAGTCGCGCACCGCGCCCACGCTGGCCCGTGCGGGCCCTGACAAGCCCGCAGCCACCATGCCGCCCACGGTGGCGCCAGGGGCAAAGTGCGGGGGTTCAAAGGGCAGGCACTGGCCTTTGTCGGCCAGAGCGGCTTCCAGCTCGGCCAGGGGGGTGCCTGCGCGGGCGGTCACCACCAGCTCGCTCGGCTCGTAGCTGGTGATGCCTGAGAGGACACGGGTATCGAGCACCTCGCCCTGCAGCGCACGGCCATGGAAGTCTTTGCTGCCCCCACCCCGGATGCGCAAAGGGGTGTGGTCTGCGGCAGCGGCGCGCACGCGCTCGATCATCTGGGCAAGGGCTTGGTCCATGGCCTGCATCGTAGCGGGTGCGGCTTGGCAGGGGCGCCCCGCATGGCGTGAATTTTTTGAATAACGCCCGTGCAGGTTCTTTGCGCTGGCCACCCACCGGGCCAGGGCCGCCACACCGGAGCGCCCATAAAAAAAGGGCCCACCGACAGGGTGGGCCCAACTCTTGAGGAGACTCTCGCTAGAAAACCATGGGGCGGCGGCGGCACCACCAGATACCGCCACCGGTGGTCCCCCAATCAACGGTTGTAGGCCGTTTCGCCGTGGGACGTGATGTCCAGACCTTCGCGTTCGTCTTCTTCCGACACGCGCAGGCCCACCACCAGGTCCACCACCTTGAAGGCGATGAACGACACCACGCCAGACCAGACGATGGTCAGCAGCACGGCCTTGGTTTGTGTCCACACCTGGGCAGCGATGGAGTAATCGGCCGCAGTGACCATGGAGGCTGTGACCCAGTCGGCCACGTAGCCGGGGCCGCCCAGGGCGGGGGAGTTGAACACGCCGGTCAGCAGCGCACCAACGACACCACCCACACCGTGCACGCCGAACACGTCCAGCGAGTCGTCAGCGCCCAGCATCTTCTTGAGGCCATGCACACCCCACAGGCAGGCAAAGCCACCCACCAGGCCAATGACCAAGGCGCCGCCGATACCGACGTTGCCTGCAGCAGGCGTGACCGCCACCAGGCCAGCCACCGCACCGGAGGCAGCACCCAGCATGGAAGCCTTGCCGCGCATCAGCGCTTCACCCGTGCACCAGGCCAGCACCGCAGCAGCCGTAGCCACCAGCGTGTTGATGAAAGCCAGGGCGGCGAAGCCATTGGCTTCCAGGGCAGAGCCAGCGTTGAAGCCGAACCAGCCCACCCACAGCAGGGAAGCACCCACCATGGTCAGTGTCAGGCTGTGAGGGGCCATGGCTTCCTTGCCGTAGCCAATGCGCTTGCCCACCATGAAGGCGCCCACCAGGCCAGCGACCGCAGCGTTGATGTGCACCACCGTGCCGCCGGCAAAGTCCAGCGCACCCCACTGCCAGATCTGGCCAGCCTTGCCATTCATGGCATCGACCACGTCCTTGGCGGTGTAGGCGTCAGGGCCCATCCAGAACCAGACCATGTGAGCGATCGGCAGGTAGCTGAAGGTGAACCACAGCACCATGAACAGCAGCACGGCAGAGAACTTGATGCGCTCGGCAAAGGCACCCACGATCAGTGCGCAGGTGATGCCTGCAAACGTGGCCTGGAAGGCTGCGAACGAGATTTCAGGAATCACGACGCCCTTGCTGAACGTGGCGGCGTTGGCAAAGGTGCCCGCTGCGTTGTCCCAGATGCCCTTCATGAACAGGCGATCAAAGCCGCCGATGAAGGCCCCACCTTCGGTGAAGGCCAGGCTGTAGCCATAGATGAACCACAGCACCGTGATGAGCGAGAACGTGACCATGATCTGCATGAGCACGGACAGCATGTTCTTGCTGCGCACCAGGCCGCCGTAGAACAGGGCCAGGCCGGGCAGCACCATCAGGATCACGAGGATGGTGGAGACCATCATCCAGGCGGTGTCGCCCTTGTTGGGCACGGGGGCTGCGGGTGCAGCGGCCTCGGCAGCAGGGGCTGCCGCAACGGCTGCAGCAGGTGCGACTGCGGCGGCAGGAGCCGGAGCTGCTTCAGCGGGGGCTGCGGCAGGGGCGGTGGCGGCAGCGGGTTCAGCGGCAGGTGCCTGGGCCAGCGACAAGGTGCCGGCAGACAACAGGCTCAACCCCAGTACGAAAGAAGCAAGCAGTTTTTTCATGGCGTTTCTCTCTGTGTGATGCGGCGGGCCCTTACAGGGCTTCCTTGCCGGTTTCGCCCGTGCGGATGCGCACCACCTGCTCCAGGTGGGTCACAAAGATCTTGCCGTCACCGATCTTGCCGGTGCGTGCAGCGCCTTCGATGGCTTCGATCACGCGGTCCACCAGGTCGTCGGCCACAGCGGCTTCGATCTTGACCTTGGGGAGAAAGTCCACGACGTATTCAGCGCCACGGTACAGCTCGGTGTGGCCCTTTTGGCGCCCAAAGCCCTTGACCTCGGTCACCGTAATGCCTTGCACCCCCATGTCCGACAGGGCTTCACGCACCTCGTCGAGCTTGAAGGGTTTGATGATGGCTGTCACCATTTTCATGTTCATGTCCTCCGGCAACGGGCACGCGCGGTGCCCGCTGAGATTTACAGGGTTTTGGTAAGCGTGACGATCACGCGCGACTTGTTGACCGGACCAAAGACGTCCTTCTTGTTGGCACCCACCACCGCAGCGCCCAGCGACAGGCCGCTGCCAAAATCATAGGCTCCGCCGACGCTGTAGTCCATGTAGTTGGGCACGCCCGAGTCCTTGATGTCGCTGGCAAAGCGGGTGAAGCCCACCGATGCCTTCAGCGTGACCTTGGGCATCACTTCTTGAGAGAAGGCGAAGTTCAGGTAGCCGGTGTTGGTGCCTTTGCGGCCCGTGCCCAGCTTGTTGCCGGCGTAGCCGAAGTAGTCTTTGGAGATGGTGTGCGAGTACTTGGCGGTCAGCGGGCCGTAGGTGGCGGCGCCGTACAGCTCGGTGGTGTTGCCCAGCGAGTTGCCGGGGTAGGCATAGGTCAGCGCACCCACGTCCAGGTCCACCGCGCCGGCCTTGAATTTGTAGCCGCCGTAGAAATCCATCTCCAGCGAGTTGCTTGTGAGCCAATCCACGCTGGAATTCCAGTTACCCACGTAAAAGCCGGTTTCGCCAAAGGTATAGTCAAAACCACCTTGCAGCGCGGGCTTGACGGCCTTGACCTTGCTGGTGTCCTGGTCCTGGCCACGGAACTTGTAGTTGGTGGTCAGGCTGACATTGCCAGTGAGTTGCGCGCTGGCCAACACGGGCAGCGCAGCGACAAGGGCAACGCCCAGGGTCTTGATGGAAGTGCGAATCATGTTTCCTCCGGTTGGACAAAGTAGGGACAAGGGCTTTAAGCACGGACCGTGCCACCGCCTGCTGCATTCCAAAATTGAATGCACCGCAATGCGCGCTGATCGGCTGCGCAAAGCGGTGCAAGCTTTTTTTGACGATGCACCCGACTGGTGCAATCACAAGCCGTTACATCCCACCGCTTTAGCAAGTGCACCCATCTGGGGAGAAAGTTACATATGAGTCTTGCGTTGGTGCAAAGCCGCGCCCTTCTGGGGCTGCAGGCCCCAGCCGTCACCGTCGAGGTGCACCTGGCCAACGGCCTGCCCAGCTTCACGCTGGTGGGCCTGGCCGATGTGGAGGTGAAGGAAGCCCGCGAGCGCGTGCGCTCGGCTTTGCAAAATGCAGGGCTGGAGTTTCCGCACAACAAGCGCATTACCGTGAACCTGGCACCCGCCGATTTGCCCAAGGATTCGGGCCGGTTTGACCTGCCCATTGCCCTGGGCATCCTGGCCGCCAGCGGGCAGGTGGATGCGCAGCGCCTGCAGGGGTATGAATTTGCGGGCGAGCTGTCGCTATCGGGCGAGCTGCGCCCGGTGCGCGGCGCGCTGGCCACCAGCCTTGCCTTGGCGGCGCAGCAAATCAGCGTGCAGATGGTGCTGCCCCCGGGCAGCGCCGAAGAAGCCGCCCTGGTGCCCGATGCCCAGGTGGTGCGGGCGCGCCACTTGCTGGACGTGGTGCGCGCCTTTTTGCCCCCCGGCAGCAGCGCCGGTGGCGATGCCGAGGTAGACAACGACGGCTGGAGCCCCCTGCAACCCACACCGCTGGGTGCCGCCGCCGCAGGCCCGGATATGGCCGACGTGAAAGGCCAGGCCGCCGCCAAACGTGCACTGGAGATTGCCGCAGCCGGCGGGCACAGCGTGTTGATGCTGGGGCCCCCAGGCTCGGGCAAGTCCATGCTGGCCCAGCGCTTTGCCGGGCTGCTGCCGCCTGGACTTCACCCGGTTTCGTAGACATATTTCAACTTCCGTTTCGAAGTTGTTCGAATGCCAGCGGACTCAGTTGGTCTAGGTGACTGTGCCGACGGATTCGATTGTAAAAACCTTCGATGTAGTCAAACACATCTGACTTGGCGTCTTGCCTGGTGGCATAGATATGGCGTTTGATTCTCTCCTTCTTCAAGCTGCTGAAGAAGGACTCTGCTACCGCGTTGTCCCAACAGTTTCCACGTCGGCTCATGCTTGGCACCAATTGGTTGTCCTTGCACCAGCGGGCGAAGTCGTCACTGCCAAACTGACTTCCTTGGTCGGAATGGATCATCACTGGACCCGTTGGGCGCCTGCGCCACACTGCCATCGTGAGCGCATCCAACACCAACTCTGTAGCCATGCTGGAGTTCATCGCCCAGCCGACCACCATGCGCGAGTACAGGTCAATTACGGCCGTTAGGTACAACCAGCCCTCATGGGTTCGGATATAGGTAATGTCGGTGACCCACACTTGGTTCGGTAGCGTGACCGTGAACTCACGTTGCAACCGGTTCGGTGCGGCAGTCGCAGGAAGACCGACTCGGTAGCGTGGCCGCTTGTAACCACGCACTGAGCGCAGTTGGGCCTGGCGCATCAGGCGTGCTACACGTTTTTGACCGCACGCCATACCGTCCTCTCGCAAGTCCCGCAGGATGCGTGGGCTTCCATAAATCCCGTGGCTGTCGTCAAAGGATTGCCGAATGCTTGCCAGCAAGACATCGTCGGCTAAGGCGCGTTTGGACTTTGGATTGGCCTTCCAAGCGTAATAGCCACTGCGCTGTACGCGCAGAACGCGGCACATGCTGCTGAGCCGGAACTGGCCTTTATGTTCGGCCATGAATGCGCACTTCACCCGGACAGCTTGGCAAAGTACGTTGCGGCCTTTTTTAGGATGTCGCGCTCCTCATTGGCCCTTTTGAGCTCCGCTTTGAGCCGGGATACCTCGGCCTTGAGCTGGCTTGTCTCTGCCCCCCCTGCGCTCGATTGCTCTTTGGCAAGCCGCACCCACAGGTACAGGCTTTTGTCCGACATGCCCAATCGCTTGGCTACATCCACTACCCCATGACCACGCTCGGTCACCTGTTTGACGGCTTCTGCCTTGAACTCAGCCGGGTATCGCACTCTCTTCATTTCTCACTCTCCAGTTCAATTTCGACCTTGATAGGTGTCTATTGAACCGGGTGAAGTCCAAACCCTGGCCTGGCTGCAAGACGTGGGCTACACCCACCGCTACGGCCCCGACATCGCCTTCGACGGTTCTTCGCCCGAGCGTGCCGACTACCGCCAAGTTGTTTTGCCCTTCCGGCTTCGCGAAGCCGTCAACCGCCTGAATCCAGGCATTCCCGTCGCTGCCCGTGAAGATGCCATCAAGCAAGTCACTGACTTAGGCATCCCCTCCCTGCTGGCGGCCAACCGCGCCTTCCATAAGCTGCTGGTGGGGGGTGTTCCCGTCCAGTATCAAAAGGACGACGAGACACGCGGCGACTTCGTTCGTCTGATCGACTGGGCTCATCCCGAGAAGAACGAATGGTGGGCGGTCAACCAGTTCACCATCAAAGGCCCGCACAAAACCCGCCGTCCCGACATCATCTTGTTCGTCAACGGCCTGCCGCTGGTGCTGCTGGAACTCAAGAACCCCGCCGACGAGAACGCCAACATCTGGAAGGCGTTCGACCAGATCGAGACGTACAAAGAGCAGATACCGGACGTGTTCCAGTACAACGAAGTGCTGGTGATCTCGGACGGCACCGATGCGCTGATGGGGTCGCTGTCTGCCAACGCCGAGCGCTTCATGGCCTGGCGCACCATTGATGGGGTGAACCTCGACCCACTGGGGCAGTTTCAAGAACTGCAAACCCTGGTGCGTGGCGTGCTGGCCCCACAGTACCTGCTGGTCTACATCCGTTACTTCGTCCTGTTTGAGGACGACGGCCAACTCGTCAAGAAGATTTCGGGCTACCACCAGTTCCATGCGGTGCGTGCTGCCATCGAGGAAGTGGTGACGGCGTCCCGCCCCGGTGCCTCCCGCAAAGGTGGTGTGGTGTGGCACACGCAAGGCAGCGGCAAGAGCATCACCATGACCTGCTTTGCCGCCCGTGTGATGCAAGAAGCCGCGATGGAGAACCCCACCATCGTGGTCATCACCGACCGCAATGACCTGGACGGGCAACTCTTTGGCGTGTTCAGCCTGGCCCAAGACCTTTTGCGCGAGCAGCCGACCCAGGCACTGACCCGCCCAGACCTGCGCGCCAAGCTGGGCAACCGCCCCTCGGGCGGCATCATCTTTGCCACCATCCAGAAGTTCATGCCGGGGGAGGATGAAGACACTTTCCCGGTGCTGTCCGAGCGCAGCAACATCGTGGTGATCGCTGACGAAGCCCACCGCACCCAATACGGCTTCAAGGCCATCCTCAAAGGCAAGCCCGGCGAAGAGAAGTACCAGGCGGGCTACGCACAGCACCTGCGCGATGCCCTGCCCAACGCCACCTTTGTGGGCTTCACCGGCACCCCAGTCAGTAGCACCGACCACGACACCCGTGCGGTGTTTGGCGAGTACATCCACGTCTACGACATGCAGCAGGCCAAGGAAGATGGTGCCACCGTGGCCATCTACTACGAGTCCCGCCTGGCCAAGCTGCGGCTGAAAGACGAAGATCTACCCTCCATTGACGACGAAGTAGACGAACTGGCCGAGGACGAAGAGGAAAGCCAGCAGGCCAAGCTCAAAAGCCGTTGGGCCGCCCTGGAAAAGATCGTCGGCGCAGAGCCTCGTGTGGCCAGCGTGGCCGCCGACCTGGTAGCGCACTTTGAAGAGCGCAGCACTGCCCAATCGGGCAAAGCCATGGTCGTGGCCATGAGCCGTGACATCTGCGTGCACCTGTACAACGAGATCATCAAGCTGCGCCCCGACTGGCACGACCCCGATCCAGAAAAGGGCGCCATCAAGATCGTGATGACCGGCTCCGCCAGCGACAAAGCCCTGCTGCGCCCCCACATCTACGACGGTAAGGTCAAAAAGCGACTTGAAAAGCGCTTCAAAGACCCCGCCGACCCGCTGCGCCTGGTCATCGTGCGCGACATGTGGCTCACCGGCTTTGATGCACCTTGCGTGCACACCCTGTACGTGGACAAGCCCATGAAGGGCCACAACCTCATGCAGGCCATCGCCCGCGTGAACCGCGTCTTCAAGGGCAAGCAAGGCGGCCTGGTGGTGGACTACATCGGCATCGGCAACGAACTCAAAGCCGCCATGAAGGAGTACACCGCCAGCAAAGGCCGTGGCACCCCCACCGTGGATGCCCGCGAGGCGTACAGCGTCTTGATGGAGAAGCTCGATGTCCTGCAATCCATGCTGCATGGCTGCGATTACAGCGACTTCCTCACCGGGGGCCATCAAACCCTGGCGAGGGCTGCCAACCACATCCTGGGCCTTCGGGAAGAAGGCGGCAAGGATGGCAAACGTCGCTTTGCCGACACCACCCTGGCACTGACCCAAGCCTTCTCGCTGTGCTGCACGCTGGACGAGGCCAAGGCCGTTCGCGAAGAAGTCGCCTTCATGCAGGCCGTGAAGGTCATCCTGACCAAGCGCGACATCACCGCCAAGAAGCGCACTGACGAACAGCGCGACGAAGCCATCCGCCAGATCATCAGCAACGCCGTGGTGTCCGATCAGGTGGTGGATATCTTTGACGCGGTGGGCCTCGACAAACCCAACATCGGCCTGCTGGACGATGAATTCCTGGCGCAGGTGAAGAACCTGCCCGAGAAGAACCTCGCCGTCGAACTGCTCGAACGGCTGCTCGAAGGCGAGATTAAGAGCCGCTTCGGCAGCAACGTGGTGCAGGAAAAGAAGTTCTCCGACCTGCTGGGTAACGTGATCAAGCGCTACCAGAACCGCTCCATCGAAACTGCCCAGGTGATGGAAGAACTGGTCGAGATGGCCAAGAAGTTCCGCGAGGCCGCTAGCAGGGGCGAGATGCTGGGCCTGACTGAGGACGAGGTGCGGTTCTACGACGCCTTGGCCACCAATGAATCAGCGGTCAAAGAACTCACCGACGAAACCCTCAAGAAGATTGCCCACGAGCTGACCGAGAACCTGCGCCAGAACCTGACGGTGGACTGGTCCGAGCGCGAGAGCGTGCGGGCCAAGCTGCGGCTGATGGTCAAGCGGGTCTTGCGCAAGTACAAGTACCCGCCGGACTTGCAGGAAGAGGCTGTGGACTTGGTGCTGCAGCAGGCGACGGTGTTCGGGGAGAACTGGGGCAGCATCTAGGACTGAGCTCTGGGGTCGATCGATTCCTAGATGTTTGAGAGCGGTTTTTTCAGAGGTCTGCGCGACAGAAGGCTTTGACAGTGCATGAATTGGGGTGGTGTCTTTGGCTATGCGTTACGACAACGCGGCCAGAGACGCGGAGTTGGCGCTGTATCAGTACATTCGTACTTCGTACTTCGTACTTCGAACTTAGTGATTGATACCTATCCTGATTTGGTGGCTAAAAGGTCTCGGTGGGATTGCAAATTGAGTTGGGACAGCTCCAGTTTCACCAAAAGACGAACCCAAGTGAGCTTCGAAGCGTCTGTCAAAACACTGAGCTGCAAGGTCGCAAAGAAATCGTGTTTTTGCTTGAAAGCATCGGTGGGCACCTCAAGGGCAAGAGGAAGTGAGGACTTCGAACAACAGAGGGGGATGAATGCAGCGACTCCTGTATCACGCACCAGACAATCCGAACCAGGATTCGCCCTTTGACCGTGCCATCGTGCAGGTTGTGCAGGGCCAAAACGTCAGCATCGTGAGCCCCTACATTGGTCTGCATTACCTCCACCGTCTGATTGGGTTGTCCGACTCATGGCGGCTGATCTCGGATGTGCTGGAGTGGCTGTCTGCTACCCCCGCCAAAGAACGTGGAGCTGTCTACGAGTTCCTGAGGGAGCACGATGGTTCGGTGCATCACTACCCAGCAATCCACGCCAAGACCGTGGTCAGCCGCGTTGGGGCGTACACAGGCTCTGCGAACCTCACGGACGCGGGTGTGTTGCGGCGCACCGAGTTCGGTGTACTGCTGACTGATCCTGAGCAGGTGGGCGAGGTGCAGCACTGGTTCGACTCCATTTGGAGCCAGACTTCACCTCCGCCGCTTCAGAGCGTGCAGGATCTGATTGCTGAACTGAACCAAATCTCGCATGTTGCGGCTGACTTTGCGGATCTGAAGGCTACCCAGCTGGAGTCAGGCGCGCGGCGCGTGCGGGCCAAGCTGGTGAAGATACTTGGGCACGAGCCCCTGACTGTCATTGAAAGGGTGGCGCAATCCATCGGCAGTGAATCTACTGCACCAGCACCAGCACCAGCACCAGCACCAGCAACAGCAACAGCAACAGCAACAGTGGCCGTGGCCACCCCCAAACCCGCCGTCTCGGTCGTGCCATCACCATCGACGCAGCTACACAGCAAAGCTCAGCTGCTCAGTCCGTCTCCTCCCGCCTTGGGAGCCCCACCTGCGCAACCGCAATCCGCTTCGTTTGACCTGGACGCGGAGATTGATGCGTATGTGGGCCGACACGCAGCACAGGGCTTCACCTTCGCGCAACTCCACCAGAGCATGCGCAGTAAATCACCGGCAGTGACCTTCCGCGAGACCTACTTCGCAATACTGGATGCCTGTGCATCTCACCCCAGAACGCTGTTTTCTGCCGATGCGATGCACCGCCTGGTCTACCGGGATGGGCGATTCGCGCAGAGCAGCAAGGAGCTGCTGAGCGAGGCGCTGAAGCCACTGGACGGCATGCTAGCGGAGATCATCAATAGCCTGTCCTTTGATGAGCCGTCACCGGGTATCAACGTCACGGCCGCGCAGGGCATCTCCATCGGCAAACAGGCGACCGTGTTGGAAGGGATGCTGCAGGCGGGCTTTGTGTTGGAGGTAGACGAGGGGTTTTTACTAGCTCGTTCCGCTCAATGGAGTCCACGGCTGAGGCTGCTGGAACGCTCGCACATCAGATGGACCAACCGCATCACGCAGCGCAGTCTCAGCAGAGCCCCAGGACCGAACCCTGAAGAAGCATCTTTGGGCATATCGAACCCTTCAGAGGTAAGCACACAGTTGCCTGTCGTGGAGCATGTTGTTGAATCGATGGAAGACGACATAGAGCCCCCAGAGGTACTGATCGAGCGGCGCGATCACCAGAAGGACATGGTTTTCTCATATCTGGCCAAGTTGCGCCACAGCGCTGGTGAGAAGACCAATGTTCAGATGCATCTCCTGATTCATGGCCTAGTGGGAAGATCAGGCCTCAGCGTGGAGGATGTGACGCGGCTACTCAGAGGCACCTATCCCATGTACCGCAGCCCGTTTCTGGCGATGGTCACCAGCAATGTTCTCACCGTGGATATCGTTGCTGACCTTGACGGTAACCCACATCTTCAGAACCTTCCATTGACGCGGAGAGAGATCGAAAACTCGCCAATTCTGCGAGGCCTCCTATCACCAGCTCGTCCTGCAGATATCACCATCTCAAAAGCGAAATCTGGGAAAGCTGTGCGAGTTCCAGTGACCTCCGTATCTGAAGCGGACGAGGCTTACCTGCAAATAGTCCGCTGGATCTTTACCGCGAAACCAACTGCAAAGCCATCGACGGATAAGCAACTGCTCAGAACTCTCGATGCAAGCGGCGTGTATCGTGACAACCTTAGACGTTTGTTGTTCGAACGCTCTGGCAGGTTTCCAAAGTTGTTCATGTATCAGAGCAAGTCAAAATCACTCAGACTGCTTCATCCGATCCTCAACCACTACCCCAACACGCATTCGTTCCTTAGGGGGGTGGTATGGCAATCCAGCACAGGGCACCCATGGCTGGAGAGCCCTGAGCAAATGCGTGCAGCGCTGACTACGGACGCCAGGACCAATGCGCTGTCTGCACTTCGACGTAGACTGTCTAAACGGGATACAGCCTACTGCACTCTTCTTCGCTTTATCACTACAAGAGTTAGCAAATTGGACCGCTTCACAACCAGGGATGAACTGGTCAAGAAGTTGTCGCAATCAAAGCTGGAGCGCTTTGTTATCGAGTATCTCCTTGGCATCGACGGCGAGCCCCCGCAGCAGCTGATGCGGGTTCGAAAGGGTGTCAATGGGTTTTATATCGAGACGGACGCGAAGGCGCTGGCCTCATACGCGATTTGCCGAATGTTTGTTGAGCGTGAAGTCCAGCAAGGAGCGCAATTGCATCCTTGGTTGGCCGTCCCCGCAGGGCTCCAAGGACTGGCCCCTCCAATTTCATTTACGCCATCGCTTACTGGTGCTGCGCAAACGCAATTTGCCCCGCTCCAATGGGAGGATAAGTACCACCTTGCAATCGACATGCTCTATGTTGAATTTGCCAAGCTTTTCAATGAACGGCCTTCAGCCGGTTTTGGTTCGTCGGCACTTCAGACGCAATTTCGAGAGGCTGCAGTAGCCAAGTACCTCAAGATCTGTGAGCACAGAAAACACAGCGGCAACAAGCACGAGCCCGTGCTTTCGTTGGAGATTCATGATGGTGAGCAGCCCAAAGTGGAAGTGGTGATCTACCGAGGGTTTCGGGGGTACATCCACCATTACCCCAAGCTGGAGCGATACCTCGCGCAAACCGCAATGAAGCTCAGGGAGGTGTGAGCATCACCGGCCCGCGAAAGCGGGAGGCGAGTCTTTGACGAATGAAATACTGGCATGCATGCATGCATGGATGGCCTCGGGCCATGAGGCATGACGGCTATCCAAATGGAGGTGAAAAGCAAGGAAAACCGTGACGTTTCGAACTGCACGCCTGCTCTATTACAAGAAATTCTCATTGACAATTCAGTTGAACCTCAATGTGAATAAGCCGTAGATGTATATTTCCGGTTCGTGTGTGTCGGTAATAATCGATCCAGCTTCAATGTTTGTCGGAGGAAAATTGAGCAATGTGGAGAATTTTGTACAAATATTCTTTTTGGGCTCTAAATGCAGACGGGTCTATTTCATCAAGTATTAAGGTGGTTGGCCCTCCATACGTCTTTGTCCACTATTGCGAGAATGAGCCAATCTACGATTTCAAAGTGGGAACCTATTGGACTGAATTTGAAACGGATTCGTCCGAAGCAGCGAGCCGTGGAACCGGTATATTTGTTCAAGAATGCAAGTGGCGGGCAGTTATTTCCCTCAGTGAAGAGGAGGTGAGGATAATGATGGAGTATGGCAATGTGCGCTGGCAAAACGATCATCCACCAGTGCGGGAATATCAATCTAAAATTGTCATTCCTCTTTCAAGGTGCACTGTGACTCAGCTAACACAACCTTGACATGAAATACACCAAAGAGTATTTACAGTTTCTTCAGAGTGCGATGGAAAGGGCGCCCGATTTTGGAATTACCCGTCCATGCGATATCCGACTGGACAAACTTCCTGAAGCTAAATTCAATCGAGCTTGTGAGCTCGTCAGAATCCTCTGGACTCCGATCCAGGATGCGATTCCAGGCTATCTCGGAAATCGCTGCATTCCCATTGCAGTCAAGCTGTACGCCACGTTAGTCGCACATGACATACCAGCCGAGATAGTGATTGGCACAATCCAGCAGCGAGGCAAAACCCTGTTTCCGTGCACGGTGGAAAGCCTGCACCATGAGGTGGAACACCCAGGCGGGGATGAGGACGCGGTGTCGTTGCATGCATGGGTCACGGTTGGTGGTGACTCCATCATTGATGGTGGACTGGCGTCTCGCATGGCTGCTTCTGGAGATTGCCCCCCAGTTTTGATCGCGATTTGCTCGCCGCAAGGGCGCATGAGTTCGTGAACGAGTTCGATGCCCGATACGAGCCTTTGGTCGTCGGCTCCCAATTCATCGCACTCATCGGCCAAGGCGATCCACAGGACGAGGTGGAGCGAATCAGAAATCCGACGAGTCGTATTCGAGCTTAGGGCAGGGGGTTCATCGACCGTGGTGCTGGTGCAAGCATGGTTCGCCAGCGATGGACGCATGCGAACTATGCCCAATTTCGTTCAGCGCCAGTTCTGTAAGGCCTTCATCGCCTTGTCCAGCTGCCTCGCAAGGTTTCCTGTGGTGAAGCGGCCATATTGACTGATCAGCGTGGTCTTGGCCTCTTGCAACTTTTGCATGCAGTTGGTGCGCTGATCTTCCGTGATGCTGTTGGCCGCGTTGCGAAGCCCGGTACGGCCGTAGTAGAGCTCACCAAAATTGTCCATGGGCAACTCTTTAACTGTGTACTCACGCTGTACCCCCGTCGCCCAAGGTGTCTCGAACATCGTCTGCGGGCTTGTAAACACCATCGCGGCGCGCCACCTGCCCCAAGACTTCCTGCAGCTTGGCTTCCACTTCCTGGTGCAAAATTCGGGGCCGTGAATCAGTGCCAATCTTGAGAGGGTTACGGGTGTGACCGGCTTGCGCAGTGTGCACTGGTGAGACTTTCCCGCCCAATGGTTATGGTTCCCGAGCATCAGCAGATCAACGCATCTCAGGCTATCTCAGTCCCATTGAGACCCCTGTGAGCTATGAGCTTGCGACATCGAGCTAGGCTGAGTTTGTATCCGCTCCCCCATTGGCGTGGGAAGGGGCATCTCATTTATTTTGGTAACGTCTCAATAATTTTGTAGTCCGAAAAATGGGAGCATCCAATCTGACCAGCCGTCGGCGAAGGCCAAAATCTGTCGCTTAACACCGGGGATCGCACCATCATCCACCGAGGGAGTTAGTTTGAATGTCCGGAGCTCGCTCTGGCCATCCCGTCGTCCCCGAAGACCAATAGCACCAAGCAGAATCCCTACGGCAATGCCCCCTGGCCAGAATTCCCCATATCTCCCGGCATCTACTCCGCGCAGTGCGGACGTCGTTCTGTACTTGGACCTTGACGGTGTGGTCCACCACGAAAAAGTGCTCTGGCATCCCCGCAAGGGTATCTACATGAGCCCGTATGAGGCTGCAGGACATTCTCTTTTCGAATGGGTTCCTATCCTGGAGTCTGTTCTTGAGCCGTACCCCTCAGTCGCCTTGGTACTGAGTAGTACTTGGTGCATCCGTCCTGGATACAGCGCCACCCTCAAGCGGCTTCCAGCCTCCCTGCGTGCCCGGTTCATTGGTGGGACGTACCACAAGCGTGTCCATGGCGTGGATCCCTGGAACCTGTCCATGTTTCGCGCCACACCGAGAGGGGTGCAAGTTCAAGAAGACGCTCAGCGACGAAAACCCCGGCAGTGGATAGCTATGGACGACGACGTCGAGGATTGGCCTGAATCTTGTCGGCATAACCTCGTCGCATGCGATGGAACGAAGGGCTTGTCGAACCCCGACGTCCAACAGGAACTAAAAGAGAAGTTGCGCTACTGTCAGGCCCCTTGCGGAGCTTCCGCGCGCTGCAGGTAAGCCAACACAGCCCCAAGTCCTTCGTCAGTCTGCATGAGCGAGGCCGGGGTTCCTGCAAGCGCTGTGTTGTGCGAGGCCATCCACCGTTTTGCAGTCTCTTCGTCCAAGCCCACGTTGACCGCTAACGCATGGAGGATCTTGATCAGTGTGATGGCGCGTTGCCCAGGGGGGGTATCCGCCCGCAGAGGTTCGATGCCTGCCTCCATGGCGGAGATCGCTTGTGCATCAAGGTGCAGCACTTGGGCGAGTTCGGCATGGGTCAACCCCAGCTGCGCGCCCGCTCTCAAAGCGCCGTTGGTCAAGACTTGGTCACTTGTCATACGCCTGCACTCGCATCTTCACCCCCATTCGTGCCAGTGTATCCACCCGTTTCCAATTGGGAAGGTGGTCAAATCAGCGCCCCTTTGAAACCCGAGACCCTGTGAATATTTCTGTTTGCCGACCAGCGCTTGTCCTTGCGCTGGCACTGTCTGTTTCTTTTTCAGCCCTGGCCCGTGGCCACTTCAGTGATCAAGCACCGCTGACGGTTCCGCACCCCACGAGCTTTTCTGAATGTCGTCAGTTTTTTGCGGACGGTCGCCCACCGGTGGTGCCCAAGAGAGCTGCACTACGTGAGCTTTGCTACGCAGCGTTTGCGGTCCTACACAGTGGGGAGACCAAGACGCCTGTCTATGTCGCCCAGAGGCTCAACCGTAAAAGCCTTGAAGATGCGCACGAACGAAGAGCAGACAAGTTCTTTGCGGATGCACGTCTGCCTGCGGTGGAACGTGCCGAGCTCAGCGACTACAAGCATTCTGGATATTCGAGAGGGCACATGGCACCGGCTGGCGATATGGCCACGCCTACCTCCATGGCGCAGAGTTTTTCTTTGGCAAACATGGTTCCCCAGAACGCACAACAAAACGGTGGTTCCTGGGCCAAGATTGAACAGGACACCCGCAAGTACGTTTTGCGTGCCAGCGGTGATGTGTACGTGATCACGGGGCCGGTGTTTGAGCCCAATGCTCCTGCGATTGGAGAAGGACGAGTGCGCGTACCGCGTTACCTCTTCAAACTGGTGTACGACGCCACGACGGGTCGCAGCTGGGCCCACTGGCAAGAGAACCGGGAGGGAGAGCGAGTGTCAGCCCCCATCAGCTACCGGGAGCTGGTGCGGCGTACTGGCGTGGAGTTCTTGCCTACAGCGGGCCGGTGAGCGTAGCCGCAGCAACAAGCTCGACAAGTTGTACCAAGAGTTGGTTGTAGAACACCGTGCATGGCGAATGCATCGAAGACTCGTAGGTTCGGCGGCTGTGAGGAGATTGAACAGACCTTGTCGTGCGGAGCAGCCTTGCCATTGACAGCCGTATGAGTTGAGAATGCGCTGCTGTCCTCCTTGTAGATCTGACAAAAAACCTTGCATCTTTGTCAAGAAAGCTAAATGCCCGAGTTCCCCGCGCCGCGCTCGAAGCCCTGCGCGAGCCGCTGGAGACCGGGCACATCACCATCGCCAGGGCGGCGCAGCGGGCGGATTTTCCGGCGCGCTTTCAGCTGGTGGCGGCGATGAACCCCTGCCCCTGCGGCTTCCTGGGATCGAGCCAACGCGCCTGCCGCTGCACGCCCGACCAGGTTTCGCGCTACCAGGGCAAGCTCAGCGGCCCGCTGCTGGACCGCATTGACCTGCATGTGGAAGTGCCTGCCCTGCCCGCCGACCAGTTGCTCAAAGCCCCGCCGGGCGAAGACACCGCCGCCATCCGCGAGCGCGTGGTGCAGGCCCGTGGCCGCGCCATGGCCCGCCAGGGCAGCACCAACCATGCGCTGCAGGGCCAGGCCATTGACGAGCATCTGCACCTGGATGACACCGCCGCCAAGTTCCTGAACACCACGGCCGCACGGCTGGGCTGGTCGGCCCGCAGCACGCACCGGGCGCTGAAGGTGGCCCGCACCATTGCCGACCTGGCCGGGGCTGAGCGCACCGAAGTGAGCCATGTGGCCGAGGCGGTGCAGTACCGGCGCGGGCTGCACGCGCCGAGCTAAGGGCACAAACGCAACCCCCCAGGGTTGCTTTACAGGAACATGCCGCCCGATGCCTCGATGCGCTGCGCATTGACCCAGCGGGTGGCGGGCTGCAGCAGCGAGGCGACCAGCGGGCCAATGTCCTCCGGCACACCCACGCGGCCCAGGGCCGTTTGCGCGGCCACAAAGGCGTTGAGCTGCGCGTTGTCGCGCACGGCACCGCCGCCAAAGTCGGTCTCGATGGCGCCGGGCGCCACCACGTTCACCGCAATACCGCGCGGGCCCAGTTCCTTGGCCAGGTAGCGGCTGAGCACCTCGATGGCGCCCTTCATGGCTGCATAGGCGGCGTAGCCCGGCAGCGCAAAGCGGGCCAGCCCCGAGGACAGGTTCAGGATGCGGCCGCCGTCGTTCATCAGCGGCAGCAGGCGCTGGATGAGGAAGAACACGCCCTTGAGGTGCACATTCACCAGCGCATCGAACTGCGCCTCGGTGGTGTCGGTGATGGGGGCGTGCACGCCCATCCCGGCGTTGTTCACCAGGAAGTCAAAGCGCTCGCGCTGCCAGTGGGTCTGCAGCGCCTGCGTCAGTTGGGCGGCAAAGCCTTCAAAGCTGCGCACATCGCCCACGTCCAGCGGCAAGGCCACGGCGCGGCGGCCCAGGGCGGTGATCTCGGCCACCACGGCCTGGGCCTCAGTGGCCTGCTGGCGGTAGGTCAGCACCACGTCAATGCCGGTGCGGGCAGCGGCCAATGCGGCGCTGCGGCCCAGGCCCCGGCTGCCGCCGGTGATAAGCACGATGGGGGTAGAGGGCGATGCGGAAGAAGCGGTGGAGGGGGTCGATGTGGTCATGGTGCAGTCCTGGGGTCTGTGGCCCAGTCACACCATGTGCCGGGCTGGGGTGAACTTTATTGGCGTAGACAAGACGAATAAATGGCGCAAAATCAGATTCATTGTCTTAACAAGGCGAACAATGAACCCTTTGGATCGCATGCAGATCTTTGCCCGCGTGGCGCAGCTGAGCAGCTTCACCCAGGCCGCGCAGGTGCTGGGCATTCCCAAAGCCAGCGCCTCCCTGGCCGTGCAGCAACTGGAAGCGCAACTGGGCACGCGCCTGCTGCACCGCACCACGCGGCGCGTGCAGCTCACGCAAGACGGGCAGGCGTATTTCGAGCGCTGCAAGGACGTGCTGGACGATGTGGACGAGCTGCAAACCATGTTCCACCAGCCCGAGGGCACCGCCCTGCGCGGCCGGGTGCGCATCGACATGTCCACCGGCATTGCCCGCCACATGGTGCTGCCGCGCCTGCCCGAGCTGCTGCAGCGCCACCCGCAGCTGGAGGTGGAAGTGAGCAGCACCGACCGCCGCGTGGACCTGGTGCGCGAGGGCTTTGACTGCGTGATCCGCGTGGGCCCGGTGGCCGAGCCCGGCCTGGTGGCCCGCCCCCTGGGCCAGGTGCCCGTGGCCACCTGCGCCAGCCCCGCCTACCTGGCGCGCCTGGGCACGCCGCACACGCTGCAAGACCTGGCCCAGCACGAGCTGGTGCACTACGTGAGCACGCTGGGCACGCGGTCGGCCGGGTTTGAGGTGCAAGAAGGCGGCGCCACCACCTTTTTGCCCATGGGCGGGCGCGTGACGGTGAACAGCGCCGAGGCCTACCTGGGCGCATGCCTGGCCGGGCTGGGCCTGATCCAGGTGCCCCTGCTGGGCGCGCAAGACCTGGTAGAGCAAGGCCTGCTGGTGCCGGTGCTGGCGCAGCACCCACCGCCGCCCATGCCCGTCACGCTGCTGTACGCCCACCGCCGCCACCTGCCCCAGCGCGTGCGCGTGGTGATGGACTGGCTGGCCGCCGTGGTGCAGGCCAAGCTGGGACAAGCGCCTGCACCACACGTGCAATAGCTATATTTTTGATAGCTGCCAGCGCTTTATCAAATGGGGCTGGAGGCCATTTTCATTAGAATCAGCCCACCCAGCGCCTGGGCACCTGCCCCAACCGGCCCCAGACAGCGCCACGCCCCAACACCACCGCACCCCATGGCCCGCCGCACCCGCCAACTGCCCCCACCGCCCTTGCCCGAAACCTCCACCGTGGAGGAAGCCGCACCCGCCCCCTCCGTGGACATGGTGGACACCACCTTGCTGCGCACGCTGGTGGGCTACAACACGCGGCGCGCGTCGCTGTCCATCATTGCGGTGTTCATGGAGCGCATGGCGGTGTATGACCTGAAGGTGGTGGACTTCTCGGTGCTGTCGCTGGTGGCCCACAACCCGGGCATCACCTCACGCCAGCTGTGCGCCACACTCAATGTGCTGCCTCCCAACCTGGTGGGCCTGATTGCCGCGCTGGAGCGGCGCGGCCTGATCGAACGCCGCCCCCACCCCAGCGACGGCCGCGCCATGGGCGTGCACCTCACGCCCACCGGGGCCGAGTTGACGCAGCAGGCCGAACAAACCGCCGCGCAGCTGGAAGAAGACGCCACGGCCCGCCTGACAACGGCCGAGCGCAAGACGCTGATCCGCCTGCTGCAAAAGGTCTACGACTAGAGGTCCTCTGCACCAATCCTGCGGGCAGTGCGCGCTGCGGGCCGAGGTGGAAAACGCAGCAAACCATCAATACACCTATGCACACGGCGCGGTGATTTGTGCAAAGGGTCGCTGTGGCACTTGGGGTGCCACCAGATCCCCCGCTGGCCACCGTGCTGGCCCACCGCCTATTCCACGGTCCAAAGGCCCAAAGGCATATTGCAAAGCGTCAGCCTTTCTTCTGGCACCGCTCCTGCCCAGTGTTCACCGCCCCTTCGCGCACCAGCCAGGCCATGGCTTCCTGCGCACCCGCGCAAGCAGCCCATGCCAGCAGGGAAATCTGGGGCCTGTCCAGCCGGTTGACGTCAAGTTTGCGCCTGGCATGCATCATCTCGAGCATGTCGACCCGGTTCTGAACCACCGCCCGTATGGCTGGCGGTCTGCCGTCCTTGTTGGGGTCATTGGGGTCGGCGCCAAAGTCCAGAAGCACCTG
The DNA here is from genome assembly GCF_003669015.1 of Acidovorax sp. 1608163. Lineage (NCBI taxonomy): Bacteria > Pseudomonadati > Pseudomonadota > Betaproteobacteria > Burkholderiales > Comamonadaceae > Acidovorax > Acidovorax sp. 1608163. Next base: position 4,657,412 of record NZ_CP033069.1, read on the forward strand.
CACCAGATCGGTATTCCCTGAAATGATGGCCATTTCCAGGGGGTTGTATGGGCTGCAACCCGCGCAGCCCGGTCGAACGTTGGCGTTGTTGTGCCTGCTGAGCATTTGCACCAGCACCGGTGCCTGAGGAGGGAAGTCCTCCATCGCTGCCGTCAGGTACATGAGCAACGGCGTATCTTGCCGCTCGCCCGCATAGGAGGGATAGGGGTACAGGGCGTCAAGCGGCAGGCCACGATCAAGCAGCGCCGTGAAACCCTGCGGGCACTTGAGCGCGAACACGCCCAGGTTGGTGGTTGCAAACGCCCCATTGTCAAAAACACCGCGCACCCGAGCGCCCCGATCGACCAGAAAGTCGATCTCTTTCCAGCGATCAGGCTCGCTGGGGCACTGGGCCAGCAGCTTCCCAAGCACCAGGGTCAGTTGATCGCCAAGCAGACGGGACCGCACCGCATCTCCTTGCGCGGCAGCAAAAGCCGCATTCAAGAGCAAGGGGTACACGCCAGAGGCTGCGGCCGGGTCCATTCGCGCACGGGCCAGCCAGCCTTGCTGGGCAGGGTTGGCCCCGGCATTGAGCACACGCTGCACACCTTCGATGCCGTTCCTGTCGATCAAGCCCGTCATCACGTCCCCGTCGTTGGCAGCGTCGGGCCCGGCCTCTGCCAGCAGGTAATCCAACGTTGGCCCAGGAAGGCGCCAGGTGTTGAACCGCAAGACCTGCAAGGCGATGCGCTCTGACGAACCGCCCAGCGTGCGCTGCAAGGTGCCTTGCCGGTTCAATGACTTCAGCGCCACCATCCCGAACTCTGGCGGCATCAACGCCACCTCCTTGATGAGAGCAACCTGGTCGTAGAGGTCACGCTCGTTGTCCGGGGCGGGATCGATGTGCGGCAGCAGGTCATTCACAAACAGCGCAAACACCTCCTTTTGCCACGGAATCGTGTCGCGGCCCGTACCCAGATGCCCTACCAGCAGGCTTTGCGAGACCGTGGCCCACGACGCCTTTCCCTGGGCGTTGCGGGGCACTTGCCCCGCCTGCAGCAACAACGAAGCTTCTCTGAGCGTGACTTCCTTCGGCGCAGCAGAAGGCCTGTTCGAGGCAATGTAGCGACCGATCACATCGTGCAGGTATTGCCCGCACACAAACCGGGCTTGTCCAGGCCCATCCAGGCGCGCAAACCACTGCCTTTGAGCCTCTGGCAGCGCATCGAAAGCGGCCTGCTGCATATCGGGCAAGCGCTGGCCCGGGCACATGGCTGTGGCTGGTACCTGGAGGCCTGCGGCTGCAGGGGCCACAGGCAGTGCCGGCGATGCCCCCGCCCGGGCCACCGGGAACAGATCGGCGGCAGAGACCGCAAACCCGCTGGCCTCGTAATACAGGTAGCCGCTCAAGGCCTTGCGGGGGACGGTGGACTTCTCCGTGGCACTGCTGACGGCATAGGCATGCCCCACTGGCAGCTTGAACAACACCCCGCCAGGCAGCCGGATGCCACACAACGGGACAACACCGTCTGCAGCACCCATGACCTTGCGCACGTCGTCTGGCCGCACCACCGCGCTTTCAAAGAAGCTCGCACTCCACTGTCCGTCCGCATCTTTTTGCCGGGTGTAGAGCCGGTGCTGGGTCTGCTCCACCCGCAGCACCGCAACGCCGTTTTCTTGCAGCGCGTAGTCACCGAGCAACGCCTCGCCGCAATCCAACGCCACCGCGGCTTGCGACACCAACCCAAGCGACAGGAGGGCGAGAAGCCGGGCGACAAAAGACAAGGGCATGTGGAGAACTTGGCTGCGGGAACCCGCGGTGCGTGGTGAAGAGGTGGTCAGGCGGACGGTAGATCCGGCCCCCAGTGTCTCACCCCGTCACTGCGCCCAGCAAACCCACCCCGCGTTGACCTGCACCAATCGGCGCACGCACCACGCTCTGCGCCACAGAGGGTCACACCCCAGGAGACACCGCAGCCTTGTCCAGCCCCAGCAACCGCACCGCATTGCCCTTCAAGATGCCGGGCATCACCTCGGGCTTGAAGCCCGCTTCCTGGAAGTCCTTCATCCAGCGCTCGGGCGTGATCAGTGGGTAGTCGCTGCCGAACAGAATGCGGTCCTTGAGCAGCGTGTTCGCGTACTGCACCAGTTGCTTGGGGAAGTACTTAGGACTCCAGCCCGACAGGTCGATCCACACATTGGGCTTGTGCGTGGCCACAGAGAGCGCCTCGTCCTGCCACGGAAAGCTCGGGTGCGCCATCACGATCTGCATGTCGGGGAAGTCGATCGCCACATCGTCCAGGTGCATGGGGTTGCTGTATTCGAGCCGCAGGCCGCCACCGCAGCGCATGCCGCTGCCGATGCCGCTATGGCCGGTGTGGAAGATGGCGGGCATGCCGTATTCGGCAATCACCTCGTAGATGGGCCAGGCCATCTTGTCGTAGGGGTGGTAGGCCTGCACCGTGGGGTGGAACTTGAAGCCCCGGATGCCATGCTCTTCGATCAAGCGGCGGGCCTCGCGCGCGCCCATCTTGCCCTTGTGCGGGTCGATGCTGGCAAACGCCATCATCATGTCGCTGTTGGCCTTGGCCGCCTCGGCGATCTCTTCGTTGGGGATGCGGCGGCGGCCCATCTTGGACTCTGCGTCCACGGTGAACATCACCAGGCCAATCTTCTGCTCGCGGTAGTAAGCCACCGTCTCGGCGATGGTGGGGCGGCGGCCGTTCTTGAAGTACTTGTCGGCGGCGCGGTCGTATTCCTCGCCGTAGTTGTCAAACGGGTTCCAGCAGCTCACCTCAGCGTGGGTGTGGATGTCGATGGCGAGCAGGTTGGCGTGGTCCATGGTTGTCTCCTGTGGGCGGCGTCTTTTGACAGTGCGGGGCCTGGATGCGCGCCAATCCTATGACGCAGATCAAGGGTAAGTACTGAGAAAAAACAGGTTTTGCTTGCTTGAATTGGTTATTAACTATAACCACAATTCCCATCACACGAAAGACATCATGACCCATCCAGACATCCATTTCGAGCTGCGCGGCGACCACCAGGAAGTGGCCGTGATCCGCCTGACCCGCAGTGCCAAGCGCAATGCCTTGAACGACGGCCTGATCCTGGCCCTGCGTGACCTGTTTGAAACCATGCCCGCCAGCGTGCGCGCTGCCGTCATTGATGGCGAAGGCCCCCACTTCTGCGCGGGGCTGGACCTGTCAGAGCTCAAAGAGCGCGACGCAGGTCAGGGCCTGCACCACTCGCGCATGTGGCATGCCGCGCTGGAGCGCGTGCAGTACGGCCCCGTGCCCGTCATCGCGGCGCTGCACGGCGCTGTGGTGGGCGGTGGGCTGGAGTTGGCCAGCGCCTGCCACATCCGCGTGGCCGATGAATCCACCTTCTACGCCCTGCCCGAGGGCTCGCGTGGCATCTTCGTGGGCGGCGGCGGCGCAGTGCGCATCCCCAAGCTGATCGGCGCTGCGCGCATGACGGACATGATGCTCACCGGCCGCGTCTACAACGCGCAAGACGGTGAAAAAGCGGGCTTTGCCCAGTACCTCGTGCCCGAAGGCCAGGCGTTTGACAAGGCCTTTGAGCTGGCCGTGCGCGTAGCGCAGAACGCACCGCTGACCAACTACGCCCTGATGCACGCCCTGCCCCGCATTGCCGAACAGCCTGCCGACCAGGGCTTCTTCACCGAAGCCATGATGGCCGCGATTGCCCAGAGCGCGCCGGAAGCCAAGCAGCGCCTGGCCGATTTCTTAGAAGGCCGCGCAGCCAAAGTGAAAACCACCCCCTGAGCGGCTGCGCCGCTTCCCCCTCCTCTCGCTGCGCGGGGAGGGGGACACCGCCAGCGCAGCGGGGCGGTGCGGCCGGCGTAGGCCCTTGCGCGGCGGTCCTGGCCCCGAGCCATGCGTGAACCACCGCAGCGCAAACAACAAAGATGATTTGGAGACAAGAAAACATGACCCCCGCTGCATCCACTGCCCGCTACCGCCCGATGAACTTCGGCGTCACCCGGGTCAACCTGCGCGAAGGCGCGCCGGGCGTGCGCTACCTGCAGGCCGACTTGCCGCTGGGCGCCTTTGCACGGCGCGTGACGGACTACCTGGTGCACTGGGCCGAGGCCACGCCCGACCACAGCTTTCTGGCGCGGCGCGAGCAGCTGGGCACAGGCAAGCCGTTGCAGACGGGCGACTGGCAGCATGTGAGCTACGCCCAAGCGCTCGACGCCGCCCGCAGCATTGGCCAAGCCCTGCTGGACCGGGGCCTGAATGCCGAGCGCCCGGTGGTGGTGCTGAGCGAGAACACCATCGAACACGCGCTGCTGGCACTGGGCTGCATCTACGCGGGGGTGCCCTACTGCCCCGTGTCGCCCGCCTACGCCACCGTGAGTCAGGACTACGACAAGCTGCGCCACGTCATCGCCACCCTCACCCCAGGGCTGGTGTTTGCGGCCGACGGTGCGCGCTACGGCAAAGCCATTGAAGCCACCGTGGCCGCCGATGTGGAGGTGGTGCTGGCCCAGGGCAGCATCGAAGGCCGCGCCACCCAGACGTTCGGCAGCCTCAAAGCCACCCCCGCCACGCCTGCCGTGGATGCGGCCATGCACGCCACCGGCCCCGGCACCATCGTGAAGTTCCTGTTCACCAGCGGCTCCACCAAGATGCCCAAGCCGGTCATCAACACCCAGCGCATGTGGTGCGCCAACTTGCAGCAAATCTCGCTGTCGCTGCCCGTGCTGGCCGAAGCCCCGCCCGTGCTGGTGGACTGGCTGCCATGGAACCACACCTTCGGCAGCAACCACAACTTCGGCCTCACGCTGATGCACGGCGGCACGCTCTACATCGACGACGGCAAGCCCACGGGCGCGCTGATTGGCGAAACCCTGCGCAACCTGCGCGAGATCGCGCCCACCGTGTACTTCAACGTGCCCACCGGCTTTGAAATGATTGCCGAGGCGATGAAGGCCGATGCGCAGTTGCGCACCAACCTGCTGTCGCGCGTGCGCATGTTCTTCTACTCGGGCGCCGGGCTGGCCCAGCCCGTGTGGGACAGCCTGCACGCCACGCAAGAGGCCGCCATTGGCGAGCGCATCGTGATGTGCACCGGCTTAGGGATGACCGAATCTGCCCCCTCGGCCATGTTCTGCAACAGCCCCGACGTGCGCTCGGGCCACATCGGCGCGCCCGTGCCCGGCATGGTGCTCAAGCTGGTCGATGTGGACGGCAAGACCGAGGTGCGCTATCGCGGCCCCAACGTCACGCCCGGCTACTGGCGCTCTGACGCGGCCACGCGTGACGCGTTCGATGACGAAGGCTACCTGTGCACCGGCGACGCCGTGAAGTGGATCGACGAGGACAACATCCACCGGGGCCTGGCGTTTGACGGCCGCATTGCCGAAGACTTCAAACTCTCCACCGGCACGTTTGTGAGCGTAGGCCCCATGCGCGCCAAGATCATCGTGGCGGGCGCGCCCTACATCCAGGACGTGGTGCTCACCGGCCTGAACATGAAAGAAGTCGGCGCCCTGCTGTTCCCCTCGCCCGCCTGCCGCGAAGTGGCGGGCCTGGGCCCGGACGCACCCTGGGCCGACGTGGTGGACCACCCCGCCGTGCGCCAGCGCATCGAGGCCGTGCTCGACGAGCTGGCCCGCGAGGCCACGGGCAGCGCCAGCCGCGTGGCCCGCGCGCTGCTGATGACAGAGCCTCCGTCCATCGACCTGGGCGAGATCACCGACAAGGGCTCGGTCAACCAGCGCGCCGTGCTCAAGCACCGCGATGCGCTGGTGCAGGCCCTGCACGCCGACACGGCGCCCCACATCCTCAAGCCCGGCGCCTGAGCCCCCACGCCCACACGACCCGCCGTAAACACAGGCACGACAGCCCGACAGGACACACACCATGCAAATTCAAGGACAAGCCGCCCTCGTCACCGGCGGCGCATCGGGCCTCGGTGAGGCCACCGCGCGCGAACTGGCCCGCCTGGGCGCCAAGGTCGCCGTGCTCGACCGCAATGCCGAGCTGGCCGAAAAGGTCGCCGCCGACATTGGCGGCGTTGCCTGCCCCTGCGACATCACCGACGCCGCCAGCGTGACGGCCGCGCTGGAGAAGGCCGCCGCCGCCCACGGCCCCGCCCGCATCCTCATGAACGTGGCCGGCATTGGAAGCGCCAAGCGCGTGGTGCAGCGCGACGGCAGCGCCGCGCCGCTGGAAGACTTTGTGCGCGTGGTGCAGATCAACCTGATCGGCACCTACAACGTGAGCCGCCTGTTTGCCGCCGCTTGTGCCAAGCTGCCCGTGCTGGACAACGGCGAGCGCGGCGTGATGGTGTTCACAGCCTCCGTCGCGGCCTTTGACGGGCAGGTGGGCCAGCAGGCCTACAGCGCATCGAAGGCCGGCCTGGCGGGCATGACACTGCCCATGGCGCGCGATCTGGCGCAGCACGCCATCCGCGTGTGCACCGTCGCCCCCGGCCTGTTTGCCACGCCGCTGATGCAAGAGCTGCCCGAGGCCGTGCAGCAGTCCCTCGCTGCTAGCATCCCGTTCCCGCCGCGCCTGGGCAAACCCCAAGAGTTTGCCGAGCTGGCCTGCCATATCGTGACCAACGGCCACCTCAATGGCGAGGTGATCCGCCTGGATGGCGCCCTGCGCATGGCCCCCCGGTAAGCGCAAGCTGCCGCCCCTTTTCGATTTTTTCGCACGTCATTGCACCAAGACACACAACAGGAGACAACCATGACGACACGCCGCCAATTTGTGCAAGCCTTTGGCTCTGCCGCCGCCCTCGGGGCGCTGTACCCCTTGTCTGCATCGGCCCAGCCGGTGGACCAGGTGAAGGTGCTGTTCGGCTTTCCGGCCGGCAGCTCGGGTGACACCGTGGCCCGCCGCGTGGCCGAGAAGTTTCTCGGCACCGCGTATTCCAAGAACGCTGGGGTGGTGGAGAACAAGCCCGGCGCGGGCGGCCGCATTGCGCTGGAGGCGCTGAAGGCCGCACCGGCCGACGGCAGCGTGCTGGCCGTGGCGCAGGTCTCGGCCATCGCCAACTACCCGCACATCTACAGCAAGATGAACTACACGGACAAGGACTTTGCGCCCGTGTCCATCGGCGCCATCATGCACCACGGCCTGGCCGTGGGCCCCATGGTGCCCGCCAGCGTGAAGACGGTGAAAGACTTCCTCGCCTGGGCCAAGGCCAACCCCAAAGAAGCCAGCTACGGCTCGCCCGGCGCGGGCTCCACGCCCCACTTTTTGGGCGCGCTGCTGGGCATCAACAGCGGGGTGGAACTGCGCCACGTGCCCTACCGTGGCTCCATCCCCGGCGTGACAGACGTGGTGGGCGGGCAGATCGCAGCCATGGTCACCCCGCACGGCGACTTCATCTCCAACTACAAGGCGGGCAAGATCCGCATCCTGGCCACCTCGGGCCCCAAGCGCTCGATGTATGTGCCCGATGTGCCCACGTTTGCCGAGCAAGGCTTTCCTGAGCTCACCACCGAAGAGTGGTTCGGCTTCTACGCCCCGGCCGCCACGCCCAAGCCCATCATTGCCGCAGCCAACGCTGCCATCAATGCGGCGCTGAAGGAAAAATCCGTCACCGACAGCCTGGCCATCGTGGGCCTGATCCCGCACGGCACCACCCCGAGGAAATGGCCCGCTGGCAAAAGGCCGAGTACGACACCTGGGGGCCGCTGATCAAGAAGATCGGGTTCACGGCAGAGTCTTGACTCCCCCCTGAGGCGCTGGCGCGCCTTCCCCCCGGAGGGGGACGCCACCCGTGGCCTGGCAAAGCCAGCTCCACGGTGGCGCTAGCCTGGGCCGCGCCCGTGTGGGCGGGCGGAGCCTGTCGAAGCCAGGGCACTACGCCACTTCAAACAAAAACAGCCCCTAGCGCTTATCCATCAAGCGCAAGCAGCTATCAAATCAAGAGCAAACCATGCAAGCACGCCAGTCCCTCGCTGACATCCAGTTCCTGCTGACCGAGGTGCTGCACGCTCCCGCGCAGTGGCAGGCGCTGGCGCCGTTTGCCGAGACCGATGCCGACCTGGCGGCACAGGTGCTGGAAGAAGCCGCCAAGTTTGTGGACACCGCCATCGCCCCACTGCAACGCGTAGGCGACGAGGTGGGCTGCCGGTTTGACGCGGGAAAAGTGCACACGCCACCGGGTTTTCGCGAGGCGTACCAGGCCTTCTGGCAAGGCGGCTGGCCCGCGCTGGCCTGTGCACCCGAGGACGGCGGCCAGGGCCTGCCCGCCGTGCTGGAGTGCGTGCTGTACGAATGGCTGGACGGCGCCAACCACGGCTTCACCATGGCGCCCGGCCTGCTGCACGGTGCGTACGAATGCCTCAAGCACCACGCCAGCGATGCCCTCAAGGCCCGGTATCTGGAGAAAGTGGCCACCGGCGAATGGCTGGCCACCATGTGCCTGACCGAAGCCCACGCGGGCAGCGACCTGGGCCAGGTGCGCACGCGCGGTGTGCCGCAGCCGGACGGCAGCGTGCGGGTGAACGGCAGCAAGATTTTTATCTCGGGCGGCGAGCACGACCTGACGGACAACATCGTCCACCTGGTGCTGGCGCGCTTGCCCGATGCTCCGGCTGGCCCGAAGGGCCTGTCGTTGTTCCTGGTGCCCAAAATGTTGGAGAGCGGTGACGGCCGCCGCGCCGGGCCGCCCCAAGCAAGGCCAGCCCCCTCGGGGGCAGCGAACCACACGAAGTGGGGAGCGTGGGAGTACCGAACGCAGTGGTCTGCGAGCGCATCGAAGAAAAAATGGGCCTGCACGGCAGCCCCACCTGCGTGATGCGCTTTGACGATGCCACCGGCTGGCTGGTGGGCGAGCCGAACAAGGGCCTGGCCGCCATGTTTGTGATGATGAATGCCGCCCGCCTGCACGTGGGCCTGCAGGGCATTGGCCTGCTCGAAGCCGCCTGGCAAAAGGCCAGCGCCTACGCCGCCGAGCGCCGCCAGATGCGCGCCCCCGGCGCCCAAGACACCAGCCTGATCCAGGACCACCCCGCCATCCGCCGCACGCTGCACACGCAGCGCGCCTGGATCGACGGCGGGCGCGTGCTGGCCTACCACACGGGCGTGCAGCTGGACGTGGCCCAGCACAGCACCGACGCGGCCGAGCGCGCCGACGCGCAGCGCTGGTGCGCCCTGGTCACACCCGTGCTCAAGGCCGCGTTCACCGACCAGGGCTTTCACGGCGCCAGCGCCTGCCTGCAGGTGTTTGGCGGCCACGGCTACGTGAGCGAATGGGGCATTGAGCAGATCGTGCGCGACGCCCGCGTGGCCATGATCTACGAGGGCACCAACGAAATCCAGGCCATCGACCTGCTGGTGCGCAAGGTGCTGGCCGATGGCGGCGCGGGCATGCAGGCCCTGCTGGCCACCCTGCCAGCCACGCCCCGCCGCAACGCCCTGGCGCAAACCACACGCGACCTGGTGGCCGCCGTGGCCGAGCACGCCGACCAGCCCGAGCTGCCCTACTGGGTGGCCGACGACTACCTGCGCGCCACCGCGCTGGTGCTGCTGGAATGGGCCTGGGGGCGCATCACCGGCACGCCGGGCAGCGCCACCGCGCGCTGGCAAGACCCGGCCCACGCCCTGCGCACCTGGGTGCTGCCCGAGTTCGACATGCGCCTGGCCATCGTGCGCCAGCGCCTGAGCGACGCGGCCACACCTCAAGAGAAATTGCTCTCTAGCGCTTGATGGATAAGCGCAAACAGCTATTGATTCAATAGCAAAACCAAACCACATCCCTTCCCCACCCACAGCGTGTTGAGGCCACGCTGCGGGCGACCTTGCGCCTCGAAAAAACCAACCGGAGACCACCGCATGAGCACCCGAAAGAACCGTGCCTTTTACGCTGCGCAGCCATCCACCGGCCGCTACCACCCCACCCTGGCGCTCTCGGCCATCGCCGTCGCGCTGCTGGCGGGGTGTGGCGGCTCAGACGCAGGATTGCCGCAGCTCACGGCTGCGCAGCCCGCCACCCTGCAGTCGTGCGCCACGCTGGCCAGCAGCCTGGCACTGCCCGACACGCGCATCACATCGTCTGAACTGGTGGCAGAGGGCGGCCTGACGGCCACGGGCGTCACCACGCCCATCCCCGCGCACTGCCTCGTCAAAGGCAAGATGAAGGAGCGCACCGGCCCGGTGGACGGCGCGGCGTACGCCATCGGCTTCGAGATCCGGATGCCCGTCAACTGGAACGGCCGCTTCCTCTACCAGGCCAACGGCGGGCTCGATGGCTCGGTGGTCACCGCGCTGGGCTCCGTCAGCGGCGCTGCCCCCGTGGCCCCTGCGCTGGTGCAGGGCTTTGCGGTGCTCAGCTCAGACGCAGGCCACGGCGCCCCCACACCCTTCTTCGGGCTGGACCCGCAAGCCCGGCTGGACTACGGCTACCAGGCCGTGGGCACCCTCACGCCCATGGCCAAGAACCTGATCAAGGGCGCCTACGGCAAGGCCCCAGACCGCTCGTACCTGGCAGGCTGCTCCAACGGCGGGCGCCACGCCATGGTGGGCGCATCGCGCTATGCAGAGCAGTACGACGGCATCCTGGCGGGCAACCCCGGCTTTCACCTGCCCAAGGCGGCCACCACCCAATTGTGGAAGGCGCAGCAATACGCCAAGGTGGCAGGCAAAGACGCCAGCGGCCAGCCCGACCTGACCACCGCCGTCACGCCCGCAGAGTTCAAGCTCATCAGCAGCAAGATCGTGGCGAAGTGCGACGCGCTGGACGGCGTGGTCGACGGCCAGGTTCAGGATGTGGCCGCCTGCCAGACCGCCTTCAACCTGCAAACCGACGTGCCCACCTGCACCGGCTCGCGCGATGGCTCGTGCATCTCTGCCGAACAAAAGGGCGTGCTGGCCAGCATCTTTGCAGGCCCCAAGAACAGCAAGGGCGAAGCGCTGTACACCGGCACCTGGTTTGACCCCGGCATTGCGGGCGCCAACTTTGCGTCATGGCACTTTGGCTCGCCCGCCACGCGCGATGCGGGCGCGGTGGCCTTCATCTTCACCACACCGCCCAGCACCGTGGCCGCCTTCAGCGCCACCACCGGCCTGCAGTACGCGCTGAACTTCAGCATGGAGACGGACTACCCCAAGATGTTCGCCACCAACGCCACGTACACCGAGTCGCCCTGGTCGTACATGACGCCGCCCAATGAGGCAGACCTGAGCCCCCTGAAAAACCGTGGCGGCAAGATGATCGTCTTCCACGGCGTGGCCGACGGCGTGTTCTCGCCCATGGACACCGCCCAATGGATGGACAAGCTGCAGGCCAACCACGGCAACGACGCGGGTGCCTTCGCCCGCCTGTTCCTCATTCCCGGTATGAACCACTGCTCCGGCGGCCCCGCCACCGACCAGTTCGACATGCTGGCCCCGCTGGTGGCCTGGGTGGAACAAGGCAAGGCGCCGGACAGCGTGACAGCGAAGGTGCGCGGCGCAGGGGCCAATGTGGTCAACACCGAACTGCCCGCCAGCTGGTCTGCCAACCGCAGCCGCCCACTGTGCGTGTACCCCAAGGTGGCGCGCTACAACGGCACGGGGGATGTAGAGAGTGCCAGCAGCTTTAGCTGCAAATAAGCCCGGCGGCGCAGCGCGGTTAGCGCACACCTACGCGCCAGGCGCCACGGACCGCGCTCGCCCCACCGCAAAAGGCCCTGGACTGGCACGCCCGTCCAGGGCCTTTGACTTTGGTCCTGCGCGCAGCGCCGGTGTGCGAGGGGTGAGGTTGATGAATAATGACGCCAGCTATGGATTCAGTAGCAACCAAGCACCTGTTTACATACGCATCCGCCTCATCCATCCCGTCCCTCTGCGGGCGCACTGGACACCAGCCTGCCGCAAGACTACCGGCGGATGAGCACCGAACCACTCACCCTGCCGACCCCAACAACCGCATGAACCACTCCAATCAGCGCACACCTTTGTCGCCTTCATTGCCTTTGCCCGGCCAGCATGCCGCCACGTCTTCCAGCCGCAGCGCCGTGGGTGGCACCCTGGCTCTGTCGGGCATAGCGCTCAGCCTGCTGGCCATGGCCGCCCCCGCCCACGCTGCGTTGCCCCAGCTCACGGCGGCGCAGCCCGCCACCTTGCAATCGTGTACCGACCTGGCAAGCCGCCTGAAGCTGCCCGACACCCGCATCACCTCGTCAGAGCTGGTGACAGAAGGCAACCTCACCATCAAGGAGATGACCACGCCCGTGCCCGCGCACTGCCTTGTCAAAGGCAAGATGAAAGAGCGCACTGGTCCGGTGGACGGTGCCGCGTATGCCCTGGGCTTTGAAGTCCGCATGCCCGTTCACTGGAATGGCCGATTTCTGTACCAGGCCAACGGCGGGCTGGATGGTGAAATCGTGCCGGCCCTGGGCGCTGTCAGCGGTGGTGCCCCCGTGGCCCCTGCGCTGGTCCAGGGCTTTGCCGTGCTCAGCTCTGACGCAGGCCACCCCACGCCCAGCCCTTTCTTTGGCGTAGACCCACAGGCCCGGCTGGACTATGGCTACCAGGCCGTGGGCGCCCTCACGCCCATGGCCAAGAACCTGATCAAGAGCGCCTATGGCAAAGGCCCCGACCGCTCGTACCTGGCCGGTTGCTCCAACGGCGGCCGCCACGCCATGGTGGGCGCATCGCGCTATGCAGACCAGTACGACGGCATTCTGGCGGGCAACCCCGGCGTGTATCTGCCCAAGGCCGCAGCCACCCAGTTGTGGAAGGCCCAGCAATACGCCAAAGTGGCCAGCAAAGACGCCAACGGCCAGCCCGACCTGAAAACCGCCGTCACCCCGGCAGAGTTCAAGCTCATCAGCAGCAAGATCGTGGAAAAGTGCGATGCGCTGGATGGCGTAGCCGACGGCCAGGTCAACGACGTGGCCGCATGCCAGGCCGTGTTTGACCTGCAGCGCGATGTGCCCAACTGCACGGGCACACGCGACGGCACCTGCATCTCCAGCGAGCAAAAGGGCGTGCTCTCCACCATCTTTGCAGGCCCCAAAAACAGCAAGGGCGAAGCCCTGTACCCCGGCACCTGGTGGGACCCCGGCGTGATGGGCAGCAACTTCTCGTGGTGGCACTTTGATGCGCCCCCTACGCGCAACGCAGGCTCGGTGGCGTTCATCTTCACCACACCGCCCCTCTCTGTGGCCGACTTCCGCGCCAAGACAGGCATGCAGTACGCGATGGAGTTCGACCTGGACACCGACTTCCCCCGCATCTTCGCGACCACCGCGCTGTACCCCGAATCGCCTTGGGCCTACATGACGCCGCCCAACGCCACAGACCTGAGCGGCCTGAAGAACCGCGGCGGCAAGATGATCGTCTACCACGGCACCGCAGACTCGGTGTTCTCGCCCATCGACACCGCCCAGTGGATGGACCAGCTGCAAGCCCACCACGGCAACCAGGCCGACACCTTTGCTCGCCTTTTCATGGTGCCCGGCATGAACCACTGCGCGGGCGGCCCCGCCACCGACCAGTTCGACATGCTGGCCCCGCTGGTAGCCTGGGTGGAACAAGGCAAGGCCCCCGACACGGTGACCGCCAACGCCCGTGGTGCTGGGGCCAATGTGGTGAACACTGAACTGCCCGCCAGTTGGTCTGCAAACCGCACGCGGCCACTGTGCGTGTACCCCAAAGTGGCGCGCTACAACGGCAAGGGGGATGTGGAGAGTGCGAGCAGTTTTAGCTGCAAGTGAGGGGGGATTGAAAGTGAGAAGCCCGGCTTGTGTCTGGACTTCACCCGGTTCAATAGACACCTATCAAGGTCGAAATTGAACTGGAGAGTGAGAAATGAAGAGAGTGCGATACCCGGCTGAGTTCAAGGCAGAAGCCGTCAAACAGGTGACCGAGCGTGGTCATGGGGTAGTGGATGTAGCCAAGCGATTGGGCATGTCGGACAAAAGCCTGTACCTGTGGGTGCGGCTTGCCAAAGAGCAATCGAGCGCAGGGGGGGCAGAGACAAGCCAGCTCAAGGCCGAGGTATCCCGGCTCAAAGCGGAGCTCAAAAGGGCCAATGAGGAGCGCGACATCCTAAAAAAGGCCGCAACGTACTTTGCCAAGCTGTCCGGGTGAAGTACGCATTCATGGCCGAACATAAAGGCCAGTTCCGGCTCAGCAGCATGTGCCGCGTTCTGCGCGTACAGCGCAGTGGCTATTACGCTTGGAAGGCCAATCCAAAGTCCAAACGCGCCTTAGCCGACGATGTCTTGCTGGCAAGCATTCGGCAATCCTTTGACGACAGCCACGGGATTTATGGAAGCCCACGCATCCTGCGGGACTTGCGAGAGGACGGTATGGCGTGCGGTCAAAAACGTGTAGCACGCCTGATGCGCCAGGCCCAACTGCGCTCAGTGCGTGGTTACAAGCGGCCACGCTACCGAGTCGGTCTTCCTGCGACTGCCGCACCGAACCGGTTGCAACGTGAGTTCACGGTCACGCTACCGAACCAAGTGTGGGTCACCGACATTACCTATATCCGAACCCATGAGGGCTGGTTGTACCTAACGGCCGTAATTGACCTGTACTCGCGCATGGTGGTCGGCTGGGCGATGAACTCCAGCATGGCTACAGAGTTGGTGTTGGATGCGCTCACGATGGCAGTGTGGCGCAGGCGCCCAACGGGTCCAGTGATGATCCATTCCGACCAAGGAAGTCAGTTTGGCAGTGACGACTTCGCCCGCTGGTGCAAGGACAACCAATTGGTGCCAAGCATGAGCCGACGTGGAAACTGTTGGGACAACGCGGTAGCAGAGTCCTTCTTCAGCAGCTTGAAGAAGGAGAGAATCAAACGCCATATCTATGCCACCAGGCAAGACGCCAAGTCAGATGTGTTTGACTACATCGAAGGTTTTTACAATCGAATCCGTCGGCACAGTCACCTAGACCAACTGAGTCCGCTGGCATTCGAACAACTTCGAAACGGAAGTTGAAATATGTCTACGAAACCGGGTGAAGTCCACTTGGGCCCAATCAATCGTTTCACCATTCATCGGCGTACTTTGCTGATTGACATTGCAGAAGAGGCTTAGTCCTTCGCTTAACTCGAACCTTAGCATTCCGTGTCCCTGCGTGCAATTCTCAATTTCTAGCCCAAACTCAAACAATTCAGCGACAGTTTCGGCCGCATTCATATCGGCCAGCACCCTCCGTAGCGCCTTGCTTCCTAGATCGCCAAGCTCCCGCTTCGCCCTCGTCTGGCTTTCACAGATGGCACGCAACTCCCTCGTCTGAAACGCAATCTCAAGCGGCATAAGTCCAAAATTTTCAGCGAAGTATTGCACGGCAACTCACGATCCTGAATCGCTGTGTATTTATGCGGAACTAACCTACAGACAATCTCTTCCCGAGATCGTTCGCTATGGATGAAAGCTGCCGCTTATTCCACCTCGCCTGTAGGACCGCTTGCACCCTGATGCAGCCGCCCCAGAAATACCTGCTTTACCACCTCTCTTTCCCCAATTCCGCAGTGGCTTAATTCACGCCATCGATTGCCAGCCGGCTCACAGGGCTGCGGTTCCGCCGAACAATGGCGTTGGCAGGGCTGAACTCATAGGTTGGAGTAAATCGCGCATAGTTGGACTGATGCAGCCAAAACCGCCGCTATAAATCAGCGACTACTCCGACTCATCCAGCGCTCGTTCAGTCAAGCCTTGCTGCTTGCTAGCCTCTTCTTTCGCCTTCTTCCCCTGATCGTGATGCCACTTGATGGCGTAGAACATGCACGTGCCAAACACGATCACCTTGAAGGTGATGAAAACGACTGGGACCCAATCCATGGTTTGATTTTTCCTGGCTGTTGATGGGCACTGCCATGTGTGCAGTGCCCTGCTGACGCCCGTAGCACCGTTGGAGGCGCGGGGAATGTGGAGCGGCAAGCAGGGGGCGATGTTACCGAGCCTACGAGCCGCGCGGCCACATCAGTTGGTTGCGCAGGGGTGCATAGCAGATGGGCCGCAGCCCTGCGCGGCCTGCCGGGATAGCGCCCCAGCAATAGACCGCATGCGTAGCAGCACCCCGTGAGCCACTACCGTGGCTGGATGAAGCTGCTGGAGCGGGTGCGCTGCTGCTGCGCATCTACCAGCGACTGCACCTGCAGGGCCATGGGTGTGATGGTGGACACGCCCCGGCCAGGGTCTGCGCCGCTGGTGGAGCGGTAGGGCTGCACCACCGCCACGGCCACCGTGCGCTCTTCGCCAGATGCGATGACCACGGGCTCTTGCGGCGGCATTTGCAGCGGCGTGTCGCCCGCCAGGGCAATGCGGTAGGCGTGGGCCTGTGTGTCGTAGTTCTGGATGTGCACGCGGTAGATGTTCTCTACATCGCCGTTGCGCAGCTGGCGCGCCATCACACCCCGGTCGCGCACCACCTCGACCTGCAGCGGCACGCGCCAGGCCACCGTGGCCACCACGGCCAGTGCCGTCAGCCCCAGCAGCGCAAAGTACACCCGCACCCGGCGCTGGCGCAGGGTGTGGCGCCAGTCGGCGCCCTGCTGCGAAGCAAAGCGGATGAGCCCCTGGGGCTGGCGCGCCTTGTCCATCACGCGGTCGCACGCATCAATGCACAGGCCGCAGCTGATGCATTCGTACTGCAGGCCGTTGCGGATGTCGATGCCTGCGGGGCACACCTCTACGCACAGGTTGCAGTCCAGGCAATCGCCCCGGCTGGGGGGGTGCGCGGTGCTGGCTGCGGGCACCGATGCACGCACCGCTGCTGTATGCGCCGCTGCGTTCGCGACCGTGTGGGCCGTGCTGCGGCGCGGCTCGCCCCGGGGCACGTCGTACACCACCGACTGTGTTTGCGTCGTGGCCATCACGCCCTGAAAGCGCGCATAGGGGCACATGTGCTGGCAGACCTTTTCGCGCAGAAAACCCGCCTGCGCCAAGGCAAATGCGGCGTAGCCCAGCATCAACGTGGACTCGGCCCCGCCCAGTTGGCCCTGCCAGGTGCGCTGCCACAGTGCAGGCGCGCTGGAGAAGTAGGCCGTGAGCGTCCAGCCCAGCGCCAGCGACACCGTTGCCCACAACGCCCAGGCGAGCAGCCGCCGCGCCCACAGCGCGGCGATGACGGCTGGGGCGCCACTGGCCTGCCTGCGCTGGCGCTGGCCGGGGGTGCCCTGCACCCGCTGCTCGATCCAGATGAAAAGCGCCGTGTAGACCGACTGCGGGCACACAAAGCCGCAGAAGATGCGGCCACCCACGGCAGAGGTCACAAACAAGGCCAGCGCCCCACCGATCAGCAGCAGTGTGAGCAACAACAAATCCTGCGGCCCAAACAACCCACCAAACAAATGCACCTGCTGGCGCACCAGGTCAAAGCTGACCAGCGGCCGCCCCTGCCACTGCGCCCAACACAGGCCAAAGAACAGCATCTGCGTGATGCCGATGGACCACCAGCGGGCACGGTTGAAGCGCCCCGCAATCGCACGGATGCCAAACTGCAGCGTGGACTTGGGAGGGTAAAAGTGGATGGGCTGGGCGCGTGGCGCGGCGGCGGATGACATGGCTGGCTCCTGCGGCCAGCGGGGTGCCAATGCACCCCCACACAGGCCGCCTTGTGTGCCAGCTAGTAGGCCTGCGATGGGCTATGAAAAACAGCGGCAGAGGCTGCGGTTGGGGGCATAGCAGCAGCGGATTCAGCCGCTTTGCTCCTACCGAGCCGCCATCCCCCGCACCAACCCACCCAGCACATGCGTAGCCCGCGTGATGTCGTGGGCGGGGGCTGCGGCGAAGTTCAGGCGGATGCAGTGCGCAAAGCGCTGGTCGGCGGAAAACAGCTGACCGGGCATGAGGCTCACGCCCGCTTGGAGCGCCTGGCGCATGAGGGCCAGGGCGTCGATGTGGGGGCCAACTCTAGCCACAGAAAGTAGCCGCCCTGTGGGCGCGTGACGCGGGTGCCTGCAGGGAAGGATTCGGCGATGGCGTCGATCATCACGTCGCGTTGCAGGGCCAGGGTTTGGCGCAGTCGGCGCAGGTGCAGGTCGTAGCCGCCTTGGGCCAAGTAGTCAGACAGCGCGGCCTGCGGTGGCACGGAGGCCGAGAGGCTGCTCATGACCTTGAGGCGTTCGACGGCCCGCGTCCAGCGCCCAGCGGCCACCCAGCCCACGCGGTAGCCGGGGGCCAGGGTTTTAGAGAACGATGCGCAGTGGATGACCCAGCCTTCGGGATCAAACGCCTTGATGGGGCGCGGCTTGTGGGCGCCTGCGTACAGGTCGCCGTACACGTCGTCTTCGATCAGAGGCACCTGGTAGCGCGCCAGCAAGGCGGCCAGGGCTTGCTTACGGTGCTCGGGCATCAGCGCGCCCAGCGGGTTTTGGAAGTTGGGCATGAACCAGCAGGCCTTGGCTTCACCGCTGGCAAGGGCTGATTCGAGCGCAGCCAGGTCCACCCCTTCGCTGGCGCTGGTGGGCAGTTGCAGGGCGCGCAGCTTCAGGCGTTCAATGGCTTGCAGCGGGGCATAGAACGTGGGGGCCTCCAGCAGCACGAGGTCGCCCGGCGAGGTGACGGCTTGCAGGCTGAGGTTGAGCGCATCCATGGCGCCGTTGGTGATGACGATCTCGTCCACCTCGGCGCGCACGCCATCCACCGCGTAGCGCTGCGCAATTTGCTGGCGCAGGCGCAGGTGGCCGGTGGTGAGGTCTTCGATGAGTTTGTGCGGTGGCAGGCGGCGCAGGGCCGTGCCCATGCAGCGGGCCAGCCGATCCAGCGGGAACAGGGCCGGGTCGGGGAAGGCCGAGCCCAGTGGCACCACGTCTTTGCGGCGCGAGAGGTTCAGTATCTCCACCACCAGGTCATTGATGGCCACGGTGTGGGAGGTGAGCGATGGGCGCGAAGTGTCCGGCCCTTGCAGTGGCTCTTGCAGGCGCGGCAGCACGTAGTAGCCCGAGCGCGAACGCGCCTGGATCACCCCGCGCGATTCGAGCAGGTAGTAGGCCTGGAAGACGGTGGACTGGCTGATCTTGCGCCGCTCGCTGCACAGACGCACCGAGGGCAGCTTGTCGCCCACGCGCAGCGAGCCCGATCGGATCAGGGCGTGGATTTCGTCAGCGAGTTGCTCGTATTGCGTCATGGTGAGGGAGCGCACGGCCCGCGTCCCAGGATGATGAAGCGGCCTGCTGTGGACATTCTAGGAGCCGCGATGCGCGGTGACGCGCCCAGGCGCGGCGCATGCTCACAGCAGCGTTTCGGGCGCGGCAATGAGCGACTGGTACAGCACGCCCAGCGCCAGCCGCACGGGCTCGGTCTGTTGCAGCAGGCGGCTGTCGCCCAGCCATTCGTCAGCGCGAAAGAAGGCTTGATCGACCCGCACGCGGGCCGGGCAGGTGTTGTGCAGGTGGGGCAGCAGGGTGCCGGGCTCCAGGTGCACGCCGTCTTCCTCGCTTTGCAGCACGGCCCAGCCAGCGGAACCTGGCGTGGGTGCAGGCATGTGCACGGGCACGATGAGCGAAACCCCGTCGGCCTGCGCATTGGCGACCGACTGCACCCAGCCATTGAGGCGCAGGCCGCGCGCACCGTCCTGCGCAGTGAGCGCGGGGGCATCGAGCGACAGGGGCGTGGTGGCTGCGCGCTGGAAGCTGAGCAGGTCAGGCAGCAGGTGCTCACGCAGCGCCGCATTGAAGGACTGCACCAAAAACTCGATGGCGGTGCGCTGGCACCAGAACAGCACCCCAGCCGATAGCGACTGTGCGCACAGCGAGCGCATCAGCAGCCCCAGCTCTTCAGGCCCACCCCCCAATCCACCCATGTGGGTGGGCACGGCGCAGCGCAGGTAGTCCACCGGGATGGCGGCGCGCAACGACTGGGGATGGGCAACGTGGAGGGCGCTGGAAGACTGCATGGGCCGATGGTGCGGTAAGCCGGCGGGGCTGTGCCATGGCAGAGGCGCACAAAACGGACCGTAGCAGGCAGGGCGCAGAAGCCTGCGCAAAAACCCGTTCCAAGGGCATCGGGATGCAGAGCCTGCTGACATGGCGGTGTCAGCAGGGGAGCCGCACCATGCGGTCTTGCATTTTTTCATCACGCGCTTTGACGCAAAGGAGGTTCCCATGAACAACGCCATCACCTGGTTTGAAATCCCCACCCCCCACATCGACCGCGCCCAGGCTTTTTACGAAGCCGTGCTTGGCCAGAGCATGCGGCGCGAGGTAATGGGCCCGCAGTGCGAGCTGGCAGTGTTTGCGTACAACCAGGGCGCGGGTGTGGGCGGCGCGCTGATGACGGGCACCGCCGCTGCGCAGCCCAGCGGGCAAGGCACAGTGGTGTACCTGGATGCATCGCCCTCGCTGGATGCAGCACTGGAGCGTGTGGTCGCACAGGGTGGCAAGATCGCATTGCCACGCCAGGCACTGCCCCCGGGCATGGGATTTTTTGCGCACATCCATGACCTGGACGGCAACCGTGTGGGCTTGCACGCATTGAACTGACCTTTGAAAGGACAACGCCATGGAAACCCAGGAACTGCATCGCGGCCGGCTGATCGATCACGTCCAGCTGGTGGTGCGAGATCTCGCGGCCAGCCAGGCCTTTTACGCGGCGGCCTTCAAGGCCCTGAACGTGCCCATGGGCGGCGCCACGGCAGAGTATTTCTGGGCAGACGAGCTGTTTGTCTCAACCGCTGACAGCGTGGCTGCGCAGGGCCACCTCACGGGCCGGGTCCACCTGGCCTTCCAGGCGCAGGACCGTGACATGGTCCATGCGTTCTACCAGGCTGCGTTGGCCCACGGCGGGCAAGACAACGGGGCACCGGGGGAGCGGCCCTACCACCCCGGCTACTACGCGGCGTTTGTGCTGGACCCGGACGGCAACAACATCGAGGCCGTGTTCCATGGCGATGCGAAGCGCAGTGCGCCATCGGTCAAGGTCACGTTCTGAGGCAGTTGCATGAAGCAGCAAGCACTGTGGCCCGCTGCGCAGACTGCAGCCACATCCCTCTCAGGCGCCCGCCGCAACTGGATTGCGGTGGCCAGCGCTGCCCATGCCCGCCGAGGCTGCGCCCAGCCGCAGGCAGGTTTCATGCAGGTCTGCCACGGCAAGTCTGCGCCGCTTAAGCGCGTACAGGCGGGAGACCGCGTGGCCTACTACGCCCCCACCGTGACCATGGGCGGCGCCGACCGGTTGCAAGCCTTTGTGTCGATTGGCGTGGTGCTGCCGGGTGATGCGTATGCGTTTGACATGGGTGGCGGATTTGTGCCTTATCGCAAGGATGTGTCTTACCTGCCCGCATGCGAGGCACCGATTGCGCCGCTGCTGGACCACTTTGAGTTTGTGGACGATCGCCAGCGTTGGGGCAGCAAATTTCGCTTTGGGTTGTTCGCCATCAGCGACCACGACATGGGCCTGATCGCGGAGGCCATGGGCGCATCTCTGCCAGCACTGGGTCTGTATTGCCCTCAGACAGCGGGCTGAACCGCAGTCCACCGTTCACGCTGAGCCTTTCGAGGCGCTGCGCAAGACTTAGACAGGCTCAGCGTGAACGGATATTTCGCATTCAAGCAGGACTTCCACAATAGCCCTGCATCTAAACACCCAGGTAGGTTTTGCGAATCTCGGGGTTGCCCACCAGCTCGGCCATGCGGCCCTCATGAGCGATCTGGCCTTGCTCGATGAGGTAGGCGCGGTCGGCCACGGCCTCGGCAAAAGGCAGGTTCTGCTCGCTGAGCAGTACGCTCACGCCCTGCGCCTTAAGCGCGCGGATGGTGCGGGCCATCTGCTGCACGATGAGGGGCGCCACGCCTTCCGACGGTTCATCGAGCAGCACCAGCAGCGGCTGGCCCATGAGGGTGCGCGCCACGGTGAGCATTTGCTGCTCGCCCCCGCTCATGCGCCCACCGAGCCGCTGGGGCATTTCGCCCAGGTTGGGGAAGAGTGCAAACAGTTTCTCGGGCGTCCACACCGGGGCGGGTGTGCCATCCGGCCAGCAGCGCAGGGGCTGGCGGCCGACTTCCAGGTTGTCCATCACAGACAGGTCGGTGAAGATGCGTCGTTCCTCGGGCACATAGCCCAGGCCCAGGCGGGCAATGTCGTGCGGCTCGCGCCGCGCAAGGTCTTGCCCCAAAAACTGCACGACGCCGCGCCGCGCCACCATGCCCATGAGGGCCTTGAGCGTGGTGGACTTGCCAGCGCCGTTGCGGCCCATGAGGGCGACGACCTCGCCGCGCCCCACCTGCAGTGACACGCCAAACAGGATCTGCGCAGCGCCGTACCAGGCGTTGAGGCCTTGCACCTGCAGCAGTGGCGCCGTTGCGTTTTCTGTCATGCGGCCGCCCCCACATCAAAGCCCGCGCCCAGGTAGGCCTCCTGCACGCGGGCATCGGCCTGGATCTGCTCGGGCGTGCCCTCGGCCAGCAGGCGGCCACGCACCAGCACCAGCACGCGGTCGGCCTGGCCAAACACCACATCCATGCTGTGCTCGGTGAACAGCACGCCCATGCGGCGCTCGCGGGCGATTTGGCGGGTCAGCGCCATCAGGGCCTGTCGCTCGGCCGGGGCCATGCCAGCGGTGGGCTCGTCCATCAACAACAGGCGCGGGCTGTGGGCCAGTGCCATGGCCAGCTCTACGCGCTTCACATCACCATAGGCCAGCGCGCTGCAGGGGCGGTCGGCCTGGGCCTGCATACCCACTTGCGCCAGCAGGGCCAGGGCATCGGCAGGGCGGTGCAGGCCCGCTGGGCGCCAGAAGCGGTAAATGCGGCGGTCGGCCGACAGCAAGGCCATCTGCACGTTCTCCAGCACGGTCAGCGAGGCAAAGGTCTCGGCGATCTGAAAGGTGCGGCCCACGCCGTGGCGCCAGATGGTGCGCGGCGGCAGGCCAGTAGTGTTGACCCCGCCCAGCAGGACCTGCCCCGCATCGGGCCGCAACTGGCCGCCCACCATGTTGAAGGTGGTGGACTTGCCCGCGCCGTTGGGGCCGATGAGGGCCAGCATCTCGCCCGCAGCCAGGTCAAAGCCGACCTGGTCAACCGCCTGCACGCCGCCAAAGGCGCGGCTGAGACCGGCGACTTGCAGCAGGGGCGGCTCTGTCTTATCCACGCGAGCCCCTTTGATCTATAGAACCTGCATTGCGGGCCTGCCAGCGCTGCGCCAGCTGCTGACCAAAGCCTGCGAGCCCCTGCGGGAACAGCAGCACCAGCACCAGCATGGTGGCGCCCAGCACGGCGCGCCAGTAGTCGGTGTTGCGGGCCACCGTGTCGTGCAGCCAGGTGAACACGGCGGCACCCACCAACGGGCCCGACAGCGTTTGCACACCTCCCAGCAGCACCATCACCAGCCCGTCGACCGATTTGCCCACCGACAGCCCCTCGGGCGAGATGCTGCCTTTGGAAAACACATACAGCGCCCCTGCCAGCCCCGCCATCACCCCGGCGACCCCAAAGGCCGCCCACTGCAGGCGGCGCACATCCACACCCAGCGCATCGGCCCGCAAGGCCGAATCGCGCGCGGCGCGCAGCGCCAGGCCAAAGGGGGCCAGCAGCATGCGGCGCAGCAGCAGCACGGCGGCCACCACCACGGCAAGCGTGAGGCCGTAGTACGCCAGTGGATGCGCCAACCATGCAGCGGGCCAAACGCCCGTGAGGCCGTTGCTGCCGCCGGTGACGGCATCCCACTGGTAGCACAGCGCCCAGGTGATCTGCGCAAAGGCCAGCGTGAGCATGGTGAGGTACACGCCCGACAGGCGCACGCACAGCCAGCCGTACAGCAGCGCACCCAAGCCTGCGGCCAGCGGGGCCAGCAGCAGCACCAGCTCCATAGGCACACCGGCGCTGCGCACCAGCAGGGCCGCAGCGTAGGCCCCCAGACCAAAGTAGGCCGCATGGCCAAACGAATGCAGGCCCGCCGGGCCCATGATGAAGTGCAGGCTGCTGGCAAACAGAGCGGCCACCAGCACATCGACCAGCAACACGGGCAGGTAGGGCCACACACCCGCAACCAGGGGCACCAGCGCCAGCAACGCCAGCACGGCCCAGACCAGGCGGCGCAGGCCCACGCTGGCCGGGCGCAGTGGGGCCTCGGCCTGGGCCAGCGCGCGCACCGTGGCTTGCGGGCGGCCCAGCAGGCCCCAGGGGCGCCACACCAGCACCACGGCCATCACCACAAATTCGACCACCAGCGTCATCTTGGACAGCGACAGGCTCACGCCCGCCACTTCCACCAACCCAATCCAGATGCACAGCGCCTTGAGTTCGGCAATGACCACCGCCGCCATCAGCGCGCCGGTGATGGAGCCCATGCCGCCCACCACCACCACGACAAACGCCGCGCCGATGGTGAGCAGATCCATCTCCAGATGGGCTGGCTCGCGCGGCAGCTGCAGCGCCCCGGCCAGCCCTGCCAGCAAGGCACCCAGCGCAAACACCGAGGTGAACAGCCAGGCTTGGTTGACGCCCAGGGCGCTGACCATCTCGCGGTCTTGCGTGGCGGCGCGCACCAGCGTGCCCCAGCGGGTGCGGTGCAGCAGCAGCCACAGCAGGCCCAGTACCACGGGGCCCACGGCCATCAGGAACAGGTCGTACACCGGGAACTGGCGGCCCAAGATACTGACGGCACCTTCCAGCCCTGGCGCGCGGGGGCCAAACAGCTCCTCAGGCCCCCAGACCCACAGCACGGCGTCCTTGATGACCAACACCAGCGCAAACGTGGCCAGCAGCTGAAACAGCTCGGGCGCACGGTAAATGCGCCGCAGCAGCGCCACCTCGACCACCGCCCCCAGCAACCCCGTGACCAAAGGCGCCAGCAACAGCGCGGGCCAAAAGCCCAGCGCAGGCGCGAGCCGCTCCACCAGCGTGTAGGCCAGGTAGATGCCGAGCATGAAGAACGAACCATGCGCAAAATTGACGATGCGCATGACCCCGAAGATGAGCGACAGCCCCGCCGCCACCAGAAACAGCGACGAGGCCGAGGCCAGCCCGTTGAGCAGTTGAACGACCAGACCAGAGAAGCTCACAAAGATGGGGTCCGTTGCAGGGCGAGTCGAGGGGAGTGGATCAGGTCAGAGCAGTGCCACTCAGGCGGCTTTCGTTGACCTCAATCCGCCGGGCGCAGCTTCTTGATGTCATCGGCACTGGGCTGAAAGCGTGCGCCGTCGGCGTACCGAAAGTCCACCATCACGCCCTTGCCGCCATCGTTGCGGGTCTTGCCCACAAACGTGCCCATGGTGGACTGGTTGTCTTCTGGACGGTAACGGATACGGCCAAATGGCGAGGTCACTTCGAGCCCCTTGAACGCCGCGATGAGTTTTTCGGTATCAGCACCGCCAGCCTTGCGCATGCCTGCAGCCAGCGATTGCACCGCCGAATAGCCCACCACCGAGCCCAGGCGGGGGTGGTCTTTGAACTTGGCCTGGTAGGCCTTCAAAAAGGCCTGGTGCTCCGGCGTGGTGATGCCGTACCAGGGGTAGCCGGTCACGGTCCAGCCGTTGGGGGCTTCGTTCTTCAGCGGGTCCAGGTACTCGGGCTCGCCCGTGAGCAGGCTGACCACTTCGCGCCCCTGGAACAGGCCGCGCGTGTTGCCCTCGCGCACAAAGCGCGCCAAATCTGCACCGAAGAGCACGTTGAACACGGCATCGGGCTTGGCATCGCCCAGGGCCTGCACCACGCTGCCCGCATCCACCTTGCCCAGCGGGGGGGCCTGTTCGGCCACAAACTCCACGTCGGGCTGGGCCTGCTTGAGCAGCTTTTTGAAGGTGGCGGCGGCAGACTGCCCGTATTCGTAATTGGGGTAGACGATGGCCCAGCGCTTCTTTTTGAGCGCAGCCGCTTCAGGCACCAGCATGGCCACCTGCATGTAGGTGGAGGCACGCAGGCGGTAGGTGTAGCGGTTGCCGTTTTCCCACACGATTTTGTCGGTGAGCGGCTCAGCGGCCAGGAAGAACACCTTTTTCTGCCGCGCAAAATCCGTCAGCGCCAGGCCGATGTGCGACAGAAAGCTGCCCATGAGCACATCCACCTTCTCGCGGGTGAGCAGCTCATCGGCAGCGCGCACCGCGTCGCCGGGGTTGGCGTTGTCATCGCGCACGATCAGCTCGATCTTGCGGCCAGCAATGCCGCCTGCTGCGTTGACCTCTTCCACGGCCAGCTCCATGCCCTTTTTGTAGGGCTCCAGAAACGCGGGCTGGGCCTTGTAGCTGTTGATTTCACCGATTTTGAGGGTGCCCTGCGCCAGCGCAGAGCCTGCCAACAGGCCCAACCCGACCAGGGGTGCCCAGGTTCGGAGCAAAGCGGTGCATAAGGGCATGACTTTTCTTTCGTTTGAATCAAAGGCTTGAGGGCCGACAATGTACCCGCGCGCCCAATTGCCTGACAATAGGCGGGTTTGCCTGCTAGCCAAAGGCGCTTCGGCCCTCAGAACCTGTTCTTGTTGTGTACGCGCCAGCCAAGCTCTGTTGTTCCGCCAACGCTCGGTGTCTGGCGGCCGCTCCCTGATTCTCATCTCTGCAAGAAACCATGAGTGCTTTTCTCGAAGAACGCGTTCTGACTGTTCACCACTGGACCGATCGTCTGTTCAGCTTCACCACCACCCGCGACCCCGCCTTGCGGTTCTCTAACGGCCATTTCACCATGATTGGCCTGAAGGTGGACGGTAAAAACCTGCTGCGCGCCTACTCTATTGCGAGCCCCAACTGGGAAGAGCATCTGGAGTTTCTGTCGATCAAGGTGCCAGACGGCCCGCTAACGTCCAAGCTGCAAAACATCCAGGTGGGCGACACCATCATCGTGGGCAAGAAGCCCACCGGCACGCTGCTGATCGACTACCTGCTGCCCGGCAAGAACCTGTACCTGATCGGCACCGGCACCGGCCTGGCCCCTGGCTGTCCATCGTGCGCGACCCCGAGACCTACGAACGCTTTGAGAAAGTGATCGTGGTGCACGGCGTGCGTGAGGTCAACGAGCTGGCCTACCAAGACCTGTTCGAAAAAGAGTTGCCCAACCACGAACTCCTGGGCGACATCGTGCGGGACAAACTGATCTACTACCCCACCGTGACGCGCGAGCCCTTCCGCAACCAGGGCCGGATCACGGACCTGATCGATAACGGCACCTTCCCCGCCAACATCGGCCTGCCTCCGCTGGACCCGATCAACGACCGCGTGATGCTGTGCGGCAGCCCCGCCATGCTGAACGACCTGAAGGCCATGCTGGAAAAGCGCGACTTTGAAGAAGGCAACACCAGCACCCCTGGTGACTTTGTGGTGGAACGGGCCTTCGTCGAGAAGTAATCCAAGCGCTGCCGCCAAAACAAAGGGAGCCCGAGGGCTCCCTTTTTTCATGCCGCCCCACGCGGGTGGCGCCCCGCTCACTGCTGCATGGCCACATAGCCGGGCTGCGACACCGTCTGGTATTGCGGCTGGGGTTGCTGCGCTTGCGGCATGGCACGCTCATCGGCCACCCGGAAGCCCTTGCCCTGCAGCACCACGGGAGTACCTACCGCAGGGGGTTGTGCACGGGTGAAAACGCGGCTGGAGCCGTCTTCCATGCGCACGCGCACTTGGTAGGTGGTCTGGGTGCGGGTGCGCTTTTCAATCTGGTGCCCTGCGTAACCGCCACCCACGGCCCCCAGCACGGTGGCAGCGGTACGGCCGTTGCCCTTGCCGATCTGGTTGCCCACCACCGCACCCAACACACCACCGGCCACAGCGCCTACGCCCGTGGCGGGCGCTGCCTGTTCAATGGCCTGTACCGATTCGACCTGACCGCAGGCTTTGCAGATGCTGACAGAGCGCTGGGCCACAGGAGTGCCCACGTTACCCGCATTGCCCATAGCGCCTGGAGCACCCATGGCGCCATTAGGTGCAGGCTCTGGCCACGACCCACCCTGCTGTGCCACCGGGCGCGGCTGGCCGCCCATCGGTGCAGCAGCGGCGGGAGCTGCTGAGGGAGCGGCAAATCCGGCCGCCTGAAGGCCCGGCCCCCCCTGCCCGGCAGGCAGTGGCTGCAGCGATGAGCCCAGCGCTGGCGCCGTCAGCCCCCCGGGCGCTGCGGCCAAGGCGGCAGGCTGCGCGCCGGAAGCGGTCGCCTCTGCCCCCGGTGTGCCGGTGTGCTGCACCACCAGCACCGTTGCCAGCGCCACCACGCAAGCGCCCAGGCCGCCAATGGCCACCCACATCCACTTGAGGGCACCGGGGGCCCCATTGGCGCCTGCCGCGCCGGGCAGCGCCATGGGGGTAGCGGGTTGCACGGAGAGTGTGTTTGCTTTGTGCATCGTTTTTCCTTTTCTTTCATTGGCCAGGGCCAGATGTGCCCCGCCGTACTTGCATGTGCCTAAGGTACACAGCCTGGGAACCGAATGCAGGCCCTGGCCGGTAAGCGTTGTAAGAAGCTGTTCAGGGACGTGGATGGGACGCGCGGCCTTCCAGCTCCTGCCAGGCCCGGGCGCAAGCGGCAGACAGCAGCAGCACCGCGGACGAGAAGTAAATCCACATCAACACCACCACCAACGAACCAGCGGCCCCGTAGGCTGACACGACGGCCGCCTGCGACAGGTACAGCGCCAGCCCGTGGCGCCCCACCGTGAACAGCACGGCCCCGCACAGCGCGCCGCGCACCAGGTAGCGCAGCTGGGGTTTGGGACCCGTGCTCATGCGCAGCAGCCCGGCAAACAGGGCTGCGCAAATGGCAAAACCTGCCAGTTCATTGAGCAGCTGCAAGGCAGGCGCCACCAAGCGCCACGTCTGCGCCCAAGCCGCCAGCACATTGAGCAGCGCCGACACAGCCAGCGACACCAGCAGCAAGAAGCCAAAGGCCATCACATAGGCCACGCCACGCAAGCGCAGCGACACCCCTTGCCACCAGGGCGCCTCAGCGCCCGGCCCCGGCCGGTCCAAAGCCCACAGCCGGTGCAGCGCCGCCTGCAGCTCGCCAAACACCCCGGTGGCGCCAAACAACAGCACCCCCAGGGCCAGCAGCGACGCCATCACGCCCTGCGCGGGCTGCTGCGCGCTGGCCAGCGCCTGCTGCACCACGGCCGCGCCCTGCGCGCCCAGCACCGTGCCGATTTGCTCGACCAGGCTGTGCTCCAGCTGGTCGCGGTCCAGCCACCAGCCCAGCAGCGCCACCAAAAACACCAGCAAAGGGGCCAGGCTCAGCACGCCATAGAACGACATTGCCGCACTCATGCGTGCGCCGTCGGCCCCAGACCACAATCCCACCACCCTGCGCGCCCAACCCAGCCAAGAGCGGAGATGCATGGAAGACATTGCCCCGGCGGTGTGGAGGCTACCCTGACCGGGCTCATGAGGAGTCATCGGACAAGGGTATGCCAGCGCACTCAGCGCAGCTATCAGCACAACGCGAGGCCACGCGTCAGCCAAAGCTGACAAGCACGTCGTGTCGCAGCGTCGCCCCCCACCCTTGCCGGGGCCGTAAACTCACCCCCCAGTTCAGTTGGGGGAAGACAGGAGATTTATGCAAGTTCGCTGTGCACTGGTCGGCATGCCCGGCTCGGGCAAATCCACCGTAGGCAAGCAGCTCGCCCAGCGGCTCGGTGTTCCCTTCATTGACCTGGACCACCAACTCGAATTGGTGCTTAAAACCAGCATCCGCAACTTTTTCGAGACCGAGGGCGAGGACCGCTTTCGGGACCTGGAGGCCCAGGTGCTGGCCGACACCACAGCCCAGCCCGGCGGCATGGTGCTGTCTACCGGCGGCGGCGCCGTGCTGCGCCCCGAGAACCGCGAGGTGCTGCGCCAGTTTGGCAACGTGCTGTACCTGCGCGCCTCGCCAGAAGAAATCTTCAAACGCGTCAAGCACGACCGCACCCGCCCCCTGCTGCAGGTGGGCAACCCCCTGCACCGCCTGCGCGAGCTGTACGCCCAGCGCGACACCCTGTACCGCGACACCGCCACCTACGTCATCGAGACTGGCCGACCCACCGTGCACACCCTGGTCAACATGATCATGATGCAGCTGGAGATGGCCCAGGGGGCACAGGAGCCACAAGTGCCGCATGGCACGCCAGATGCCCCAACCCCGCCAGGCAGGCCGCACGCCGACGGATCTTGAATCAGACACTACAAAAACAATAGCTGCTAGCGCTTTATTGGTAAGCGCTAGCAGCTATTTTCTTATGGAGCATTCGCTGCAAATGGCCTGCCCCTACCGCGCTTGCAACTGCCCCTCAAACACACAGGCCGCGCCCCGGTAGGCGCCACAACCCGTCTCTGACACCCAGGCCTGGCGCCCGTTGGCATCCACGCGCACACGCACCTCGCAGGCGGCGGCGTCGGGTTCAGGCCGATAGGGCTTGAGCACCAAGGTGCCTTGCTGCCACTGCCCCAGGCTGTCCAGGCCGCCGCTGCACTGCGGTGAGCCCACCGTGAGCGCAGCAGCCACGGTGCCACGCTCCGCATCCAGCACGATGAGCCGCAACCGCAGTTGCCCCACCAGGGCCGGGCCATCCCACTGTGCAGCCAGCCGGCTGGCTGGCAAGGCAGTGCTGGCGGCCGGGGCAGGCGCCAGTGCCTGTGCCCAGCAGGCGGGTAAGGCGGACACCAATGCGGCGAACACCGCCTTTCGAGCCCCAGCGCGCACGAAGCTGCGCACGGCCCCTACAAAACGTGAATGGAGGTGAAGGCGAGCGGGCGAGGTCATGGCAGCGTTCAAGAGTTTCAGCGGAAGTTGGCGGGCACGATGCGCTGCTCAATGTACTGCCACAGGTAGGCGGTATAGGCCTTGGCCGCACTGCCTTCGTGGGCGTCGATCATCGATTGGCGCTTGTCGGCATCGGCGACATGGTTTTGCAGCAAGCCTTCCGCACGCGCATCGGTCAGCGTGCCTTTGAGGATTTGCGCCGCACCGCCCGCCCCTTCGTGGTGCACCAGGTAGATGTACTGCGCCTTCTGATCTGCGGGCAGATCGGCAGGAACCAGAGGGGTGCCATCGTCCTTGGTGCGGGCGCTCAGCTGGGTGAAGTAGCCCTTGTCCAGCTCAGCCGCAGCCACGATGGAGGTGGTGGCGTCAAAGCGCAGGTCCAGCAGCCCAGCGCGGTCCACCACCTGGTTGGCGTCGTTCACCAGCCCCAGGGACTTGGCCTGTTGATTGACGTAGCTGCCGGGCTTGGTGGCCGATTCGATCCAGGTGCTTTCCAGAAACTGCGTCAGCCCCCCAGCCTTGCTGGTGGTGTTGTAGCTCTGCGGGTCCCAGGTGGCAGACAGTTCACGGCGCACGGCCTTCCATTCGGCAGCATCGGCCTTGCCCAGCTTGGCTTTGGGGTCGAGCTGCAAGTGCAGTTCGCCGTAGAAGCGCTGGTTGGTGGCCTCGTCCAGCCGCTTGCCGCGCAGCGGGCCGGCTTCGGCCGATATCACCGCCGCAATCGTGGCGCGCGGGTAGCCCGTGCGGTCAGATGCCAAGGTGATGGCGTCGCGGTAGACCTCGTTCACCCCCAGGCGCAGCGGGTCCGTCCGGTCGCGCTCGGCCTGCCGCAACGCCGTCAAAGCATTGGGGGCAGGCACGGTGCCAGCCCCCCAAAACGGCGTGGTGTTGGCACTTTGCGCAGGGGTGCCGTTGTTGCCGTTCTGGCGGCTGGCGCTGGGGTTGTGGGTATCGGCCTGCGCCAGCAGGACACCGGGCTGTGCAGCCGTCGAGGTGTTGCCGCCGACAAGGGTGTCACCCCAAGACACGCTGGAGTCTGCCGCAGCTGCAGCCGTGCCACCGCCAGGAAACGCCCAAGTACTGGTGTTGGTATTGATTTGCATAGTGAAGCGCGACGGGCCGCAGAACGGCCCGTTTCCATTGTTGCAACTGGCGATGATTGCCGGGAAGTGGCTGGGGCTGGGGCCGGAGCGGGCTGCATGGCCTGCCCCGCCCCAGCCCCCTGCTGCCCTTTACCGCCCCTTACTGCTTGCGCGCCATGCTGCTCATGCCTTCGCCCAGCGACTTCAGCGCCGTGTTGAACGCATCCGTGAGCAGCTTGAACTCCTGGCTCACCGCCTGGAACTCCGCATTCGTCGCCTGCATCTCCTTGGCCTGGTCTTGTTCGCTGCCGCCCGAGTTCTCCTTGAGCTTGTTGGACAGCTCCACCATCTTGGAGGCCTTGTTGCCCATGGCCTCTCCCATGGCCTGTGCAATCGCCTGCAGCCAGCTCTTGGCACCTGTCTTGCCACCGCCGCCGCATTCCTTGCCCATGTCCGAGGTGCCTTCCGTCATCTGGCGGCGCACGCTGTCCACGATTTGCTTGGCAATGTCGTCCACTGCGCTTTGGATGCCCCCACCTGCGGCGTCCGAGATCGCTTCGTCTGCGCCTTCGCTGGGCTTGTGGCAGTCTTGCAGTACTTTCTCGATGGCCTGGCTGATGGCGTCCTGCAGGAATTTGGGCATGCCGTCTTCGCGCTGCAGGGTTTGCGTGGCCTGCTGGGCGCCGCCGCCCATGATGGTGCTGACCAAGTTGGTGGTGGCGTTGAGGATGTTCACGGGCGAGAAGCCTTCCAGTGTCTTGCCCATGTCCGAGCCGCCCAGCAGCCCGCTGACCATGCCGCCCAGGAACTGGGAGCCGATTCCGCCGAGCAAGCCGCCCATGCCGCCACCACCCATCAATGCGGAACCCACTACGCCTACTGCTGCACCCATGTTCAACTCCTTCAATTGGTTTGGCTCTGTGGCCGATTTAGCTGTCTGTCCTTCCCTGGACCCGCAGGACCCGTTGTTGCACTGGGGCCTGGGGCCATTGCGCGGGGCGGCTGCTGCTCGCGGCGACCCTGTGCAATGGACGTGATTGAATCGGCTTTGCCCCACCAAAGCTATACAGGCGATTCCCAGCTAGGAATCGCCCTAGCTGGGAAGAACACCTATGCCGAACCGTTCCGCGGTTGTCCAGACCCCCAGGCAAAATCACCGCCACACCCACCCCACACACCACCCCAGGGAGCCCCATGAACCCCACCGCACTGGCGCGCCTGCGCGCCGTTCTGGAACGCGATGTCGCCCAAGGCCTGCTGCCCGGTGCGGTGGCGCTGGTGCAGCACCGGGGCCACACCGTGTTGCACGAAGCCGTAGGGCGGCAGCGCCCTGGCGCCGACAGCCCCGCCATGGCGCTGGACACCGTGTTCCGCATTTACTCGATGACCAAACCCATCGCCTCGCTGGCAGCGCTGATGCTGATGGAGGAAGGTCGCTTGCTGCTGGCGCACCCGGTGTCGCACTACCTGCCCGCCTTCAAGGGGCAGCAGGTGTACCAGCCCGCCACCGGCGCCCGGGCCCCTGCCGAGCGCGAGGCCACGGTGCACGACCTGCTGCGCCATACCGCAGGCCTGGGCTACGCATGGGACACCGGCCCCATTGCCGAGCAGTACCGCAGCGCCCGCGTGGGCTCGCGCAGGCACAGCAACCAAGAATTGGCAACGGCTCTGGGCCCGCTGCCGCTGCTGCACCCACCCGGCAGCTGCTGGGAATACAGCCGCGCCACCGATGTGCTGGGCGCGGTGATCGAGCAGATCGAAGGCGCCCCGCTGGGCCAGGTGCTGCAGCGGCGCATTCTGGAGCCCCTGGGCATGCACGACACCGGCTTTTCGGTACCCGCCGCCAGCCGCCATCGCCTGGCCGAGCCCTTTGCCCACGACCCGCAGACGGGCGCAGGCGTGACGCTCATCGATGTGGACGCGCCACCCCGTTTTGAATCGGCCGGGGGCGGCCTGGTCTCCACCGCTGGCGACTACGCCCGCTTCTTGCAGTTGATGCTGGGGCGGGGCACGCTGCACACCAGCGCAGGCCCCGTGCGCCTGGCCAGCCGCGCCACGGTGGACTTCATGGCTGCCGACCATATCGGTGCCTTGCCCCGCGCAGGCGGCATCCTGCCCGAGGGCTACGGCTTTGGCCTGGGCGTGGCGGTGCGCACCGCCACCGGCAACGCCACCCGTCCCGGCAGCGCCGGGCACTACAGCTGGAGCGGCATGGGCGGCACCTTCTTCTTTGTGGACCCGGCCGAGGACCTGTTCGCCATCCTGCTCACGCAGGCACCGGGGCAACTGCAGTACCTGTGCGAGCTGTTTCCCACGCTGGTGTACGCCGCGCTGTAGCCCGCAAGGCACGGCCAGCCCCCGCAGCACTTTGCGCTGCCAGGGCCCCTGCATCGCACATTTGCCACCACGGCGGGCCACCACTTTGGCACCCGCCCCAGGGCGGTCGGGCCTAGCATTCATCCCATCCGGTGCCCCTGCGCACCCAGGGGGTTGCCACACGCAGGCCCGGGGTGCAGGGGTGTCAACCCACACCACACTGCGCACCCTGCAAGGCCTGCCATGACCCGCAAACTCGTCACCTTCCACTTCGACCAACTGGGCGAGCCCCGCGAATCCCGCCCGCCTGCCGATCGCGTCATTGAGGGCGACATCGTCTGCCGCAACTGGGACATCGACAGCGCCAAGGACGGCAAGGTGCGCGCG
Source organism: Acidovorax sp. 1608163 (assembly GCF_003669015.1). Taxonomy (NCBI): domain Bacteria; kingdom Pseudomonadati; phylum Pseudomonadota; class Betaproteobacteria; order Burkholderiales; family Comamonadaceae; genus Acidovorax; species Acidovorax sp. 1608163. The sequence goes on from NZ_CP033069.1 coordinate 4,691,743, forward strand.
GGTGTTTTTGAATCCACGCCCGGCACCAACCGCTCCATCAAAGGGGAGACCTGGGAGTTTTGCTACATCCTCAGCGGCGTGGCCGAGATCACCGAAGACGGCCACGCCCCTATCACCTACCGCGCGGGCGACTGCTTCATCATGAAGCCCGGCTACCTGGGCACCTGGCGCACGCTGGAGACGGTGCGCAAGGTGTGGGTGGCGGCTTGAAGGCCACTCGCCAGGGATGCCCAGCGCAGACTGGAAATTGCAGTAAAAGTGGCCTACAGCGCTTGTTCATCAAGCGCTAAAAGCTACTATTTTTATAGCAATCACCAATGGCAGCACATCTTCTCAGGGCGCCTTGCAGGCCGAGGCGGCGGCCAACGTGGGCTCCATCGACACCCCTGCGCGTTTGGACGTGTCTTCCTTGAAGACCGTGAGGTAGCAACGCTCGGTGTGGGGTTCAAAGTCCACCAGGTACTTCTGGCCCGCCGCAGGCACGAGGCTGACGCGTGACTCGCAGCGGTACAAGGCGTTGGGGCGCTGCACGCTGTAATACACGTTGATGTGGACCCGACGCCCTGCCGGCAGGGGGGCATACCCATCGCCATCGCCCGCCGGCTTGTACCACGCGCCATCCACGCAGAAACTCTTGTCCCCCGCGCCCTGCATGTTCAGGCGGGCAGTGGGCGCGCCGGGTACGGGCCGGTACTCGGGCGGCAGCGAAGCGCAGCCCGTCAGCCACACCATTGCCACCACCATCGCAATGTGCCAACCGCGCTTCATGGGGACACCCCTTTCTTGACTTCAGGCCCCAGTCGGGCCAACACCTCTTTGGTATTCATCAAACCTTGTGAGGGGGCGTTAAAAAGCAGGATGTAGGTAAAGCCCCGCTGCGGCTCAGGGAAGGACCCCACCGGATTGCCGTCGCTACGCTTGTCCAACGCTGCCGCCAGCAGCGTGGGGTACAAGGCGAAATAAGCCTTGTTTTCGCGCTGGGCGATCTCGGCGCACCGGTACATGAGGTACCGCCCCACCGCCTGGCGCTCGGTCATGGCATTGGCATGGAAACTGACCTTGATGAGCTCTCCGGGCCCTTTGGCCTCGCGGTAGCCAAAGATGCTCGGCCCTATTAACCCATTGGACGAAGCCTGGTAACCCGTGGCGCAACCAGCCAGCAGCGCTACAGCCACTGCAGCCGCAGCCGTCCCAGCCAGTGGCCTGGCTTTTCGCTTGAACACAATAGTTCCCTCCGTGTGGATTGATGGCCCACTGTCGCCTCTGACGGGCATTCACGGCGACCGCCTCTGCAGTCGCCGTGTTTGGGCCGGGCGTAGTGGACCACGGAGGACCAACAGAATCGGGGTTCTAACGGTTACGGTTGTTTGGGTTTGTAAACGGCCGGTGCCGCATCCACCGCCCGCTGCATCGGCGCATGCTGCGCCATCAGCCCAACGATCCAGTCAATGAAGACGCGCAGCTTGGCGCTGACGTGGCGGTGCGGCGGATAGGCCACGGACATCGGCATCGCCTCCATTTGCCAATCGGCAAACAAGGGCTTCAAGGCGCCAGCCTCCACATGCGCCCGTGCCATGTAGTCGGGCAGCCACAGCACCCCCAGGCCCGCCAGGCCTGCAGCCAGGTAGGCATTGCCGTCATCCACCGCACACACATAGCGCCCCTGGGCCTGCACTTGCTCGTGGCCCCGGCGCATGGCAAACGGCAGGGGTTTGCCGGTGCGGGCCCACACAAAGCCCACCGTGTGGTGGTGCGGCCCCTCCAGCTCCGTAGGGTGCTGTGGCGCACCGCAGCGCTGCAGGTAGCTGGGGGCGGCATAGACGCGCAAGACCAGATCGCCCACATGGCGCGCGATGAGCGAGGGGTTGGTGAGGGTGCCGCCACGCACCACGCAATCGACCTTGTCACTCACCATGTCCACCACCCGGTCGCTGACGCCCAGGTGCAGCTGGATATCAGGGTATTGGGCATGGAAGGCGGGCAGTGCGGGGATGAGAACGAGGCTGGCCAGCGGGCTGGGCACATCCACCCGCAACCGCCCCCGGGGCGCGGCCACGGCGCTGGAGAGGCTGGCGTCCGCCTCCTCCAGATCCGCCAGCAGGCGCACCACCCGCTGGTAGTAAGCGGCGCCATCGGCGGTGAGCTGCACGCTGCGCGTGGTGCGGTGCAGCAGCTTCACACGCAGGCGGGCTTCGAGTTGCTGCACCAGCTGGGTCACGGTGGTGCGGCCCATGCCCAAGGTGTGGGCGGCTTTGGTGAAGCTGCCCGATTCCACAACGCGGGCAAAGGCCTGCAGAGCGTCAAAACGGTCCATGGCGGCGGGGGCAAGGCGCACACGGCGCCTCCCATTGTTGATTGTTTGGCGATGAAGAACAGTGCTCGCTTCTACAGTGCCTGCATCACCACCCCTCCCCGCATGAATGAAAGGACTCTCCATGCCCACCCGTGACGTCGTGTTTCCCGCAGGCCGCCAGGCGCTGTACGAGCGCAACCGCTATTCGCCCGCCGTGCGCGCCAATGGCTTTCTGTTTGTCTCTGGCCAGGTCGGCAGCCGCGAAGACGGCTCGCCCGAACCCGATGTGGCCGCCCAGGTGCGCCTGGCATTCACCAACCTCAACGCCGTGCTGCAAGCGGCAGGCTGCACGTTTGACGACGTGGTGGACGTGACGATGTTCGTGGTGAACCCCGAGGCGAACTTCGACACCGTCTGGGGCATCGTGCCCGAGTTCTGGGGCGAGGCGCCCTACCCCACACTCACCGGCATCGGGGTGACGTGGCTGTATGGGTTTCAGTTTGAGATCAAGGTGGTGGCGAAGCTGCCGTGAGGCCGAAGAGCACGTCGCGCTCCTGCCAAGCCAGTACGCATATCCCAGTAATCTAGACTACGGCCCGGCTTGAATGAGCCCAGTTCCTCGTTCCGGCCAGTGCGCATATCCCAGTGATCTAGACTGGGTGCAGTCAATGATGCCCGCCTGCTCTGGTTCCGGCCAGTGCGCATATCCCAGTGATCTAGACTGATGGGGTCAGCGCTAAGTCCTGAGGTCTTGTTCCGGCCAGTGCGCATATCCCAGTGATCTAGACTCTCGGGGTGACCACTTCGCCATGCTCTTGGTTCCGGCCAGTGCGCATATCCCAGTGATCTAGACTCTTTTTTCGTCAGCGCCTCTCGGTCGTACAGTTCCGGCCAGTGCGCATATCCCAGTGATCTAGACTAGTCCTGCTCGGTGCTGTTGGCGTACACGCGTTCCGGCCAGTGCGCATATCCCAGTGATCTAGACTGTGCATTCGATGCCGCAGACATCGGCCTTGGTTCCGGCCAGTGCGCATATCCCAGTGATCTAGACTGTTTTCACCCAGCAATAAAACAAGCGGTTGGTTCCGGCCAGTGCGCATATCCCAGTGATCTAGACTCTCCGTCGAGTCGCACGCAAAGTGGATTGGGTTCCGGCCAGTGCGCATATCCCAGTGATCTAGACTTGAAATACGACAACCCAGCTGGACGTTTGCGTTCCGGCCAGTGCGCATATCCCAGTGATCTAGACTGACGCAAGTGAAGAGTGCGTTAACTCCTGAGTTCCGGCCAGTGCGCATATCCCAGTGATCTAGACTCCTAGGTAGGGGCTTAAGTGGCGATGCCAAGTTCCGGCCAGTGCGCATATCCCAGTGATCTAGACTGTTATGCAAAGTGAGCTTAACAAGCTCCCGGTTCCGGCCAGTGCGCATATCCCAGTGATCTAGACTCAAAACGCGCCCCGTGGAAGGAATCGACCAGTTCCGGCCAGTGCGCATATCCCAGTGATCTAGACTGCCGTCTGCCACAGCAAACACCGCCCTGCGTTCCGGCCAGTGCGCATATCCCAGTGATCTAGACTGTGGTGGGCATGCTCTCAAGCATGGGCGTTGTTCCGGCCAGTGCGCATATCCCAGTGATCTAGACTTCGACTTGGCACCTTGACCCGAGTGCAAGAGTTCCGGCCAGTGCGCATATCCCAGTGATCTAGACTCGTGGCGCAGGTACAGAGCAACTGCGGCCAGTTCCGGCCAGTGCGCATATCCCAGTGATCTAGACTCGATGGTGCGGAACAGTGTGCGCCGCATCAGTTCCGGCCAGTGCGCATATCCCAGTGATCTAGACTCCACTCGGGAGGCTTGCCAGTTCCACGTAGGTTCCGGCCAGTGCGCATATCCCAGTGATCTAGACTCGAATGTCGTACACCTGATATGGGTGCAGGGTTCCGGCCAGTGCGCATATCCCAGTGATCTAGACTAGAGCGGGCGTAAAAAAGCCCGCAAGGAGCGTTCCGGCCAGTGCGCATATCCCAGTGATCTAGACTGCTTACCGCGTTCGGTGTGCCGCTGGGTCTGTTCCGGCCAGTGCGCATATCCCAGTGATCTAGACTTCGCACCAAGCGCGTGAACCTGTCGTTGAAGTTCCGGCCAGTGCGCATATCCCAGTGATCTAGACTTACGGCGATGCGCGGGTGTCCGGCGATGCGGTTCCGGCCAGTGCGCATATCCCAGTGATCTAGACTGGAGGAAGAACGCCAGCGGCAAGAGCAGTGGTTCCGGCCAGTGCGCATATCCCAGTGATCTAGACTACCGGCGGCCATCGCTTGAGATGCAATCCGGTTCCGGCCAGTGCGCATATCCCAGTGATCTAGACTTTTGACCAGCGCTGATTACATCTCGCTCCAGTTCCGGCCAGTGCGCATATCCCAGTGATCTAGACTTGGTGGCGATGCCTGCCAAGAGGTAAGTCAGTTCCGGCCAGTGCGCATATCCCAGTGATCTAGACTGCAACCGGGCTACGGGTTCCCCAAGTTTTGGTTCCGGCCAGTGCGCATATCCCAGTGATCTAGACTCCCCACGGAGGCCCCCGGTGTTATTATCGGGTTCCGGCCAGTGCGCATATCCCAGTGATCTAGACTTTTGGGCCTCACTGGCACAAAGACGGGCGTGTTCCGGCCAGTGCGCATATCCCAGTGATCTAGACTGTCCAGGCTGGCGATAGGATCACGCCTTATGTTCCGGCCAGTGCGCATATCCCAGTGATCTAGACTCCACTCGGGAGGCTTGCCAGTTCCTCGCAGGTTCCGGCCAGTGCGCATATCCCAGTGATCTAGACTCGACAGCAAGCGCCGCAGCTACGGGGTGAAGTTCCGGCCAGTGCGCATATCCCAGTGATCTAGACTCTGATCGCGATAACCTCTTGATAACAAAAGAAGTTTTCGCTTTCAGAGAACTAGAAAACAGCGCCATTTGCTAGAAGAGGTCGAATTGGTCCGGTGCTTTTTGCGCCGGTTGTTTGCTGCGTCCGTGGTAAGTGATGGCGCGTTCGTACTGCTTGTCGGTGAATTGGAAGATATTCACTTTGCCGCCCTGTGGCAAGGCGCGCTCAACGGCTCTGCACAAAGTGTCTACCTGCGCCTGGCTGGTGCAAAAGCGCATGTACACGCTGAACTGGCTCATTTCAAAGCCCAAGTCCAAGAGGCCATTGCGAAACTGCGTGGCGGCCTTGCGTTCGGCTTTCTCAATCACAGGCAAATCGAACATGACCACCATCCACATAAGTCGGTATCCAGACAACATGGTGTAGCAAGGGGCTGGCGTTGACGGGGTTCAGTCCGCCTCAAAACTGCCAGCCAGCGACAAGGGCAAGCCAGGCAAAGGCAAATCCAGTCTGGTGCGTTCACCCAGGTACACCTGCGCCAGTGAAGTGGCAAGGCGCTGCATGCACACCATCACGGGCGTGACACCTACAGCCGTGGGCATGTCGTCGTACAGCACGCGCACCAAAGCGCGCTTGGTGTCCGGGGTGACATGCGACTCGGCAGCCTGATGCAGCTGCCATACCTTCAAGTCCACCATCGGGCGAAACGGCTCCATCAGGTCATCCACCAGGCGCATGGCGTTGGCGTCGTTGCTGTGGTGCAGGCCGATGCTGGGATGCAAGCCCGCAGCCACCACGGCACGTGCTGTAGCAGAGCGCAGGATGGTGTAGCCGTAGTTGAGCAGTGCGTTGACGCCATCGCCATCCTGATCGCGTCGAAACTCTGGGCCAAACAGCAAGCCCCAGTAGCGGCGGGCACCTTGGCCTTCGATGTTCTCGGGGTCGCCGCTTTTGACTTTGCCCACCAGCGCCTGCAAAGGTGCCGTGGGTGCGCCTGCAGCCTCCAGCGCTGCGGCCTGCTGCTCCAGCTTGCATTTGACAACTGCAGCCCACAGGCGCTTGTGTAATGGCAGCGCAGCCGCCCACTGGGCCTCGATGCGCTTGGCCTGCACATGGTGGCCATCCAGCGTCAGCAGCATGCCGATGGCGTTGTGGTTGGCACCGCACAGCACAAAGGGCGCACCCCGCTCTGCCAGTGCGACCAGCAGGTTGTTGGTGTAGGTGAGGCCGTGGGCGTTGGCAATGACGGCAGCAATGTCATCCAGCGGCACCTGTCCCAGTTCTTTGCGCTCGCCTTCGGTGTCTTTCACCACCATGAAGCCGCGGTGCACAAACAGGTGCCTCCTATCGTCTGCGATTTCGACGATGCGACCTACCATGGTGGTCAGCCCTGAAAGCCCAGGTCGCGCAGCTCACCCGCGGGAGAGATGGTGACTTGCCTTGCCTTGGCCTTTTGCATGGAGCCTGCGTACTTGGATGTGTAGGCGAAGGCGTCTTGCTTGTCACTGTTTCGCGCATCTACGTTGGCCTCATGCACAGGGGCCATGAAAATCTGCCCAGTGTTGCCGTAGATTTTGACGATACGCATCGTCTGTTCTCGCACGTCCACCTCCAACCGCACACTGTCGCCAATCACCAGCCTCATGACCAATGGTTGCCCGTTCTGTCCCTGCGTGGGGTTGCGCAGTTGCGCCCAACCTGCGGCCTGCACGATGCCATAGGCCTTGAAGGTGGAAATCACCGCCCCCTCCCACTTGCCCTGCTCGTTGCGGGTGATTTCAATGCAGTAGTTGCTGCCTCCCACATAGCCCTTGTAAGGCAATGGTTGCCCTTGGGCGTCCACGCCATGGCGCGTGGGCTGTGCAGGCTCTGCAATGCGGATGAGGTTGGTGACCTCGCGCCCAGCGCTGCCATCGGCTTTGCGGCGTTGCTTGATGGTGCCGTCTTTGTGGATGCCGTACGAGGTTTCCTCCATCATTGCGCCCTCAAAACCATGGTCGGGCTTGTGGCTCACCCAGATGTGCCGCACGGCGCGCTCCACATGGTCGCGGTAGGTGTCCCATGGCAGGGGCATGCTCTCTACCAAACGGATCAAACCGCCTTCGCGGGCCTGGGCGTTGGCTTGGGCAAAGCGCTGCAGCAGGCCCTGGTCTGTCACGCCGATCACGCACGCATCGACGGCGTGGTGGCGGTGGTCGTTGCGGTTTTTTTCACCACCCAGCCCCAACACATCGTTCAGGCCAAACTTGGCGCGCAGCATCGCCGTCATCTGCCCTGGAATCACCCGCACGCCCTGTGGGCACACCAGCCGCAAGTAGCTGGCGGCCACGCGTGACAGGTATCGCGTGTCGTTCAGCGCACGGGCCAGAAAATCCTTGTCCTCGCCCAGCCAGCGCTCGTATCCATCGGGTGCAAAGCGGTAGCGCTTGCGCAAGGGCATGCGCTCGGCACGCTGCAAGATGCCTTCATAGCTCCAGCCCTGTGCTTCAAAGTCGGCGCGCGCTGCCCAAGGGGTGCGGTTGCGCTTGATGCGGTTGGCCTGGCGCATGGCCACGGTGCGGTTGTTCAGGCTGTCGTCCAGCGTCTGCGAGAACGGCAGGATGTGCTCAATTTCCACCTGCTCGCTCAGCAGCATGGCGGCGCTGATTTGCACGCCGCTGTAGGGGCAGCGGCGGTCGGCAACATCAAAGCTCAGTTCTTCCCACAAGATCCATTTCTGGATGTCGCTGGCGCGCACGCGCTCGGGACTGAGACCCAAGGTCTCGGCAATACGTTCGCGGATGCGGGCATTGCGGCGCTGGTTGTCGGCCTGCTTTTTTTGCGCCTCCTGCTTTTGCTCGCGGCTTTGCTTCAAGTCCCGCGCCAGCTCTACCACGATCTCGGCAGGGCGGCCATAGCGGCGGATCAAGGCATTCACCACCACCCGCACCTGGTTCAGGCCGATGTGCACCGTGGGGTTGGCAATCTTGCCGTAGCGCTCTTCGTCATTGCGCGGGTTGTCTTTGGCAAAGGCCACATGGCGCTGCAGTGCGCGGCCATAGTAGGGCAGCTCTTTGAAGGCATACACGGGCTTGATTTCGCCAGTGGATGCGATGGTGCGCTCGCCCACCTGCTCTACCTCATCGCTGTCGTGGTCAAAGTCAAAACCCAGGTCGCTGTGGTGCGCAAACCCGGCAGCCTGCACCGCCTTGTCGTAGGTGATCACGCCCCGCAGCAACTCCGGCACGATGCGCGCCAGGGCCTTGCGGCTCAGGCTGCCGTAGCCTTCTGGCAGGGCGACGTTGGCAATGGCCTCGGCACGGGCTTCATCCACCCCCGTGTGCTGCTGCAGCCAGGCCATCAGAGTGCCTTCGCCTTCTTCATTCACGATCTGCCAGACGATGTCGTCCTGCAGCTCTGGCACAAAGCCTGCCCATGCGGGACCAAACAGCTCTTTGCGCGCCAACACTGTGCTGGTGGCGTTGCCTTTGAGTTCAGTGCGCTTGGCATCTTGCAGATTGAACTGCACCGAACCCGACAGCTTCAGCAGCTTGCGAATCTGGTCAAAGCTGAGCTTGTTTTTGGTTTCCAGCGCGGCCACCACCGCGTCGCGCTGGGCCAGCGTCAGCGGCACCTCGCGCAGCGTGTCGTCCAGCAGGCGCAGGTGGTTCACCTCCTGCAAGATGCGAAAGCGCTGGGTGCTGGGCAAGGCCAGCGGTGTGCGCTCCTCATCAGGCAGCAAGGTGCAGCGGCCAGGGCGCACGGGGCGCAGCGGGCGCTGGTGCAGCAAGGTATCGCGCAAATCGGCACGCGCTGCCTCGGTGAACAGCGCTGGCTGCAGTGCAGCCTGGGCAGCCCACAGCGCATCAAACTCCTGCGCAATCATGGCGCGGTCTACGTACAGGTCGTAGCTTTTGTCGATGCGCTTTTTGCCCTCATCGTTGGTGTAGGGCGTTTCACGGTAGCGCGCCCGCACGCCCTGCTTAGCCACCCCTTCGGGCCGCTGCTGCATGCGCACTTGCCAAAACCATTCGCCTAGCGTGCGGCAACCGCTGGCCGCCATGTGCTGGCGCAACTGGTGGATGGCTTGCTTGAGCGCGCCGCTGTCGTTGTCCTTGCGGTCGGTCTTGCGGTTGCTTTGAAAGCCCCGGCGCTGGTTGATGTGGAACAGTGCACGGGCAAACTCGCCGGGGGTCAGCGCTTCGCGCAGGCCCTTGGCCCGAAGCTGATAGGGGTTGAGCCGCTCCAACTCCTTGCGCGCAGCCTCATCCGCCGGAAAAAACCCATGGCGTACCAGCTGGCCCAGCATGCGGGATTTGCGCTTGAGCAACCGGTCACGGCGGCGGCGCATGGCGCGGGCAGCGCGGCGAGTGACGGCGAGGGACGACCCATCCTTTGGATTGCGGCCATCGCTGAAAATACGCACGCCTGAGCGGATGATGGCGGTTGGCGCTGCCGCAGCATTCAGTCTGAACAGAGCCCAGCCCACAGAAGTGGACCCCAAATCTAGAGCCAAACGATACGCACCCGTCAAAGCCATCGGACACTCCCATTTCAATGATTAGTTTGTCGGTTGTAACAGATTCGCTTACAATTGAAACCTACCAAATATCACTGGGATATGCGCTCTGGACGCTAACAAGCTGAAAGATGCACCAAATGGAAAGCCCCGCATGCGGGGCTTTCGTCTTTCTGATCGAATTTGGCTCTAGCGCTTATCCATCAAGCGCCAGCAGCTATCTAATTCATAGCGTTACAAGTTCGGCGCCAACAACCGCTCCAACACCTTCTCGTCCATGCCCCGGCGCTGGGCCATGTCGTGCAACTGGTCTTCACCGATCTTGCCGACGTTGAAGTACACCGCCTCGAGGTGGCCGATGTAGAAGCCGCTCACGCTGGCGGCGGGCATCATGGCCAGGCTTTCGGTCAGGGTCATGCCGATCTCCTCGGCCTGCAGCACGCGGAACAGCTCGCTTTTGGCGCTGTGGTCCGGGCAAGCGGGGTAGCCGGGCGCGGGGCGGATGCCGTGGTACTTCTCGGCAATCATGTCGTCGTTGCTCAGCGCTTCACCGGCGGCATAGCCCCACAGGTCGGTGCGCACGCGGTGGTGCAGGGCTTCGGCAAAGGCTTCGGCCAGGCGGTCGGCCAGGCTCTTGAACATGATGGCGGAGTAGTCGTCCAGCGCGTCGATGAAGGCTTTTTCCTTCTTTTCGATCCCGAGGCCCGCCGTCACGGCGAACAGGCCGGCGTAGTCGGCAATGCCGCTCTCCTTGGGCGCCACAAAGTCGGCCAGGCAGCGGCTCGGGCGGGTCACGCCGTCGATGGTGTGTTTCTCGGCCTGCTGGCGCAGGCCGTACCAGGTCATGGCCACTTCGGTGCGGGTGTCGTCGGTGTAGAACTCGATGTCGTCGTCGTTCACGCTGTTGGCGGGCAGCAGCGCCATCACGCCGCTGGCTGTGAGCCACCGGCCTTCGATGATCTTCTTGAGCATGGCCTGCCCATCGGCAAACACACGCGTAGCTTCCACGCCCACGATCTCGTCCGTGAGGATGGCGGGGTACGGGCCGGCCAGGTCCCAGGTCTGGAAGAACGGGCCCCAGTCGATGTACTTGGCCAGCTCGGCCAGGTCGAAGTTCTTGAACACGCGGCGGCCCAGCGCGCGGGGCACGGCGGGCTGGTAGGCCGACCAGTCCACGGGCGTCTTGTTGGCGCGGATCTTGGCCAGGGGCCACAGGGGCGTGGCCTTTTTGTTGGCGTGCTGGGTGCGCACCTTGTCGTAGTCGGCGTTCAGCTCATCCACGTAGCTCTGCACGCCGTCGCCCAGCAGGCTTTGCGCCACGCTCACGCTGCGCGAGGCATCGGGCACGTAGACCACGGGGCCTTCGTAATGCGGAGCGATCTTGACGGCGGTGTGCACGCGGCTGGTGGTGGCGCCACCGATGAGCAGCGGGATCTTCTTGATGCGGAAGTGGTCGTCCTTCTGCATCTCGCCGGCCACGTACTGCATCTCTTCGAGGCTGGGGGTGATCAGGCCCGACAGGCCCACGATGTCGGCCCCCTCGACCTTGGCGCGCGCCAAAATCTCGTGGCAGGGCACCATCACGCCCATGTTCACCACCTCAAAGTTGTTGCACTGCAGGACCACGGTGACGATGTTCTTGCCGATGTCGTGCACGTCGCCCTTGACGGTGGCGATGATGATCTTGCCCTTGCTGCGCACATCACGCCCGGCCAGTTCGTCCTGGCGCTTTTCTTCTTCGATGTAGGGGATCAGGTGGGCCACGGCCTGCTTCATCACGCGCGCGCTTTTCACCACCTGGGGCAGGAACATCTTGCCCGCGCCGAACAGATCGCCCACCACGTTCATGCCGTCCATGAGCGGGCCTTCGATCACGTGCAGCGGGCGCCCACCCTTGGCCAGGATGGCGCGGTAGGCCTCTTCGGTGTCTTCGGTGATGAAGTCGGTGATGCCGTGCACCAGGGCGTGGCTCAAGCGCTCACCCACGGTCTTGGGGTTGTCCGGCGTGCCGCGCCATTCAAGCTTTTTGCTCTCGTCCTTGGCGCCGCTCTTGGCGGTTTCGGCGATCTCGACCAGGCGCTCACCCGCGTCGGGACGGCGGTTGAGCACCACGTCTTCCACACGCTCGCGCAGCACGGGCTCCAGGTCGTCGTACACGCCCACCATGCCCGCGTTGACGATGCCCATGTCCATCCCGGCCTTGATGGCGTGGTACAGGAACACGGTGTGGATGGCCTCGCGCACCGGGTCGTTGCCACGGAAGCTGAACGACACGTTGGACACGCCGCCCGACACTTTGGCACCCGGCAGGTTCTGCTTGATCCAGCGCGTGGCTTCGATGAAATCGACGGCGTAGTTGTTGTGCTCTTCAATGCCGGTGGCCACGGCAAAGATGTTGGGGTCGAAGATGATGTCTTCGGGCGGGAAGCCGACTTCATCGACCAGGATGCGGTAGGCGCGCTCGCAGATTTCGATCTTGCGCTCGTAGGTGTCGGCCTGGCCTGTTTCGTCAAACGCCATCACCACCGCTGCGGCGCCATAGCGGCGCACCAGGCGAGCCTCGTGCTTGAACTTGTCCACACCCTCCTTCATGGAGATGGAGTTCACGATGCCCTTGCCCTGCACGCAACGCAGGCCGGCCTCGATCACCTCCCACTTGGAGGAGTCCACCATGATGGGCACGCGCGCGATGTCGGGCTCGGACGCGATGAGCTGCAGAAAGCGCACCATGGCGGCCTTGCTGTCGAGCATGGCCTCGTCCATGTTGATGTCGATGACCTGCGCGCCGTTTTCCACCTGCTGGCGGGCCACGGCCAGGGCTTCTTCGTACTGGCCGTTCAAAATCATGCGCGCGAACGCCTTGGAGCCGGTGACGTTGGTGCGCTCGCCCACGTTGACGAACAGGGTGCCCTCGCCAATGGAGACGGGCTCCAGGCCAGAGAGTTTCATGGGAGGAACGGAAACAGCAGACATAGGGCTCACCTGTGCAGGAACACGGACAAAACAGGTGAGCGTCGTTACGGGGGGACGGTGCCATAGTGCACAGGGCCCAAGCCTGACGGCAACCGGCCACCTGTGGGTGGGGCCTGGCCTGCCGCTGCAACGCTCCTTGGGCTGACAGGCAATTTTAAGGGGAAGTGCGCGCAGGCCAACGCCTAAGCCCGCGCGTGCGACTCTGCCACCTGAAGGCGTTGCCCTGTCAAGCGCCCTTGCTGCGTGAAATATCGCTGTGAAACACAGGGACGCATTCCTATCAATGGGAAATCATCCAGGGCCGCTTGCTTGGGAACGCTTTGGCGCCACTAGGCGCTGTCACCGTGGCCTTGCGCGTGGACGGTGAAGAGCAGCAGCCACACCCTGCGGGGTGCTTGAGGCGGGCGTAGTCACCTGAGCGCTGCGGCTCATGCCGCGCACGCTCGTTGGTGGCCATGGCGCTGCGGGTGGTGGCGCTCATCAGCGCCAAGCGCGGCGCCGTGGCAAACACGCGGGGCGATGCGGCCCCGCAGTCAGGGCAGGCGGCGGGCTCGTTGCGGTCGGCCAGCGTGCGAAAGGCATCGAAGCCGCCGCACTCGGCACAGGCGTAGTCGTAGGTGGGCATGGCGGCTCCTTGGACAGCAAACGCGTTCTGCGATCAGACCAGGTCGGGCGACAACGGCATGGCAATGGAGCCATCCAGATGCTTGATGGGCCCCGCCGCACTCGGATTGATGTCAAAGTCAAAAATCTGCGTGGGCAGCCACAGCGTGGCGCAAGCGTTGGGCACGTCCACCACGCCGCTGATGTGGCCCTGCACAGGTGCCGTGCCCAAAATGGAATACGCCTGCGCGCCGGAGTAGCCAAATTTCTTGAGGTACTCGATGGCGTTCAGACAGGCCTGGCGGTAGGCCACGTTCACGTCCAGGTAGTACTGCTTGCCCGCCTCGTCCACGCTGATGCCTTCAAAGATCAGGTAGTCGTTGTAAGTGGGCGTGATGGGGCTGGGCTTGAAGATGGGGTTCTTGATGCCGTACTTGGCCATGCCGCCTTTGATCAGGGTGACCTTCATGTGCACCCAGCCTGCCATCTCGATAGCGCCGCAGAACGTGATCTCGCCATCGCCCTGGCTGAAGTGCAGGTCGCCCACGCTCAGGCCCGCACCGTCCACATACACCGGAAAGAACACCTTGGAGCCGCGCGACAGGTCCTTGATGTCACAGTTGCCTCCATGCTCGCGTGGCGGCACGGTGCGCGCGCCCTCGGCAGCGGCCTTGGCCTTGGCATCGCCCGTGAGGCGGCCCATGTGCGCGGTGCCTGCCGAGGGTGGATTGGCCAGCCCAGCCGTGGGCGCAGAGTCGATGAGCGCCTGCTCGCGCGCATTCCACTGCTCCAGCATCTTGCGGTCGGGCAGGCAGCCGATCAGGCCGGGGTGGATCAACCCGGCGTACTTCACACCCGGCACATGGCGCGAGCTGGTGAACATGCCATGAAAGTCCCAGATGGACTTCTGCGCCTGCGGGAAGTGCTCGGTCAAAAAACCGCCGCCATTGTTCTTGCTGAAAAAGCCATTGAAGCCCCACAGGCTGTCTTGCTTGGCGCCAATGTCCAGCAGGTCCACCACCAGCAGGTCGCCCGGCTCGGCACCCTTAACGCCCACGGGGCCGCTCAGGTAATGCACCGTGGTCAGGTCAATGTCGCGCACGTCGTCAGCGCTGTCGTTGTTTTGGATGAAGCCGCCCGTCCAGTCAAACGTCTCCAGCACAAACTCGTCGCCCGGATTGACCCAGCAGGCCATGGGAATGTCGGGGTGCCAGCGGTTGTGGATGTTTTCGTTTTCGGTGGGCGACTTGCTCAGATCGACCTTGATCAGGGTTTCAGCCATGGCGTGCTCCTTGGAAAGGGTGGGTGGAAAAATGAAAAAGCGAGATAAAAGCTCCAGGGCCTGCAAGGCAAGCTGCCTGTGAAACGGTCACGGCCAACGCCAGTGCACCCGCGCAAGGGCCGCCCCGCCGCGCTGGGGGCGTCCCCCTCCCGCAGCGCGCAGCGATGCGAGAGAGGGGGAAGGCGCCGAAGGCGACTCAGGGGGTGTTTCATGTCATACAGACAGATACGCTTTGATGCGCTGCTGGTCGGTGTCGGCCCGAGCGGTCTCATGCACGAGGCGGCCGCCTTCGATGACGAACAGCCGGTCGGCCACGTCCATGGCAAACGACAACACCTGTTCGCTCACCACGATGGTGATCTGGCGCAGCTTGCGGATCTCGTTGAGCGCCTTGGCGATGTCCTTGATGATGGAAGGCTGGATGCCCTCGGTGGGCTCATCAAGCAGCAGCACCTTGGGATCGGTGACCAGGGCGCGGGCAATGGCCAGTTGCTGCTGCTGCCCGCCCGACAGGTTGCCGCCCTTGCGCCGGCGCATGTCCCACAGCACCGGGAACAGCGCATAAATGTCTTCTGGAATCTGCCGCGTCTTGGAGTTCTCCAGGCCGGTCTCGATGTTTTCTTCGACCGTGAGGGTCGGAAAAATCATGCGCCCCTGGGGCACATAGGCAATGCCCTTGGCCACACGGCGAAAGCTCTCGTCTTTCGTCACGTCCTGGCCTGCCACGGTGATCTGGCCGCTCTTGGCGGGCATCACGCCCATGAGGCTTTTGAACAGCGTGGTCTTGCCCATGCCATTGCGGCCCATGATGGCCACGGTTTCGTTGGCACGGCCTTCGAACGAGATGCCGTGCAGCGCCTCGCTCTGGCCGTAGGCCACAAACAGATCTTTGACTTCCAGCATGCGGTGCTCCTGTGGGGTTCGATGGGGTATGGAAGTCAATGGCCTAGGTACACGTCGATGACCTTGGGGTCGGCCTGCACCTTCTCCATGGGGCCTTCGGCCAGGATCTTTCCCTGGTGCATCACGGTGACCTTGTGGGCAATGCGCTTGACGAACTCCATGTCGTGCTCGATGACGATCACCGCGCGGTTCTTGCAGATGCGCTGCAGCAGCTCCGCCGTCAGCTCGCGCTCGCGGGCGCTCATGCCAGCGATGGGTTCGTCGAGCATGAGCAGCTCGGGCTCCTGCATCAGCAGCATGCCGATCTCCAGCCACTGCTTTTGCCCGTGGCTGAGCAAGCCCGCTTCGGTATCGAGCTTGTCGCCCAGGCCGATGTCCTCTGCCACCACCTGCACGCGGGCCTTGACCTCGTCGGTGCACTTGAAGGCCAGCGCCCCCAACACCGAGCGGCCTGCGGGGTACGACACCTCCAGGTTCTGAAAGACCGAGAGGTTCTCGTAGATCGAGGGCGTCTGGAACTTGCGGCCGATCCCTAAGCGCACGCGCTGGTGCTCTGCCATGCGGGTCAGTTCTTCGTTCTTGAACTTGATGCTGCCGCCCGTGGCGCGGGTCTTGCCACAGATGAGGTCGAGCAGCGTGGTCTTGCCCGCACCGTTGGGGCCGATGATCACGCGCAGCTCGTTCTTGTCGATGTACAGCGTCAGGGCGTCGATGGCCTTGAAGCCGTCGAACGACACCGTGAGGTCTTCCACAGCGAGGGCGAAGTCGGTATTGCTCATGGGTGCTCCAGCGGTGGTTGCGCGTCAGGCGCCCTGGCGGCTCACGCCGTCGGGCAGGGCAGCAGGTGCGGGCGCTGCGCTGGCAGCTGCTGCAGAGGTGGCGGTAGCGGCTGGCGTAGCGTCAGCCACCAGCCGGGGCTGCACCGAGGCCTGGCGTAGCGCCTCGCGGCGGCCCTTCCACCAGGGCACGACGTGGCTCTCCCACAGGCCCGCCAACCCCATGGGGAAGGCCATGGTCACGCCGATGAAGAGGCCCGCCATCAAGAACAACCAGGCTTCCGGAAAACTCTCCGAGAAAAACGTCTTGCCCGCATTCACCAGCAGCGTGCCGTACACCGCGCCCACCAAGCTCATGCGCCCGCCCACGGCGGCGTAGATCACCATTTCGATGGAGGGCACGATGCCCACGAAACTGGGCGACATGAACCCCACCTGCAGCGAGAACAGCGCCCCACCAATGCCCGACAACGCAGCGGCCAGGCAGAAGGTGAAGATCTTGAAATTGGCCACGTCGTAGCCCGAAAACCGCACGCGGTCTTCCTTGTCGCGCATGGCCAGCAGCAGCGTGCCCACCTTGCCGGTCTGGATCCAGCGGCACAGCACGATAGAGCCGATGAGCAGCGCAACGCACACGTAGTACAGGATGTACTTGGCGCTGTCGGTGCGCGTGTCCCAGCCCCACAGCGTCTTCAGGTCAGTCATGCCATTGACGCCGCCGGTGTAGCCCTGCTGGCCAATGATAAGCACCGTGAGGATCAGCGCCACCGCCTGCGTGATGATGGCGAAATACACCCCCCCCACGCGGCGCTTGAACATGGCAAAGCTGATGATCCAGGCCAGCAGCGCAGGCACCACGATGACGGCGGCCAGCGAGAACGGCAGGCTCTTGAACGGCACCCAGAAGCTAGGCAGCTCGGTGATCTGGTTCCAATCCATGAAGTCGGGAATGCCGGGCGTGGACTGGATCTTGGTGCTGATGGGGTCAGACGCTTCCAGCTTCAAGAACATGGCCATGGCATACCCGCCCAGGCCAAAGAACACACCCTGGCCCAGGCTGAGCACACCACCGTACCCCCACACCATCACTAGGCCGATGGCGACAAAGGCGTAGGTGAGGTACTTGCCCACCAGGTTGAGGCGAAAAATGTCGAGCGCCAGCGGCAGCACCACGGCCAGCAGCACGGTGAGCAGCACCAGGCTGGCGAGCTGGTAGCGCAGGATCCAGGCTTTGAGGGCATTCATGACGAGACTCCGTTGGGCGCGGTGGGAATGGTCGGGTGTGCGGATGTCATCGACGAACCTTCGATGCAAAGAGTCCTTGGGGTCGCACCATCAGGATCAGCACAATCAACGACAGCGTGATCACCTTGGCCATGGAACCCGCCAGGAAAAACTCGGTGATGGACTGCGTCTGCGCAATGCCAAAGGCCGAAACCACCGTGCCCAGCAAACTGGCTGCACCGCCAAAGGTGACGACCAGGAACGCATCCACGATGTACAGCGAGCCGCTGGTGGGGCCGGTGGAGCCAATGGTGGTGAACGCAGCCCCCGCCACACCCGCAATGCCGCAGCCGATGGCAAAAGTGAGGCGGTCGGTCTTTTGGGTGTCAATGCCAATGGCGTTGGCCATGACACGGTTGCTCACCGTGGCCCGCACCCGCAAGCCCCAGCGGCTTTTGTGCAGCGCCAGCAGCACGCCTGCGGTCACCACGGCGGTGAGGCCCAGCACAAACAGGCCATTGATCGGAATGTCCAGCCCTGGGGCGGGAGCCCAGGAGCCCATCAGCCATTCAGGCAGCGTGGGGCTGACCTCCTTGGGGCCGATGAAGGTGCGAAAGCACTGCTGCAGCGCCAGGCTGATGCCCCAGGTGGCCAGCAGCGTATCGAGCGGGCGCTTGTACAGGTGGCGAATCAGGCCCCACTCCACCAGCCAGCCCGCTGCAAAGGCAAAGCCAAAGGCCGCGATGATGGCCAGCGGAAAGTAGTACGGCGCCATCTGCGGCGCATGGTTGGCCGCCAGCGTAGAGCCCAGGTAGATGGTGTAGGCGCCAATCGTCATGAACTCGCCGTGCGCCATGTTGATGACGCCCATCTGCCCAAAGATGATGGCCAGCCCCAGGCCCATGAGCAGCAGCACGGCAAACAGGCTCAGGCCCGCAAAGCCCTGCATCAGGCCAATGTTGAGCATTTCGGAAAAGGTCATGTTGCAGCTCCTGCGTGCAGGCCAATCGAAAAGAGAGCGATTTGCGCGGAACACGGCCCCGCAGCAGTCATCCGGTCACTGCGCCCGCTACTGGCGCGGCGCAAATGCCAGGGACACCGAGGAAGGGCCGCCCCGCACCGACGGTGTCGTCCCCCTCCCGCGCAGCGAGAGAGGGGGAAGGCGCGAAGCGCCTCAGGGGGTGACTTCTTACTGATATCCCTTGGGAAACGGATCGGGCTTGATCAGGTTCGGAGACTCGGACACCACCTTGAACGTGGCGTCCGGCAGGCCCTGCGCAATGCGCGACTTGCTCCACAGGTGGTGGTTGGCATCCACCTTCACGTAGCCTTCAGGCGCCGTGGTCAGCTCAATGCCCGGCGATGCGGCCACCACCTTGTCCACGTCAAAGCTCTTGGCTTTTTCCACGGCGGCCTTCCACAGCCAGGGGCCCAGATAGCCCGCCTGCGTCACGTCGCCGATCACGGCGTCCTTGCCGTACTTGGCCTTGAACGCGGCCACAAACTTCTTGTTGTTCTCGTTGTCGAGCGACTGGAAGTACTTCATCGACGAATAGAACCCCGCGAAGTTCTCGCCGCCCACACCGGTCATCTCGTCCTCCGTGACGGACAACGTCACCAGCAGTTGCTTGTCGCCCGTGATGCCTGCCGCCTTGAGCGCCTTGTAAAACGCCACGTTGGAGCCGCCCACCACCGCCACAAACAGGCAGTCTGGCTTTTGCACCTTGATCTTGTTCATGAGCGAGCCGAAGTTGGTGCTGCCCAGTGGGTAGTACTCCTCGCCCACCACCTTGCCCTTCTGGAAGTTTTCGATGTGCTTGCGCGCGATCTTCATCGAGGTGCGGGGCCAGATGTAGTCCGATCCAATCAGGAAGAACGTCTTGGCTTTCTTCTCGGTCTTGGCCCACTCCAGGCTGTACAAAATTTGCTGCGTGGCCTCCTGGCCGGTGTAGATCACGTTCTTGGACTGCTCCAGGCCTTCATAGAAGGTGGGGTAGTACAGCAGGCCGTTTTCTTTTTCAAACACGGGCAACACGGCTTTGCGCGAGGCGCTGGTCCAGCAGCCGAACACGGCGGCGCAGTGGTCGTTGATGAGCAGCTTCTTGGACTTTTCGGCAAACGTCGGCCAGTCAGAGGCGCCGTCTTCCTTGATGACCTTGATCTTGCGGCCCAGCACGCCCCCCATGGCGTTGATCTGGTCAATGGCCAGCTGCTCGGCCTGGATGGAGCCTGTTTCAGAAATGGCCATGGTGCCCGTGGCCGAGTGCAGCTGGCCCACGGTGACCTCGGTGTCCGTCACCGCCAACTTGGTGGTGTTGACCTGGGCCGTGGGCTGCGCAAACGACCAGGCGGGCAAGCCTGCCACCGAGGCAGCCCCCAGCGCTTGCAGCATGCGGCGGCGGCCGGGCTCTGCGGCGTTGGGGCCAAAGGTGCGGGGGTCTGATGGGTGGCTCATGAGGACGCTCCTTGCAGGATCAGGAAGGGGTTGAAACGACGGGGTTGGGGCGGTGTGTCCGCTCTGGGTTGAAGATTAGGGACAACCCTTGTTCGCGCCCATACGTCAATTAACGTAGGTGGCGTACGCAGCCCGTGTCACTTCGGCGGGGGACGTAGAACGCTTCTTGCTTGGTGCCCTGCATGGCCCACCCGCTCCCCCCCGATCCCCAGAGCGCGCCGCAGACCATCTTTCGGTTCCGGCGCGAATACAACGCCTGGGTGGCCGACGAGACGATGGAGGACTACGCACTGCGCTACACGCCCAAGGGCTTTCGGCGCTGGAGCGAGTTCCGCGTGGCCAACACGGCCTTTGGCTCGCTGTCGTTCCTGGCGCTGGAGGCCATTGGCGGCGCCATTGCGCTGAACTACGGCTTCAGCAATGCGATGTGGGCCATCCTCACCGTGGGTCTGCTGATCTTTCTGACGGGCCTGCCCATTGCCTACTACGCCGCGCGCTATGGGCTGGACATGGACCTGCTCACCCGCGGCGCGGGCTTTGGCTACCTGGGCTCCACCATCACCTCGCTGATCTATGCGGTGTTCACTTTCATCTTCTTTGCGCTGGAGGCGGCCATCATGGCGCTGGCGCTGCAGATGGTGGTGGACTGGCCGCTGGAGTGGTGCTACATCGCGTCGTCGCTGGTCATCCTGCCTTTGGCCATGCGCGGCATCACGCTCATCTCGCGGCTACAGGCCTGGACGCAGCCGCTGTGGCTGTTCTTGCTGCTGCTGCCCTTTGTGTGGATTGCCCTGGCCCAGCCGCAGCTGTACCGCGACTTTGCGGGGCTGTCGGGCCTCAAGAGCGGCAGCAGCCAGTTCGACCCGCTCATGTTTGGTGCAGCAGCGGCGGTGATCTTTTCGCTCGTGGTGCAAATTGGCGAGCAGGTGGACTTTTTGCGCTTTCTGCCCGAGCGCACCGCCGCCAACCGCCTGCGCTGGTGGGGCGCGGTGCTGGTCGCGGGGCCGGGCTGGGTGGTGACGGGCATGCTGAAGATGGCGGGCGGCGCCTTTTTGGCCTTTGCTGCGTTGCAGTTCGAGGTGGGCACACAGCGTGCGGCCGAGCCCACGCAAATGTTCCTCGCAGGCTTTCATCAGGTGATGCAGGCCCTGGGCCTGCCGGGGCTGGCGGTGGCCGTGACGGTGGTGTTTGTGGTGGTGTCACAGATCAAGATCAACGTCACCAATGCGTATGCGGGCTCGTTGGCCTGGTCCAATTTTTTTGCCCGCATCACCCGCAGCCACCCTGGCCGCGTGGTGTGGCTGGTGTTCAACGTGCTGATCGCCACGCTGCTGATGACGCTGGGCGTGTTTGGCGCGCTCGAAAAAGTGCTGGCGGTCTACAGCAACGTCGCCATTGCCTGGGTGGGTGCGCTGGTGGCCGACCTGGTCATCAACAAGCCGCTGGGCCTGTCGCCCAAGGGCATTGAGTTTCGCCGCGCGCACCTGTACGACTTCAACCCCGTGGGCCTGGGCGCCATGGTGCTGGCGGCCACGGTGGCCTGCTGCGCCTATGCGGGGCTGCTGGGCGAAGAGGCTGCCGCGTTCTCTCCCTTCATCGCGCTGGTGCTGTCGATTGCGCTGGCGCCCCTGCTGGCGTGGATGACCCAGGGCCGCTACTACCTGGCCCGCACGCCGGACAACGACTGGAAGCCCGGCGAGATCGTGCGCTGCGCGGTGTGCGAGAACCAGTTCGAGTCGGAAGACATGGCGCGCTGCCCGGCCTATGCCGCGCCCATTTGCTCACTGTGCTGCTCGCTCGAATCGCGCTGCCACGACCGCTGCAAGACGGGCTCGCGCGCGGCAGACCAGTTGCGCGGCGTGGTGGAGGCCTTGTTGCCAAAGCGCTGGGCCATCAAGGTGAACTTTCGCGTGGGGCAGTACGCCATGGTGCTGGTGTCGCTGTGCGCGGCCATGGCGTTTTTGGTGGGCGTGGTGTATGTGCAAGAGGGCCTGCAGAGCCCCGCGCATGCCACCCTGCTGCAGATGCCCTTTCTCAAGGTGTTTGCCCTGCTGGCCTTGCTGGCGGCCGTGTGTGCCTGGTGGGTGGTGCTGAGCACCGACAGCCGCCGCATGGCGCAAGACGAGTCGGAGCGGCAGACCCAGTTGCTGCTGCAAGAGATCGAGGCCCACAAGCGCACCGACGCCGAGCTGCAGGCCGCCAAGGACCAGGCCGAATCGGCCAACCAGGCCAAGACACGCTACGTGGCGGGCATGACGCACGAGCTGCGCTCGCCGCTCAACAGCATCCTGGGCTACACGCAAATCCTGCTCAAACACCCGCACACCGAAGGCTGGCTGCGCGAGACGCTATCGACCATGCAGCACAGCGGCCTGCACATGCACGCGCTGATCGATGGATCGCTGGAGCTGGCCCGCATCGAGGCGGGGCGGCTGCGGCTGGACCTGGCCCCCCTGCCCCTGCCCGACCTCATCGAGAACATCGAGGCCATGCTGCGCCCGCAGGCCCAGGCCAAGGGCTTGCGCTTTGTGGTGGAGACGCTGGGCACCATGCCGGCCTGGATTCGCGCCGACGCCAAGCGGCTGCGGCAGATTCTGATCAACCTGTTGTCCAACGCGGTGCGCTTTACCGAACGCGGCGAGGTGCGCCTGCGCATGGACTTTCGCCAGCATGTCTCGCGCATCGAGGTGATCGACACCGGCATTGGCATTGAGCCGCAGGACCTGGAGCGCATCTTCGTGCCGTTTGAGCGCGGCAGCGCAGGTCGCCGCGCCAGCGAGGCGGGCACCGGCCTGGGCCTGACCATCACGCATTTGCTGACCGAGCTGATGGGCGGGCAGCTCACACTCACCAGCACGCCCGGACAGGGCAGCACCTTCACCGTGCGGCTGTACCTGCCCGGCATGGCCGCCGACCCGCACTGGACCACGCCCAGCCGTGCTGCGCTGCGCTCGGTGATTGGCTACCTGGCGCCGCAACGCACGCTGCTGGTGGTGGACGACCAGCCCCTGCAGCGCCAGTTGCTCGCCGGGCTGCTGGTGCCCTTGGGCTTTGTGGTGCGTGAGGCGGCCAGCGGGCGCGAGTGCCTGGAGATCGTGCGCCAGACCCCGCCCGACCTGGTGCTGCTGGACATCACCATGGACGACTTGGACGGCTGGCAAACCGCCGCCTTGCTGCGCGATCTGCGGCCTGCGGCCGAGCTGCCCATCGTGTTCGTGTCGGCCAACCTGTTCGAGCACGAGTCCTCGCGCCTGGCGGCCCAGCAGTGCCAGGGCTTTGTGGGCAAGCCGGTGATCGAATCCGAACTGCTGCAGGCGCTGGAGCAGGCGCTGCAGCTGGAATGGGTGCGCGACAACACACCGCTGGCCCACGCCCCACGCAGCGCCACCGGGCCAGTGGACCCGCACGACACCCTGGCCACGCTGCCGGGCGACCTGCGCGAAAACCTCGCGCGCCTGGCACGGTCAGGCCAGGCCGCTGCGCTGCGTGAGCAATTGCGGCGTGCACGCGCTGAGCTGCCGAACCACCAGGCCACCCTGGCGCTGTTGCAAGCCTGCGCCGACCGTTTCGACTTTGAAGCCCTGGCCGAGCACCTGCGTGCGGTGCAAGCGGCCGATGCATGAAAGAGCACCATGTCCGACGCCGAGACTGACCCCCAAGCCCTGGCAGAGGCTGGCCCCCAGCCCGCCCCCCCGGCGCCGCAGCGCGTGATCCTGGTGGTGGACGACGCGCTGGACACCCTGCGCATGCTGTGCGACGCCCTGGCCGCAGAAGGCTACGCGGTGCTGGCCGCGCGCGACGCCCAGGAGGCCCTGCAGCGCTTTGACATCACTGTGCCCGACGGCGTGCTGCTCGATGCCGTGATGCCCGGCATGGACGGCTTTGCGCTGTGCCGCCAGCTCAAGGCCACGCCGCCGTGGTCGCATGTGCCCATCGTTTTCATGACGGGGCTGTCAGACACCGAGCAAATCCTGCAGGGCTTTGCCAGCGGTGGGGTGGACTATGTCGTCAAGCCGCTGCGCATTCCCGAGGTGCTGGCGCGGCTGGCCACCCATGTGCGCAACGCGCAGGCCACACGGCTGGCACGCGAAGCGGTGGATGTGGCCGGGCTAGGCGTGGTGGTGCTCGACGGCCAGGGCCGCGTGGCCTGGCGATCCCCCCAGGCCCTGCGCTGGCTCGAAGCCGCTTTTGCCGCAGAGCCTGCGCCGCACGATGCGGCGGCGGCCTGGCTCAACCGCGCACAGCGCACGGGCGGGCAGACCCTGGCACTGGCCGATGGCCGCCAGTTGCTGGCGCGCCACCTGGGGGCCAGCGGCCTGGCCGAGTCGATGCTGCTGCTCAGCCATGCCGCCCCCGAGGCCGCTGCGCCGCGCCACCTGCAGCAGGTGGCCCTGACGCCGCGGGAGACAGAAGTGCTGTCCTGGCTCAGCAAGGGCAAGACCAACCGCGACATTGCCGACATCCTGGGCATGAGCCCGCGCACGGTGAACAAGCACCTGGAGCACATCTTCGAAAAGCTGGGGGTCGAAACACGCACCGCTGCGGCGGCCATCGCAGGGCAGCTCTTGCAGACTTGATCTTGCAGGCTTGGGCCAGAAATTTAGATCAAATAGGCCTCTAGCGCTTACCCCTAAAGCGCTAGCAGCTATTTAAAACATAGCAAATACACTCTGCCGCGTCAGGCCGCCGCATGCCCCAAGGCCGAGGCGGGCAGGCCAAACACCCGGTCAAACACCCAATTGAAGACAAAGGTGTAGCAAAGGAAGAAGACGATGAGCGCCAGGTCCATCACAAAGGCCTGCCACAGGCTCACGTTGAACCACCAGGCAAACAGCGGCACCAGCGTGAAGACGAGCCCCCCTTCGAACCCGATGGCATGGGCTATGCGGCGGCCGATGCCACGTCCACGCACCGCCTGGCGGGCCTCCCAGCGCTCAAAGGCCCAATTGAAGACCACGTTCCACACCACGGCCACTGCCGACGCAGCCACCGCCACCACGCCCGAGTGCCCGGCGCCCTGCCCCGTCAGCACCGCCAGCCCCAGCGTCGCGGCGGCAATGGCGATGAGTTCGTACAGAGTGACGTACAGCACGCGGCGCTTGGGGCCTTGCAGGCTGCGCCACAGGGGTTGAATCAGGGAGTTGGAAGTCATGGCTGTGCACTTTATGTGCACCTTGCTGATATATAAAGTCAGCTTCTTTCAGATTAATTGATAGCTCAAGCCCATGGCCTTTTCTTCCGACAGCGTGCAGGTGTTCTTGGCGGCGCTGGACCACGGCTCGTTCTCGGCCGCTGCGCGGGCGCTGTCGCGGGTGCCTTCGGCGGTGAGCATGACCATCGCCCACCTGGAGGCCGAGCTGGCCGTGCAGCTGTTTGACCGCAGCGGGCGCGAGCCCCGGCCCACGGCCGCAGCACGGGCGCTGGAGCCCCAGGCGCGGCTGCTGGCCGGGCAGCTGCAGCAGCTCAACGCCCAGGCGCTGGCCCTGACGCAGGGGCTGGAGGAGCGCCTGACCCTGGCGATTGCGCCCGAGCTGCTGGCCTCGCGCTGGACGGCGCCGCTGGCCGCGCTGGCGCACGAGTACCCGCTGCTGCAGGTGGAGGTGCTGACGGCCCCGCAGGTGGATGCGCTGGCGCTGCTGCACAGTGGGCGGGCCCAGCTGGCGCTGGTGTTTGAGCGGCCCAGCATCGACGGGCGCGAGGGGTTTCAGGAAGTGGGCACCGAAACCCTGGTGGCCGTGATGGCGCCAGACCACCCGGTATTGCAGGGCGCACGCGCGTCGGCCCTGGCCCGGGGCGAGCCGCCCGAGCGCGCCATGCTGCGCGAGGAGCACCTGACCACCACACGCCAGATCGTGGTGGCCAGCCGCGACCTGGCGCAGACCGACCCGCGCTTTGTGTTTGCCCGCCACCACTGGCGCACCGACAACCACTTGGCCGCGCTGGGCCTGATCGAGGCGGGCCTGGGCTGGGGCTGGCAGCCGCGCGCGCTGGTGCAGCCGCGCATCGCGGCGGGCTCGCTGGTGGAGATGCCGTTTGAGAACCTGAGCAACGGTGTGGCGCTGTGGGTGGATGTGGTGTGGTCCAAGGAGCGGCCCCTGGGCCTGGGGGCGCGGCGCTTTGTGGCGCTGATGGAAGGGGCCACCGCCCCTGGGCCGCAGGCCTGACGCCGGGGGCAGCCCGAGGCCCGGCCCAGGCCAGTGCCATTCCTGTGGGCGTCAAAAGACATCAAAAGCAAATACGAATTAGTTGCATTTGCATGGATAATGGCGGCCCCTTGCCTTTTTGGGCCCGCCTCGGTGCGCAGTTTGCCGCCCGGCGGGCCTGTTCACCGCCCCTTCACCATGCACACCCTGATCCATCGGCCTACGCGCCATCCCCGCCTTTCGGCCATTGCCCACGCCAGCCTGGTGCTGTGCGCCTTCACCGCCACAGCGGCCCTGGCCCAGCAGGCAGCGGCCCCTGCCGAGGCCAGCCCCGCCTTGTCGGAAGTGCAGGTGCGCGAAACCTCGGGCAGCAGCGGCTACCAGGGCGCGCAGCGCAACACCGCAGCCACCCGCACCGATACCCCGCTCATCGAAACGCCGCAGTCCGTGCGCGTGGTGCCCCAGCAGCTCATGCAAGACCTGGGCGCCCGCCGCCTGGCCGACACGGTGGACTTTGTCAGCGGCATCACCCGCCTCAATGACTTTGGCGGCACCTGGGACAACTACGCCATTCGCGGCTTCAGCAACACCGATGGCGGGCAGCTGCTCAACGGCTTTGCCTCCAACCGGGGCTATGGCCCGCAGCGCGACGTGGCCAGCGTGGAGCGCGTGGAGTTCCTCAAAGGCCCCGCCGCTGCTTTGTACGGCAGCAGCGAGCCCGGCGGCACGCTCAATGTGGTCACCAAAAAGCCCCAGTTCACCGCCGCCAACAAGGCGGGCGTGCAGGTGGGCACCCTGGGCTATCGGCGTACCACGCTCGACAGCACCGGCCCGCTGGGCACGGACGTGGCCTACCGCCTGAACGTGGCGGCTGAAGACGGCGCCAGCCGCTCGAACCTGGTCGACAACCGCAAAATGGTGGTGGCCCCGGCCCTCACCTGGAACCTGAGCCCCAACACGGTGCTGAACTACGAGGCCGAATTCATCCGCATCCGCACCCCGCTGGACCGGGGCCTGGTGCAGGTCAACGGCAACGTGGGTGCCCTGCCGCGCGACCGCTTCCTGGGCGAGTCCGACCGGGGCAATCTGCATGTGAATGGCGACACGCACCAGATCACGCTGGACCATGACCTGGGCAGCGGCTGGCGCACGCGGCTGGGCGCGTCGTACCGCGAAACCGAGCTGTACGGCAACGCCGTGGACCTTGGCACGGGCCAGTTGGGCGTGCTGGGCAACGACGGCCGCACCCTGGCGCGCAGCGACAGCTGGCGCAGCCTGCCTTCGCGGGACACGTCGGTGCAAGCCGAAGTGGAAGGCAAGGTCACCACCGGCGCGCTGCGCCACACGGTGCTGGCGGGGGTGGATTCGTGGCGGCTGACGTCGGGCCAGGACATTCGCTATTCCACGCAAAAGTACCCCATCGACATCTACAACCCCACCTACGGCACCGTCACCGGCAGCACCTTGGCACAGGGCTACCTGCTCAATGACCGCCTGCGCGCCACCGGCCTGTTTGCGCAAGATCAGATCGACCTGAGCGCCCAGTGGAAGCTGCTGGCGGGCGTGCGTTTTGACAGCTACCACCAGGACAACCAAGACCTGATGGCGGGCACGCGCCAAGTGCACTCCTACTCGGCCACCACGCCGCGCATCGGGCTGACCTATCTGATTGACGCCAACACCTCGGTGTATGCCTCGGCGGGTCGCTCGTTCCGCCCCAATGCGGGCACCGACGAAAACGGCAACGCCTTCGACCCGCAAAAGGGCAAGGCGTTTGAGCTGGGGGCCAAGTGGCAGTCGCCCGACCAGCGCCTGAACGCCAACGTGGCGCTGTTTGATATTCGCAAGACCAACGTGCTCACCCGCAGCCCCACCAATGCCAACTTCAGCATTGCCGCTGGCGAGGTGCGCAGCCGGGGGCTGGAGCTGGACGTGGCCGGGCAAATTGACACCCACTGGCGCATGACGGCCAACCTGGCCTACACCGACACCGAAGTCACCCGCGACAACAACGCAGCACTGCTGGGCAAGCGCCTGCTGAACGTGCCGCGCGTCAGCGCCGGGCTGTTCGCCATCCGCGAAGACCAAGCCCCCTGGGGCGGCCGCTACGGCATTGGCGGTGGGCTGGTGCACGTGGGCGAGCGCACAGGCACCGCTACCGATGCCTACCGCCTGCCCGCCTACACCACGGCGCGCATCACCAGCTACTGGCAAATCGACAAGCGCACGCGCCTGACGCTGGACGTGCACAACCTGTTCGACAAGACCTACTACACCGCCTCGTGGGGCAACCTGACGGTGATCCCTGGCCTGGGCCGCCAGGTGGTGGCCGGGGTGCAGGTGGCGTTCTGACCGGCGCAGGCTAGGTTATAGGTAAAAAATGCTGCTAGCGCTTATTGAATAAGCGCTAGCAGCTATATTTTTCATAGCATTTGATGGCATGAATGCCCGGTGAAGGACTCGACTGGTATCGTGGCGCCAACGCCCCTGCCAACCCCCACACCGGAGAGCCCCATGCCCTCACCCCATGCCCATGACGCCCTTTGGGGCGCCGCCCGCCACAGCCTGGCCCCGCGCTGGGCGCCCTGGCAGCCCGAGCCGGGCAAGCCGTTTGCGCTGGACGCCATCGACCCCAGCGCCAAGCCCTTTTCTACCGGCAGCAAGGCCGAAGACAAAGCGGCGGTGGAAGCCCTGGCCGTGGAGCTGGACACGCTGCAAAACCTGTTTTACGCCGACAAGCGCTACAAGCTGCTGGTGGTGCTGCAGGGCACCGACACCTCGGGCAAGGACGGCACCATTCGCGGCGTGTTCGGCCGCATGAGCGCCCTGGGCGTGCACGCCGTGGGCTGGAAGGCCCCGACCGAGCCCGAGCTGGCGCATGACTACCTCTGGCGCATCCACCAGCAGGTGCCACAGGCAGGCGACATCACGGTGTTCAACCGCAGCCACTACGAAGACGTGCTGGTGCCCGTGGTGAACGGCTGGATCACGCCCGAGCAGCACCAGCAGCGCCTGGCGCACATCAACGACTTTGAGCGCATGCTCAGCGAGACGGGCACCATCGTGCTGAAGTTTCTGCTGCACATTGGCAAGGACGAGCAGCGCGAGCGGCTGCAAGAGCGCCTGGACGACCCGGCCAAGCACTGGAAGTTCAGCATGGGAGACATTGCAGTGCGCAAGCAATGGGGCGACTACCGCCGCGCCTACGACACGCTGCTGGGCGCCACGCACACGCCCTGGGCCCCGTGGACCATCGTGCCCGCCAACTCCAAAACCCACCGCAACCTGATGATTGCCACCGTGCTGCGTGCAGTGCTGCAGGGCCTGCCCTTGCGCTACCCCACGGGCGACGCGGCGCTGGAGCATTTCACGGTGGAGTGATCCACCAGGCGGAGGTGCCGCCATGCCCAGAGCGTGCCCTGGGCATGGCGCCCCCCTGCGCGCTCTATCTCGATTTCAACCGATCACACCAGCTTGTGGCCGCAGTGCTCGCAAAAGCGGTCATCGGCCTGCACCTCGCCATGGCACTGGGGGCAGGCTGGAGCGGCGGGCGCTGTGGATGCCGCAGGTGCCGCCGTGGCGGGTGCTACCGCTGCCGCCGAGGGCGTTGCAGCAGCGGGCGCCACGGGCGCTGCCGCAGGGGCCTGGGCTGGCGCAGGGCTGGCCGTATTCGTCGTATTCGCCGTGTTGTGCGCGGTAGTGGCCGCCGTGGCAGCAGCTGCAGCCGCCGCCGCTTGGGCCTGGGCTTTTTCCTTGAGGTCCGCCACCTTGCTGTTCACTTCTTTGAGGGCTTCGTCTGCAGAGTCACGGATGCTGCCCAGGTCCACCTTCTCGGAAAACTCGCACCAGGTGAGCACGCCCACCATCAGCGGCAGCAAGAAGACAAACGCCGAGGCCAGCGCAAACACCAGGCTGAAGCCCACGCCCGCACCCATCACATGGCCCGAGGCGCCGCCCATCATGACGGCCAACGGGTTGAAGCCGCCACCCATGCGGCCGCCCATACCGTAGCCCATGCCCCCACCAAAGTCGCCGCCCATGCCGACCACGGCCGCAAACATGCCGCCCACCGTGAACGAGGCCGAGGTGAGCAAACCAAACAGCATTGAGGCGAAGATGGCCGACAGCAGCATGCCGCCCACGATCTTGCCGATGGCCGCAAACGGGTACTTGCGCGTGATGTGCCAGGCGATCGACAGCGAGTGCATGACGCGCTCACCGTCCCACAGTGCAGGCCCGACGATGGACGAGGCCACATACAGCGCCAGCATCAGCGCCGCCATCAGCAGCACCGCCACAGGCACCACCACCACCAGCAGCAACGGCCCCAGCACCGGGATCTTGCAGACAAAGAACACCACGGCCAGGGCCAGGAACACGGCAAGCACGCCCAGCCCCATCACCAGGCCCGCGCCCAGCAGCTTGGGCAGGCACAGCAGCCCGGCCATGAAGTACCCCACCAGTCCCCGGTAGGGGCGGCCCCGGGCCAGGTCAGACAGGCATGCGCCCGCCCCGCTGACACCCGCCATGCCCACCACCACGGCCACGATGGCAAACAGCAGCGTGAAGCCAAACCACACGCGGGCCATGACGCCGCCCAGCGCAAACACCAGGGCGGCCACCAGGAAGGCGGCGGCCATGACCGCCATGGCGGGCCAGCAGGTCAGCGCCTCGGGCAGGCGGTAGATGGAATACGGGTTGTCGGTGCGCGCGGGCGACGGGTTCAGTGGTGCATTTGGCGCTGGGTTGGGCGGTTGGTTCATGGTGTTTTCTCCCTCGGTAAATCGTCAGTTGTTGGTATGGGTGCAGGCCCGGCGCAGTGCCCTTGCACCCCTCATACAGATTCGCGTTCTCTGGGTCAAGACCCCAACCGTTCGTGCTGCGCTGGTCGATGCCTCGCACGGCGCTGCGGCAAGCTCAGCGTGAACGGGTTTGTCTTCTTGAACGCATCCCGGTATCAGTTGGCGTAGGGGTCGTTGTTGCGGCTGCTCATGGGGCAGTCCGGCACGCGGCCCCAGTGGTTGCCACAGTGCTGGTGGCGCGCTTTCACCACGCACACGCCTTTGCTGAACATGTTGTCTTCGCGGTCGCACTGGCGCAGCGCGGCGCGCAGGGGGCCCAGGCCATCGGCAGGCGGCGCGGTGATGACGGTGACTGCTGGCGGCTGCGGGGCGGGCGCCGGGGCGTTGGACAAGGTGGGCGGCGCCGGGGCCCGCGAGCCCGCGTGGGGCCAAGGCGGCTCGTTGGCAGGCTGCACACCGGGGCGTGGCTTGGGCGGCTTGGGGGCGGCTTCACTGGCCTTGGGCGCGGGCTTAGCGGTAGCGGCTGGCGCTGGCGCAGCGGCTGCCACGGGGGCGGGTGCCACCACCTGCGGTTGCAGGGGTTCGGTCACCACGGCGGGCGATGCCACTGGCGCCGCAGGTGCGGGCTCTGGCAGGGCAGCGGGCGCAGCCACCACAGGGGCGGCGGGGGCCGATTCGATCACGATCTTGGGGCCCGGCGCTGGCGCAGCGTCTGACATCTGCGTACCCGCCTGCTGTGCCACGGCGGGCTGGCTTTGCGGCTTGGCCACCAGCAGCCACCAGGCCAGGCCGGCCACCACGGCCACACCGGCAAAGCCCATGGCTGCGTACTTCAGGGCACCGCCCGGTGCGGAAGAGGCCACGGGCTCCTCAGGCAACGGCAAGGCCGAGGCGGATGCCGCAGGGCGTGGAGCGGGCGCTGCGGCTGCCGGGGCGGGGGCAGGGCTTGCCGCCGCTGGAGTAGTGGCAGAGGTGGCTGGGGACTGCACGGTGGGCACGGGCACAGCGGGCGTAGCAGGCGCCGCGCCAGACGCTGACGCAGAGGAAGCCACGGCAGAGACTGCGGCCACCGCTGCGGCAGCCGCCGCAGGCGCTTCGGGCACCGGGGCGGCAGCTTCGGCGGCCACGACCGGCTCGGCAGGTGTGGGGGCGGGTACTGTGGGTGCGGGCGCCGCGTGGGCTTGCGTGGCGGCGGGGGCCTCGGCGGCCATAGGCACGTCCAGCAGCAAGTCCATTTCTTCCTCTTGCGCCGACGCTACAAACTCCAGCGGCGCAGGCCGGGTGTCGGCATCGGGGTCCGAGGGGCCATCGTCCAGGTCGAAGTCCATGTCCAGCTCCAGCACGGGCTCGTCTACCGGGCTGGTGCTGGGCGCTGGTGCAGCGGAAACTGGGGGCACAGTGGGGGCCGTGATGGCGGCAACGGCGGCCACAGCGGTGGCCCCTGCGGGCTGTGGGGGCATCAGGTTTTCGCCGCACTGGCCGCAAAAACGCGCACCGGGTTTGCACGGGGCCGCACAGGCGGGGCACACCGTGCTGGCGGCGGCTTCAGCGGGTTGGGGGATCAGGGCTGTGCCGCAACCCTTGCAGCACTTGGCGCCATCGCGGTTCACGGTGGCGCAGGCATGGCAGTTGACACTCATTGGCGGACCTTGTTGGAGATTGGACAGACTGCACGCTGAACCCCCAGGGCCGCAGCCAAGGCGCTGGCCCGGTCTGCCGCCGCGCCGGGCTGCGGGGCATGAAAAACACCCACCCCTCTCAGGCCGTGTTCTTCGCGGGGTTGCAGGTGCTTTGGCGCCCGAGTCTATCGGCCAAATGTTAATCACCGGTAACAAGCGCAAGCCACGCGCCTTGCAACGCGTGCAGGGCACAAAAATTGCACAGAAATCGGGGTTTCGTGCGCTGCCCAGGCCGACTCCAGCACACGCCCGCCACTGTCTGCATCAAATGCACTGTCCAGATACAGAATGGCCTGGGGCACCATCGCACCCGGACACTCTCCCCCGCCTACTCAATTCCCCTGGTGCATCTGCCTGCAGCAGCTGCACCGTGTCACCCCTGCGTGGGCCACCTGATGCCCTGGGCAGAGGCCCTGGCGCGCTTCAGACGCATCCTGGTGGTAGCAGACGGAGCTGGTCTCGCCCTCTCCCTCGCAACCTGGTGGTTGCCACCCCGCTCTGCTCAGTGATGCAGAACCTAGTGCTGCGCTGCCCGTCAGGGTAGAGCCGGTTGGCAGGGTCAAGGTGGCTTGGACCGTCGCCCGCGCTACCCCCGAGCCTGCAGCGCCGTGATCACGACCGCATCGACAGCGTCCGGCCCTTGGGCCTGGCGCAGCACCAGGTAGTCCAATGCCGAGGCACCTTCGGGCCAGGGCAGGTTGATCTCCGGCCAGGCCCCGCGCACCCAGATACTGGTGCCACCCAAGTCCAGGTGGTCGGCGACACGCCGGCAGGGCGCACGCGGGTCAGCGCCATGCGCCAGCAGCAGCTCTAGCAGGGGCAGGCACAGGCCGCGCAGTTCGCTGCCCCGTGCGCACAGCAAGCCAGCCACGGCGCCGAGCAGGTTGCCCTCGTAGCGCACGCGGGGCGTTGCATAGGCTTCGTCCTTGGCGGCCAGGTTGCGGGCGCTGAAGACCACGGGGGCATCTGCGTTGAGCCCGAGCTGCAGCAGGCGGCGAAAGATGCCGATGATCGCGTCCGCACGCTGCCCGTCCAGGGTGGCGGGGCGCCCCTCCTGGGCGGCAATATGCTCGTACCAGTACCACTCCAGCAGCGCTGCCAGAACCTCCTCCTGGGCCACTTCTGGCGTCAACCAGCCAGCGATGCTGGCACCCGCGTCGAGCAAGTCCTCCACCAGCCGCAGGTCCTGCAACGCCCCCTGGTAGTTGCGCAGGAGCATACGCACTGCGGGATAGTCTTCGCGCCAGACAGAGGTATCGAGGCCCACACCCGCCGCGACCAGTTGCGCCGGTGTCTCCGCATCGCGGTACCTGTAACGCATGCGGTCCAGCCGGACCACGTCGCTCATCTGCACGGGTGGCACCGAGCGGGCACCCCGCGCCCGGAGCACCGCCAAGACCTTGGGCTGGTCCTCAAAGAGCTCCACGCTGTGGAACAGCAGGCTGCCGATCTCCTGCGCTGAGTCCTCTTCGTACAGCCGGGCATTCACGTCCACACCTTCTTGCACCAGCAGCCACTGGAGCAGTCGGGGGTGTGCACACACAGCCCGCATCACCCACACAGAGCGCGATAGCGCCACGAGGTCCGCGCCTGGCAGTGCCAGCAGCGCTGCCAGCATGGCTTCACTGCGGCTGCCGCCCAGCTGGCCGATCTGCTGTGCCGCCTCGGCCGCCCAGGGCAAGCAGGGAGCCAGGTCCACTCGGGCGTCGAACATGGCGCGCAAGGACTTCTCCATGCCCCCGCGCAGGGCCTGCATAAACAAAGGC
The DNA here is from genome assembly GCF_003669015.1 of Acidovorax sp. 1608163. Taxonomy (NCBI): domain Bacteria; kingdom Pseudomonadati; phylum Pseudomonadota; class Betaproteobacteria; order Burkholderiales; family Comamonadaceae; genus Acidovorax; species Acidovorax sp. 1608163. The sequence continues at coordinate 4,726,017 of NZ_CP033069.1, forward strand.
ACGCCGTTGACCATGGCATCTGGGGAGGCCCCGGCCTTGATCTCCTTGACCAGCGCGCCATCCTTGGACTCGAGCACCAGTTCGTACAACCGGTCGGCCTCGGACAAGGTCGGCTTAGGGAACGCCTTGGCAGTGATCCGCTTGCCGCCGTGGTAGTGCAGGGTCTGCGACTCGCCCACTTGGCTGTTGAACACCTGCACGCGCAGATACTCGGCACCCGCTGCATGCAGCGCCATGATCTGCGCCTTCTCCAGCGCATCGTGCGCCGAGGTGTCGATGCTGCAGCGCAAGGTGGTGCCCCGCAAGGATGCGCTGAGCACCGAGGGCTGGTCCCAGTCAGCAAACAGGCCGTTCAATGGCTCGGCCCAGGCACCGCTGGCAACGCCAATGGCAGCCTGGAGATGGGCGTGCAGGTTGGAAAGCGCGCCTGCGTCGGCGCCAACGCAGGTCAAGGTGAACGTGTTTGCGGACATGGGGCACCGTCGGTAGAAATGCCACCAAGGGTAACAAGCCAGGGCCGATGTGCAGCGGTCCTGTGCGCTAACAGGACAACTTGGCAAGTTATGCAGCAAACGCATAACCCCGTAACACTCTGGCCTTGGACAGAGGTAATCGGCAGGCATAAGCTTCGCGCCTTGAACTGGTCCCACAAGGAAATTACATGTCAAACCCCTCTGGCGCACCCGCCGCACCCGCACACCCCCTGCCCTCTTACCTGCAAGCCGACCATCTCGGCCCGTGGGGCAATTACCTGCAGCAGGTCGACCGCGTCACCCCCTACCTCGGCAACCTGGCGCGCTGGGTAGAGACCCTCAAGCGCCCCAAGCGCATTCTGATCGTGGACGTGCCGATTGAGCTGGACAACGGCACCATCGCTCACTACGAAGGCTACCGTGTGCAGCACAACCTGAGCCGTGGCCCCGGCAAGGGCGGCGTGCGCTTCCACCAGGATGTGACGCTGTCGGAAGTGATGGCCTTGTCGGCCTGGATGTCGGTGAAGAACGCCGCGGTGAACGTGCCCTACGGCGGTGCCAAGGGCGGCATCCGCGTGGACCCCAAGAAGCTGTCGATGGGTGAACTGGAGCGCCTGACGCGCCGCTACACCAGCGAGATCGGCCTGCTCATCGGCCCCTCCAAAGACATCCCTGCGCCTGATGTGAACACCAACGGCCAGATCATGGCCTGGATGATGGACACGTATTCGATGAACACCGGCGCCACCTCCACCGGCGTGGTCACCGGCAAGCCCGTGGACCTGGGCGGCTCACTGGGCCGTGTCGAGGCCACCGGCCGCGGCGTGTACACCGTGGGCGTGGAAGCCGCCAAGCTGACCGGCCTGGCGCTGGACGGCGCCCGCGTGGCCGTGCAGGGCTTTGGCAACGTGGGCGGCATTGCCGCCAAGCTGTTTGCCGAAGCAGGCGCCAAGGTGGTGGCCGTGCAAGACCACACCGGCACCATTTTCAACAGCAAGGGCCTTGATGTGCCCGCGCTGCTGGCGCATGTGAAGACCCGTGGCGGCGTGGGCGGTTTTGCTGGCGCCGATGTGATGAAGGCCGAGGAGTTCTGGGGCGTGGATTGCGAGATCCTGATCCCTGCCGCGCTGGAAGGCCAGATCACCAAGGACAACGCAGGCCAGATCAAGGCCAAGCTCGTGATCGAAGGCGCCAACGGCCCCACGACCACCGAGGCCGACGACATACTGCACGACAAGGGCGTGCTGGTGCTGCCCGACGTGATCGCCAACGCGGGCGGCGTGACGGTGAGCTACTTTGAATGGGTGCAGGACTTCTCCAGCTTCTTCTGGAGCGAGGACGAGATCAACGCCCGCCTGGTGCGCATCATGCAAGAGGCCTTTGCGGGCATCTGGCAAGTGGCGCAAGAGCACAAGGTGAGCCTGCGCACCGCCACCTTCATCGTGGCCTGCCAGCGCATCCTGCACGCCCGCGAAATGCGCGGCCTGTATCCATGATGCCTGCCGTGGTCTGAATTTTTTCGCAGCGCTGGCCCACCGCCAGCGCCCCGAATCCAGGTGCGCCACAAGCGCCCGGCAAAGCCGCCCTCACCACAGGGCGGCTTTTTTTATGCCCGCCTCTTTTCTTTCTTGACGGGCCATTGAGTCGGCATCTTTGCACACGAGAAATCCGTTCGGGCTGAGCTTGTCGAAGCCCTGCGCGACGCTTCAACAGGCTCAGCGTGAACGGTTTGCGTAAGTTCACGCCAAGCCCGTGCGCAGCGTCAAGCCCGATCTATCGGAGGCACCGGCTCCACCCGCATGGCATGGCAAAACGGCTGCTCGCAAGGCGCGCGGCCGGCGTAGGGGCAGCCGGGGGTGTCGCAATGGCCCCGTGCACGGCGGCGCTGTTCCGCCTCTTCCTCATCGCGCCCGTAGCCGCTGGCTTGCAGCGCCAGCATCTGCAACCACGGGTCGTTGCGCACCTGCAGTTGCTCGCGCCCGTACACCAGGCTGGCGGCGGCACCCGCCCACGGGGCCAGCTCCAGAGCCAACAAGGCACTGGTGAGCCCCCCACGGGAGCACCACCGTGCGCATCGCCCGCCAGCACCGTCGGCTGCAAGACCAACGCAAACAAGCCGCCCGCCAACGCCTGGGGCCGCCCGGCAAAGGCGGCCTGCAGCGCGCTGGCAGAGCCCGGTGGCGCTGCGGCAGGCGCGGCGGGTTGCGCCTGCAACCACGCCGCTGGCACACGCAGCGTGGCGGAGAAGGCGCGCTCGCCCTGCTCGGTAAGCACACGGCCCTGGCCCACCAGCCAGGTTTGCAGCGGGGGCACATCGGCATCGGCGGCCACGCCACCGCCCGCCGCAGGCCCCAGGGCTGCGCCACCACCACGCGCGGTGGCGCAGCAGGGGCAAGCTGCTGCACCAGCGCCTGCAGCAGCCCCCGCATAGCGGGCGACACGCCCTGCGCAGGCCATGCAGCACCCTCCACCGCTTCAGCGCCGCCAGCAGCCGCGGCCGCCAAGGTGGCTGCAGCCGCAGGGGGCAAAGGCGCGGCCCGGGGCGCGGCCGGTGCTGCGTTGCCCTGCGCAACCCCACCCTGGCCTTGCGCCTGCAGCGCCTGGCTGGCGCGGGGCGACAGGCTCACCCGGTCGGCCTGCGCCGGGTCACGGGCCCCCTCGGGCAACGGCGGCGGGGCCAAAGGCGTGACAGGGATTGGCGTGGGGGACGGCGGAGCCCCAGGGGTGGGCGCCACCACACCGGTGCCCCCTTTGTCTGCACCCAGCAGCATGTTTTGCCGCTGTAAAGCAGCTTCGGCCAACACCTGGGCTGCGGCGGGCACAGGGCTGCGGGGGGATCCATTTGGATGGACATGGCGGCAAGGCGGTGTAGCTGAACGGTGGGGCGCAAGGCCAAGCCTGGCCCAGTGCAGCGGAGATGCCAGATTCTGTTCCCATTCAACCCGCATGAAAAGCCGCGGCCCAATCACTATCAAAACAATAGCTGCTAGCGCTTTCACATCAAGCGCTAGAGGCACTTTGTATTCGCAATATTACGGGTTTGGCAGACAATCGGCCCATGCCCCACGCTGCGCCACCCACACCGCTGCCCCGCCATCGCCCCAACCCCCACCGTGGCGTGGCGCCCGCGCTGCTCGCCGCCGTGCTGGGCTACCTGCTGCTCAGCGCCTGGGTCTACGCCCCCGCGTGGGAGCGCGCCTTCCGCTCGGACGCATCGCCCGTGGCCTGGCTGTCGAGCGCGCTGCTGCTCACGCTCAGCATCACCGCCCTGCGGCTGGTGGGCGAACGCGCCCTGCCCCGCCTGCTGGGCGCGTGGCTGGCGGTGGCGTTTTTGGCGCTGGCGCTGGACGAGCAGTTCATGCTGCACGAGCTGTGGAAGTTCCGCTGCCACGAATGGACCGCCGCCTGCCAGTACAGCACCGTGCGCGATGCCCCCATGCTGGCCGTGGCCGCCATCGGCCTGCTCACCTTGGCCTGGCTGCACCGCGCCTTGGGCCACCGCAGCACGCGCGCCCTGCTGTGGGCGGGCCTGGCCGTGGGCTGGCTAGCGATTGGCGTGGACCAGTGGCCTGAAGTACAAACGCACTGGCACTGGCTGCCCGAGCTGCCGCCGCTGCTGGCCACCCTCGAAGAGGCGTTGGAAGTGCTGGCCTAGGCGCTGGTGCTGGCGGCGCTGCTGCGGCAGCCGGGCACCCAGGGGTGATCCCACACGGACACAGCACTAAACACTTGCATTCATGAGGCACCGCATGCGCTGCATCCAACGCATTTCCACCACCATCGCCTGCCTGACCATGGCGGCCGTGGCATACGCCCAGCCGCCTGAATTTGCCAGTGCCAAAGCAGCAGTCGCTGCCCTGTTTCCGCAGCAGACTTTCGTGGAATGGACCTCCACGACAGGCGACTGGAACGGCGATGGCGTCCAGGACCTGGCCCTGATCCTCAACGAAGTCAATGGACCCTCGGATGCGCCGATGGAAATCCGCCTCGTGGTGCTAGCGGGCACGCCGGGCGGCCAGTACACGCTCCTGTCTGCCTCTGCCAGCTATTGCAGGGCACAGAAGTTCTTCAACCTGGAGGCCAAGGACTCATCGCTTTTTGTCACCGCTGTGGACAAAGCCGAAGGCGATGTGTCGGCTACCACGGCGCTTCAATTCCGTTTCAGCCCACAGCGTGGCGACTTTGAGCTGATCGGCAAGGAAAACCTTTGGGAGGTGCAAGGCAAGGAGTACGGGCGCACCAGCGTCAACTATCTGGCAGGCAAGCTCACGCTCTACGAGCGGGTGAAAGGACGCGTCAAAGTCAACAAGGAAAAGCGCTTTGAGGCACCCAGACTGGCAAGGCTGAATGGATTTGATTGCAATAGCTACGACGATGGCGTGTCGAATTGAGAACCCGACCGATTTCTTTGGGCCAAGGAAGCAATAACCCCCATGTTGACTGTGGCCTCGCGGTGGTTGATGCAGGGCTATTGAACAAGATCGCCTGTCGCCGCGTTGACAGCCGCCACACGCGCCCAAACCTACATTGCCGTTGTCCACCTGCCTGGAGGCAACGCGATGCATTCACTTCACGACCCCCTCGCGCAAATTCGCGCAATCAACCAGACTGCCGCCTTCAATCGATGGTGCAACATGGAGGTCATCAGCGCGGAACCTGGCAAGGTCGAAATCGCCATGCCTTGGCGACCGGAGGCCGGCCAGTACGCGGGCTTCTTGCACGCAGGCCTGGTCGGCGCTCTCATCGATACGGCTTGCGGCTTCGCTGCCGCCACGGTGGTCGGGCGGGTGTTGGCATCGCACTATTCGGTCAACTGCCTGCGCCCAGCAGTTGGCGAACGATTCATTGCCCGAGCCCGTGTCGTCAAGCCGGGCAAAACACAGGTCTTCACCGCCTGTGAGTTGTATGCCCAGGCAGGAGGCGCCGAAAAGCTGGTCGCCACCGGTGAAACGCTGCTCTCGGTGGTGACAGGCGAAGTGGCCTGAGCGGTACGTTCAGTGGGCCATTTGGCGGCCCATCCAGAGTCGCCTCACGTGCACTCCTGGTCCACCCAATACCCCGCCCGAAACCACTGCCCGTTGATATTGAGGTCCCAGCGCCAGTCAAAAATCGGCTCATAGCTCATGCTGCCCGGCGATGGCGTGTCAATGCGCAAGATGTCGAGCACGCCGTCGCGGTCCAGGTCGATTTCATGCACCAGCACGGCCGACGCCTTGTGCTGCGGCTTGGGCCGCTCGGGGGCTCTGCGGGGATCATCCAGCTGGTGGGGTAACGCTGGGTCTTGACCTTCACGGCGTCGGACGGCAGCTTGCCGGGTACCACCAACCGCACCAGCACTTCAGCCGTGTCTGACAGCTTGGCGTAGCCGCGCACGGGGGCCGTTTCATCGTCGCGTGGGTCGTCCAAGCCTTTGTCTGGGTAGTGGCCGCCGCAGTAGTGGGCTTCGTTGCTGATATTCCAATACCGTTGGCTCAAGCTGCGTGCGCCCACCAGGCCCTGGTGGGTGACGGAATAGAAGGTGAGCGCGGGGGCAAAGGCCTGATCGGCCAAGCCCACATCCCAAAAGCCAATGATGTAGTCAATCTCCGGCCCCTGGTGGCGGGTGAAGGTGCCATAAGGCCCACCTTTGGGGATGACGCTGATGCGCGTGCCCGCCACCGCGGCCAGGCCGTCGGCATCGGTTTCGTGCAGCAGGGCCACGCTGGTGTGGCTGCGAAAGTGCGACGGCGCAATAGCGGGCAAGGTGGGCTTGGTGGCCAGGGGGGCCATGGCGGGGATGTTGTCCACGGCGCGGGTGGCCAGTTTCACATCGTCCAGCGGGTTGACAGGGCGGCCCCGGTCGATTTCCTGCTCGGGCCGCAGTTGCACGCCAGCGCGCAGCAGTTTCTTGGCGGCCTCAAACTCGGGGCGCACGGGGTATTGCACCGGCATTTCGGGCGTGTGGCTTTTGACCAGCGCAGGCCACTGCAGCGCAGGCGGGCGCGGCAGGGCATTGCCGTAGGCGCGCAAGCGGTTAGGCGATGGCGCGACCCAGAAGGCGCGGGCGGCGTCTTTACCGGCCTGGGCCAGCGTAAGGGGCTTGTCCGCCAACAGGTTGCAGGCCACGTGGGCCTGCAAGGGCTCGGGCAACGGCGGGCCCAGGCGCGCATCGCCTGCGTAGAGCACGGCGCACCAGCCATCGCGTTCGGTGAGCTGCTGCAGCACCGTGTTGGCGGGCACCTGGGCCACGATGCGAGACTGCGGCTGGGCCGACTCGCGCAGGTTGACCCATGAGCCCTGCACGTAGCGCGGTTTGGCAGGCGCCACGCCTGGCGCCGTCTGCTGGGCGCTGGCGGGCGACAGGCAACACAAGGACGCCCAGAGGGCAACAACAGACAAACGAAAGCGTTCGGGGTGCAGCATGGTCGGTTCGCGGGTGGGTCGCAAAGGGAACGCGCCCCACAGGCCCGCAGGCGCGTGGTGAAGGGCGCCGTGGCATCGTAGTGCAAGGTGTGAACACCTCGCAATGGCGCGTTGCGCTCCCGCCTCGGCCACCCACTCAGTGCACCGCCTTACCGCTTGAAGAACCCCGTGGCCGAGGCCTTCCACTTGTCCACGGTGTCAGCGCCTGCGGCCAACAGGGGCTTGGCACCCGACGCGTCGGCCGCGCCCGCTGCGGCATCGTGGCCGCCATCGGGCAGTGCTGCAGCCGCTGCCGCGGCTGGCAATGCCTTGGCTTCACGGTCGTACTGGCCTGCCAGGATCTGGCGGTAGGCATCGCTGTGCGCGTACTCTTTGAGGGCCTTCAGGCGCAGCGGAATGAAGGGGTGGGTGGTGCTGGAGTTTTCGAGGATCGACACCAGCAGCACCAGTTTGTTGACCTCTTTGTGGGCCTCGGTCTGTGCAATGGTTTCTTCGATGTTGCGCTCGTCCTCGTACCCCGCCACCTTGCCCGAAAGCTGGGCCAGCGCGCTCAGGCCAGGGGCGGCATCTTGCACGCACAGCAGGCCCGCACGGTCGCAGGTGAATTCGGCGCGGCGGTACCACTCCCAGTAGGCCAGCAGCAGCGGTATGCGCAGCAGGCCCACACCGGGGATGGGCACGACGGACGACAGGATGTCCCAGTAGCGGATCAGCATGTCGCCCAGCTGGCGGTACAGGCCATGCGCGGCCTTGATGTGGCCGATTTCGTGGCCGATGACAAAGCACAGCTCGTCGGGCGTGAGGGCCTCGACCAAGGCGCTGTGCAGCACGATGCAGGTGCGCCGCTGGCCCGAGGTGTAGGCGTTCATCTCCGGGTTGGTGGTGATGTACACATCAGGCACCTTGCACGAGAGGATGGCGCAGCAGCGCTCGACCAGTGCAAACAACGAGCCATAGTTATTTGCATTGACCCGCACCATCTGCTCGTTGTTGTTGAGGTGGGTGATCTGCTCGGAGAAATTGGCGTCCAGCCAGGCCAGCAACGGACCGGCGCCGGGGATGGCCTTGAGCGCGGCCAGGGCCTCCTGGTCACCGGGGTAGGTGAACGCGGTGTAGGAGATGTCGGAGAGAACGACCTGGTGGCTGGAGTACACCAGGGCATCGGCGTGTTTGATGGCGGGCATGGATCGCTTTCTGTGGGAAGGTCTCAGAGCCGCGATTGTTGCCAGCCCCTGCGGGCTCGCAGGGGCCTGCGCCCGTCAGAAACGCCAGTGCAGTGAACTAGTTCCGCATTGGCCCATTGAATACCTCGCACATGGGGCACACCGTTGCGTGCGGGCATCACACGGCGGCCCCAGGCGGCATCGCCGCCTTGCCGGGATCAATGCGCGGCGAGTGCCGCTTCGGCCGGTGCAGCGGGTGCCGCTGTGGGTTGCGACTCGATCACACGGGCCAGCAAGGCGCCGCTGTAGAGCGCAGGCAGCGGAATCCACACGCGCACGGGGCTGCCCTGGGCCACTTGCACCGGCTGGCCTTCCAGGTTGCGCATCTCCTGCAGCCGCACGGTGATGTTTCCGCTGGGGTGCACCACTTCGATCAGGTCGCCCACGGCGAAGTGGTTCTTGGTTTCCACAAGCACCCAGTCTCCCGACAGGCCCGCTTCGGCAATGCCCTCGGTGCCCAGCACCTCGCCCACATACTGGCTGCGCTGCGTGAGCGAGTGGCCGCTGATGTAGTTTTGGTAGTCGTTGCTGGGGCGGCGCTCCAGCAGGCCGCCGGTGTAGCCCCGGTTGGACAGGCCTTCGAGCTCAATCAGCAACTCAGGGTTGAAAGGGCGGCCCGCCACGGCGTCGTCGATCGCGCGGCGGTACACCTGGGCGGTGCGGGCCACGTAGTACAGGCTCTTGGTGCGGCCTTCGATCTTGAGTGAATCGACACCGATCTGCGCCAGGCGCGCCACGTGCTCCACCGCGCGCAGATCCTTGCTGTTCATGATGTACGTGCCGTGCTCGTCCTCCATGATGGGCATCATCTGCCCGGGGCGGCCGGCTTCCTCGATGAGATAGACCTTGTCGGCCTTGGGGTGGCGCCCGCCGTTGCCGGTGGTCGATGCAAAGGCCTGTTCGGCCTTCTGCTGCGCGGCCTCGAAGTTGAAGTCGCCCTCCATCTTCTGCGCAATGGCTTCGCCGGTGGTGGCGTCGATGTCGGCGTCGTGGGTGGCGTAGTTCCAGCGGCAGGCGTTGGTGCAGGTGCCCTGGTTGGGGTCGCGGTGGTTGAAGTAGCCGCTGAGCAAACACCGGCCCGAGTACGCGATGCACAGCGCGCCGTGCACGAACACTTCCAGCTCCATGTCGGGGCATTCCTGGCGGATTTTCTCGATCTCGTCCAGGCTCAGTTCGCGCGAGAGGATGACGCGCTCCACGCCCATCTTCTGCCAGAACTTCACGGCCGCCCAGTTGGTGGTGTTGGCCTGCACCGAGAGGTGAATCACCTGCTCGGGCCACTTCTCCTTGACCATCATGATCAGGCCCGCGTCGGCCATGATGAGGGCGTCGGGCTGGCAGTCGATGACGGGTTCGATGTCGCGCAGGTAGGTGCGGATCTTGTCGTTGTGCGCAATCAGGTTGCTGGTCACAAAGAACTTCTTGCCGCGTGCGTGCGCCTCGTCAATGCCTTGCTTGATCTGCTCCAGACGGAACTCGTTGTTGCGCGCGCGCAGGCTGTAGCGCGGCTGGCCTGCGTACACGGCGTCGGCGCCAAAGTCGTAGGCGGCGCGCATCTTGTCGAGCGAGCCAGCAGGCAACAGCAGTTCGGGGGCTTTGAGGGTGGTCATGGGGTGGCCCAATCTAAAAATCGTCGGTGTCAGGTCAGCGGGGCATCACCGATAGGCCCGCGAGGGTGCCAACGGCCTGCGGAAACTCTTCGGCGTCGAAGGCCTTGTCGCCATCGGCGTCGGCCATGCCATTGGGCACCATGCCCTTGAAGTCGAATTGGCGCGTGTCCATGAAGTGCGAGGGCACCAAGTTGCGCAGGGCCACGGCCATGTTCTCGATGCGCCCGGGATACAGCTGCTGCCAGTCGCGCAGCATCTGGCCGATCTGCTTGCGCTGCAGGTTCTCCTGGTTGCCGCACAACGAGCAGGGGATGATGGGAAACTGCTGGATCTCGGCCCAGCGGGTCAGGTCGCTCTCGGCCACATAGGCCAGGGGGCGGATGATGAGGTGGTCGCCCCGGTCGCTCTGCACCTTGGGCGGCATGCCCTTGAGCTTGCCGCCAAAGAACATGTTCAAAAAGAAGGTCTGCAGCATGTCGTCACGGTGGTGGCCGAGTGCAATTTTGGTGCAGCCCAACTCGTCGGCCACGCGGTACAAAATGCCCCGGCGCAGGCGGCTGCACAGGCTGCACATGGTCTTGCCCTCGGGGATGTGCTCTTTGACGACGCTGTAGGTGTCCTGCGTTTCGATATGAAAGGGCACACCCACCTTCGCGAGGTAGTCGGGCAGCACATGGGCCGGAAAGCCGGGCTGCTTCTGGTCGAGGTTGACGGCCACCAGTTCAAAGCGGTGGCCGTTGCGCTGCTGCAGCTTGTGCAACACGTCGAGCAGACCATAGCTGTCCTTGCCGCCCGAGACGCACACCATCACCTTGTCACCGTCTTCGATCAGGCCAAAGTCGCCAATGGCCTGGGCCACCTGGCGCACCAGGCGCTTTTCGAGCTTGATGGCTTCGCGCTCGGCCGCAGGGTCTGCCGACGGCTCAGCAGCGGGCGCAGCATGGCTCGCATCGGTGGGCAAAGCAGCGGCAAAAGGGGTTTCAGCGGTGGAGAGCATGGATCAAGGCAGTGGGGGCCCGCAGGGCGGTAGCAAGGCACAAGCAGGGCAAAAAAGCCGCCAACGCGGCACAGGGGCCGCCGCCCCAACACCATGCCTGTGGGCATCGCGCAATCAGGGTGGCAGTGGCAAGGCCCTTTGCCTGTGGATTGTCAGCTATGTTTTTAATAGCTGCCAGCGCTTACCAATCAAGCGCTGGAGCCGTATTTTCTTACAAACCCGGTTTTTCTCAAACATGGCGGGCGCAAAACCGGGTTGAGGCCAGTGGCTCCATCCACAGCAAGGCCCGCTTGGCGCCTGACGGGGCGCCAGTCCTGTCGGCCCTGTCAGGCCTCGGCGGGGTAGAACATCTTGCGCGCAGGCACCGTTTCCACCGCGCGGGCGATGGCGCCAATGTGGTCGGGCGTGGTGCCGCAGCAGCCGCCCACGATGTTGACCAGCCCTTCGGCGGCAAACTCATGCACCAGGCGGCTGGTCACCTCGGGCGTTTCGTCAAAGCCTGTGTCGCTCATGGGGTTGGGCAGGCCTGCGTTGGGGTAGCAGCTAATGAAGGTGTCCCCCGCCACGCGGTTGAGCTCCTGGATGTAGGGGCGCATCAGCGTGGCACCCAGCGCGCAGTTCAGGCCAATGGCCAGCGGGCGGGCGTGGCGCACGCTGTGCCAAAAGGCCGTCACAGTCTGCCCGCTCAGGATGCGGCCCGATGCGTCGGTGACCGTGCCGCTGATGATGATGGGCAGGCGCTCGCCGCTTTTTTCAAAAAATTCGTCAATGGCAAACAGCGCGGCTTTGGCGTTGAGCGTGTCGAAGATGGTCTCGACCAACAGCACATCCGAGCCGCCTTCGACCAAGGCCTCGGTCTGCTCGTAGTAAGCGGCACGCAGTTGCTCAAAGTCGATATTGCGTGCGCCGGGGTCGTTCACATCGGGGCTGATGCTGGCCGTCTTGGGCGTGGGGCCCAGGGCGCCCGCCACAAAGCGGGGTTTATCGGGCGTGCTGTACTTGTCGCAGGCAGCGCGGGCCAGCTGGGCAGACTTCAGGTTCATCTCGCGCGCCAGCTCGGCCATCTTGTAGTCCTCTTGCGCCACGGTGGTGGCGCCAAAGGTGTTGGTCTCGATCAGGTCGGCCCCGGCAGCGAGGTAGCGCTCATGGATGTCACGGATCACATCGGGGCGCGTCAGGCTCAGCAACTCGTTGTTGCCCTTCACATCGCGCGGGAAGTCCTTGAACCGGTCGCCTGCACCGTCAGGCCCGGTGTAGCCCTCGCCCCGGTACTGGGCCTCACCCAGCTTGAAACGCTGAATCATGGTGCCCATGGCACCGTCAAGAATGGCAATGCGTTGGGCAAGGATGCCGGGAAGCTGCTGGGCGCGGGTGTAGTGGAGGGCTTGCATCCCTCCATTGTAGAAACCACCCCAAGGCAAACGGCTGAATCGCCCCTATTGAGGCAATAACCGTCATATATGATCCCCCGCGCCGGGATCAGCCACGGCAAAAACAATTCTCTAACAAGACACGAAAGAGGGGGAACCGCTACATGCAGTCCAAACGCTCGATGTCCATGGCACTGCCATTGGCCGCACTTACATGCATTTTTTTGGTCGGTTGCGCTGGCCCTGCGCCCAACTACGCGCCATCAATTGACAACGTTGAAAAACTGAAGAAAGCAGACGTTTCTGCCGCCAAGGTAGGGGTTTTTGACACCAAAGCAGGTATGCAAAACGCAGACGCCATTGGGTTGCGCGCAGCATCTCTGGTGTCTCCTGTCGGCAAAAACTATGGTGACTACTTGGCCGCCGCTTTGCGCGCAGAGCTGGAGATGGCCAAGCTGCATGCGCCAGCATCGCCTCTCGAGGTCTCGGGCAGACTGCTGCAAAACAACATTAACGCAGGTGGCATCAAAACCAATGATGGCGTCTTGGAAGCCCAGTTTGTTGTGAAGAACGGATCTGAGTTGCGCTACGACAAGGTCAAGAAGATCACACGGCAGTGGGACGGTGCCTTCGCAGGAGCTGTCGCTATTCCACAAGCTGCAAACAATTACCCCCTGATGGTCCAGCAGCTTTTGGCCGAGCTGTTTGCCGATCCAGATTTCATCCGTGCACTGAAACAACGCTAAGAATTTGCCATGTCCCAAAGATCTATTTTTCTCGCCTGTGGCCTCGCATTGACGCTCATTTTGGGAGGCTGTGCCCATCCCATCTCTATGGCGCCCAATCTGGAAGCGGTTAAAGCAACACCAGACCAAAACCTGCTTGCAAAGAAGGTGGGTTACCACATCTCTGCGGCATCCCAAACGCTCGAAGTAACAACACCAGGCGGTGGCGGCGACAAGGTGCGCTACTTCCCTTACCGCGATATTGAGCCCGGTTTGTACAAGGCATTGGGCACCGTTTTCCGGGATGTAACCAAGATCAAAAACCCTGGGGATCTCGCTGAAGTACAGACCAGCGGAATCCAACTGCTCATCACGCCAGAAATCACAACCAACTCATCTTCCGAAAGTGCGTTTACCTGGCCGCCTACGTCTTTCACCGTCGTACTCAACTGCCAGCTGAAAGACAATCAAGGCAAGACCCTGGACACGGTCCGGGTGGAAGGTGTCGGCAAAGCTGAGTTTGCAGAGTTCAAAGCCAACTTCTCTTTGGCGGCAGTCCGGGCCAGCGAGGACGCGCTGAAGAAACTCACGGTGGCCTTGCGGCAATCCAAGGCACTCGCAAAATAATCTTGCCCTGTGTGTCGCCCCCCGCGCCCCTGCACGGGGTGGCGACAGAGTTCTTCATATCGCGGCGCGCCAAATGATGCAATGGCGCAAGCCGCGATGTCTCTGTGCCAAGAAAAAGTGCGGAGACATGGGTGTTCTCCCAGCATTCGCTCTGAAACATCAGCCACCGATAGCATCGGTGTACCGGCCAAAACCGATCACCTGAGCCCACACTCCAGGCCCGGCCTCAACCAACTCTTGGCCATGGCCCGATCCGACAGGTAGGTCCGGAACCGAGCGCACAATAAGCACTTGCTTTCACAAGCCATCGCGCAAAGCAGCAGCAGTAGATGCGGATGCCAAGCTCGCCCAAGCATCTTGACTGCACCATTCGCTGCTATCACACAGAGAGTCTTTGAGTTTGTCCCCCGCACAGTCCGTACTACAAAGCGTCTTCGGTTACGAACAGTTCCGAGGCCCCCAGCAGGCCATCGTTGAGCATGTGATTGGCGGCAGCGATGCGCTGGTGCTGATGCCCACCGGGGGAGGCAAAAGCCTGTGCTACCAGGTGCCCGCCATCGTGCGCCAGCAGCAGGGGCGTGGGGTGGCGATTGTGGTGTCGCCGCTGATTGCGCTGATGCACGACCAGGTGGGGGCGCTGCACGAGGCGGGGGTGAGCGCGGCGTTTCTCAACTCCACGCTGAGCTACGACGAGACGCAAGACATTGAGCTGCGCCTGCAAACCGGCGACATCACGCTGCTGTATGCCGCGCCCGAGCGGCTCAATACACCGCGTTTTCTGGGTTTGCTCGACAACCTTTACCAAGGCGGGCACCTGTCGCTGTTTGCGATTGACGAAGCGCATTGCGTGAGCCAATGGGGGCACGACTTCCGGCCTGAATACCGGGCACTGTCGCTGCTGCACGAGCGCTATCCGCAGGTGCCGCGCATTGCCCTGACGGCCACGGCCGATGCCCTCACGCGCGAAGACATCATCGAGCGGCTGCAACTGCAGGACGCGCGCCTGTTCATCAGCAGCTTTGACCGGCCCAACATCCGTTACACCATCGTCGAGAAGAAAGACGCTACCACGCAACTGCTGCGCTTTATCGAACGCGAGCACGCCGGGGATGCGGGCGTGGTGTACTGCCAGTCGCGCAAGCGGGTGGAGGAGCTGGCCGCCACGCTGAGCGACGCGGGCATCAACGCCCTGCCCTACCACGCAGGCCTGGACGCCAAGGTGCGCCAGCGGCACCAAGACCGCTTTTTGCGCGAGGAAGGCGTGGTGATGGTGGCCACCATTGCGTTTGGCATGGGCATCGACAAGCCCGATGTGCGCTTTGTGGGGCATGTGGACATGCCCAAGAACATCGAGGGCTACTACCAGGAGACAGGCCGCGCTGGCCGCGATGGGTTGAACGCCGATGCCTGGATGGCCTATGGCCTGCAAGACGTGGTGAACCAGCGCCGCATGATCGACGAGAGCCCGGCGGGCGAGGAGTTCAAACAGGCACTGCGCGGCAAACTCGATGCCCTGCTGGCCCTGGCCGAGGCCACCGACTGCCGCCGCGTGCGGCTGCTGGCCTACTTTGGAGAGGAGTCCACGCCCTGTGGCAATTGCGACAACTGCCTGAACCCACCCGCCGTGTGGGATGCCACGGACGCTGCCCGCAAGCTGCTGTCCACCATCTATCGCGTGCACCAGGCCAGCGGCATCAGCTTTGGCACTGGCCACATCATGGACATCCTGCGCGGCAAGAAGACCGAGAAGGTCGCGCAGTTTGGGCACGAGAAGATTTCCACCTTCGGCATTGGCGCCGACCTGACCGAGCCGCAGCTGCGCGGCGTGCTGCGCCAGCTCATCGCCACCGGTGCGGTGGGCTTGCAAAAGGTGATGCTGGACAGCGGCCACAGCTTTGACACGCTGTGCCTCACCGAAGGCTCACGCGCGGTGCTCAAGGGCGAGGTGCCGGTGCAGCTGCGCGAATCGGTGTCCTCCGCCCCCGCCAAACGCACGCGCAAGGCCAGCGCCCCCCCGGCTGCCGCCGCTAACCTGGGGCCGGATGCGCAGGTGCGCTTCATCAACCTCAAAGCCTGGCGCGCCGAGGTGGCCCGCGAGCACAACCTGCCCGCTTACGTCATCTTCCACGACGCCACGCTGGCAGCCATTGCAGAGCGCAGCCCCACCACACTGGAGGACCTGCAGGGCATCAGCGGCATGGGTGCCAAAAAGCTGGAGGCGTATGGGGCAGAGGTGCTGCGGGTGTGCGCTGGCAGCTAAGAATCTGCTCAAAGCCTTGCATGGAGCCTGTGTACAACGGCGAAGTGATTGAACGAAGCAAGGCCAATCAGAGGCGAGTTGAGACACAGCATCGATCGGTTAACAATTTCTCACGGATGTGTGCAAAAACGGGTAAGGTGTGAAGTTTTGTAAACATTCATTCCAACCGTTTTGAGGGAGAGCTTTGCACATGTGGAAGAAGAAATTGATGACCGCAGCACTGCTGTGCAGCGCCGGTATGTCCTATGCGTTCATGCCTCAGGCAGGGACTTGGGTGGTGACTTCAGAGGTGGATGGCAAGCCGGGGCGTGGCTTGGCGATGGATGTACAGAACGACACACTGCTGATGCAGATGTATGCGTACGAGGCCAATAGCCAGCCTACGTTCTACTTGGCTGTAGGCAAGGTGGTGAACAACGCCGCGACGGCCCCCCTGGTGCGCTACACCGGCGGACGGTTCTTCGGCAGCAATGCCCGCTCTGGAGTGGAGGCAGGCAGCGCTGGCAACATGACCATCCGCTTCACCTCTGGCACCACGGGTTTTGTGCAGTTTCCCAATGAAACGGAAAAAGCCATTTCACGCTTTCAGTTTGGTTACCCCGCTCAAGCCTCTAGCCTGCGGGGCTTGTGGGTATTCAACTCCATTGGCAGCGGCGTTGTGTCCACGGATGTGGTCGACTTGACCCAGGCGCAGGCTGCTACAGCCAATGGCAATGGTCTGATGGCCAGCGCCAACAACCTATTTGGCTGTGAGCACCAAATCCGCGGCACCCTCGCAGGCAATGTCGTATGCGTATGGATAAATAGCAGCGGAGCATTGCAGCGAGGGTACGTACTGCAGTACAGCGTGAACGAGGGCGAAGGCTACTCATCCGCAGCCAACTCCAGCAGCCAGCAACTTTTGGTGGTGCGGCGTCTCACCGACCCACGGGGTGTAGGTACCGGACTGACCATAAAAAGCGAGGAAAGCGGTGAGGGCACAGAAAGCCAGGCTGCATCACCTGCCGCATTGGGGCAAGCGTTGGAGCTTTTAGCCACCCAAGGGCTGGCACCGTGAACCTGCGCTGAAGTCTGTTCAAAGCTTGCATTCGATCCAAAGACTTGATCAGCCAATGAAAAAGAGACTGCCATCGGCAGTCTCTTTTTTTTGCCCTGGCACGGCGCCAGGGCGGTGGCACATGGGCGAGATTACGCCAGCGCCGCCTTCAACGCATCGTTGAACGTCTGGCTAGGACGCATGATGGCGTCCAGCTTGGCCACATCAGGCAGGTAGTAACCACCGATGTCCACGGGCTTGCCTTGCACGGCGTTGAGCTCGTCCACGATCTTTTGCTCGTTGTCGGTCAGTTGCTTGGCCAGAGGGGCAAACAGCTTGGCCAGGTCGGCGTCGTCGGTCTGCGCGGCCAGGGCCTGGGCCCAGTACAGGGCCAGGTAGAACTGGCTGCCACGGTTGTCGAGCTGGCCGGTCTTGGGGCTGGGGTTTTTGTTGTTGTCCAGCAGCTTGCCAGTAGCGGCATCCAGCGTTTTGGACAGCACTTTGGCCTTGGCGTTGCCGGTCTTCAGGCCCAGGTCTTCCAGCGACACGGCCAGGGCCAGGAACTCGCCCAGCGAATCCCAGCGCAGGTGGTTTTCTTCCACCAGTTGCTGCACATGCTTGGGGGCCGAGCCGCCCGCGCCGGTTTCGTACATGCCGCCGCCGGCCATCAAAGGCACGATGGACAGCATCTTGGCCGAGGTGCCCAGTTCCATGATGGGGAACAGGTCGGTCAGGTAGTCGCGCAGGATGTTACCGGTGGCGCTGATGGTGTCCAGGCCACGGATCACGCGCTCGAGCGTGTAGCGCATCGCACGCACCTGGCTCATGATCTGGATATCGAGGCCGGTGGTGTCGTGCTCGTGCAGGTACATCTTGACCTTGGTGATGAGCTGCGCTTCGTGCGGGCGGTACGAGTCGAGCCAGAACACCACGGGCATGCCGGAGTTGCGGGCGCGGTTCACGGCCAGCTTGACCCAGTCGCGGATGGCTGCGTCCTTGACCTGGCACATGCGCCAGATGTCGCCCGCTTCCACGTTCTGGCTCAGCAGCACTTCGCCGGTGGCCAGGTCGGTGATGTTGGCCACGCCGTCTTCGGTGATCTCAAACGTCTTGTCGTGCGAGCCGTACTCTTCGGCTTGCTGGGCCATCAGGCCCACGTTGGGCACGGTGCCCATGGTCTTGGGATCGAACGCGCCGTGCCATTTGCAGAAATTGATGATTTCCTGGTAGATGCGGGCGAAGGTCGATTCGGGCATCACGGCCTTCACGTCCTTGAGGCGGCCGTTGGCATCCCACATCTTGCCGCCGTTGCGGATCATGGCGGGCATCGAGGCGTCCACGATGATGTCGTTGGGCGAGTGGAAGTTGGTGATGCCCTTGGCGGAATCGACCATGGCCAGCTCGGGACGGTGCTCGTGGCAGGCGTGCAGGTCGCGCTTGATTTCGTCTTGCTTGGACTGGGGCAGCGTGGCGATCTTGCCGTACAGGTCGGCCATGCCGTTGTTCACGTTCACGCCCAGTTCCTTGAACAGGGCGCCGTGTTTTTCAAAGGCTTCCTTGTAGAAGATCTTGACGCAGTGGCCGAACACGATGGGGTGCGAGACCTTCATCATGGTGGCCTTGACGTGCAGCGAGAACATCACGCCGGTCTTGCGTGCGTCTTCAATTTCTTTTTCGTAGAACTCGAGCAAGGCCTTCTTGCTCATGAACATGCTGTCGATGATTTCGCGGTCGAGCAGCGAGACCTTGGGCTTGAGCAAGATGGTCTTGCCGCTCTTGGTGATCAGCTCCATCTTCACTTCACGGGCGCGGTCCAGGGTCAGGGACTTTTCGCCGTGATAGAAGTCGCCATGGTGCATGTGCGACACGTGCGACTGCGATGCCTGGCTCCATTCGGCCATGCTGTGGGGGTTCTTGCGGGCGTATTCCTTGACGGCCTTGGGGGCGCGGCGGTCCGAGTTGCCTTCGCGCAGCACAGGGTTCACGGCGCTGCCGATGCACTTGGCGTAGCGGGCGCGGATGGCCTTTTCTTCGTCAGTGTTGGGGGCTTCAGGGTAGTCGGGCAAGGCGTAGCCCTTGCCTTGCAGCTCCTTGATGGCGGCTTGCAGCTGGCCCACCGAGGCGCTGATGTTGGGCAGCTTGATGATGTTGGCATCGGCCTGCAGTGTCTTCTTGCCCAGCTCGGCCAGCGTGTTGGGCGCGCGCTGTTCTTCTTTCAGGAACTCAGGAAACTCACCCAGCACCCGTGCCGCCACAGAGATGTCGCTCTCTGTCACGTTGATGCCCGCCGGAGCCGCGAAGCTGCGGATGATGGGCAGGAACGACGCCGTCGCCAAGC
Source organism: Acidovorax sp. 1608163 (assembly GCF_003669015.1). Classification (NCBI taxonomy): domain Bacteria; kingdom Pseudomonadati; phylum Pseudomonadota; class Betaproteobacteria; order Burkholderiales; family Comamonadaceae; genus Acidovorax; species Acidovorax sp. 1608163. The sequence goes on from NZ_CP033069.1 coordinate 4,745,078, forward strand.
GTGGCGCTTCGTCTGTCAAGGTGTAGATGATGGAGGGTTGCTGGGTACTCATGACTTGTCTCAAGGAACAGGAGTGGAAAAGCCACCGGCTGGGATTGCGCCCGGCGACCACGGTCAAATTCAGATAAGACTCACACAAATCGGGCCGCAAAAACGGAATTCACACGGGGGTGAACCGTATGCCTGGGCCCTGTTTTGCGCAAGCCATCTCAGATGGTCGCCGATTCTGCTTGCGTCGGCCTGTCGAAATTGCCATTTTTTGCAATGCATTTTCATGATGCAAAAAATTAGGCCTTTTGGCGCGATTTTTTTTACCGACCAAGGGTTTTCTCGGCCCCCCGGACCTCGAAGCGCGGGATTCTGGCTCCCACCGGCGCCTCGATGTCGGCACCCGCAGCCAGGGGCACGCCAGGCCCTTTTCGGCAGACCTGCACGGCCCAGTGGCGCACACCGGCATCGGCCAGGGTATCGCCCAGCGTCTGCAGCTCTTGTGGGCTGAAGAGGCCCTCGTGCCAGGTGGTGCGGCATTCAAAAGCCACCGCATGGGCCTGCAGCAGCGCCAGCGACTGCCAGGCACGCGCGCCGCTGCCGGGCACGCCGGTGATGGCCTCGTAATGGTGCTCGGGTCCTTTGATGTCGAGCCCCACCCAATCAAGCAGGGGCAGCACGGCGGCCAGGCGTTCGGGGTACATGCCGCCGGTGTGCAGGGCCGTGGCAAAGCCCATCGCGCGCACCTCGGCCAGGGCGGCGGGCAGGCCCGCTTGCAGCGTGGGCTCGCCGCCTGAAAACACCACCCCATCGATCAACCCCCGGCGCTTGCCCAAAAAGGCCAACACCTCGGGCCATGGGGTGGCTGCGGGCACCGTGGCGTCCAGCAGCTCAGGGTTATGGCAATAGCCGCAGCGCCAGGGGCAGCCCTGGCAATACACCACCGCCGCCAGACGGCCTGGAAAGTCGATGGTGGTGAGCGGCGTGAGGCCGCCCACGCGCAGCCCGCCTGGCCAGGCCAGTGGGGCTGCGCCTGCCGCATCAGCCACAGCAGCGCGACTCGTTGAAGAACTGGCGCTCATGGTGTTCGCCCTGCTTGCCCACGTTGAAGCTGGCCACCGGGCGGTGGTAGCCCATCACGCGGGTCCACACCTCGCAAGGCTGGCGCTCGGCATCGGTCAGTTGCACGGCAGCGCTGGCCACGGCAGTGTGTTCGGTGGATGAGAAATGGGTCATGGGATGGATCTCCGAAAAAGGGGAGGAAGGACAAAAAGGGGCCACCGTTGTGGCCTGTGGCCCCGGGGGTATCGGCCCAGGGCCGATAGGGTGCTGCAGCTATCGCCATTGCACTTCAATTTGCTATGCATTTAATAGCTGCTCGCGCTTTTATATTGGGCGCTGGAGGCACTTTTTATTCAAAACTGCCCCACACCGTTTCAGGCAGCCAGGGCCGCACGCTTGGCGGCCAGCCGCTCTTCATCGCAGCGCGGGCAAAACGGGTGTTCGCCCGCCAGGTAGCCGTGCGTGGGGCAGATGGAGAACGTGGGCGTGATGGTGATGTAGGGCAGGCGAAAGTTCGTCAGCGCCCGTTTCACCAGCTCGCGGCAGGCCGCACCGCTGGAGACGCGCTCGCCCATGTACAGGTGCAGCACGGTGCCGCCGGTGTATTTGGACTGCAGCGCCTCTTGCCGCATCAGGGCCTCGAACGGATCGTCCGTGAAGCCCACGGGCAGCTGCGAGGAGTTGGTGTAGTACGGCTGCTCGGCCGTGCCCGCCTGCAAGATGGCAGGCCAGCGCTTTTTGTCTTCTTTGGCAAAGCGGTAGGTCGTGCCTTCGGCGGGCGTGGCCTCCAGGTTGTAGAGGTGGCCGGTTTCTTCCTGGAACTGCGTCATGCGCTCGCGCACGTGGTCGAGCAGGCGCAGGGCCAGGCGATGGCCCCCTTCGCTGGTGATGTCTTCGCGGCCGTGTGTGAAGTTGCGCACCATCTCGTTGATGCCGTTCACGCCCAGCGTGGAAAAGTGGTTGCGCAAGGTGCCCAGGTAGCGCTTGGTGTAGGGAAACAGGCCCTGGTCCATCAGGCGCTGGATGAGCTTGCGCTTGGTCTCCAGGCTTTGTTTGCCCAGCTCCATCAGGCGGTCGAGCGCGGCGAGCAGGCCCGCTTCATCGCCCGCGTGCTGATAGCCCAGGCGTGCGCAATTGATGGTGACCACCCCCAGGCTGCCGGTCTGCTCGGCGCTGCCGAACAGGCCGTTGCCGCGCTTCAAGAGCTCGCGCAAATCGAGTTGCAGGCGGCAGCACATGGAGCGCACCATGTTGGGTTCCAGCTCGGAGTTGATGAAGTTCTGGAAGTACGGCAGGCCGTACTTGGCCGTCATGTCGAACAGCAGCTGCGCGTTCTCGCTCTCCCAGGGGAAGTCCTTGGTGATGTTGTAGGTGGGGATGGGGAAGGTGAACACCCGACCCTTGGCATCGCCCGTGGTCATCACGTCGATGTAGGCGCGGTTGATGAGGTCCATCTCCACCTGCAAGTCACCGTACGCGAAGGGCATCTCTTTGCCAGCGATCACGGGCACCTGCTCGCGCAGGTCCTCGGGGCAGGTCCAGTCGAAGGTGAGGTTGGTGAACGGCGTCTGCGTGCCCCAGCGCGAGGGCACGTTGAGGTTGTAGACCAGCTCCTGGATGCACTGGCGCACGGCGGCGTAGTCCATGGCATCGATGCGCACAAACGGTGCCATGTAGGTGTCGAAGGACGAGAACGCCTGCGCGCCGGCCCACTCGTTTTGCAGCGTGCCCAGGAAGTTCACGATCTGTCCCACCGCCGAGCTCATGTGCTTAGGCGGCCCTGCCTCCACCTTGCCCGGCACGCCGTTGAGCCCCTCGTGCAGCAGCGTGCGCAGCGACCAGCCCGCGCAGTAGCCGCTGAGCATGTCGAGGTCATGGATGTGGATATCGCCATTGCGGTGCGCCTCGCCGATCTCGGGCGTGTAGACGTGCGACAGCCAGTAGTTGGCCGTGACCTTCCCTGCCACGTTCAGGATCAGCCCGCCCAGCGAGTAGCCCTGGTTGGCGTTGGCGTTCACGCGCCAGTCGGCCCGCGTGAGGTATTCGTTGATGGAGCTTTCCACATCGACCAGCGTCTGCTTATCCGCGCGCAGCGTGGCGTGCTGCTCGCGGTAGACGATGTAGGCGCGCGCCGTGGCCAGGTGGTTGGCGGCGATGAGCGTCTGCTCGGCCACGTCCTGGATCTGCTCCACCGTGGGGGCTTCGCCGTGAAAGCGGTGGATCAACACCTTGGTGACTTGCGCGGTGAGCAACGCGGCTTCTTCGGCGCCATATTCACCCGAGGCCTGGCCCGCACTGGCCAGCGCAGCGCGGATGCGCTCCGCATCAAAAGGAGCGCGCTGGCCGCTGCGCAAAACAACTTCGCGGGGCAAAGTGACGAGGGTGGACGCCATGGGTTCTCACAATCCAACGAGGGTTTAAAACACTACCTATAGCGTCAACGATACCCACGAAACACTATAGGTAGTTTGATGAAGCGCAACGGGCGATGACGCAACCACGCAATCCGCAGCCCAGCGTGACGCGCCTCAAGACATTGACATACGTTGCGTATGCCAATTAACATACGTAGCGTATGTCAAAGGAGGAGCGCATGTCGCAGCGCCGCACACGGGCGGAAATGATGGAAGAGACCCGGGCCAAACTGGTGGCCACGGCACGCCACGCCTTCGCCGCACAGGGCTACGCACACACCTCCATGGACGACCTCACGGGCGAAGCAGGCCTTACACGGGGGGCGCTGTACCACCACTTTGGCGGCAAGGAGGGCTTGCTGGTGGCCGTGATTGAGCAGATCGAAGCCGAGGTGGGCACCCAGCTGGACGCGGTATCGCAGGCCGCGCCGACCCTTTGGGACGGTTTTTGCCAACGCTGCCACACCTATCTGGAGCTGGCGCTGGAGCCCGAAATCCGCCGCATCATCCTGCAGGACGCAAGGGCCGTGTTGGGGGATGTGCCCCAGGCCGCCCAGTCCGTAGGCATTGCAGCACTGGAAGCGTCCTTGGAGCAGCTGATGGAAGAAGGCACTGTGGCGCGGCATCACGCTGGCGTGACGGCTCGCATGCTGTACGGCGCTGTCACCGAAGCCTCCTTTTGGATCGCCGAGCCAGATGACGATCCCTCCATCAAGCTGGCCCAAGCCCTGGACGGGCTGGACCGCCTGCTCAACGGGCTTCGTGCCTGACCACCACCGCTTGACCCCAGCCCACCCATTCAAAGACTTTATGCAGTGGAACAACTCCACCCACCGTTTCGGCGCCATCGCCCAGCTCTTTCACTGGACCAGCGCAGCCGCTTTCATCGGCGCATACGTGGTCGTGTACTACGTCATCTGGTTCATGGACGACACCTCGCCGGAGTCCCTGCCCGTGCTCAACATTCACTGGGTGCTGGGCCTGCTGGTGGGGTTTGTGGTCGTCCCCCGCCTGCTGTGGCGCCTGTGGGCTGTGCAACCTGCGCAGCCCACAGGCCCGGCGTGGGAGCACGCACTGGCGCATGCCGCCCACATCGGGCTGTATGGCCTGCTGATCGTGATGCCTGTGACTGGCTACATCGGCACGGGCGCGCCCACGGACTTCGGCCTGTTCACCGTGACCGGCTTCAACGAGACTGCGGCCTTTGCATGGGTCAGCGAGTCCTTGCACGTCACCTGGGATGAGTTTGAAGCGCCGGTGGATGCCGTCCACCACTTCCTGGGCAAGTTTGTGGCCTGGGGCGTCGTCGCACTGCATGTGGCTGCAGCGCTGTACCACCACTGGGTGCGGCGCGACGGCGTGCTGCAGCGGATGTGGCCTGGCGGAGGACCGCAGCCCAAGTGACACCACCAGCCCCGGTGCGCCACAATGGCGCCCATGCTGACCCTCCAAGACATCCGTGACGCCGCCACCCGCCTACAAGGCCAGGTGCTGGACACCCCTTGCGTTGAATCCAAGACGCTTTCTCACATCGTCGGGGCGCAGGTGTTTCTCAAGTTCGAGAACCTGCAGTTCACCGCATCGTTCAAGGAGCGCGGCGCCTGCAACCGGCTGGCGCTGCTCACCGATGAGGAGCGCGCACGCGGCGTGGTGGCCATGAGTGCGGGCAACCATGCCCAGGGCGTGGCCTACCACGCGCAGCGCCTGGGCCTGCGCGCGGTGATCGTGATGCCACGCTTCACCCCCGGTGTGAAGGTGGAACGCACCCGAGGCTTTGGCGCCGAAGTGGTGCTGCACGGCGACACACTGGAGGAAGCCCGAGCACACGCCTATGCGCTGGCCGATACGCAACAGCTGACCTTTGTGCACCCCTATGACGACGAGGGCGTGGCCGCAGGCCAGGGCACGCTGGGGCTGGAGATGCTGCAAGCCGTGCCCGACCTGGACACGCTGGTGATTGCCGTGGGCGGTGGCGGCCTGATCTCGGGCGTGGCCACAGCGGCCAAGGCACTCAAACCCGGTATCGAAATCATTGGCGTGCAAACCCAGCGCTTCCCAGCCATGGTCAATGCCATTCAAGGCACGCACCACCCGCAGGGCACATCGACCATTGCCGAGGGCATTGCCGTGGGCACACCGGGCAAGATCACACAAGAGATCATCAAGCGCCTGGTAGACGACCTGGTGCTGGTGGACGAAGGCGATATCGAGCAGGCCGTGCTGATGCTGCTGGAGATTGAAAAGACGCTGGTCGAAGGCGCTGGCGCTGCAGGCCTGGCCGCGCTGGTGCGCTACCCCGAGCGCTTCAAGGGCAAGCGCGTGGGCCTGGTGCTGTGCGGCGGCAACATCGACCCGCTGCTGCTGGCCGCCATCATTGAGCGCGGCATGGTGCGCTCGGGCCGCCTGGCACGCATCCAAGTCAGCGCACGCGATATACCCGGCGTGCTGGCACGCATCACCGCCACGGTGGCCGACGCGGGCGCCAACATCGAAGAGGTGCACCACCAGCGCGCCTTCACCATGCTGGCCGCACAAAACGTGGACATTGAACTGGTGCTGCAAACCCGCAGCAAAAGCCATGTCGAGCAGGTGCTGCAGCAACTGCGGGCCGCGGGCATGGAAGCGGCCCTGATGTGAGCGCCTGACCCGTAAAGACCCGCAGACGAAAACGCACGGGAACCGCTAGAATCGCGCCAACATTCAGCACTGGAGCCATCACCATGTCGGACCACAGCCCCTCGCACACCACTTCCGAGCCATCGCCTGACCCCGTGGAAAACGTGGTCTCCGTCATGCCCGTGGTGCTGCCCGTCATGGGCGGTGTCATCATGTTCCTGTTGGCCTTTATTGCCGTCAAAATGGCCTGAGGCGCCCCCTGCGCCCCAGAGCAAAAGCCCCGCACTGCGGGGCTTTTTTTCGTTTGGCGCCACGCGCTGACCCGCCTTGACCACGGCCCCGACTTCACCCATTTTTTGCAAGGAATCCACCCATGCGCAGCGGCAACGCACTCGTTTTGTTTTCTGGTGGCCAAGACTCCACCACCTGCCTGGCCTGGGCCTTGAGCCACTTTGCCCATGTCGAGACCATCGGCTTTGACTATGGCCAGCGCCACCACATCGAGCTGCAGGCACGCCACGCCGTTCTGGAGGCCATGCGCGCGCAGTTCCCGCAATGGCGCGGCAAGCTGGGCGACGACCACATGCTGGACTTGGGCGTGCTGGGCCGCATCAGCGACACAGCACTGACCAGCGAGACCGAAATCCAGATGACTGCGGCCGGCCTGCCCAACACCTTCGTGCCGGGGCGCAACCTGCTGTTTTTCCAGTTGGCAGCGGCCGTGGGCTACCGGCGTGGTCTGCACACGCTGGTGGGGGGCATGTGCGAGACGGATTTTTCGGGCTACCCCGATTGCCGTGACGACACGCTCAAGGCCCTGCAAGTGGCCACCTCGCTGGGCATGGGGCAACGCTTCACCTTTGAGACGCCGCTGATGTGGATCGACAAGGCCGACACCTGGGAGATGGCCCATGCACTGGGCGGTGACGCGCTGGTGGACATCGTGCTGGAGCAATCGCACACCTGCTACCACGGCGTGCGTGGTGAGCGGCACGCCTGGGGTTACGGCTGCGGCACCTGCCCCGCCTGTGCGCTGCGCAAGGCCGGTTTTGAGCGCTGGACAGCCAGCAAAGCCCCCTGAATGGCCCAGGCTGAGGCCCCACAGCCTCCATAATCACCACATAACCCCATGCAATTTTTGCATGGATTTGACCCGAGTCTGACAGACAAAACGGCGACAGATTCATAAAATCGTCATCCCAGCCGACCCGCGGAATGCGTGGAGACGCCTCCACACCGTGGGGGTAGCCACACCTGTTTCGCCCGCCGACTGAGCACAGGCACCGCGCTGTGCAAGGGGTGGCCCGCCCAGCGCTCCCTTTGCCAACGCTTGCCGCAAGCCGTTTTTTCAAAGGCAGCGCTCAGCATCGCAATTGCGCCAGGTCTTTGTCGTCGTGAGCCGCACGGTTCGCTTCCTTTGAAAAAACTGTTTTTCAACTTAGGAAGCTCCCGATGAACGCACCCACCATGCAGGGCCTGAATCTCAACGCCCCCGCTTACGTCAAGAACCCACGCCTGCTTGCCTGGGTGGCCGATATGGCTGCTCTGTGCAAGCCCGACAGCATCTTCTGGTGCGATGGCTCCAAGGAAGAGTACGACCGCCTGTGCGAGCAACTGGTCAAGGCGGGCACCTTCAAGAAGCTCAACCCCGCCAAGCGCCCCGACAGCTTCCTGGCCTGTTCTGACCCCTCGGACGTGGCCCGCGTGGAAGACCGCACCTACATCTGCTCGGCCCAAAAGGAAGATGCAGGCCCCACCAACAACTGGATGGAGCCTGCCCAAATGCGCGCCACCCTGCAGCCCCTGTTTGACGGCTGCATGAAGGGCCGCACCATGTACGTGGTGCCTTTCAGCATGGGCCCATTGGGCAGCCCCATTGCCCACATCGGCGTGGAACTGACCGACAGCGCCTACGTGGCAGTGAACCAGCGCCTGATGACCCGCATGGGCAAGGCGGTGTACGACGTGCTGGGCGTGGATGGCGAATTTGTGCCTTGCATGCACACCGTGGGTGCCCCCCTGGCGGCAGGCGAAACCGACAAGACCAGCTGGCCTTGCAACCCCACCGTCAAGTACATCGTTCACTACCCTGAAACGCGCGAAATCTGGTCGTATGGCTCGGGCTACGGCGGCAACGCCTTGCTGGGCAAGAAGTGCCTGGCCCTGCGCATTGCGTCCACCATGGGCAAGAGCCAAGGCTGGCTGGCCGAGCACATGCTCATCCTGGGCGTGACCAACCCCCAGGGCAAGAAGTATCACGTGGCAGCAGCCTTCCCCAGCGCCTGCGGCAAGACCAACTTCTCGATGCTGGTGCCACCCACAGCGTTCGAAGGCTGGAAGGTCACCACCATTGGCGACGACATCGCCTGGATCAAGCCCCAGGCCGACGGCAGCCTGCGCGCCATCAACCCTGAAGCGGGTTACTTCGGCGTGGCCCCCGGCACCAACACGCTCACCAACCCCAACTGCATGGCCAGCCTGGACAAGGACGTGATCTTCACAAACGTGGCCCTGACCGACGACGGCGACGTGTGGTGGGAAGGCATGGACAAGGACTCCGGCAAACTGCCCGATCACCTGATCGACTGGCAGGGCAAGGACTGGACGCCCGCCATCGCCAAGGAAACCGGCGCCAAGGCCGCCCACCCCAACGCCCGCTTCACTGTGGCCGCCACCAACAACCCGGCCCTTGACTCGGCCTGGGACGACCCAGCCGGTGTGACCATCGACGCGTTCATCTTCGGCGGCCGCCGCTCCACCACCGTGCCACTGGTGACCGAAGCCCGCAGCTGGACCGAAGGCGTCTACATGGCCGCCACAATGGGCTCCGAGACCACTGCCGCTGCCTTTGGCCAGCAAGGCGTGGTGCGCCGCGACCCATTCGCCATGCTGCCGTTCTGCGGCTACAACATGAGCGACTACTTCCAGCACTGGCTGAACATGGGCGACAAGATCACCGCCGCCGGTGGCAAGCAGCCCAAGATCTACACCACCAACTGGTTCCGCAAGGACGCGGCTGGCAAGTTCGTGTGGCCTGGTTATGGCGAGAACATGCGTGTCCTGAAGTGGATGATCGACCGCATCGAAGGCAAGGCGCAAGGCGAGGAAACCATGTTTGGCGTGGCCCCGCAGTACGCTGAAATCAACTGGACCGGCCTGGAGTTCTCGCCTGAGCAATTCAACACCGTCACCAGCATTGACAAGGCCGCGTGGACCGAAGAACTCAAGCTGCACACCACGCATTTTGAGCAACTGGCCTACCACCTGCCCCAAGCCCTGCTGGACACCAAGGCCGCTATTGAAAAGCGCCTGTCGGCCTGACCGACACATGGCTGAGCCCATTTGGCGCGCACTTGCGCGCTGGGCTCAGGCCTCAATCAGCCGCCCCGCCTTTGTGCCGGGCGGCTTTTTTGTGGGCATCTGCGGGCAACCGCATATGCAACCAAACAGCCCGGCACCTCGCCGTGCGAGCGTGCATGAAAAAAGCCGTGGACGTTGTACCGTCCACGGCTTGAATCTTGGGCTCAACCCCGGTGCTTATCCAGGGCCTGCCGCAGCTTGGAGTAACTTGATGCTCAGTAGTAGCGACGGATATCGCTCACGGTGGGCACGCCCATGGCATGGTTCAATTCGGCCATGATGCGGGGGTCCTTCAGGGCAACTTGCCAGGTGCGCTCGTCTTCAGCGGCGCGGGCGCGGTTTTCAGCCCAGGCCTTGGCCGAGGCGCGCAGGGCCACAGCCATGCGGCGGGCAGGCATGGTCAAGAGGGCCAGGGCGGCAAAGGCCACGAGCCACAGCACCATCCAGGCGGCCAGCAGGTGGCCTTCGCTCCAAGTGTCGATCACTTGGTTGGCCACGACCAGCAGGGCGGAAACCACTGCGGCCAGCAGCAAAGAGGCAGCACCGCGGGTGCCGTCAAAGCGCGACGCCATGTCCTTGATGGAGGCGGCTGCGTTTTCGGCGCGGGTCACGCCAAGGTGTTCGGTGGGGTAGTCGACGTGTGCGAAATTGGTCATTTTGGAAGTCCCTTTTCAAACGCTTTTGGCGAGATTGCCGGGCGAATGCATGAATCTTAGGGTTTACCCTTTATCTATTCAAATTTATATTTTGAATTCTTTACATTCACATTGATGATGATCGAGCCATGACCTCACCCAAGACATCGCCCAAAGCATCGCTGGTGAACTTCCGATCACTGGATTTGAATCTGCTGCGTGTCTTCGATGAGGTGATGGCCGAGCGCAGTCTGACCAAGGCTGCGCACAAGCTTTCCATCACCCAACCGGCCGTCAGCAACGCCATGCGGCGCTTGCGTGAAGTGGTGGGTGACGAGCTGATGGTGCGCAGCGGCCAGGGCGTGGAGCCCACGCCCCGCGCACTGGCGCTGTGGCCCAGCGTGCGCGATGCACTGGCCCTGCTGCAGGAGTCCCTGGCCCCGGGCGCCTTCGAGCCGTCCACCGCCACGTCCACCTTTGTGCTGGCCATGGCCGATGCCACCGCCGCCACGCTGATCCCCGCGCTGGTCCAAATCATCGAGCGCGAGGCCCCGGACATCTCGGTGCGCGTGCTGCCCCTCACCACCCGCGACCCACGCCGCCTGCTGGACGAAGAATCTGCCGACATGGCCGTGGGCTACTTCCCCGCCGCCCTGGCGGATCTGACGGCCCGCGCCCAATCGGGCGGCGCCGTGGCCTACGACAGCCGGCGCCTGTACGACGGTGAATACATGTGCGTGATGCGCCAAGGGCACCCACTGGCCAGCGGGGAGTTGACGCTCGATGCGTATTGCGCAGCGCGACACATGCTGGTGAGCTTTTCCGGGCGCCCCTACGGGTTCATCGACGAAGCCCTGGCCTCGTTGGGGCGCAAGCGGCATGTGCTCATCACGGTCAACCAGTTCTTCACAGCGGGCCGGGTGGTGGTGGGCTCGGACTTGCTCACCGTGCTGCCCCGGCACTTTGTGCCGGTGACCGGCATTGCCGACCGGCTGGTGCAACGCCCCCTGCCCCTGAACGTGCCCGCTGTGCACGTTGATGCACTGTGGCGGCGGCGCGGCCCGCAAGAGAAGGCCATGGAATGGCTGCTCAACGCCCTGGCGCGCTCGGCCCGCAGCATGTTCCCGGACTAGGCGCACCCAGCCCGGGCGCCCCTTGGGCATCTACACTGCCCGCATGAAGATTCAGCTCCTGTCCGATCTGCACCTGGAGGCGCACCCCCACTTTGTTCCCGAGCCCGCACCCGGCGCCGACCTGCTGGTGCTCGCTGGCGACATCGGCTCGTACCAGCAAGGGGGACAGCTCAGCGACGAAGACTTCGGCCTGGCCCGGTTTGCCCCCCAGGCGGCAGGCGGCACCTGGCCCACCCCCGTGCTGTTTGTGCCGGGCAACCACGAATACGACGCCCAAGACTTTGACGAAGCCCACCAACGCCTGCGCAGCACTTGCGAGCGGCTGGGCATTGCCTGGCTGGAGCGCGAAACCCTGGTGCTCGGCGGCGTGCGCTTTGTGGGCACCACCCTGTGGAGCGACTTTGACGCACTGGCTGAGGACGAAGGCACCGAAGACCTTGCCCGCCAACTGCGCCTGCGCGACAAGGCCTACCGCGCCGCCAATTTCTACCTGCGCAAGACCGGTGGCACCCGGCATGGCGAGCCCTTTTTGGCCGAGCCCATGCGCGAGCAGGCCCTGGTGTGCCAGCAATGGCTGCGCTCTGCACTGTCCACGCCATTTGACGGCCCCACCGTGGCCGTTACCCACTTTGCCCCCAGCCTGCGCAGTGCGGACCCGCGCTATGGGCTGGTGCCCGGGACTGCAGGTTTTTGCAACGCCCTGGACGGGCTGCTGCCCCACGCCCAGCTGTGGCTGCACGGCCACCTGCACGCGCCCAGCGACTACACCGTGCGCGGCACGCACGACGCCACCGGGCAGCCCTGGCAATGCCGCGTGGTGGCCAACCCGCTGGGCTATGCCCGCAAGGGGGAACAGGCCACCTTCCAGCCCCAGATGTGCGTCACCGTATGATCGACGCAGGCCCCTGAACACCCCTGTTCAACCGCCTTTCACAGCGCACGACGAAAAACATGACCCAGGTCAAGACAACAACCGCTCGCGCGCATTAGTCTGAGCACACCAACCTGGAGCACACCATGAACATTTTGCTGGCTGTCGACGGCAGCGCCTACACCAAGAAGATGCTGGCCTACCTGGCCACCCACGAAGACCTGCTGGGCGCAAGCCACAGCTACACCGTGCTGACGGTGCAGGCCCCGCTGCCCACCCGCGCACGCGCGGCGTTGGGTAAAGAAGTGGTGGACAACTACCACACGGAAGAAGCCGAGAAAGTCACCGCCCCCGTGGCCAAGTTCCTCGCTCGCCATGGCGTGCAAGCCAAGTGCATGTTCAAAGTGGGTGCGGTGGGCGAGACCATTGCCAAAGTGGCAGAGAGCGGCAAATTCGACTTGCTGGTGATGGGCTCGCACGGTCACGGCGCCCTGGCCACGCTGGTCGTGGGCTCGGTCACCACGCAGGTGCTGGCCCACTGCAAGGTGCCGCTGTTGATCGTGCGCTGATTCCACTCAGCCCCTCAACGGTACTGCACGAGCCCCGCCCCAAGCGGGGCTTTTTCATGGGCGGCTCAACGCGCGGCCAGCCCATCGAAGCAGGTGCGCACCACCAGTTCGACGATTTCGGCGTCGGAATACTGCCCGCCGTCCTTCAAGAAGGTCACTACCGGATCACACGCCCGCGCGTACAGGGTGTACAGCACCACCAGGGGCGGCAGCTTGGGGTCGATCACGCCCTGCGCCTGGGCCTCGGTGATCCATTCGCCAATCTGATCGCTCACGTTCACCAGGCCATTGAGGTACTGCTTGTTGGCCATGAGCACCGCACGCAGGCTGGAATTGCGGCTGGGCAGCAGCGGCATTTCGTTGGTGATGAGCCGCTCCAGCGACCAGCGCACCAGCGCCCGCAGCTTTTCAATGGGTGCAAGCTCGCTTGGCAAGCCAGAAAGGTAAGCGCGCACTCTCTCCAGAATCTGCACCATGGCGGCACAGCACAGCTCTTCTTTGCTGCTGAAGTGCTTGTAAAGGCTGGCCTTGGCGATGCCGACGGCGTTGGCCACATCGTCCATGGTCATGGCGTCGTAGGCCTTCTCGCCCAGCAGGCGGCAAGTCGATTGCAGGATGGCCTCCTCGCGGGCGAGGTGCATCTGCTCTTTGAACGAAACTTTGGTGGGCAGCGAAGACATGGTTCGCATCTTATCCACTACGGTAAAAAAACTACTGTAGAAGTTGCTTTGCAACTACGGCGTTCACGCCGTGTGGCCGCCCGAATGCCCCAAACGTACTCCGGTCAGGCCACCAAGGTGCGTGCGGCCGTGGCCTTGAGGGCATCGGTCAGCGCATCCAGCAGCTCAGACTCCAGGTTCCAGCAGTGCCAATACAGCTGAATCGGCAGCGAGCGCCCGGGCACCAGGTCGATCAGGCTGCCATCGGCAATGGGGCCACGCGCCAACAGCTCGGGCATCACGCCCACGCCCCAGCCTGCGGCCACGGCGCGCATCTGGCCTTCGGTGCTGGGCACAAACAGGTGGTTCAGTGCCACGCGCTTGAGGCCGAACGCACGGGCCACAAACTCGGCCGCCATGTCGTCCTTGCGGTTGAAGGACAAAAAGGACACCTCGCGGAAGTTGTGCGGCGTGAGCCCCTGCGGCAGGTGCTTGTTGGCGAATTCGGCCGATGCCACCGCCACATAGTGCATGGCGCCCAGCGGCACCATCTTGCAGCCGCGCAGCGCCTGCTTGAGCGTGGTGACGCAGCCCAGCACCTGGCCCGAGCGCAGCCATTCCTGCGTGAAGTCCTGGTCATCGGCAATGATTTCGAGCGGCAGGCGCTGGCGCACCAGGTCGTGCAGCGCGCCCATGGCCCAGGTGGCAATGCTGTCGGCATTGATGGCGATGGAGATGCGCTCGTCTTCGCGGGTGCTGCCGGGGGCGCTGGGGGCCAGCTCCTGCAGGTCGCGCTCCAGGTCAGCGCGCAGCAGGCGCAGCTGCTTGGTGTGCTTGAGCAGCAACTGCCCGGCAGACGTCGGCTTGAGCGGGCGGCTGCGCACGATGAGCACCGAGCCCACCTGCGCCTCCAGCGCCCGCAGGCGCTGCGAGACGGCCGATTGCGTCACATTCAGCCGCTGTGCGGCGCGTTCAAAACCGCCCTCTTCCACGATGGCGGCAAGGCATTCCAGGGCGGCGGGATCGTAAGTGCTCATGGTCTCGCAAGGGCCTGCGCAGAACATTCCATACACCGTTCACGCGGAGCTTGTCGAAGCGCTGTGCGAGGCTTCGACAGGCTCAGCCTGAACGGATATTTCAAGTTCGAAGAGGCCAGGTTAACAACAGAAAAATGGCACCGCCAAACATTAGCGATGCTGATGATTTTGGAGTAAGTTTAATTTTGCTTTTACTCAAATGCAATGTCGCGCACACTGCGCCCTCATGAAAACCATTGTTTTGGGCGCCGGCATCATCGGCATCAGCACAGCGTGGCACCTGCTGGAACGCGGTCATGAAGTGATCGTCGTCGATCGCCAGCCCGACGCTGCCTTGGAAACCAGCTTCGCCAACGCGGCGCAGATCTCGGTGAGCTACTGCGAGCCGTGGGCCAACCGCGAAGCGCCGCTCAAGGCGCTCAAATGGATGTTCGACAAAGAGGCGCCACTGCTGTTTCGCCCGCAGCTCGACTGGGACCAGTGGCGCTGGGGGCTGAAGTTTCTCGCGCAGTGCAACGACGTGGCGTTTGAGCGCAACGTGCAGCAGATCGTGGCCCTGGGCGCCTACAGCCACGCGGCCCTCAAGGACCTGGTGGCCAGCACCGGCATTGAATACAACCGGCTCGAACGCGGCATCGCCCATTTCTACACCGACCAAAAATCGTTCGACGCCGCAGGCCACGCGGTGGACCTGATGCGCAAGTTTGGCGTGCAGCGCCGCCTGGTCAGCCGCGAAGAGTTGCTCCAAATCGAGCCCGCCTTTAAAGCCTATGGCGACAAGATCACCGGCGGCACCTACACCAGCACCGACGAAAGCGGCGACGCCCGCGTGTTCACGCAAGAGCTGGCCCGCCGCTGCGCTGCGCGGGGCGCCCAGTTCCTCTACGGGCACGACGTGCTGCAACTGAACAAGATCGGGGACGCTATTGATTCTGTAGCTGTTATCGCTCGCAACACGGGCGCTGGCGGCCAAAAAGACTTCATCCTCAAGGCCGATGCCTTTGTGGTGGCCTGCGGCTCGTACAGTGCACCGCTGCTGCGCACCGTGGGCGTGGATTTGCCCATCTACCCTGGCAAGGGCTACAGCGCCACCTTCCCGCTGCTCAAGCCCGAGGGCGCACCCATGGTCTCCACCATCGACGACGGCAAGAAGATCGCCATGAGCCGCCTGGGCAACACTCTGCGTGTGGCCGGCACCATCGAGCTGGGCGGTTTTGATTTGAGCCTGGATAGCCCCGTGGCCCGCGCCCGCTGCCACATGCTGTCGCGCCGCATTGCTGAAATTTTGCCCGGCGTGTGCGACACCCGCACGCCCGAAGAAGGCGGCAACCCCGAGTACTGGACCGGCCTGCGCCCCGCCACGCCCACCAACATTCCATTCATCGGCCAAACCCGCGTGGGCAAGCTATGGGTGAACGCAGGCCACGGCACGCTGGGCTGGACGCACGGCGCGGGCTCGGGCAAGGCCATGGCCGAGCTGGTGAGCGGCGAAGTGCCTGCGATGAACTTTGGTTTTCTGGGTGTGCAGGCACCGCGCGCCGTGCGCGGCACCGTAGCGGCCTGAGCCCCAAGGGACGGCATGGCGCATTGCGGGCCATGCCGCTCACCACGGCATCACGGCCCCGCCGCCGCTACCATCGGCGGCATGCCGAACACCACACCGCACTCCCCGCACTATCTCTTTCTGACCACCTCCACCCGCGAAAGCGGCCACCTGGGCAACACCGAATGGCTGGCCCAGCAAGCCGCCGCTGCACTGCCCGCAGGCACGGTGCAAACCTGGCACCACCTGGCGCGCATGCACCTGCCACCGTTTGTGGACCTGCGCCACACCGTGGGCACCTACCCCGCGCCCGAGGGCGATCTGAAGACCCTGCTCGACGCCACGCTGGCGGCTACGCACATCGTGTTCGTGTCGCCGGTGTACTGGTTCAGCATTCCGTCGCCGCTCAAGACCTATCTGGACCACTGGAGCGGCTGGATGCGCGTGCCCGGCCTGCCCTTCAAGGAGCAAATGGCCGCCAAGTCGCTGCAGCTCATCACCACCAGCGGCGACCGTGCCAAAGCCCAGCCGATGATTGACTCGGTCGAGCTGTGTGCCAAGTTCCTCTCCATGCCCTGGGGCGGTGCCCTGTGGGGCAAGGGTGGCCCACCCGGTGCTGTGCAGGCCGATGCAGAGGCCGTGGCGCAGGCCGCGCGCTTTTTGCTACCAAAATAGGAGCTTCTAGCGCTTGATAGATAAGCGCTAGCGCCTGTTTTTATTAATCCAGCCTCTTTGAGCTTGAAAAGTCCGTTAGGGCTGAGCTTGTCGAAGCCAGGGCACAGGCTGTGCGGCGCTTCGACTGCGCTCAGTGAACGGTTCAAGTAAGTTCGTGCCGGATCAACAACCCAAACCGTGGCCCTCAACGCGCCATAGCGGGGGCTGCCGTACCCGCTACGGCATCACCGCCGTCCAGCAGCCGGGTGTTCATCCACTGGCGCAGGTCGCGCCACATGGCGCGCACCTCAGTGTCGGGCGGCATGCGCAGGGCGTGCTCCAGCTCAATGGTGACCACCGGCACGCCCCGGTGCAGCCCGCCGTAATGCCCCAGCGAGCCGGGGAACACGCCCAGCTTGTCCATGCGCAAACGGCCCAGCCGGGCAGGCGGGTCGTGCGGGCCGTCAAAGTCCAGCACGCCATAAGGCGCGTGGATGCTGACCACCAGCTGGGGCTGGAACTGCTCCATCTGCTGGTGCAAAAACCGCGACTCGGGCTCGGACAGCGGCGTGTGGCCCGGCCAGCGGCGCGGGTCTTTGCGGGTGCGCTTTTCCCAGTACACCGGCGCGTCTTGCGCCCAGCCGGGGTGGGAAAGTTGCGGTTCAGGTCCACTCCGCTGGCGTTGACCCGCGTGGGTTTGGGGGCCAACAGGCCATCGGGGTTGAGCACGGGGATAAAGCGCCAATGCACGGGCGGCTGCGCCGCGCCACGGTCCCCGCCCTCGGCCCCCGCCAGGCCAATCCAGCGCAAGGCCAGCGAGGCGGCCGTGAGTTCGTCGCCATGCATGGCGCCCACCACCAGCACGCGCAGCGGCGGGACATCGGTGGCCGGGGCAGGCGCCCCCGTGCGTAGCACCACATCGCGCCAGTACAGCGGCACGCCTTGGCCTGATGCCGCGCCGCTGGGCTGCAACTGCGTGGCCAGGCACTGCGAGCGTGTCACACCGGGCAGGCGCGCCAACAGCAGTTCGCAGGCGGCTTGCGTGGCTGGCTCGGACATCCCGGGCGCAGCCGTCGCAGACGTCTCCACCCCAGAGGGCGCCGTCGACGCTGGCACCGTGGCAGCGGGGCGGGGCTGCGCCTCAGCACCCATGGGCTCCATTGAGTCCCTTCGGTACCTTGAATGGACTGAGCCAGGCACGGCCAAGTTGCCCTGCACTGCTGCGCGCCCTTCCAGCGCTTTCAACCCCATCGGGCCCGAAGGCGCGCGGCCGTACACACCGCCGGACGCGGGGCCACCAGGCCACAGCTGCGTGGGCACCCACAGCACGGCGGCCAGCGCAGTGACCACCGCACTCGCCGTCGCCACGGTCCACGCCGGGGAACGTGCTTGGGAATGCCCCCGGTGCCGCGCCCCCTGGCCTGCGGGCTGCGCAGCGCCGCTCAATGCAGCACCCGCTGCGTGGCCAGAAAGTCGAGCAACGCAGCGTCAAACGCTTCGGGGTGCTCCAGCTGCGGCCAGTGGCCAATGTGGGGCAGGCTCAGGTGCTGGGCGTCGGGCATCAACTCGGCCAGCGCCTGCAGCGCGGCGGGTGGGGTGCAGTGGTCGGCATCGCCCCCCAGCAGCAGCGTGGGGGTGTGCACATTCACCCAGGCCTGGGCCCAGCGGTCAAAGCCCTGCATGGCCTGCAAGGCGCGGCGGTAGGTGGCGGGGTGGACCTGCGCCAGGGCATGCTCGGCCAGCCGCACCCCCTCAGGCAAGGCGGCGGTGCCAATGCACTGCGGCACCAGGGTTTGCGCCAGCTGCTGCATGCTGCCGCCGGGCTGCTGCGCGGCGTCCAGCGCACGCTCGCGCGGGGCCAGCCAGGCTTGCACGGCCTGCGCATCCAGCGCGGGCCCGCCCGCGCACAGCACCAGGCGGTGCACCACCTCAGCCCTGCGCACCGCAACTTCCAGCGCCAGCATCGCCCCCATGCCATGGCCCACCAGCGTGACGGGGCCGCACTGCAGCGCATCGATCAGCGCCAGGCAGCTTTGCGCCAGGCCTTTGAAGGTGTAGGGCTCGATGGGTGCGCTGTGGCCATAGCCCGGCATGTCCCACGCCACGGCGCGATAACCAGCGCTGGCCAGCATCTCCAGCTGGGGGGCAAAGGTGAGGTGGTCGCCATCAGCGTCGTGCAGCATGAGCACGGTGGGGCCAGAGCCCAGGGTGGAGAAGGTGGGGAGCAAAGCCATACAGAAAATGACGGACGCCAAACAGGGCCGAGGCGGGCGGCGTGCCCCAGGCTGGGCCGCCTGTTGCATCGCGATTTGCGTAAGTCCTAAAGAAATAAGTGCCGAGTAACCCCCGCCGCACAGGCGCGCGGGCGGCACTCCATAATAGTTCCATCCCCCCTTGATGCAGGCCCCGCGCCCAACCTTTGTGAACAGCCCCTCGCCCCGCCCTGCCCTGGCACTGCCCCCCAGCTTCTCCTCCCGCGAGTTTCGCAACGCGCTGGGCATGTTTGCCACGGGCGTGACCATCGTCACCGCACGCAATGCGGCGGGCGAGCTGGTCGGGCTCACGGCCAGCTCGTTCAACTCGGTGTCGCTGGACCCACCGCTGGTGCTGTGGAGCCTGTCGCACAGCGCCAGCAGCATGCCCGCCTTTGCCAACGGCTCGCACTACGCCATCCACGTGCTGGCCGCCGACCAAAAGGCCCTGGCCGAACGCTTCGCCACCCGTGGCATCGACCGCTGGGCAGGCGTGGAACACCGCCCCGGCATCCAGGGTGCGCCCCTGCTGGCTGGGGCTGCCGCCACGTTTGAATGCTTCAACCGCAGCCAGTACAAGGAAGGCGACCACACCATCTTCGTGGGCGAGGTCGAGCACTGCGAACACCGCGAAGGTGCGTCGCCTCTGCTGTACCACGGGGGCAAGTTTTATACGGAGCACCCGTTGTAGGGCGCGTCTTTGCAGCGCCAGACGCTACGAATTTAATAGCTGCTAGCGCTTATTCCATAAGCGCTAGCAGCTATTTTTGTTTCAAACCCCATCACTGCACCTGCAGCGTGGTCCCCAACATGAGCCGCCCCGTGCTTGCCTGCCACTGCACACCCGTCACGGCGCTGTCGGCATTGGCAAAGCGCACGGCATAGGCGGGGGTGGCGGCCAAAGCGCTGGCAGCGTCAGGGGCACCAATGTGCACGCTGTAGCTGCCGGGGGCCAGGGTGGCGGGCAGGGTGACTTCGCCCGACCATTGCAGCGGCTCGCCAGGGCTGGCCTGGCGCAGGTCGGTGCCTGCCAAGGGCAGCACGGTGGCCACGTTGGTGGCACTGACCAGAGTCAGCGCCAGGCTGCGCGCATTCAGCGGCCGGGCCCAGCCCTGGTTGCTGAGGGCCACCTGCCACGCCAGCGTACCGCCCGGCGCGGCCACGGCGCTGTGCGCCACAGCGGTCAATTGCAGCCGGTAACCGAGCTTGCGCGACACATCGGCCATGCAGCCGCCCGCCTGCCACTGGGCGAAGAAGCCTTCGTAGTAGTCGCGGTTCAGGTAGGTCATGTGGTAGGCCGCGCCTTCGCGCAGGATGTCCTCACACGCCATGCGGGCCTGGGCCACCTCGGGCGGGGCGCAGGTTTCGCCGCCCGCTCCGGTCACCGCGCTGGCCTGCTGGGCATAGGTGCGCAGCGCCGCCGATTGCGCAGGCGTATCGGCCCAGTAGGTGCCGACGTCGTCGGGGCTGGCCAGAAAACAGTCGTTGTGCTGGCCGATGCGCGCGGCGGCCGTGGGGCTGGGGGCCAGCAGTTGCGCCAGGGTGGGCGGGGCGGTGTACCACGCGGCCACGTCGGCCGGGGTGCGCACGTGCACCTGGCGGCTGGTGGGCACGGCGGCCAGCAGGGCATCGCGCACAGCGGCTTTGTTGGCGGGGGTGGTGAGGTTGTTGGACGAGGTATGCCACTCGCCCCACGCACCGATGAAGCCGCCCTGCACAGCCGCAATCACGTCGGCATTGGCCTGCAGCACCGATTGCAGCTGGGTGAGGTGGCGCTTGACGCGCGAGAGCGTAGCGTCTTGCGCGTTGAGGTAATCGGCCTCGGTCTCAGGGTAGTTGTAGGCAAAGCGCACCACGGCCTTGAGGCCCTGTTTGCGCAGGTTGGCAAAGCCGGTGTTCAGCTTGGTGAGGTAGCTGCTGGGCAAGTCCTTGGTGCGGTAGGCGCTGAGGTCGGCTGGGGTGTAGACCAGCCGCTGCCCGTCTGCCACCACGTAGTCGAGCGAGGTGGCCGTGATCTTGGAGGGGTCGGAGGCAAAGCGGTAGAAGCCGCGCTCGGGGTTGGGGAAGTCCTGGTCGGACGGTGCCAAGCTGACCTGGGCCAGTGGGGCGGTGGAAGCCAGCGCCATGGCCTTGCCCATGGCTTTGGGCTGAGGTACCTCGGCTACAGCGGGCGGAGCTCCCGGCCCGCCGAACGAGATGGTGACACCATCGTTTTCGGCAGAGCCGCCGCAGGCTGCCAGGGCCGCGCAGCCCAGGGCCAGCATGGCCCACTTGATGGTGGTTGGTTTGTTCATGCGCCCCTCCGCAATAGTTGCCGCATTGTTACGCCAACCGAGATTTGCCGCCAGGGGGTGGGCGAGGTGCAATCGTGAGCGATGGCAACAGGGAGGGTTGGGGGGTGCGTGCGGGTTGGTGAAGAGAAGCTGGTATGCGACGCTGCGCGGTCACTAGCGATTCAGCGAAGCGGTCGCGCAGATTGTTCTGGCACCACGGAGCACCATGAACCCACTAAAGACGCCTGATACACGACTGCAGGTGTCTGGCCCCTGGTCGCAATCGACCACTGCGGGAGGACTTCATGGGAGAAATCAGGCCGCTTTAACCAGTTCGTTGGTGGCAGAGTTGATGACATACACACTAGCAAAGTGACTGCTCGCAAGTCCGACTTGTGTATTGATGAGCCCTAACAACTGCTCCCACATACCAAAGCCAAGTAGGGTCATGTCGTTGAATGCGATCAACAGAACAGTGTTTGCCGGATAGCTCTTTGCAGCCTTGCTAGTGAGACATTTCGCCACACCGTCCGCCGCCTTCTTCAGGTTGTGATTGCTATCAACGGCGACCATGGTCGCGTTTATCAGCTTCGAATTCTTGTCACGCGCTATGTGCCCCGCGCCTGGAGCGTGGCCCTGCAACTGCATCAGTTGACGCCTCAGCGCACTTTCCTCATCTTCAACACAAGTGATCTGAACATCAAATGATCGCTCACGCCAGCCAATTTCTTGGATATGTCCGTCAGCAACTCTTTTGTCATCAAAGCCCTCCACATACACCTCCAACCCGGGTTGCTTCAGGTGTAGAGCAAGTCTAGAGAGGGGGTACCACTCCTCAAGCAGCCGTTTTGCATCTCCTTTCCGAAGGTGAAAGGACTTATCACTGAGCGCCTGAATCTGCTTCTCAACGGCATCTGCGAACAAGAAGGCGGTATTTCGCATACGGTTACTCCTAAATGACTTGAATCAGTCGGAATGTAGGCAGCAAAATGGCCAATGCATCCCGGCCATCATGATGCGTTGAGTGTTGCCCACATAAGGACAGCAATGCCAACCCCTCACCCCCGCTCCACCATCTGCCGCGCCTGCTCCCTGAGCTGCGGAAACACCTTGCCCACCAGCTGCAGCTGGTTGGCCATCCAGCTCTGGGCGGGCGCTGCGGGCGGGGTTTGGCCAAACTGGCGCAGCACTTCGGCCACGGCGGGGGCTTGGGCGACGGGGCGGCGGCGGCCGCCCATTTCGCGCTGGGCGCGCTCTAGCTCGTCCGACAAATCCTGCAACGACTGCAGCAGTGCCTGGGCCGAGGCCTGGGTGGCTTCGTCCATGGGCTGGGCGGCTGCGCCGCCGCGCTGGGCGCCCAGGGCAGACAGGTAGTTGAGCTGCGTGTGCGACAGGCGCAAGAAGTTACCCACCACCTCGGCACCGCCGCGCACCCGCAAAGGCTCTTTGAGCATGGCGCTGTAGGAGTTGGACAGGGCGGCGTCGGCGTTGTGGGCGTTGCGGCGGGCCACGCGGTAGGCCAGGTGGTCGCGCTTGCCGCTTTGGTACTGGGCCAAAATTTCGCGCAGGTAGATGGCTTGCGTCTGCAGCGCCTGGGCGGCCAGCTGGGGCCACTGGCGCGACTGCCAGTGCGGCAGCACCAGCCAGGCGGCGGCGGCGGCAATGCAGCAGCCTACGGCGGTGTCGAGCAGGCGGGTGAGGATCACGCCCTGCGACATACCCATCTGGTGAAAGCTCAGCAGCAGCAGCGTGGTGACGGCGGCGGTGGCCAGCACATAGCGGGTGTGGCGTGCGCCAAAGAACACGGCGCCGCCCAGCACCAGCAAGGCGGCCTGGATGAAGTCGCCCGGGAACAGCTGAATGACCGCCCAGCCCAGTGCCAGCCCGATGGCCGTGCCCTTGGCGCGCTGCATGAGGCGTGTTTGGGTGGCGGCGTATTGGGGCTGGCTGACGAAGACGATGGTCAGCAAGATCCAGTAGCCATGCGGGTCGGCGGTGGCCTGCATGACGACAAAGCCCAGCACCAGCGACAGACTGAGCCGCACGCTGTGGCGCAGCCAGGGCGACTGCGCGCGGCACTGGGCGCGGATGCGGCCCCAGGCGTCGCGCAGGGTGCGGGGCTCGCGGTCAAACAGGCTGTAGTCCACCGCCGCAGAGGCGCCGGGCTCGTCCACCGGCAGCGCCAGGGCCCCGGCAAACACGCGGGCCAGGGCGGTGAGGTTGTGTCCCAGGGCGCGCAGCGAGCGCAGGGGCCGGGCCTGCGCGGCGCTGGGGTGTTCGCGCTCGATCTCTTCCTGGTGGGCCAGGGCGGCTTCCATGTCTTCAATGGCGCGCGAGGTGACGCCGGAGTGCACCGGCTCGGTCTGCTGCTGGATGGCCACCGAGAATTTGAGCGCCTGCTCGCCCAGCTGCGTGAGCACGCGTTGGCAGCGGTAGAGCACGTCGCTGTGGAAGAACGACTGGGCCAGCAGGTCGTAATGCTCGTGCGAAGAGCTGACACGCTCGTGCACGTCTTGCGCAGCCAGGTATTGATGCATGGCGGTTTGCAGCCACAGCGGTGGCGTGCCCCGGCCCATGCGGCTGATGAGGCTTTCTTTGGTGGCATTGAGCGCATCGACCACCCGCCCGTTGTGCAGGGCCAGCGCCATGCGGCGGCGCTCCAGGTCTTCGTCGCGCACGGGCTCCAGCAGCAGGGCCTTGAGGCGCAGGTATTCGCCCAGCATGGCGTACAACTTGGCCAGCCGATAGCGCACAGGGGCGCGGGGCATCACCGCGTTCCACAGCACCGACACCACGCCGTACCAGGCGGCCCCGCCCAGCATCAAGGGCGTGGCCACCACCGCCGCATCGCGACTGGTGTGGGCGGCCAGCGCTTCGTAGATGAACAGCACCAGCGAACCAAACGCAATGGCGCGGTAGCGCTCGCTCAGCGCCCCCAGCATGGTGAAGGTGAAGGCCGACAGCGCCATCACCCCCATTAGCACCCAGGGCCACGACACCGTGGCACACACCGCCAACGCCACCAGGGTGAAGCAGCCCATGGCCAGCAATTGCGCACGCAAGCGGCCGCGCCAGCTGTCATCGGTCTCGGTCAGGGCGCTGGCGATCACGCCCAGCAGCACGGGCATCAGCTCGGTCTGCCAATCCGCCCACCAACCATAGGCCAGCACCACGGCCAGCGCCAAAAACGCCCGCGCCCCGCGTGTGAAGCCTTCGTGGTTGCTGGCACGCTGCCAGCTGAGTTTCCAGGTTGTGTCCACCAAAATGCTCTCTACCCATTGGTATAGGGTTTACCCTGATTTTTTAAGCAATTGTCAGGCCAGTCACCGCAACACCGGCACAAAAAAGCCCGCGCCGCAGGGCTGCGGGGCGGGCTTGGGGGTGCTTGCCAGGCAGTGCCCGGCGTTCAGCGCACGGTGTCGGGCAGCTCGATCTTGACTTCGAGCACTTCCAGGTTGTCCTGGCGCTCCAGGTGCACCTTGAGGTCTTCGGGGCTGATCTTGACGTATTTGGAGATCACAGCCACCAGTTCGCGCTGCAATGCGGGCAGGTAGTCAGGCTCGGAGGCGTTGCGGCCATTGCGCTCGTGCGCCAGGATGATCTGCAGGCGCTCTTTGGCCACGCTGGCGGTTTTTTTCTTTTCGCCCAGAAGGAAAGAGAGGAACGAAGCCATGGCTTATTTGCTCCCGAACAGGCGTTTGAAGAAACCGGGCTTTTCGGCCTCGATGAAGCGCATGGGCTTGTCGGTCGCGCCCAGGAAGCGGTCGATCACGTCCTTGTACGCCTCGGACACATCGGTGCCTTGCGCATGGATGGCGGGCGTGCCCTGGTTGGACGATTGCAGCACCACCTCGGATTCAGGAATCACGCCGATGAGCTTGATGCGCAGGATGTCCTGGATGTCTTCCAGGCTCAGCATCTGGCCGTCTTCCACGCGGGCGGGGTTGTAGCGGGTGATGAGCAGGTGCTCTTTGATGGGCTCGCCGCCGTCGATGGCGCGCTTGGTTTTGCTGCCCAGCATGCCCAGGATGCGGTCGGAGTCGCGCACGCTGGAGACTTCAGGGTTGGTCACCAGCAGGGCCTCGTCGGCAAAGTGCATGGCCATGAGGGCGCCGCTTTCGATGCCAGCGGGTGAGTCGCAGACGATGTACTCGAAGTCCATCGCGGCCAGGTCTTTGAGCACCTTCTCTACGCCGTCTTGCGTCAGCGCGTCCTTGTCGCGCGTCTGGCTGGCGGCCAGCACGAACAGGTTGTCGCATTGCTTGTCTTTGATGAGGGCCTGGTTCAGGTTGGCTTCGCCATGGATGACGTTGATGAGGTCATACACCACGCGGCGTTCGCAGCCCATGATGAGGTCCAGGTTGCGCAGACCGACGTCAAAGTCGATCACAGCGGTCTTGTGGCCGCGCAGGGCGAGGCCGGTGGCAAAGCTGGCGCTGGTGGTGGTCTTGCCCACGCCACCTTTGCCGGAGGTCACGACGACGATTTTGGCCATGTGTTGCAGATTCTCTGTGGGTTGATACGAGGGAATGGAAGCCATCAAGCCAGGGGCTCGATGATGAGTTTTTCGCCCTCCAGGCGAACCTGGGCGGGCTTGCCGGCCACGTTCTCGGGCAGGGCGGTTTCGGTGGTGCGGTAAATGCCTGCGATGGAAACCAGTTGCGGCTCCAGGCAGGTGCTGAAGATGCGGGCTTCGGTGTTGCCCCGGGCCCCGGCAATGGCGCGGCCGCGCAGCGGGGCGTAGACGTGGATGTTGCCGTCGGCAATCACCTCGGCGCCAAAGCTCACCACGGCCATCACCACCAGATCGGCGCCGCGCGCGTACACCTGCTGGCCCGAGCGCAAGGGCTTGTCGACCACCACGGTGCCGGGGCCGAGGGTGGGCACTTCGCGCACGACCTCGACCTCGCGCACCACTTCACGCACCACCTCCACCGGGGCGGGCGCTTCGGCGCGGGCGGGTGGGGCATCGGGGGCGGCGGCCAGGCCTGCAACGCGGGCCGCTTCCATCTGGGCAGGGCTGCCGCCACGCACGGCCACGGGCAGGGTGCGGTGCTCGCGCAGCTGCTCAGTGATGGCGGCAAAGTCGATGGCGTCTTCGGCCTCACGCACGGGCGACAGGTCAATCAGCACCGGGTCGTAGTCAAAGAAGCCTGGGGCATCGGCCACACGGTCGGCCAAGTCCACGGCAAACTGCGCCGCGTCCGTGGTCTTGAGCACCACGGCCACCACCGGCAGTGAAGCGCTTTTGAGGTCAAAACTGGCGCGGGTGTGCGCCGCCGTTTCAGTGGCCATGGAGGGGTGTGTTGAGCAGCCACGCCACCGGGCGCAGCCAAAAGGCCTGAGTGTAGCGGCAGCGCGTGGCCAAGCCGCCACAGGCGGGGCAACCGCTCACATTCGGTTTCAAGGGACGAACGCCTGCGGCCAGGGGCGTCTGGGCGGCAGGGGCGAGGGTGGCAGGTTGGGGCATTCCCCCCTATTGAACCCCGAAGCGCCGCCCCTGTCACCTGACCATAATCAAGCCATGACCAGCCCCCGCGCACGCAAAACCCATCTCGACACCCTCTCCATCTCGCTGCTGCTGGCCTGCTGCATGTTCTGGGGGTTCCAGCAGGTGCTGGTCAAGGCCACGGTGGCCGAGGTGGCGCCGGTGTTCCAGGCCTTTGTGCGCTTTGCCCTGGCCACGGTGGCGGTGGCGGCGTGGTGCCTGTGGAGTGGCCTGCGCACCCCCGCGCCAAGCGCGGCAGGCGCTGTGCCCAGCCCCACACCGGCCGGTGCCGCAGACAAAGCCCCCCGGCTTGGCGGC
The DNA here is from genome assembly GCF_003669015.1 of Acidovorax sp. 1608163. NCBI lineage: Bacteria > Pseudomonadati > Pseudomonadota > Betaproteobacteria > Burkholderiales > Comamonadaceae > Acidovorax > Acidovorax sp. 1608163. The sequence continues at coordinate 4,771,950 of NZ_CP033069.1, forward strand.
TGGGGCCCGGGGCTGCTGGCCGGAGCACTGTTTGCAGGCGAGTTTGCGTGCATTTACGTGGGCATGCAGTACACCACCGCCTCGCGGCTCACGGTGTTTTTGTATGGCTCGCCGTTCTGGGTGGCGCTGCTGCTGCCGCGCTTTATCCCCGGTGAGCGGCTGCGCGGCTGGCAGTGGCTGGGCCTGGCTGCGGCCTTTGTGGGGGTGGGGCTGGCCCTGGGCGATGGCATGGCAGGCCGGGCCCCGGATGCCCACCCCTTGGCCTGGCTGGGCGATGTGCTGGGGCTGGTGGCGGGCCTGATGTGGGCCTTGACCACCGTGGTCATCCGCAGCACGGCCCTGGCGCGGGTGGCACCGGCGCAGCAGCTGCTGTACCAGGTGGCGGTGAGCGCTGCGCTGCTGCCGCTGCTGTCCTTGGCGCTGGGGGAGGTGTGGTCTTGGCACTTCAGCGCGTTTGCCTGGGCATCGCTGCTGGTGCAGGCGGTGGTGGGCGCGTTTGTGAGCTACCTGGCCTGGATGTGGATGCTGGCGCACTACCCGGCCACCAAGATGTCTTCGTTTGTGTTCTTGACCCCGGTGTTTGCGCTGCTGTTTGGCGCCAGCTGGCTGGGTGAGCCGGTCACGCCCTCGTTGGTGGCCGCACTGGCGCTGGTGGCCGTGGGCATTGTGCTGGTCAACCGCAAACCGGCAGCGGCCTGAGCCCTTGCCCAAAGGGCCAACCCACCCATTTGCATAAAAAATAGCTGCTAGCGCTTACCAAATAAGCGCTAGCAGCTATTTTATTGATAGCAAATTACAGCTTCGGGATTTTGATCCGGCTGATCATCAGCGAGCCTGACAGCGCAAACAACAGCACCAGCGGGTGCAGCGTAAAGCCCCCCAGCACCAGACGACCACCCCACAGGTTGGCACCCACTGCGCCCTGGGCAGCGGCCAGGGCCAGCAGGCCCACCAGCACGATGGAGGTGGGAATGGGCGTGCCCTCAAAGTACTTGACCTTGCCCGTGCCTTCCGAAAGCGTCTCGGCCGTGACGTTGTAGCGCGCCAGGCGCGAGACGCCGCAGGCCACAAAGTAGGCCAGCACCACGCGGTCGTACAGGCCCTGCATGCCGCAGCCGTAGGCAATGATGGCGGGCGCCACGCCGAACGAGATCACGTCCGCCAGCGAATCCAGCTCGCGGCCCATGGCCGAGCTTTTTTGGCGCCAGCGGGCGATGCGGCCATCGAGCACGTCAAAGATCAGCGCCGCCAGCACCAGGGCGGCGGCAAAGTAGATGTGCACCACATCGTGCGTGGCCAGGTACGACATGGCCGAAAACAGAGCCCCCACGCCACAGACCGCGTTGCCGAGGGTGAACCAGTCGGCCAGATGGAATTCGCGGATCATGGAAAAGCGTTTGGGGTGCTGGGGAGTGTTCATGAAAAAGAGCGCCCTGAGCGCGCAGTGACAACACTTCCCATTATGGGCGCGGCGCCACCCCGCCCCCGGGTAACCCCTGGCTGCCTCCGCAGGCCACCACTGACATTTGCGCGACTGCTTTTGCGCCCGCACGCAGCGAGACTGTGGCCACACGCCACGGCACAGTGGCGCCAGGACCAGCGAGACACACACCATGCACACCCCCGGGAACCGCCCGCACGAACGCACCGACCAGCCCCAGAGCGGGCTGACGCCGCCACAGCCCCCATCCTCGGCCCCTGCAGCCCCGTTCTCCCACGCCTTCCCTATTCGCAGCCTGCAGGATGTGCAGCGGCTCGAAGCCCGTCCCCTGGCCGAGGCGCTGCCGGTGCAAAGCACCTACGAGATCTTCGTGAATTCGGCCCGCGCCTTTGGCGACAGGGCCGCGCTGACCTTCCTGCCCACGGCCGATCCGGCCGATGCCCCCATCCGCTGGACCTACGCCCAGTTGCTCACCGGCATCCACCAGACCGCCAACCTGCTGCACCACCTGGGCGTGGGCTCGCAGGACGCCGTGGCCGTGCTGCTGCCCGGCTGCCTGGAATACCACCTGGCCCTGTGGGGTGGCGAGGCGGCGGGCATCGTGCAGCCGCTCAACCCCATGCTCACCGACGAGAAGATCGCGGCCATGATGACCCTGGCCCGCGCCAAGGTGCTGATTGCCTACGGCGGCGAGGGCGACCTGGGCTACTGGAGCAAGGCCCTGCGCCTGCGCGCCCTGGTGCCCACGCTGACCACCGTGCTGCGCGTGGCCCCGCACGATGAGGCAGCGGGCGCAACAACCGCCCTGCCCGCTGGCGTGGTGGACCTGGCCGCGCGCCACCAGCACCTTGGCGACCACTTGGTGAGCGGCCGCCGCATTGCGGTCACTGACATCGCCGCGTACTTTCACACCGGTGGCACCACGGGCGCGCCCAAGCTGGCGCGCCACAGCCACGGCGCGCAGGTGTTCACCGCCTGGGGCAGCGTGCAGATGCAGGGCATACGGCCAGAGGACGTGGGCATCAACGGTTACCCGCTGTTCCATGTGGCGGGCGTGCTGCCGGGCTCGCTGGCGGCGCTGTCTGCGGGGGTGGAGACCATCATCCCCACCACCGGCCTGTTCCGCAACCGCGAGGTGATTGCCAACTACTGGCGCTTGGTAGAGCGCTACCGCTGCACCTACCTGTCGGCCGTGCCCACGGTGCTGGCAGCGCTGGCCAATGTGCCGCTGGACGGGGCCGACATTTCTACCCTGCGCTACTGCCGCACCGGCGCGGCCATCCTGGCGCCCGAGCTGGCGGCGCGGTTTGAGCGGCTGTTTGGCCTGCATATCCACGAAAGCCTGGGCATGACGGAAATGGCGGGCATCTCCACCATCACCCCGCCCGGCGTCAACGCGCCCGCAGGCTGCGTGGGCTGGCGGCTGCCGTACACCCAGCTGCGCGTGGTGGCGCTCGATGCGCAGGGCAACGCGTCCGACCAGGACCTGCCGCCCGGGCAGCCGGGCATGGTGCTGTTCCAGTCGCCCAACCTGTTCTCGGGCTTTCTCGATGCGGCCGACACGGCCAAGGCCTTCACGCACGATGGATGGCTGGCCACCGGCGACCTGGGCTTTGTGGACGAGCAAGGGCGCCTGCACCTGAGCGGCCGCTCCAAGGACCTCATCATCCGCAGCGGCCACAACATCGACCCCAAGGTGATCGAAGACGCGCTGGGCGCCCACCCCGCCGTGCAGCTGTGCGCCGCCGTGGGCGCCCCCGATGCCTATGCGGGCGAGCTGCCCGTGGCCTATGCCACCCTGCGGCCCGGCGTGCAGGTGACAGAAGCGGAGCTGATGGCCTTCACCGCCGCGCGCGTGGACGAGGCTGTGGCCCGCCCGCGCTGGGTGCAGGTGATCGAGCACATGCCGGTGACCAACGTCGGCAAGATCTACAAGCCCGAGCTGCGCCAGCGCGCAGCGTGCCAGGCGGTGCAAGCCGCCATGGCCGCTTTGCCCACCATGGCCGACCTGAACCCGGCGCAAACACAGGTCCAGATCCAGGCCGAAGGGGATAACGCCGTGCGCGTGACCGTAGCCCCCACCCCTGGCGCAGACAACGCGGCACGGCTGACCGCGCTGCGCGACCTGCTGGCCCCCCTGCCCTTGCGCATCACGGTGGTAGCGCAGGGCGCTGCTGCCACCCCTGTGCCCACCTGATTGGGCCCTGATGGTGCTGCATGCCGGGGCTGGCGGCTTGCCCCAGCACCCGCCCAGCAAAGCAAGCCAGGCTGACGATTTGCCAACCACAACGACAGGAGACATCGCATGCACCCCTCCCCATTGATGCCCCGCTGGATGCCCCGCCGCCACTGGCTGCGCGGGGCCGCCCTGGCCACCGCAGCCTGCATCGCCGCAGGCACGGGCACCACAGCACTGGCCCAGGCCTACCCCAGCAAGCCCATCAAGGTGGTGGTGCCGTTTGCGCCCGGCGGTGCCACCGACGTGCTGGCGCGTGTGCTGGCCGAGAAGATGGCCGTGGGCCTGGGCCAGCCGCTGGTCATCGACAACAAGCCCGGCGCCGCCGGCATCATCGGCACCGACGCCGTGGCCAAGGCCGCACCCGACGGCTACACCCTGCTGCTGGGCCTGAGCAACTCCATGCTCACCAACCAGTTCCTCTACACCAAGCTGCCCTACAGCCCCGAGAAGGACATTGCCCCCGTCTACCAAATCGCCATCGCACCCCTGGTGCTGGTGGCCCACCCCAGCGTGCCCGTAGCCACGGGGCCAGAGCTGCTCAAGTACATCGTGGCCAACAAAGGCAAGGTGTCTTACGGCTCGTATGGCACGGGCGCCTACCCGCACCTGGCGGGCGCGTACATGAGCCAGTCGCAAAACGCCGACATGAGCCATGTGGCCTACCGGGGCGAGGCGCCCATGGTGCAGGACCTGCTGGGCGGGCAAATCCAGATTGCTTTTGCCAGCGCGCTGCAGGTCAAAGCCCACATTGACGCAGGCAAGCTCAAGGCCATTGGCGTGAGCGGCGAGCGCCGCATGGGCACGCTGCCCAATGTGCCCACCCTGGCCGAACAGGGCCTGAATGACGAGGCCTACCGCGTGGCGGGCTGGCTGGCCGTTGGTGCGCCTGCAGGCACGCCACCCGCCATCCTGGAGCGCATTGCCACCGAGGTGCGCAAAGCCACCGAGCAGCCCGACGTGGCCCAGCGCATTGCAGCGATGGGCTTTGATGTGCAAAAGAGCTCGCCCGCGTTGTTTGCGTCAGCGATGGCCAAGGAACGGCCGGTGTGGGAACGGCTGATCAAGGCATCTGGAGCGAAGCTGGATTGAGGTGGCGAGGGACAGGGCTGCCTTCTACCGCCCCGCATCGGTCATAGCACCCCTGATGCTCCCTCTCCCCTTGCGGGAGAGGGCGGGGGAGAGGGGGTAATGAGGCACAGCCCCTTGCACAAGCCCCCTCTCCCCAACCCTCTCCCACCAGGGGAGAGGGGGCTAAGACCGCAGCGCCGCTGGTGCGCGGAAACCCAGGGCTGACTGGGCCATGTAGCCACGCCATATTTCAAGAAAAAAGGTCGCCACCGCTTGTCCAACAAGCGCTAGCCGCTATGAATTTTGTAGTTTCACAGCCCGCCCTGCCGCAAACGCCACATACCAATCCAGGCACCCCGGATTGGCCATCGCGTCCTTGTTCACCACCTTCTCGATGGGCTGGCCCAGCAGCAGCTTCTTGATCGGCAGCTCCTGCTTTTTGCCGCTGAGCGTGCGCGGCACCTCGGCCACGGCAAAGAGGTCGTCTGGAACGAAGCGCGGGCTCAGCGCCGTGCGCACTGCGGCGTTGATGCGGGCTCGCAATGCGTCGTCCAGCACCACCCCGGCGCGCAACACCACAAACAGCGGCATGTAGCTCTCACGGCCCAGGTACTCCAGGTCCACCACCAGGCTGTCCAGCACCTCGGGCAGGGATTCGACCGCGCTGTAGATTTCGCTGGTGCCCATGCGCAGGCCGTGGCGGTTGATGGTGGCGTCGCTGCGGCCGTAGATGATGCAGCCGCCCGTGGCCCCGTCGATCTTCAGCCAGTCGCCATGCCGCCACACCGCGCCCATGTGGGCAGGGCCGTCACCACCGCCGGGCTGGCGGCCGTGGCCTGCGGGGTACATGTCGAAATAGCTCGACAGGTAGCGGCTTCCGTCCTTGTCGCCCCAAAGGTACAGCGGCATCGACGGAATCGGCTGCGCACAGACCAGCTCGCCCACTTCGTCCGTCACCGGCTGGCCCTCGGCGTTCCAGGCCTCCACCGCCGCGCCCAGCATGCGGCATTGCATCTCGCCAGGCACCTGGGGCATCTCGCGGTTGCCGCCAATGAAGGCGCCACAGAAGTCGGTGCCTCCGGAAATGTTGTTCCACCAGATGTCGTGCGTGCCGACGGCCTCAAACTGCGCCGTCCCCCACTGCTGCACCTCGGGCGAGAGCGGCGATCCCGTGGTGCCCAGCGCGCGGATGCGCGTGAGGTCGCCATAGTCGGCCAGCGTGATGCCCGCCTTCATGCAGTTGGCAAAGAACGCAGCCCCCGCGCCGAAGAAGGTCACGCCGGTCTCGGCTGCAAAGCGCCACAGCACACCCCAGTCGGGGTGTTCCTTGCTGCCGCCAGGGTTGCCGTCAAAGATGACGCAGGTGGTGCCCGAGAGCAGGCCGCTCATCTGCGCGTTCCACATCACCCAGCCGGTGGAGCTGTACCAGTGGTAGCGCTCGCCAAAGCTGTTGGTCTCGTAGCTGCAGCCAATGTCGTTGTGCAGCACCTTGAGCTGCAGCGCCACCAGCATGCTGCCGCCGTGGCCGTGCACGATGGGCTTGGGCAGGCCGGTGGTGCCGCTGGAGTAGACGATCCACAGCGGGTGGTCAAACGGGAGCCACATCGGCTCAAACGCTGCAGTCTCCGCATCATTTTGGGCTGTAGCGCTTGTCCAATCAGCGCAACCAGCTATCGAAATAGAAGCATTCAGATTGCCCAGCAGCACCACATGATGCACGCTGGGCAGCGCGGCGCGCAGCTCTGCCAGCACGCCGGTGCGGTCGTGGTCGCGGCCGCCGTAGGTCACGCCGTCCACGCTGATGAGCACCGTGGGCTCGATCTGGCGGAAGCGGTCAAGCACCGCGTGGGTGCCCATGTCGGGCGCGCAGATGCTCCACACGCCGCCGATGCTTGCGGTGGCCAGGAAGGCGATCATGGCCTCCGGCACGTTGGGCAGGTAGGCGGCCACGCGGTCGCCGGGCTGCACGCCCTGGGCCTTCAGGTGCAGCACCAGCGACGCGACCTGGCGGCGCAGCTCGGGCCAGGAGAGTTCACGGTGCTGGCCTTTTTCATTGCGGCTGATGATGGCGGGCAGACCCGCAGCCTGGGCCGCATCGACATGCCGCAGCACCTGCCGCACGTAGTTCACCTGCGCGCCGGGGAACCACTGCGCCCCCGGCATGGTGTTGCACGCCAGCGCGGCCGTGTGCGGCGTAGGCGACTGCAGGTCAAAGTAGTCCCACACGCTTTGCCAGAACGCATCCAGCTCGGTGGTGGACCAGCGCCACAGGGCGTCGTAGCTGTCGAACTGCAGGCCGCGCGCATCGCGCAGCCAGTGCTGGTACAGGCGAATCTGGGGAATGTAGGGCGGCGTGGGGCCCTCGGCCGATGTGCCCCGGCCGTCAGAAATATGTGGTGTCTCCATGCCCGGCAACTTAGCAGTGCATCAACACATAAGCCACCCGGGTCAGTCACCTGTTTGACACTCACAGCGCCTGTGGCGGCGACGCAGCACCTGGGTCTCAAAAATTACAAACCTTAACAAGGTGGGGGTGGCTACGTAACACGTACGACATCCGATGACACAGAATCCGCGCTCAGAGAGAGAGGCCGCCAGCGAGCGGCAGCCAAAAAAAGAGCCCGGCGCCTGCCGGATTGAAACCAGACCCAGGATCTGAGCCCCATGCTGCCCCACGCCCCCCTGTTGCCAGCCCACACTGCAGGCCCCCGCCACCATGCCACCGCCCGGGCCCTGCTTGCCTGGACGCTGACCGCCAGCCTGGTCGCCTGCGGCGGCGGCACACAAGACACCGTGACCACGGCGAACCCGGAACCCGCCCCCTCGCCCGTGCAACCGACAACGCCCACACCGACGCCGGTTCCCACACCCACACCCACACCCACACCCGCGCCTACGCCTACGCCCGCACCGGCCCCAGCCCCAGCCCCAGCCCCAGCCCCAGCCCCAGCCCCAGCCCCAGCCCCAGCCCCAGCCCCAGCCCCGGCTCCAGCCCCGGCTCCAGCTCCAGCCCCAGCCCCAGCCCCAGCCCCAGCCCCAGCCCCAGCCCCAGCCCCGGCTCCAGCCCCGGCTCCAGCTCCAGCTCCAGCTCCAGCTCCAGCTCCAGCTCCAGCTCCAGCTCCAGCTCCAGCTCCAGCTCCAGCCAGCCCGGTCGCCCTGAATGTGCGGGTGCAAGGCCTCGGCCTGGGTGGCACGCTCAAGCTGGGGCACGGCTCGGCCACGCTGGATGCAACACTGAACCAGCCTTACACCTTCACGCCCCAGGTGGCTGCCGGGGCGCCGCTGGACTTGCGTGTGCTGGCACAGCCTGCGGGCCAGGCGTGTGCGGTGTCCGGCGCGGCGCCCACCTCCGTGCCTGCCAATGGCGCGCCGGTGTTTGTGCGCTGCATGTACACCAGCGCTGCGCACCTCACCCTGCCCGAGACATTGCCCAACGCCGCGCTGGCCGTGTCCTTTGGCCTGCGTGACATCGCCTACCCAGGCATTGCGTACGAAAGCCGCCCAGGCGTGGTGGGCGGCATCTTCCCGTACGAGTACCGCATCAAGAGCTTCACCCTCGGCGGCGTAGCGCAAAGCACCACAGGCGTCTCGCTGGACTGGCGCCGGGGCACCGTGCGTTTCACTCCGGCGAGCGAGGGCGCCTACGTGCTCACCCTGGAGATCAAGGACAGTGGCTCTGCACAAAAGACGCTGGAGCAGAGCTTCACGATCCAGTCAGCGGCCTCGCGCTTTCTCTTTGTGGACCCGAATGGCACCGACGCTTCAGGGCGCGGCACCCTGGCAGCGCCCTACAAGACCGTGGCCTACGCGCTGACCAACTCCACGCCCAACCAGGCCATCGTGCTGCGCAAAGGGACTTACCTGCCTGGCAACATCAAGGTGTACGACAACAAGGCCAAGCAGTTTCTCGCCTACCCGGACGAGGTGGTGACGCTGAACTTCAACAAGACCACCAACATCAGCGTGGGCAGCGACATCGCCCCCGCGGTGCGCATCGAAGGTTTCGACATCACCGGCGTCACCCAGTGGGGCATCGTCAGCGACCCGAGCAAGGCCGGGCTGGTGATCCGGCATGTGCGTTTTCTCGATGGCGAAGCCACCAACAACGGCGAGAACCCTGCGTTCATCCATGGCTGGGGCGACTCCGGCCCGGCCTGGCGGCACAAGTTCCTCATTCAGGACAACGACTTTGGCCCCTATGTGGGCAACGGCTACGCCACCACGCTGTTCGATGCGGGCGAATCGCTGATCGAGAACAACCAGCTGAACCTGGGCAAGGTGTACGGAGGCTTTCACGACAAGGACAACTCGCAGTACAACACCTACCGCGAGAACTACATCACCTTCTCGGACGCCAACCGCACGGCGATGGGCATTCAGATTTCTGCGCAGGACAACTCGGCCAACGTGCACATTCACCACAACCTGATCGTCAATGCCGGGATCCACCTGGGCGTGCAGTGCTTTCAATCGACCTGCTCCATGCGCGACCATGACGTGCACCACAACACCATCGTCAAGCAGCACATTGGCCTGAATTGGGGGCCCTTCAACCCCAGCAGTGCGGGCACACGCATCAGCCACAACATCATCAGCAACGGCAGCTTGAGCCCCTACGAAGGCCTTTCCTGCCAGAGCCGCCCGGCGGGTCTGGCAAGCCAGCTTGCGGTGGCAGCCAACCTGCTGGAGAGCACCCACCCGCTGGCGTTCAAGGACAGCGAGTGCACAGGCAACGACATGACCTGGGCCGTGTGGCAAGGCACCTATGGCTTTGACACGGCCGCGTCGGGCAGCACGGTGGGCGCCACCAGTGTGCTCACAGGCAGCGGGCCTGGCATGGGTCTGCCCGCAGGAAACGCAATGCGCACGCGCCGGGGGCACCAGTACCCCTGAGGCCAGCGCCCGCCAGCACGTTGCCAACCCATAAAAAAAGCCCCGCAGTGCGGGGCTTTTTGTTTGGAAATGGCCTCTAGCGCTTATGCATAAAGCGCTAGCAGCTATTTTATTGATAGCGTTATTTGCTGCCTGCAGCCTTGTCACGCATGCGGTCGGCACGGGCGCCTGGATCGGGGTGCGAGGACAGCATCTGGTCCATGCCACCTTGCTTGCCGCCCAAAGAGGCCAGCTTGCGGAAGGCCCCCTCCATCGCCTTGACGTTGTACTTGTGCTTTTGCATGAAAGCCAGGCCGTAGTCATCCGACTCGGTTTCCTGGCTTTGCGAGAACTGGCTGTTGAGCAGCTTTTCGCCCAGCTCGCCCAGGTCCGAGTCCGCCAGCTTGGCCGCTGCGCCACCCGAGGCGGCCACGGCCTTGCGGCCAGCCGATGCCATGTAGGCGGTGCGCATCGCGCCCATGGTGTGGGCATGCTTGACGTGGCCGATTTCGTGGCCGATGACGCCCAACAATTCCTGGTCATTCATCATGTCCATCAGGCCTGCATAGACGCGGATGGAGCCATCGGCCGTGGCGTTGGCGTTCACGTTCTTGCTCAGGTACACCTTGAAGTTGAGCTTCATTCCGTCTTCATTGACGTGCTTGGCCGTCAGGCGGGCCAGGCGCTGGGAGTACTTGTTGTTGGCAGGGGCCAGCTTTTCAGTGCGGTCGCCATAGGCGCGGTACTGCAGGGCCACGGACTTGAGTTCGTCGTCCGACACGGTGGCGGCCTTGAACACATCCAGGGCTGCGCCCACTTTGTTCTCGGACTTGCTGGCGCCCGAACCACCAGCGCTGGTCGAGCCCAAGGCCGACGAGACGGCCGACAGGCCACCGGCAGAGCCCCCGTCGGTGGTGGCGCAGCCCGTCAAGACCAGCGCGCAGGCCATGGCGATGTAAGACAGTTGTTTCATGGTGTGATTTCCCTCTTTGGATGGATGTGAATTCAGTGCAGCGCGCCCCTGCCACACCGCTGGTGCCGCGTGGCCCCTTGCAGCATTGGCAACCCGGGCAGGAGGCTTGTTTCAAATGCGGCGTAATTGTTTCACGCACGCCCGCCAAACGCCCTGCCCAGTCCCTTCAATTGCAACCGTTCGTATCTTTACGGAGGCGATTGAAACGCGCCTTACTTTGTAACACTGGCGCCGCTCTAGTGGCCATCGGGCGGCGCAACGCGCATCACTTTGCGTTACATATTTCACGCTCGGCGCGTCCATTGCACCACCCCGCACAGCCCAGGGATCCTCTGCACGAATCGAGCTGACCAAGTGTGCGCTGCGGATCGGGATGGGCTGCAAGGCGCAAAGCGCAGCAATAGCCATCGCTATTGCGAGTATTTGTAACGCCGCAGACCGCCCGAGACCGCAGATGCACACGGCGCGGTGATTTGTGCAGAGGGTCCCCAGGTATCCAGGCGCCCTTTGATGCAATGCAAGCCCCGGGGCCAAGGCCGGGGCCACAATGCCAGCGTCATTTTTCAGGGCCGCGCCCCACCCATTCCATGCACATGCACTGCGACGTACTCATCGTGGGCGCAGGCCCTGCCGGCCTGTCTCTGGCGATTTCGCTGGCGCAAGCCGGCTTTACCGCGACGGTGCTGGACCAAAACCCCACCGCAGCGCTGGAGCAGCCCGCCCCGGACGGGCGGGAGATCGCCCTCACCTACCCCAGCGCGGCCACACTGCAGCGCCTGGGCACCTGGGGCGCGCTGGCGTCCCATGAAATCGGGCACATCCGCACCGCAGAAGTGCACGACGGCCCCGTGGGCGCGCACAGCGCCATGCAACTGCAGGCGCCCGATGGGTTTGGCTCCGCCGACACCCCAGCAGGCACCACAGCCTCAGGCCCCCGCCCCCCGCTGGGCTTCATCGTGCCCAACCACGCCCTGCGCCGCACGGCCTACCAGGTGGCAGCCCGCACACCGGGCGTGCGCATCATGGCCGGGGCGCAGGTGCACCGCGTGGCCGCCCTGGCCACCCACGCCGAAGTGGACTTTGCCCTGGCCGCCCAGCCCGGGCAGCCCAGCGAGCGGCTGTGCGCCCCCCTGGTGGTGGCGGCCGACAGCCGCTTTTCTGCCGCCCGACGCCAATTGGGAATTGGTGCGCAGATGACCGACTTTGGGCGCACCGTCATCGTCTGCCGCATGCGCCATGCCGAGCCCCACGGCGACACCGCCCACGAGTGCTTTGGCTACGAACGCACGCTGGCCGTGCTGCCGCTGCCCGATGTGGCCGCCGGTGCGACCGACGGCGCCACCGAGGGCCAAGCGCAATGCTCCGTGGTGGTCACCGCCCAGGCCGCCGATGCCGCCCGCATGCTGGCGCTGGAGCCCGCCGCCTTCACGGCCGAGGTGCAAGCCCAGTTCCAAAACCGCCTGGGCGCCATGGAGCTGCTGGGCGAGCGCCACGCCTACCCGCTGGTGGCCGTGTACGCGCAGCGCTTTACCGGCCCACGCTGCGCGCTGCTGGGCGATGCGGCAGTGGGCATGCACCCCGTCACCGCCCACGGCTACAACCTGGGCCTGGCCGGGGTGGGGCGGCTGACGCAGGCCCTGGTGGCCGCCCGCCAGCGCGGACAAGACTGGGGCGACGCGGCAGCGCTGGCGCCCTATGCGCGGGCCCACCACCTGCATGCCTGGCCCATTTACCAGGGCACCAACGCCATCGTGCGCCTGTACACCGATGCGCGCCCCCTGCCCCGTGCACTGCGCCAGCTGGTGCTGCAAGGCGCGCGGCGCCTGCCGCCGCTCAAGGCGGCCATCGTGGCCCAGCTCACCGGCAAAGCCCCCCGCTGGCAAGCGCCCCTGGCCCAGCTGGGCAACGCACTGGCCGTCGCCCGGCCACGGGGGTGACGGGCAGGGGCGGTGCCCACGCGCCAAGCGGCACAAGCGGCACAAGCGGCCGCTTTGTAAAACCTGCTTACCTCGTGGTCGGTGCTTTGGCCGCTGCGGCGCGGCCGGACCACTATCATCGGCAGCCGCGCCCGACAGGCGCAAAATCGGCCCTTGAGACGAACCCTGGGCATCTGGCGTCCCCACGGGCCTCAGCCCCCGCATTTCCACCGCTGCTATGCAAACACTCCTCTCCGCCTGGCCCGCCGTGGTCCTGCTGCTGCCCGCACTGGTGCTGGTGTCGGCCATCGTCTTTCTGGCCAAGGGCGACCGCCGGGCGTTCGCCTTCCTGATGTCCCTGCTGGCCTGCTACCTGATTGGCGCTTTGCTCATGGAGTTCTTTGTCTTCATGGCCGCGCGCATGGCCCGCGCGGGCAGCGCGCCCACCGTGCCCGTGCTGGGCACGGGCACCAAGCAGTTGCTTGAAACCCTCAGCAACCCCCGCTCCCTCACCGCACCGCCGCTGTCGCTGCCCGCCATCGCGGCCTACTCGGTGCTGGCGTCCTACCTGTGGCTGCTGGTGGGCTGGGGCCTGCACCTGCGCGGCAAAAAGGGCGGCACGGCCAAGAAGAAGCCCGCCAAAAGCACACGCAAGCCCGCCAAAGCCTGAGGGCCGGAGCGGGATCAGCCTGCCTTTGCGCCGCCATTTGCTACCAAATTCATAGCTTCTAGCGCTTATGGCAAAAGCGCTAGAGCCTCTTTTTGCTTAGAACCACACAGTTCCCTACTCGCCCTGGTTTTACCGAATCTTTACGGCCCAGCAAAAAGGAGGTGCAGTGGGCTCTCTAGATTGCGTTGCTTGAACCGCAACCACCAAGAGAGAGAGCACGCGATGGACCGCACCACCCCCCACCTCGCCCCCGCAGCCGCAGCCGCAGCCGCCCCCAACGCGCATTACGGCGGCCTTGCACAAGACCTGCACCAGTTGACCGAACGCCGCAAAGCCCTGCGCTGGCTGGCTGTGGGCACCAGCGTGCCATTTTCCCTGTGGGGCTGCGGCGGCGGCAGCAGCGACGCCACCACGGCCACGGATACCACGACAGACACGGGGACCGGGACCGGCACGGGAACAGGCTCTGGCAGTGGTACGGGAACCGGCACAGGGACCGGAACGGGCACCGATACAGGCACCACCACCTGCAGCACCATCCCCAGCGAGACGGCAGGCCCCTACCCCGGCGACGGCACCAACAGCAGTGGCGGCACCGTGGCCAACGCACTGCTGCTGTCGGGCATTGTGCGCAGCGACATCCGCAGCAGCCTGACCACCAGCACCACGGCCGCGGGCGTGCCGCTGACCATCCGGCTCAAGCTCGTCAACACCAGCGCCAACTGCGCCAGCCTGGCAGGCTACGCCGTGTACCTGTGGCACTGCGACCGCGACGGCAACTACTCGATGTACAGCACCGGCATCACCAACGAAAACTACCTGCGCGGCGTGCAGGTGGCCGACGCCAATGGCGAGGTGAGCTTCACCACCATCTTCCCTGGCTGCTACGACGGGCGCTATCCGCATGTGCATTTCGAGGTGTACCGCAGCCTGTCGGTGGCCACCTCTGGCAACAACGATGTGAAGACCTCGCAGCTGACCTTCACCCCCGCCGCCATGGCCGAGGTGTACGCCACCACCGCCTACGCCACCAGCCGCACCAACTACGCGCGCACTTCGCTGGCGTCCGACAACGTGTTCAGCGACGACAGTGGCGCCCTGCAAATCGCCGACACCAGCGGTACGGTGAACGGTGGCTACACCGCTGTGTTGCAAGTGGGTGTGGCGGCCTAACCGCCCAGCAGCATCCCCACCACCAGGCCCACCCCGGCGGTCAGCAGATCGCCGGTGACGGTGCGGTCGTCCTCTTGCGTGAAGCGGCGCTTTTGCTGTTCGCGCTCGGCCCGGTTGCGGTCGCGCTCGATCATGATCAGCGCGTCGGCCAGGTCGGGGCGCGGCGCCCCGTCACCGGCGGCGCCAGGCACCTTGGCCGCCGAAGCCACGCGATAGCCCTCCAGGGCGCGTTTGACGGCCTCCGGGTCGATCAGCGAAAACGCCGCCCGGCAATGCGGGCAGGCGTGGTCTTTGCGGATGTCCACCGGCGCACCGCAGCCCGTGCAGTAAATGGCATCCACCCGCCGCGCCAGGTCTTGCACCTCGGCCCGGGTGAGGTGGCGCACAAAGCCCTTCTCCACCATGAACGAAGAAAACGCGCTGAAGCGCCCGTGCTGCTGCGCGCAGCGGTAGACCATGTAGCGGCCGCTGCGCACCATGTCATAGCCCTGCGACAGGGGCCGCACGCAGCGCGGGCAGGCCAGGTTGTGCTGCAGCGGCCTGCGCTCATCGGTGCGGTGCTGGTGCAGCAGCGCAAACAGCTCGACCACCGCCTGGGGGTGCAGCTTCAGGTTCTCTCGGTGGTCAAACCAGATGCCCTGGCAGGCAAAGCACAGGTCCAGCTCCACCGCGCTCTGGCCCCTGCCATGGTCGTGGCCCGCCAGCGTCTGGGTCTGCATGGGCTGGCGGCACGAGGGGCAAAGCGAAGAGGGTTTCATGGCGTAGCGGCTGGACGGGAAGTGACGCGCCATCGTAACCGTCCACCCACCTCACAACCCGCCCGCGCACAGCGACCGCTTCTGCGTCCCGAAATCCACTAGCATCCAGCACACAAATTTTCACAATAAAGGAAACACCATGGGATTCATGGACTGGAAAGTCAAAACCCCCGACGTGCTGGAGCGCGGCGGCGTGGTCGGCCCCGACGAGCGCCTGCCCTGGCCGCAAACCGCAGTGATGGGCGTGCAGCACGTCATCGCCATGTTCGGCGCCACCGTGCTGGCCCCCATCCTCATGGGGTTTGACCCGAACGTGGCCATCCTCATGAGTGGGCTGGGCACGCTGATCTTCTTTTTGATCACCGGTGGCAAAGTGCCCAGCTACCTGGGTTCGAGCTTCGCCTTCATTGGCGTGGTGATTGCAGCCACCAGTTACGCAGGCAAAGGCGCCAATGCCAACATCGGCGTGGCGCTGGGCGGCATCATTGCCTGCGGCCTGGTCTACACCCTCATCGGCGTGCTGGTGCAAGCCGTAGGCACGGGCTGGATCGAGCGCTGCATGCCCCCGGTGGTCACCGGTTCGGTGGTGGCCGTGATTGGCCTGAACCTGGCGGGCATCCCCATCAAGAACATGGCCGCGAGCAACTTTGACAGCTGGATGCAGGCCCTGACCTTTGTGTGCGTGGGCCTGGTGGCCGTGCTCACGCGCGGCATGGTGCAGCGCCTGCTGATTCTGGTGGGGCTCATCGTGGCCAGCATCGCCTATGCAGTGCTGACCAACGGCCTGGGCCTGGGCAAACCCATGGACCTGTCGGCCCTGGCCAACGCGGCCTGGTTTGGCCTGCCCAACTTTGCCGCACCCGTGTTCAGCGTCAACGCCATGCTGCTCATCGCCCCTGTGGCCATCATCCTGGTGGCCGAGAACCTGGGCCACGTCAAAGCCGTCACGGCCATGACGGGCCAGGACCTGGACCGCTACATGGGCCGCGCCTTCATCGGTGACGGCATTGCCACTATGGTCAGCGGCAGCGCAGGCGGCACGGGCGTGACCACCTATGCCGAAAACATCGGCGTGATGGCCGCCACCAAGATTTACTCCACCGCCGTGTTCCTGCTGGCCGGTGTGTTTGCGCTGGTGCTGGGCTTTAGCCCCAAGTTCGGTGCGTTGATCCAGACCATCCCCCTGCCGGTGATGGGCGGTGTCTCCATCGTGGTGTTCGGCCTGATCGCCGTGGCGGGCGCCAAGATTTGGGTGGACAACAAGGTGGACTTCTCGCAGAACAAGAACCTGATCGTTGCCGCCATCACGCTCATCCTGGGCACGGGCGACTTCACGCTCAAGTTCGGCGACTTCGCCCTCGGCGGCATCGGTACCGCCACGTTCGGCGCCATCGTGTTGTACGCGCTGCTCAATCGGTCTACAGACTGACTGACGCAACAACCCACGGCGCACAGGAGATGTGCAGACAGCCCCTGCAGATCTCCGCTGCAAATTTGACGCAAGCCTGACGCCCCCTGACTTTCACGGGGGCATTTGAGGGTAATCACTGACAGGGTTTACACGGTCGTTACCATTTGCCCTGTAGAAGACAGAACCGCCCTGTGGGGCGGTATTTTTTTTGACCGGAGATGGCCCCAATGACCCTGGCAGAGCGCGTTCGTTACCCCGACTTTCACTCACGCATCATGACGGCGGAAGAGGCCGCAGCGTTGATTCCGGCAGGGGCCAACGTGGGGATGAGCGGCTTCACCGGGGCGGGTTATCCCAAGGCGATTCCGCTGGCGCTGGCCAAACGCATTGAGGCCGAACACGCGGCGGGCAAGTCGTTTCGCATCAATGTCTGGACGGGCGCGTCCACCGCGCCCGAGCTGGACGGAGCCCTGGCCAAGGTGGATGGCATCGACATGCGCCTGCCGTTCCAGTCCGACCCCATCTGCCGCGAAAAGATCAACACGGGCAAGATGCAATTCAATGACATGCACCTGTCGCACGTGGCGCAGCATGCCTGGTTTGGCTTTCTGGGCCATCTGGACGTGGCGGTCATCGAGGTGCTGGGGATTCTTCCCGATGGGCGTCTGATTCCCTCCACCGCCGTGGGCAACAACAAGACCTGGCTGGACCTGGCCGACAAAGTCATCATCGAAGTGAACTCCATGGTGCCCGAGGCCATGGAGGGCATGCACGATGTGTATTACGGCACGGCCCTGCCGCCGCACCGCAAGCCGATTCCGCTCACGCAGCCCCACGAGCGCATTGGCGAGCCCTACCTGCGCGTAGACCCCGCCAAGGTGGTGGCCGTGGTGGGCACCCACCAAAGCGACCGCAACACCGTGTTTGCCAAGCCCGACGAAGTGTCTCAAAAGATCGCTTCGCACATCATCGACTTCTTGCAGGCCGAGGTGCAGAAGGGCCGCCTTCCCAAGCAATTGCTGCCCCTGCAGTCGGGGGTGGGCAATGTGGCCAACGCCGTGCTGGCGGGCCTGCAGGACAGCCCTTTTGAGGGGCTGACCGGTTTCACCGAAGTGCTGCAAGACGGCATGCTCGACTTGCTGCGCACCGGCAAGATGGCTTCGGCATCGGCCACCGCCATCTCGCTGTCCACCGCTGCGCTGGCCGAGTTTGCGAGCAACCTGGACTTCTACCGTGAGCGCATCCTGCTGCGCCCCCAGGAGATCAGCAACCACCCCGAGCTGGTGCGGCGCCTGGGCATCATCGGCATGAACGCGATGATCGAGGCCGACATCTACGGCAACGTCAACTCCACCCACATCATGGGCTCCAGCATGATGAATGGCATTGGCGGCTCGGGCGACTTTGCCCGCAACTGCTACCTCTCGTTCTTCGTCACACCCTCGCTGGCCAAGGGTGGCTCCATCTCCAGCATCGTCCCCATGGTCTCGCATGTGGACCACACCGAGCACGATGTACAGGTCATCGTGACCGAGCAAGGCCTGGCCGATCTGCGCGGGCACTCGCCAACACAGCGGGCCGAACTCATCATCGAGCACTGTGCCCACCCGAACTTCCGCCCCGCGCTGCGCGACTACCTGGCCCGCGCCCGCAAAGGTGCCACGGGCCAACATACGCCACACCTGCTGAACGAGGCCTTGTCCTGGCACCAACGGTACGTGGACACAGGCTCCATGCGCTGAGACGGGGCGCCAGCCGCCCAGCCAACCAAGTCGGGGGCACCCCCGCCGCGGCCGCTCGCGGACGCTGCGCTTGCAGAAATCCTCTACCACCCGGTAAAATTAGGGTTAACCCTAGGCCATTCACCTGGGAATCTCAGGCCTTCGCACGGCCCCACCCCCTTCATGACTTAAGCCGACCTCTCTCAGAGGTCGGCTGTTTTACTTGCGGATTTCACAGCCATGCAACGTCGTCAATTCACACAATCGCTGGTGGCCACCAGCGCAGGCCTTCTCTTTGCCACCGCCTCGCGTGCGGTGGGCGTGCAAGACCCCATGGACAGCAAGACCGTGTCCATCGGTTGTTCCCTGGGCCTGACAGGCCCCTTGGCCAGCCTGGCCCGCGAACTCAAGCAAGGTCTGGATGCCGGTCTGGCGCAGGTCAATGCCAAGGGCATCAATGGCCGCGAGATCAAGCTGGTGGCACTGGACGATGGCTACGACGCCAAACGCTCTGAAGACAATGCCCGCAAGCTGATTGCCGACGCCAATACCGTCGCGCTGATCTCTTGCATGGGAACCCCCAACAACCAGCGCATCCTGCCCCTGGTGGACGAAGCCCAGATCCCCTATGTCGCCCCCCAAAGCGGGGCCACGTCGCTGCGCAAGGCCGAGCACCGCTCGGTGTTCCATGTGCGTGCCAGCTATTCGGACGAAGCCCAGCGCCTGACGCAAAAGCTCTTTTCCATGGGCATCACCGACTTGGCCATCGTGTACCAGGACACCGTCTTCGGCCGCGAGTTTCTGGCCGATGTGACGGCGGCCCTCAAGTCCATCGGCCAGACGACGGCGCCCAAGGCGTTCAAGCTGGATGCAGAGGGCAAGGGCGTTGAGAGTGTGGTGGGCCAGGCCGTGGCGGCCAAGCCCATGGCCGTGCTGCTGGGCACGGCCGGTGACGTGACGGCGGCACTGGTCAATGAATTCAAGAAGGTATCGCCCAGCACCCCACTGGCCGCCACCAGCGTGGCCTTGAGCGGTGACAACCTGCGCCAGTTGGGTGGCAAGACGGCAGGCCTGGCCCTGTCAATGGTGTTGCCCGACTCAGGCCGCACCAGCGTGGCACTGGTGCGTGAGTACCAAAAGGCCATGCGCGCTGCGGGCTTCCAGGAATTCTCAGCCCGCAGCTTTGAAGGCTATGTCAACGCCCGCGTGCTGGCCGAAGGCCTGGAGCGCGCAGGCCGCGAGCTGACCCGTGGCAAGCTGCGCTCTGCCTTGGCGAGCCTGCGCAGCCACGACATGGGAGGCATGACGGTGGACTTCAGCGGCGGCGCACCCTACGTGGGCTCGCGCTTTGTGGACCTGGGCATCCTGGGCGCCAACGGCCGCGTGGTCGGCTGATCCAGCCCCGCAACGGGCGTAGGCGCGCTGCCAGGCAGTATCAGCCGACAAAACGGCCTGTGCCGTTGAGCACGCCCATATCGACAAACCGGGAGCCCACGTAAGGGGCCTGGCCACCGTAGTCGATGGTGAGCCCCCCCAGGTCCAGGTTGCGAATGCCCGCCAGCGCGGTGCGCAGCTTGCTGCGGGTAGGGTCGGCGCCGGCACGCTCCAGGCCTTCGGCCAGCACGCGCGTGTTGACGTAGGCCTCCAACGTGCCCAGGTTGAACTCTTGCACACCCTTGGCACGCATGGCGGCCTGGTAGTCGCGCACCAGCGCTGTCTTTGCGCGGTTGGGGTCAGGCATCACCATGGTGACCGCCAAACCGCTGCCCGCATCGCCCAGTTGTTTGAGGCCATCGCTCGTCAGGGTCACACTCAGGCCCGCCATCAGCACGCCGGGCAGGTTCTTTTTCAGCCCACGCACCAGCTCGACCGATGCTGAACCTGCCGTAGCCAACAGCACCGCCGCCGGGCGCGCCTGGCCTACCTTGGCCAGCACATCGCTCAGGTTCTTGCCATCGGTGGCCAGAGCCGCCTGCACGAGTGGCTTGAGGCCCTGCTCTGCCAAAAAGCGCGTGGAGTCTTCCAGCATTTCGCGCCCATAAGCGTTGTCCAGGTTCACGATGCCGATGTCCTTGAGCCCCATGCCCGCCAGGCGTTGCACCAGGCGGCGCACTTCGTCGGTGTAGCTGGCCCGCACATGGAACACGTTGCGTGAGCCCTTGCGCAGCGACGATGCCCCGGTGAAAGGCGCAACATACGGAATGCCCGCTTCGTCGATCAAAGGCAGGATGCCTGCGTTGTTGGGCGTGCCCACACAGGACATCAGTGCAAACGCACTGCCCTGGCTGATGATTTGCTGGATGTTCTCGGTGGTGCGCTGGGGCACATAGCCATCGTCCACCACCTGCAATTGCACCGCGCGGCCATGGATGCCGCCACGCGCGTTGATCTGCGCCAGCGCGGCTTCGGCGCCGAGTTTGATGTCTTGCCCAAAGCCTGCCAACGGGCCGGTGAGCGCAGCCGAGCAGCCAATCGTCAGACTCTTGCTGCTGATGCCGCCCTCTTGCGCAAACACATTGCGCACCAGTGCAGGGGCTGCCAGGGCAGCAACCAGACGAGGGGCATGGGTGACAAATTGGCGACGCAGCATAGAACACGGACTCCTGAGAATTGACCACAATGGCACGCGGCCGACCTGCCGCCACCAGTGCCCCAAACACAGGGCAACATGGCAATCTATGCGGTGGCTTGCGCGAGCGCCAGAGAATCAACCCTTAGGCTGTCTCTGCAAGCACCGTGCAGCCTCATTCGCACATCCCTCATGCACCGACAGGAACCCGCACCCATGTCCATCTGGAAAAAGCCCATCTCCGTCCAAAGCCTGAACGACACCAGCGCCAATACCGCCACCAGCCACCTGGGCATTGAGCTGACAGAAGTGGGCGACGACTTCGTGCGTGGCCGCGTGCCCGTGGACGAGCGCACTCGCCAGCCGTTTGGCCTGCTGCACGGCGGCGTGAGCGTGGTGCTGGCCGAGACCCTGGGCTCGCTGGGCGCCTACTACGCCAGCCCCGAAGGCCACCGTGCCGTGGGGCTGGACATCAACGCCAACCACCTGCGCGCAGCCACCAGCGGCTGGGTCACCGGCACGGCACGGCCAGTGCACATTGGCCGCACCACGCAGGTTTGGCAGATTGACATGGTCAACGACGCGGGCGAGCTGACCTGCGTCTCCCGCATCACCATGGCCGTGTTGGCGCCCAAGGGCTGAGCCTGTTGCCAGGCTCGCACCCGGGAGCCTCGGCGCAAATCGAGCAGTCATTCCGCGCCGCAGATTGACGAGGACTGCCGGTCGCAAGGCACAGCCATCGCTATTGCCTCTATTGCGCGCATTGACTTGAGAAGCAGGCCGACTGAGGCCATGGGTGCCCGGTGCACGATGATGAGCCCAGAGGTTTCCAAAAGGCTTGTCGCCATCACGACTCCATGCCAATACATCCCCCAAACGCAAAAGCCCGCAAGGCAGGCCTTGCGGGCTTTTTTTGGGGGCCCTCTCGGGGCAGCGCCGTTCGATCAGAACTCGCCGCGGTCGGTTTGATGGGCGCGGGCAGCGGCAATCGCTTCGGCACGCACATCAGCGCGGTTGCGGGAACCGTGCGCAGAAGCGTCGCTGTAAGCAACGTCAGAGCCTTCGGCATCGTGCGGCATCGTGCCGTTGGCGCGGGCGGCGGCCAGATCGGCAGCCACGGCGGCGCGGGTCAGCGTGCCTTGGGCCGATGCGGCAGCGGGATAGTTGGAGCCTTCACCAAAAGCGCCCACCGATTGCGCTTGGGCAGCCCAGGAGCTCAGGGCCAGAACGGACAGGGCGGCGAGAGTGCGATAGTTCTTCTTCATGGTCATACCTTTCAGATCAACAGTCAGATGCGGGCCAGAGGAGACCACCCAGAGGGCGGAGGCCAGTGCAACCTGCGTCGGTGAGCGCCAGTTGAACGCGTCGCTCATCGATGGGATGAACTGTATCTAGGGTTTCCACGGAGATAAATGCCTCTTCATGGAACGAAATGTTCATGAAATTGAAACAATCAAAGGGAACTTTTTGGATTCAATACACCGATGAACATGATGTAAAGAAGTGTGTCGGCGCCCTGGCGGACCCGCCTTTTGCCAACAAAAGGTGGGCGGACCTCCCTGTCGCCAGAGCTGGTTTTCGAAGGCAGACCTCCATCCGTTACGATCCACCACCTCGCTCACGCCTCCCATCCGTCTTAGCCTGCGTGACGCACTCCACCAAAGGCAATGTGGTGTTCCGCTTTCTGATCCTTGGCTCGGTCCTGTTGCTATTGGCAGCTCCCGTGGCGGCGTCGGCAGAGCCTTGGTTCGCCGTGCTGGGAGACCCCGGCGAAAAAAACGGGGAACTGATCGAAGTGCTTCCCGCCCCCACGGCCCTGGGTGAGCGCGTGCTGCTGGATTTGCGTGTATCACGCAGCCACCAGCGCACTTCGTTTCGAGGACAAAAATACCGCTCTTACGTGGCCAAAGTCAGTGTGGATTGCACGGCACAAAAGGCGTGGTATCTCTGGCTTTCGTACCATGCAGGGCCCCAATGGCAGGGGCCGACCATTGGCAAGGAAAATTACGAGGAAGGCCAGGCTCCCGTGCTGTTCAAAGACGTGCCGGGCCAGCCTTACATGCGATTGATCAAGGCCGCGTGCAAGGCACGGCCAGCCGCCCATTGATGCGCACCGAGAAGCGCTACCCCCGAGACTCCACCCGGGTCAGCACCCACCGGTCTTCGCAGCGAATCACCACCACGTCGTTCCCCAGATCACAGACCTCCACGGACAGCGGAAGCTCTTTTCTGAAATCACCGGTCGATTTCAACATCCACACCGCCGTCCCGTTGGGCAGAGACACGTCCAGCTTCCATCCCCATCCGTCCGAAGACTGCTCATGGTCTAACCGTGCCGGTATCCAGTCCGTGGAAGCTTGCGCAGCCGCTACCAAGGCACCGTCTGCCAACCACTTCCGGTATCCAAGCGCCTGAACCAGCAACACTGCAGC
This sequence comes from Acidovorax sp. 1608163, assembly GCF_003669015.1. Taxonomy (NCBI): domain Bacteria; kingdom Pseudomonadati; phylum Pseudomonadota; class Betaproteobacteria; order Burkholderiales; family Comamonadaceae; genus Acidovorax; species Acidovorax sp. 1608163. The sequence goes on from NZ_CP033069.1 coordinate 4,795,193, forward strand.
GCCCAGTCCACCCAGGCCTGGAGACTCCCCATAGATGCCCAGCGCCACCATGGCGCACGGCAAGGCCACTCCGAGCCAACCGGTCTTGCCGGAAAACAGATGCTCCTCATTGGTCCATCGGGCTGGTGTGCGGTGGTTGTCCATGGCTGGGGTAGAAGTCTGCGTCACCGCTTGAACCGAACCGTCATCTGCGGCCTCTGGTCCACACGGCCAATCTTCCAAGCGTACGAGCCAAACCCCAGCGTGGGCGTTGAAGTCGCGTTGTGCGAGATGACTTCAGCGTTCTTGGGAAGGTTGACCTGCAGTGTTCCGTTCACCGTGATACCGAGCTGTTCGAGTTCACGCTTTTCTTTGTCCTTGATTTCCTTCGAGGCGATGGTCATCACCCCGTCTTTGTCGGTGCACACCGAAAAAATGCTGAGCATGTCCAGCGGCTGGCCTGGCTTTTTTGGGGCTGTCAATTTCCAACTCGTAGCGCCCATCGCCCTTGTAGGTCGCTTTGCGAAAGCCAGGGTGGCCAGAGAGTTTTTCAGCCTCTGCTTTGAGGCCCGCCTGGTCCTTCTCGGTCAAACGGCCTGCCTTCTTGATCTCGGCAGCAGCCAATGCATGCACGGCCGTGCCCGAGTATCGGAACGTGTAGCCACCGTCCGATTGCACATCCACACTGGCTGCAAACTTTTCGGGAACGAGACATCCCGTCAACATCAGGGCACATGCGGCAATGGAAGATCGAAACCCAGCAGAAATTTTCATGACAAAAGGAACGCGTGGTACGAGGAAACCGAGAAACAGAAAAGTCGCAGAGCGGCGAACCGATGGCTAAGCGCCCTCTTGGCGCGCCAAGCGCTCGCTTTTCCAATACACGTCGTCCCCGCCATCCATGCGGTTGAGCACGCGGGCGAGCACGAACATCAGGTCGGAGAGGCGGTTGAGGTACTGGCGGGGTGCATCGTTGATGGCTTCTTCGTTGCCCAGCGCCACCACCACGCGCTCGGCACGGCGGGCCACGGTGCGGCACACATGGGCCTGGGCTGCTGCGCGGGTGCCAGCGGGCAGGATGAATTCCTGCAGGCGCGGCAGGACTGCGTTGTGCTCGGCCAAGGCCTCGTCCAGCGCGAGCACGGCCTCGGCCTTGAGCAGTTCAAAGCCGGGAATGGACAGCTCACCACCCAGATTGAACAGCTGGTGCTGGATCTCCACCAACAGCGCACGCACGCCGTCAGGCAGGCGCTCGCACAGCAGCAGGCCAATGTGCGAGTTCAGCTCGTCCACATCGCCCATGGCGTGGATGCGCAGGCTGTTCTTGGACACGCGCTGGTTGTTACCCAGGCCCGTGGTGCCAGCGTCCCCGGTGCGGGTGGCGATTTCGGTGAGGCGGTTTCCCATGCGATGTCTCCTGTGGTGTCTGAGAGCCTGTTCAAAGGTCTTTGTGCGAGTCGAGCACAAAGACCATGCCCATGAAGCCCACCGACACGGTGCGCCCCCGGATGCTGGTGTACGAGGCCACGCCCACCGAGTGGTAGTTGGACACAAACGCAGCCAGCGCGCCTACGCCCAGCACGCCCGCCAGCGGACTGCGCTCGGCCACAGACGCCTGGATCTGCTGGCGGTGCCGCTCGGCCGAGGGATTGAACAGCGCTGCGGCTGCGACCAGCACGGCCAGGGCGGTGATGACGGGAAGGGCTTTGGAAGCTTGGGCCATGGGCGGGACCTGGGGTGGGTTGGATCAACGAAGGCCCGATTGTGCCCGGTGCGCCGTGCGATTCGGCCTCTCTCAATACGCTATCAAAACAATAGCTGCCAGCGCTTATTTATTGAGCGCTACAAGGTATTTCTATTTGAAACGGTGCGCTGTGCACTGCACCGCACCGTGCAGATGCGCGGACGGCAGGTGGCTGCGCCGTTACACGGCGCTGAAAAATGTTGGACCAGGCAACAGCAGGCAAAAGTGCTGGCCTGCATGGCCCTGCTGGGGTGCAATGCAACCCTGTTCAACTTTACGGAGCACTGCATCCATGAAGACCAAGCAACAACTTGCACCCCACACCACCAGCCCCACAAGCCCGGCCAGCCGCGCCACGGCCACTGGCTGGACCCGGCACTTTGAAGCCAGCAGCGTGGTGCTGTTTGCAGCCTTGACGCTGGGCACGGCCGGTGCGGTGCATGCACAAAGCGGCGCCAGCAGCACAGGCACGGCGCCCTCCAAAACCGTGGTGGGCCCAGCCAACGCCACACCCACCGCAGGCCAGGCCACCTTTGGCGGTGGCAGTGCTGGCACCAGCAGCGACGCAGCCTTTCTGCGCGCCGATGCCAACCACGACGGCATGCTCAGCCCGCAGGAAGCGGCCACGCTGCCCGCCATTGGCAACCGCTTCCAGGCGCTGGACAAGAACAAGGACCAGATGCTGTCACGCGAAGAATTTGAAGCAGGCGTGAAGTCATAACGCCCTGCGGTGCGGCCCCCGCCGCGCCCACCCCACGAGAGCCCGGGCGGTGGTGGACGCTCCGGGCTCTTTTTTTGGCGGCATGGTTGCGCCCAGCCGCTGCTTTTTTTGGGATCGATCTCAGTCGTGCAACGACGACAAAAATTGCTGCAGCTCCGGCGTTTGCGGGCTGCCAAACAACTGCGCGGGGGTGCCCATCTCATGCACCCGGCCTTGGTGCATGAAGATCACGCGGTCGCTCACCTTGCGGGCAAACGCCATCTCATGCGTGACCATCATCAGCGTCATACCTTCCTGCGCCAGCGACTCGACCACGCGCAGCACCTCACCCACCAGCTCAGGGTCCAGCGCCGAGGTGATCTCGTCGCACAACAGCACCTGCGGCTCCATGGCCAGCGCGCGGGCAATGGCCACGCGTTGCTGCTGCCCGCCCGAGAGCTGGTCGGGCATGGCATCGAACTTTTCGGCCAGGCCCACGCGTTCAAGCAGCTTGCGCGCCTGCACCTCTGCGTCTTTGGGGCTGCGGGCCTTGACCAGCGTGGGGGCCAACATCACGTTGCGGCCCACCGAGAGGTGCGGGAACAGGTTGAAGCCCTGAAAGATCATGCCCACCTGCTGGCGCAGTTCGCGCATGGCAGCGGGGTTGTCGTGCAGCAGCTTCTTGCCGTTCACGCTCAAAGCGCCTTCCTGAAACTGCTCGAGCCCATTCACGCAGCGCAGCAGCGTGCTCTTGCCCGAGCCGCTTTTGCCGATGATGGCAATCACCTCGCCCCGCGCCACCTTCAGGTCGATGCCTTTGAGCACCTCGTTGGTGCCGTAGGACTTGCGCAGCGCGGTGATGTCAACGATGGGGGGTGGGCCAACGAGGATGCCGTCGTGTGGATGCACGGGGGTGGCGAAGGTAGCGGTGGCTTCAGCGGCGGTGGCCATGGAGTTTCCTTTCAAGCGATTGCGCCACCAGGCTCACGGGGAAGCACAGGGCAAAGTAGAGCAACGCCACGCAGGCGTAGACGAGAAACGGTTGGTAGGTGGCGTTGGAGATCATGCTGCCCGCCTTGGTCAGCTCGACAAAGCCGATGACCGAGGCCAGCGCCGTGCCCTTGATGACCTGCACCAAAAAGCCCACCGTGGGTGGCACCGCAATGCGCAGTGCCTGCGGCAGCACCACATGGCGCAACTGCTCGGCAAAGTTAAGCGCCAGGCTCTGCGCCGCCTCCCACTGCCCCTTAGGGATGGAGGACACGCAGCCGCGCCAGATCTCGGTGAGGTAGGCGCTGGTGTACAGCGTGAGCGCCACGGCCGCTGCCGTCCACGGCGAGGTCTTGATGCCAAACAGCGCAATGCCGAAGTACGCCAGGAACAGCTGCATGAGCAGCGGCGTGCCCTGAAACACCTGCACATACGCACCCACGGCGCGATCCATTCCGCGCACCTTGGACAAGCGCGCCACCAGCAGCAGCAGGCCCACCAGGCCGCCGCCGATGAAGGCGATAAGGGAGAGAGAGACCGTCCAGCGCGCTGCCATAAGCAGGTTGCGCAGGATGTCCCAAAGAGAGAACTCGACCATGGCTGCTTACCTCCCGATCAAGAAACGTGCACCCACCCACATCAGCAGGCGGCGGGTGAGCATGGACAGCGCCAGGTACACCAGCGTGGCCAGGATGAAGGCCTCGAACGCACGGAAGGTGTTGCTCGAAATCAGGTTGGCCGCATAGCTCAGCTCGGGCGTGGAGATTTGCCCGCACACGGCAGAACCCAGCATCACGATGATGATCTGGCTGACCATGGCAGGCCACACCTTTTGCAGCGCGGGCGGCAGCACCACGCGGCGAAAGGTCTGCCCCGGCGTCAGCGCCAGGCTGTGCGCGGCTTCGATCTGGCCGCGTGGCGTGGCCTCAATGCCTGCGCGGATGATCTCGGACGAATAGGCCCCCAGGTTGACCACCATGGCCAGCACGGAAGCGAACTCGGGCGAGAGCTTGAGTCCCAGCGCCGGCAGGCCAAAGAACAGGAAGAACAACTGCACGATGAAGGGCGTGTTGCGCACCAGCTCCACATAGCTGGCCACAGCCCAGCGCAGGGGTGCCGGCCGGTGCCCCAGGTTGCGCGCCCGTGCCCAGGCACAGGCGGTGCCCAGCAACAGGCCCAGTACGGTGCCGACGATGGTGAGGGCAATGGTCCACACCACGCCCCGCACCAGCAGCGGCCACGCGGCCAGCACGGCAGAAAAGTCGAGTTGAATCAGCATGGTGGGCAAACCCTGCGGCGCTTGTCACGCCGCAGCCCTGTGCAAAGGAAGAGAGCGGTCTTGAGTGCTTATTGGGGCAGATCGCCCGCAGGGCGGCCCAGCCACTTGCTCGACAGCTTGTCCAGGTCGCCCGCCTTCTTGGCGTCGGCAATGATTTCGTTCACGCGGGTGCGCAACTTGTCTTCGCCCTTGGCCACGCCAATGAAGTTGGGGCTGTCTTTGAGCAGCAGCTTGTATTCGGTCTGCAGCTGTGGGTTCTTCACCATGATGGTGCCTGCGGTGGAGGCGCTGGTCGCAATGGCCTGCGTCTGGCCCGATACAAAGGCCGAGATGCTGGCGGCATGGTCTTCAAAGCGCTTCACGTCCACACCGGCGGGGGCCACCTTGGCCAGCTCCTGGTCTTCCATGGCGCCGCGCGTCACGGCCACGCTCTTGCCGGTCAGGTCGGCAAAGCTCTTGATGTTCAGGCTCTTGCTGGCAAACACAGCCTGGAAGAACGGGGCGTAGGCGGCAGTGAAGTCGATCACCTTCTCACGCTCGGCGTTCTTGCCCAGGGTGGAGATCACGAGGTCGGCCTTTTGCGTTTGCAGGTAAGGAATGCGGTTGGCGCTGGTCACCGGGATCAGCTCCACCTTCACGCCCAGCTTGGTGCCAATGTAGTTGGCCATTTCCACATCCAGGCCCTGGGGCTTGAGGTCGGTGCCGACAAAGCCGTAGGGCGGGTAGTCGGTGGGGATGGCGATCTTGATCTCTTTGGCCTTGAGGATGTTGTCGAGCGCGCTCTGGGCGTGCGCCGCAGGTGCCGCCAGGGCTGCCACAAAGCCCGCTGCGGCCAGCAGGGCCAGTGCCGTGCGGCGGGTGCGGTGGCTGTCCGCAGCGGCAGCAAAGGAAGAGGTACGGGAACTCATCAAGGCGGTCATAGCAAGGCTCCTAGGTAGGCAGACCCGTCGTCGGACGGTGAGGGGGTGGAAGATGTGGGAGAGGTGGATGCAATGGCTTTGCGCGCAGCGGGCCGCCTTTTGGCGGCTTGCGGCGGGGTCTTGGCCACCGGGGCCAGCGCGTCGCGCAACCCGGCCAGGGGGTCGGTCTGGGCTTGCAGGCGCAGCGCCGCCTGCACGGTGCCGATGTGGTCGGCCATCAGGGTCTCGGCGCGGTCGATGTCGCCCGCCTCCAGCGCCTCGACGATGCGCACATGGTCCGCACAGCTTTGGGCCGCATCGTGCGAAGACTGGTAGAGCATGGCGATGAGCGTGGTGCGGGCGGTGTAGTCGCGCAGCGTGTCGGCCAGCAGCGCATTGCCCAGGCATTCGGCCAGGCACACATGAAAGTCGCCCAGCAAGTAGGTGCGCATGCCCACATCGCTGCCCGCCAGGGCGGCCTTTTCGCGCGCCAGGTGGTTCTTGAGCTGGCGCAGCGCGCCCGGGTCCACCGCGCGGGCTTTGAGCTGGTGCAGCAAGCCCAGCTCGATCACGCGCCGGGCCTCAAACGCTTCGCGGGCCTCGTCTTGCGAGGGCTCCACCACATACCAGCCACGCCGCGCACTCACCGTGACGATGCCGCGCGTGGACAGCCGCGTCAGCGCCTCGCGCACGATGGTGCGGCTGCAGTCAAACAGCATGGCCAGTTGCTGCTCACCCAGGCGCGAGCCGGGGGCGAGCTTCTGGGCCATCACGGCTTCCATGATGCGGTTGCTGATGTCGGTGGCGGTGGTCATTGACCCAACCTACGCAGGTTCTGTGCCAACTGGTATACAAGACCGATGCACCACGGTGGCGCACCTGTTTCGTGCACACGGGCCCTGGCGAGGGGTCTCCACGCCCCGACCGCACCAGTTCAACGCAAGGCGCAAGGCAACAGCGCCAACACTGGTGCACACGCCAGCGCCAAGGCGGTGCAGCCCGCCACAGGTGTGGGGCACTGCTTCAACTTTCTTTACTGTGCGGCGGGCTATCTTTACCCCCGGCACATGTGGACCTGCAGGCGGCTTCGTAGCCTCGTCGCTTTACCGACCACTACAAGGAAATCCTGTGTCCCACCGCTCCCCTCGCTCGGCATTCACCGCCCACCTGCCCCCCACCCGCCGCAGCGTGCTGGCATCGGCCCTGGGCCTTGTGGGCGCGGGCAGCGCGCTGGCCCTGACCGGCTGCGGCGGGCTGGGCAGCGAAGCCCAGCTGCGCTTCATCAACGCCACGGTGGATTACACCCAGGCCGACTTCTACGCCGCAGGCGAGCGCGTGGCCGCTTCGCTGAGCAACGGGGGCAACATCTCTGCCTGGTATGCCGTAGAAGCCGACAGCACCCAGATCGCGCTGTACGCCGCTGGAGGCTCCAGCGCCAAGCTCACCGAAACCCGCACGCTGGAAGAAGACACCTACACCAGCTTGCTGGCCTACGGCTCACTGGCCAACAGCCTCAAGTTCAAGTTCTTCGCCGAATCCAACAGCAGCGCAGACAGCAGCAAGACCAAGGTGCGCGTGTTCCACGCCTGCGAAAGCCTGAGCGGCCTGGACCTGTACCTCACCAACACCAGCAGCTTGAGCGGGCTGAGCCCCACCGCCACGGTCACGGAATACGGCGACATCAGCGACTTTGTCTCGGTGTCGTCCGGCCTTTACCGCGTGCGGCTGACCAGCAAGGATGACCAGAGCAATGTGCTGTTTGACTTCACCAGCCAGATCACGCTGGGCAGCACCTCGGTGGTCACGCTGATCGTGGTGCCGCGCAGCAGCGGCTCGTACCCCAACATCAGCGCGCTGCAAGAGCAAGGCGGCTACGCCCTGCTGGCGAACTCGCTGGTCAGTTAAGCGCCGCTCAACCCCTGCCACGCAGGCCATCGGTGGCAGGCGGCGGGCGCCGGTGGTATTCTTTTCGGCCCACCCAGGAGACCCGCCCATGAACGCCCCCACCGCTGCCGCCCACCTGCTGCCCGCCATTGCCCTGCGCGATGTGCCCCAGGCACTCATCGACGCCCTGCAAACCCACTTTGGCGCGCAATGCTCGCTGGCCCAGGCCGTGCGCGAGCAGCACGGGCGTGACGAGGGCTCGCTGCAGGCCCCGCCCCCTAGCGCCGTGGTGTTTGCGGAAAGCACGCAGGACGTGGCCGACGCGGTGAAGCTGGCCAGCCAGTACGAAGTGCCCGTGATTGCCTACGGCGCAGGCTCGTCGCTCGAAGGCCATCTGCTGGCCGTGCAGGGCGGCGTCAGCATCGACGTGAGCCGCATGAACCGCGTGCTGAGCATCAACGCCGAAGACCTCACGGTGACCGTGCAGCCCGGCATCACCCGCAAGCAGCTCAATGAGGCCATCAAGGACACGGGCCTGTTCTTCCCCATCGACCCTGGCGCCGACGCCAGCATTGGCGGCATGGCGGCCACCCGCGCCAGCGGCACCAACGCCGTGCGCTACGGCACCATGCGCGAGAACGTGCTGGCGCTGCAAGTGGTCACCGCCAGCGGCGAAGTCATCCACACCGGCACCCGCGCCAAAAAGAGCAGCGCGGGCTACGACCTCACCCGCCTGATGGTGGGCAGCGAAGGCACGCTGGGCATCATGACCGAGATCACCGTGCGCCTGTACCCCCTGCCCGAGGCCGTGAGCGCCGCCATCTGCTCCTTCCCCAGCATCGAAGCGGCTGTGCGCACCACCATCCAGACCATCCAGCTGGGCGTGCCCATTGCCCGCGTGGAGCTGATCGACCGCCACACCGTGCGCATGGTCAACGCCCACAGCAAGCTGGGCCTGCGCGAAGAGCCCATGCTGCTGATGGAGTTCCACGGCTCGCCCGCCAGCGTGAAGGAGCAGGCCGAGATGGTGCAAGACATTGCCAACGAGTTTGGGGGCCAAGCCTTTGAATGGGCCAGCACCCCCGAGGAACGCACCCGCCTGTGGACCGCGCGGCACAACGCCTACTTTGCCGCCGTGCAAAGCCGCCCCGGCTGCCGCGCCATCAGCACCGACACCTGCGTGCCCATCAGCCGCCTGGCCGACTGCCTGCTTGAATCGGTGGACGAAGTGGAAGCCAGCGGCATCCCCTACTTCCTCGTCGGCCACGTGGGCGACGGCAACTTCCACTTCGGCTACCTCATCGACCCGAACAGCGCCGAAGAACGCACTCAGGCCGAAGCCATGAACCACACCCTGGTCGCCCGGGCCCTGAGCATGGGCGGCACCTGCACGGGTGAGCACGGCGTGGGCATCCACAAAATGGGCTTCTTGCTGGACGAGACAGGCGCCGGCGCGGTGGACATGATGCGCGCCATCAAGCGCGCGCTGGACCCGAAGAACATCCTGAATCCTGGGAAGATTTTTGCGATGTGAGGGTGCGTGGCGATGCCACGGCCGTCGCAAATTTTGCTATTTAATTGATAGCCATCAGCGCTTTATCTGCAAGCTCTAGATGCCATATTGATTGCAAAATCAGCACCTCGCTTGCCCCAACGCAGCGCTCCGAAGAAACACCATGCCCTTTGACATGTACGCCAACGGCCAGCATGAGGCCATTGGGCACCAAGAGGAATTCATCTTCGCGCTGATTCAGGCGGATGGGCAGCGCTTTCCGGCGCTGTCTGCGCTGTGGAGTGCGTACTACGATGACCCCCGCCTCTCCTCGGCGCAAGCCGGTGCGCTGCTGCATGAGCTGATCGATCTGCTGGCCAGCCATGGCGGCGCAGCCAACAAGGCGCTGGCCCATACCGTGGTGCGTCTCTTGCCGTTCTTCAGCATGGCCTGCAAGGGTGGTCATGAGATACGCACGGAGAGTGACTGAGAGAATCGGCGTGCCCGTCGGAGACAAGCGCACCAGTGACACTACGTCTTTCGACGTCGCATGCCCCAACCCACCGGAGGAGTCTGTATGGCTGAAGAGAAAACCAAGGGACCGGCTTCGTACTTTCCGTCCATTGAAAAGACTTACGGCAAACCGATTGCCCACTGGCTGGATGTTCTGAGCAATGCGGGCGAGCGCAAGCACATGGAGTACGTGGCCCTGCTGAAAGAGCAACACCAAATGGGCCACGGGCATGCCAATGCGCTGGTGGCGTACTTTCTTGCCAAGAGGTGAACGGCTTGGTCACTGCTACAGACATCCAACCACGCGCAACATGAACATGCCCCCAATGAAACCGCTGTTTTCACAGTCAGAAAAGTTCCTTGCGGCCTTCAGTGCCATCTTGTTTGTGTTCGCCGCCGCTTGGGGAACATGGTATGAATCCCAGTCCCATCCCCTGCCTGCATTTCGAACCTTCTCTGGAAATCTCTGGGCCGCTTGGCCCGCTGCAGCGCTGGGCGCGTACATTGCTGCCGTGGTGGTGCTTCAGCGCAAGCACACGGCAGCGCAGCTGTACTTCCTCGCAGGATTTTCCGCCTGCGCATGGCTTGCCCTGGCAAGCTTCGTATCGTCCACAGCCACCATGAGCTTGGTCCTCGTTTCGGGCATGCTCTACCGCGCCGGCGATCGCACTTCAACCGCTACAAATTAAATAGCATTTCAAATCCAAGGTCTGCCACTCAAAAGTCGCTAAACCTCAACACTTTTCGGAAATCCCTATGAAACGTTTGAATTGGCAACGCAACACCTTCCTTGGGCTGGCCTGCATCGCGCTGGCAGGCTGTGGCGCAGATGTGGCCACCACGGCCGTGACCACCACCAAGCTGCAGGCAGCGCAAGCCAAGCAAGCGGCGGCCCAGGCCGAGCAAATCAAAGCGGGCCTGGCACAAGCAGCGCAAAGCGCTGAGGCGCGGGCGTCAGCGGCAGAAGGCCAATGACCTCTCTCTGCGCTCATCCATGCACAGCGCGCGAATCGAGCGGCACCTGCGCCCGGTCGTTCAAGCCATAGTCCCGCACCACCGCTGCCACACGCAAGCGGTAGTCGCTGAAGATATGGGCACGGCCCCGCTGCTGCGTGTCCCGGTGCGCCTCCACCTGGCGCCAGCGGGCCACGGCGGCTTCGTCGCGCCAGAAGGACAGCGACAGCAAACGGCCTGGCTCGCTCAGGCTTTCAAAGCGCTCGATGGAGATAAAGCCGTCCACTTGTTCCAGCAGCGGGCGCAACGCGGCGGCGGCTTGCAGGTACGCATCCCGTTGGCCAGGGGCGGGCTGTACCTCAAAGATCACGGCCATCATGCGTGGGCTCCTTCCACCCAGGCGTGGGCGGGCAGGCTGAAGGTGCCCTCCACCACCTGGGGGAAGCTGCGCTCTTCGCGCAGGATGATGCGCTGTTGCTGGGCCATGGCAAAGTTTGCTTGCCCCTCGGGGTCGGCCCGCAAGCGGGCGCGGTAGGCCTCGTACGCGGCCAGCGAGTCAAAGCCAATCAAGCCCCAAGCCTCGTAGTTGCTGCCCTCGTGCGGCACAAAGTAGCCCAGCAGGTGGCCGCCGCAGCGGGGAATGATCTGCCCCCAACGGCGGGCGTACTCGGCAAACGCCTCGCGCTGGAAGGGATCGATTTCGTAACGGATGAAGCAGGTGATCATGGCGGCATTGCGGTGAAGTGGGTAGGCCCTGCACGATAGACGGTTGACGGGCATGAATGGTTCGCTGAAGATCGAACCATGAAAGACGGACCCCACATTGCGCGCATTGCCGCACTGATCGGAGACACAGCGCGGGCCGATGTGCTCACGGCGCTGATGAGCGACCGCGCACTCACCGCCACCGAGCTGGCCGCCGTGGCAGGCGTGACCAAGCAGACCATCAGCGCCCACCTGGCCAAGCTGCTGGATGCCGGGCTTCTGGCGGTCGAACAGCAAGGCCGCCACCGTTACTTTCGGCTGGCCAATGCCGATGTAGCGCAGCTGCTGGAGTCGCTGATGAATGTGGCCTTCCGCTCTGGCGCGGTGCGTGTGCGCTCCAGCCCGCGCGAGCCCGCCCTGCGCCGCGCCCGCATGTGCTACGACCACCTGGCGGGCGAGGTGGGCGTGCAGCTGTACGAAGCGCTGGTGCGCCAAGGGCTGTTGCAGCCTGCGCCGGATGGCGTGGCCCTGACGCCCGCAGGCACGGACTGGTTCACCCAGGTGGGCATCGACACAGCCGCCCTGCAGCAACAGCGGCGCATGCTGTGCCGCCCCTGCCTGGACTGGAGCGAGCGCCGCCACCACCTGGGCGGTGCGCTGGGGGCCGCATTGCTGCAGCGCTTGCTGGAGGGCGGCTGGGCTCGCCGCGCACCAGCCACCCAAGGCACGCCCTCGCGGGTGGTGCAGTTCACGCCCAAGGGCGAGCTGGCGCTGCGCGAGTGGCTGGCCGCTACGGCCCCCGCTCACTGACAGCCGTCCACCGGCACCCGCCCGAATCGCCCCCTCCCGATCACTGCATGAAAACCCTGCTGCTCTTCACCCTCACCGCCCTGGCCGAAATCGTCGGCTGCTACCTGCCCTAGCTGTGGCTCAAGCAGAGCAAGCCAGCGTGGCTGCTGGTGCCTGCTGCGGCCAGCCTGGCACTGTTTGCGTGGCTGCTGACGCTGCACGACACCGCAGGCGCTGGCCGGGTGTATGCGGCGTATGGGGGGGTCTACATTGGCGTGGCACTGGCCTGGCTGTGGGCGGTGGATGGCATCCGGCCCACGGCCTGGGATGTGGCCGGGGTGCTGGTGGCGCTGGTGGGCATGGCCATCATCGTGCTGCAGCCGATGAAATGAATACACCCCTGAGTCGCCTTCGGCGCCTCCCCCCTCTCCTTCGGGAGGGGGGCGTCCCCGGCGCGGCGGGGTGGCCCTTGCGCGAGGACACTGGCCTGCGCCGCGCCAGTCTCGAATGCTGCGGCGCCCAGGCCTCAGTTCACCTTGACGAGCCGCCAGTCGATGCGGTTGTCGGTGCGCTGCACCAGTTCAATGTTTTTCTTCATGGCCCAGGCCAGCATCTGGTTGTGCAGCGGGATATGGGCGACGGTGTCGTTGTGCAGTTGCAGGCCTTCGGTGAGCAGGCGGTTGCGCACGGGCAGGTCGGTTTCAGTCTTCACGCGGTCCACGATATAGTCCATGCGCTCGTTGCTGTAGCGGCCCAGGTTGTAGTTGCCATCGCCCCCGGTGGTTTTGGTGCGGGCCAGGGACTGCAGGGTGTAGAGCGCGTCAAACGTGGGCACGCCCCAGCTGAGCATGGCGATGCTGGCCTCGTGCCGCTGCACCATGGGGTAGTAGGTGACGGCGGGCAGCGTGCGCAGCTTGGCCTTGACCCCCACGCGCGCCCACATGGAGGTGATGGCCTGGCACAGCTCCTCGTCTTGCACGATGGCGTTGTTGCTGCAGGCAAAGTCCACCTCAAAGCCGTCTTTGTAGCCCGCCTGGGCCAGCAGGTCTTTGGCAGCAGCGGCATCAAAGGGCAGGCGCTTGTCCACGGCTTCGGTCCAGCCGTTGACCAGGGGCGAGACGATGGCCCCCGTGGGCTTGGCCATGCCGCGCATTGTCACGCGCTGCAACGTGGCGCTGTCGATGGCCTGGTACAGGGCCTTGCGCACGCGCAGGTCTTTGAGCGGGTTTTTGCCCTTGATGTTGCTGCCGGGCAGCTCGTCGCGGAACTGGTCCAGAGCCAGGTACACGGTGCGGTTTTCCACCATCTCCATGACCTTGAGACTCGGGTGGGCCTTGACGCGGGCCAGGTCCTGAATGCTGGTGTCGCGCACCATGTCCACCTCGCCCGAGAGCAGCGCGGCAATGCGCGTGGCTTCGGATTTGATGGGGGTGTAGGTGATTTCGGTGACATTGCCTTCGGCCTTGCCTGCGCCCCACCAGTGGGGGTTGGTGGCGAAGGCGATGCGCTGGTCGGGCACCCATTCCTTGAGGGTGAAGGGCCCGGTGCCCATGGCGTTGCGGTGCGAGTGGGTTTCTTCCTTGCCCTTAATGTCCTTGGGCTCGAGCGACTGGTGCTTTTCGGCCCAGGCCCGGCTCATCACGCGCAGCTCGGTCAGCTGGTTGAGCAGCACGGGGTTGGGGTTCTTCAAGAAGATGTCGATGGTGTCGGCATCGACCTTGGCCACGCGGTCCATGCCCTGGGTGTAGATGGCGTAGGTGGATGTCTTGGCCATGGCGCGTTGCAGCGAATAGACCACGTCTTCGGCCGTAAGGGCCGAGCCGTCGCTGAACTTCACGCCCTGGCGCAGCTTGAAGCGCACTTGCGTGGGGGTCACTTCCTTCCACGACAGCGCGAGCACGGGCTCGATCTTGAGAGTGCGGCTGTTGAACATGACCAGCGACTCGTACACCGCCGCGTGGATGCCGTTGCCCAGGGCGCTGTTTTGCGAGTGGATGTCCATGGTCTGGATGTCGCTGGAGCCCGCCCATTTGAACGGCTTGGCCCAAGCGCTGGGGGTAGCGCACAGCCACAGCGTGGCCGTGACGGTGGTGGCGGCGACGGCCCTCAGAGAACGCTGCAATGGCATGGAAAACTCCCTGGATGAATGCGAGATGCACCGCGCGTGGCGCGGCGAACGGCGGTGCCGGGCACTATGCAGCACATCGCGTGCCACGCCCTTGGGGGATTGCACTCTTGCAGGGTGCGATGGTGGGCGTACAGGCCCTGGCGCAGAGCGCAAATGCTATACATTCAATAGCTGCTAGCGCTTTTACTGCGTGCGCTAACGGCCATTTTTATTAAAACCCTTATGCGCTGGTTGACTGTCTCTCGCTGTTTTGGCGCGGCCTTGTTGCTGGCGCTGCTGGCATGGCCGCTGGGCATGCTGTGGGTGTTGTCGCATGAGGACTACCACCCTGAGCCCGGGACGCTGGACTATTACCTGGGCCTGTCGTCCCTGGTGCGGGGCGTGCCCCTGCCAGCGGATGGGGATGCGCCGGAGTACTACGGATCCACCGGCGACGGACCCAAGCAGCCGGTGAGCATGGTGACACTGCAAGTGCCACCCGAGCAAGCCAGCGCCACCCTGGCCCGGCTGCAGGCCTATCTGCAGACCAAGGGCCTGCAACCCACCGGGCCGTTCAAGCACGAGGCGACCGACACCGCCACGCTGCAAGACTGGGAATACGCCAACCCGCAACGCACCGAGGTGGTGGTGCTGCGGCAGGTGGTGCCCGCCCACCCCATTGCCCCTACCGATGGCGCTTCACGCAGGGTCACGTTCAGCGTGATGCACTACGACTAGGCAACGGGTTCATTCGCAACGCCCCACGCGCGCGCCCAGCCACACCCAGCCTTCAGGGCCGTTCGCGGTCTGGCACGCGGGTGTTCAGTGCGGCGGGGCGGTAGTCAGGCAAAAAGGCACAGCCTTTGCCAAAGGTCGCCTCGAAGGCCGGGCACTGGCTGGCAATGCTGGCCGGGGTGGGCTGGGTGCCGTCGTTCACCCAGCGCAGCAAGGCTGCCACCAGGGTGGGATAGGTCGGATCGCTCAGGTAGCTGTGGCCGCTGTGCTGGGTGAAGGTTTGCACCAGATGCCCACTGGTACCCGCCTTGTCCATGGTGGCCTTGAAAACCGAGTCCAGCTCGACAAACGCAGTGGGGTCGTTCACGCCTTTGACGGTGAGCACGGGCACGGGGATGCGGCCGGTGGGGTCGGTGTCTTGCGCAAAGCGGGCGACGGCGGCCGGGTCGGCGCTGTAGCGCAGCACGCCCGCGTTCAGGGCCGCGTCCGCAGCGGCATCGCCCGAGCCGCTGTAGCGCACGCCCTGGTTGCCAAACGGGCTAGCGCCACCGGTGCGGTGCTGCACCACATCGCGGTAGTGGAAGGTGGCCCAGTTCATGTGGCTGTGGATGGAGCTGGCCGGGATGCGGACCACGTCGGTGATGAGCTTCACCTTGCGCTGCTGCTCGACGTTGCGCTCGGCCTGCGGCTTGTCCAGCCCCAGGCACTCGTTGACGCGCGCCTGCAGGTCGGCCTGGGCCATGTGGGCATCGGCAGGCAGACCGATGTTGAGCGGGTAAGCGGCCTCCGTGGGGCGGGGGTGGTTGCCGCACAGGTACTGGTAGACCACCCGCAAGTCGGTGCGGAAGTCGTACGAGCGCGAGCCCCCGGCCAGCACGCCGCTGGTGAGCAGCACGGCATCGTAGGGGCGCTTGCCGTGGGCCGTGGTGGTGAACCTCTCCGCCCCCCGCGCCGCCACGCTGGCCCCCCACGATTGCCCATGCAGGATGGTGCGCTGGGGCTGCGCCACCTGGGTCACAAAGATCTGGCGCAGGCGTTCGGTGTCCTCGGCGGCGGCACGCACTTCCACACCGCCCTGGCGGAAGGTGCTGCCCGCCCATGCATAGCCCGCCTTGACCATGATGGCCCAGCGCTCCAGGTCTTCCACCGACCGCTCCAGCTTGGGCGCGCCCAGCGCCGGGCCGCCGTGGGCGTGCAGCACCAAGTGCCCATTCCACTGATTGGGCAGGGCGATGAGGTAGTAGGCCCCCGCAGAGTCCTGGCCTGAAAGGCAGCGGGCAATCGATGCCACGGCTTTGGGGCACGCGGTGGGCGTGGGGGCGGCCTCAGGGGCCTGGGCTTGAAGCTTGGCCTGGGCTGCCGGGGCCTGCGGCGGCAGCGGCGCGCAGGCCGCTGCCAGCACAGCCAGCCCCGCCAGGGCCAGCCGCCCGGGCAAAGACGGGGGCAAAAAGGGGTGGCGCATGGTGGTGTCTCCTGTAGGTATGGGTGCCGATGCTGGATGCCCACGCATCGTAGAAAGCGCCATTCCATACGTCAAATAGGCTACACCACCGCAACTGATACGATTTTGATATGACAATGACACCACAGCCCCGCTCCCACTGCCGCCGCGCCAACCAGGAGCGGCACTGATGGACCTGCGCCAACTGCGGTACTTCCTGGCCGTGGCGCAGACCGGCCACATGACCCGCGCGGCCGAAGCACTGGGCATGGCCCAGCCCCCGCTGAGCCAGCAGATCAAGGGCCTGGAGACCCAGATCGGCCTGCCCCTGTTCAAACGCCATGCCAAAGGTGTGACGCTGACCGAGGCAGGGCGCACCCTGCAGGCCGATGCCACCCGGCTGCTGCACGATTTTGATGCCCTGCAAAGCCGCATGCAGCTGCTGGCCGAGGGCAAGACCGGGCGGCTGGACATTGCCTTCACCAGCTCGGCCGCTGCGCACGAGTTCACGCCCTATGCGCTGCGCGAATGCCGCGCGCGCCACCCCGGCCTGGCGCTGGACATTGGCGAAGCCAACGCCGCCGAAATCACCGAGGCCGTGGCCCAGGGCCGCCTGCACTGCGGCCTGCTGCGCGTGCCGGTAGACCGCCCCCCCGGCCTGGTGTTCGACACCCTGCAGCACGAGCCCGCCATGGTCGCCCTACCGATTGACCACCCCTTGGCGCTGCGCCAGCGGCGCGGCCAGCCCACCCCCGTGCGCCTGGCCGATCTGCAGGACGAGCCCTTGATCCTGGTGCGCCGCACGGGGGCACCCGGCCTGTACGCCAACCTGCTGGCCCTGTGCGCCGCCCAGGGCGTGCAGCCCCGCGTGGTGGCCGAGGTGCCGCGCATGCTCACCAACCTGAACCTGGTGGCCGCAGGCACGGGGGTTTCGGTCGTGCCATCGTCCATGCTGGGCGTGCACCGCCACGCCATCGCCTACCGCCCGCTGGACGTGGGCAGCCAGCTCGATGTGCCCCTGACCCTGGTGTACCGCGCCGAAGACAACGTGGGCGCCACGGCCACCTTCACCCGGCTGCTCAACACCCTGGCCTCGCACAGCCCAACCCCACCCACCAAAGGCACGCCACCACCC
Source organism: Acidovorax sp. 1608163 (assembly GCF_003669015.1). Lineage (NCBI taxonomy): Bacteria > Pseudomonadati > Pseudomonadota > Betaproteobacteria > Burkholderiales > Comamonadaceae > Acidovorax > Acidovorax sp. 1608163. The sequence goes on from NZ_CP033069.1 coordinate 4,812,539, forward strand.
CACTGAGCGGCCAATGACCAGATCGCCAAACGGCCAAAAAATGCACACGCCCGGCATGTAACCATTGGCAACCTGGGTGTTACAGGCAGTCAACGCAGGCAAACTCCCATCCATCTGTTTTTATTCAACCCAGCGGCCGCGCGAGGAGCGCCACGCCGCCCACCACCATGACACACCAACCATCACGCATCGCACGCATGTCTCGCTGGATCAGCGCCGCCTTCCTGGGCACCGCATTGCTCACCGGTGCGGCCTGGGCTGGCACCGCCGAGGGCGTGCGCGCCTACGAAAAGGGCCAGTTCACCCAGGCCCTGAAAGAACTGCAGCCAGCCGCCCAGGCGGGCGACGCCGAAGCCCAATTCCACCTGGGCCTGATGTATGACTTTGGCCGCGCTGTGCCAGTAGACCATGTCAAGGCCGCAGCCCTGTACCGCAAGGCCGCAGACCAGGGCCACGCGGATGCGCAATACCACCTGGCCGTGTCTTACGACGACGGCGAGGGCGTGCCGCAAGACTACAAACAGGCCGTCTTCTGGTACACCAAGGCCGCCAACCAAGGGCTGGCCAAGGCCCAGTACAACCTGGGCGTCTCATACGACAAGGGTGAAGGCGTGGCCAAAGACCACAAGATCGCCGCGCAGTGGTACCGCAAGGCCGCAGACCAGGGCGACTCTGACGCCCAATACAACCTGGGCGTGGCCTACGACGACGGCGAAGGCGTCGAACAAGACCACAAGCAGGCCGTAACCTGGTACCGCAAAGCCGCAGCACAAGGCCACTCGCGCGCGCAATTCAACCTGGCCGTGTCTTACGACGACGGCGAGGGCGTGGCCCAGGACAAGAAGCAGGCCGTGCACTGGTACACCAAGGCCGCCGAGCAAGGCGATGCCGATGCGCAGCAAAACCTGTCGGTCATGTACGCCAAGGGCGAAGGCGTGCCCCGCGACGCCGCCAAGTCCCGCTACTGGGCCCGCAAGGCCCGCGAATCACGGGCGCGGGACGAGAATTGATGTGACTTGATGAACCTAGAGGCCTCGTATGAGGCCTTTTTTATGGGTGGCTGGAGTGGTCGAGCCGCACAGCCAGGACAGCCGTGCATTTCCAAGATCGCCGCACCTTTCGCAGCGAACGAATGAACCCATTGGCAGACGCATACATGGGGAGGGACATTCTGTGCACCAAAGCGGCATTGCACAGCCAACCCTCGGCGGGCATTCGTTTGCAGTCCGGCTGCTTCACGGTCTGCAATGTGTCCGTGACCCGCACCGTCAGCCTGCTCCCCCTGGCCATACTGAAGATTTTTCCTCGCGAGTAGTTTGCGGCTCTGCTAGCATCACGCCAGCGATCTTCATATGAAGCAAGCCGTAAGCGTTTACGTCAATCAACGCGCCACTTCTGCCGGCCCATGCCGGGGTTGATCTCTTTGCCCACGCAAAGAAGGCGCCTTGTTTGACCGGCTTATGGAGCACTTATGAACTCTCAGAAATCGCAATCCTTATTTGGCATCCGCAAGCTTCCTCCCCAATATGCAGGCATCGTCATGCCGCTGATTCTCTCGGTGCTTATGACTTGCGTGGTGTCATTGATAAGCACACTTAAAAGTATCGGTTGGGGGACTACGTTCTTCAACGTATGGCCTGGTGCTTGGATGCTTTCGTGGCTCGTCGCATTCCCGGTCCTATTGCTAGTCCTCCCTATCGTCCGCAAGCTTACCGCTGCAGTCGTTAGAACCCCCTGACGGGGCGGTAAAAACTAACGCCACCAAGGGCTGCGGCTCTTGGTGGCGTTACTTGCGTGTCCGGTACCGGTGCACTACTCACCTTGGGTATTGAGCATTCTTTTGGGAGCCTCGCCACTCATTGCACGGGGCCAGCAATGCCGCCCAAACAGGAGGAAGCCTCACCAGCAGAGAGGCCTGGGCTTGCCATCAAACCAGGCCCCTCCGATCACCCCGCCGCCACAGCCGCAGGCCGCGCCAAGCGTGCTGCCAGCCCCACCCCCACAAACGCCGCAGACACCACGCTCAGCGCCAGCGTAGCGGCAGAGCCGAAGAAGATGCCCGAGGTCATGCCGTGGTCCAGCATGGCGCCGAACACGGGGGCGGACAGGCAAAAGCCCAGGTCCAGGCCCGAGTACACGGTGCCGTAGACACGGCCGGTGGCTCCAGGAGGGGCGGCGCGTTTGATGAGCATGTCGCGCGAGGGGCCGGCCAGGCCGGTGCCTAGGCCGGCAATGGAGGCCACTGCCAGTGCGGCGATGCCGGGCAACAGCCCTGTGCCCACCAGCGCCAGTAGCACGGCAGAGCCCAGCAGGCAGACCGAGATCACCTTCTCCAGCCGCTGCACGCGGCCCACCAGAAAGCCGCCCACCACCATGCCGCCAGCGCCACACAGCATGTAGCCGGTGACCACCATGGCCGTCAGGCTCAGTGGCAGGCCGTACATGGACTGCAGCGCGGGGCTGGCAAAACTTTGGATGGCGCTGAGCGCGCAGGTGCTCCAGAAGAAGAACGAGAAGCACAACCACACCGAGGGCAGCTTCAGAAAAGCCATGGGATGCTCGGGCTTGGCTGCCTGGGCGCCCGCGCCCTTGGCCTGGTGGGCCCATTCGCCCTTGCGGTCGTCCAGCGCTTCACGGTTGATGACCATGATGGTCAGCACCAGCAGTGCGAACACGGCACCGCTCAGGCTGGCCGTGCGCCACGAGCCGGTGGCCGTGGCAATGCCCGCCATGAACACTGGCGCCATGGCCCAGCCCAGGTTGCCGCTGATGCCGTGCACGGCAAACCCGTGGCCCAGGCGCTGGGGGACACACGCTTGTTCAAGATGGTGAAGTCCACCGGGTGGAAGGGCGCATTGCCCAGCCCGGCCAAGGCCGCCGCAACCACCAGCCCCACATAGCCCTGGGCCGTGCCCGCCACCAACCCTGCGGCGGCAAAGCTGGACAGTGCAAAGAACATGATGGGCCGAGCGCCGATGCGATCGACCAGGAAGCCCGACAGTGCCTGGCCCACGCCCGAGATGACGAAGAACACCGACACCAGCAGCCCCAGCTCGGAATAGCTGAAGCCGAACTCGGCAATGAGCCAGGGGAACAGCGGCGGCAGCAGCATGTGAAAGAAGTGCGAGCTGCCGTGGGCCAGCCCGACAAGGCCGATGGTGCGCGCGTCTTGCCGCAGCGGCACTGCGTTGGGGGAGGAGATGCCAGGAGATGCAGAAGTCATGGGGATTGATCTTAGGCAAGCCGGGCTCGGCAGGTTTACGATAGTCGGTCAACTTCTATCGCCAATATGCCAATGCCGTCCATGGAAGCCATTGCAGCCCCCGCATCCGCCGCGGCATCGCCAGTGACCGCTGCCTCCACAGGGGCCCCACGCGCCCGGCGCCCGGTGGCGTATGTCGATTCGCTGACCCCGCACCTGTTTGTGCCCACGGCCCAGCGCCCGGTGCGCGCCAAGGTGCGCCAGCTGCGGGCCGACACGCGGGTGATGCCGCACAGCCACCCGTGGGCGCAGGTGGCCATCTCCACCACCGGGGTGATCCAGCTCACGGTGGACCGGGGCACCTACATCGTGCCGCCATCGCGCGCGCTGTGGATACCGCCGGGCATGGAGCATGCCGTGACGATGGTGGAAGACGCCGAAATGCGCACGCTGTACTTTCACCAACCGCGCGGGCGCTGCGGCCCAGCGGCCTTGGGCGAGCGCACTGCGCCACACGGGCAGGCTGCGTGGCGCCAGTGTCGGGTGCTGGAAGCCTCAGACCTGCTGCGCGCCGTGGTGCGTGAGATGCCCACCACCCCTGACGATGGGGCCGCGCCCGATGCCGCCACGCTGCTGCGCGAGCGCCACCTGAGCGCCCTGCTGTGCGACGAACTGGCCCGCGCAGCCCCGGTGCGGCTGGGCGTGGACTTGCCGCACGACAAGCGCCTGCGCCAACTGTGTGAGGCGGTGCTGGCCGACCCCACCCGCCACACCACACTGGAAGCCTGGGCGCAAGACACCGGCGCCAGCCTGCGCACCGTGGCGCGGCTGTTTCGCACCGAGCTGGGCAGCACCTTCACCCAGTGGCGCCAGCAGGTGATCTTGGCCAAGGCAGTGTCGCTGGCCGCAGGCCGCATGCCCATGGGCCAGATTGCAGCGGAGCTGGGCTACAGCCCCAGCGCCTTCAGCGCGATGGTGCGCAAGTCGGTGGGGCAGCCGCCGGGGCAGTTTTTGGGGCAGCGGTAGCCAGGGCAGAGCTCAAACCGAAGGCGCTGGCAAAGGCCCTGGCGTGGCAAACAGAAAGCCCTGGCCCAGGTGGCAGCCCAGGGCGCACAGGGCGTCGGCCTGGGCCTGGGTTTCGATGCCTTCGGCCACCACGCTCAGGCCCAGCGAGCCCGCCAGCGCCACCACGGCGCGCACCACGGCGGCACTGGCGCTGCCCTGGTTGGCGAGGGGGGCTGTGAGGGGGGCGACAAAGCTGCGGTCGATCTTGAGCGTGAGCAGCGGAAAACGGTGCAGGTACCCCAACGACGAGTAGCCGGTGCCAAAGTCGTCCAGCGCCAGCGACATGCCGTGGCTGCGCAGCTCGTTGAGCAGGTCGCAGGTGCGCTCGGGGTCGTCGATGAGTGCGCCTTCGGTGATCTCCAGGCACAGGCGCGAGGGCGGCAGGCCCGCAGCTTTCAGCATGTCCAGTAGCTGCTGGCAAAAGTGCGGGTTGCGGAAGTGGCGCGGTGCCACGTTCAGGCCCAGGTAGCCGGTGAAGTCGGTCTGGGCGGCAATGGCCTGGCTGGCGGCGGCAAAAATCTGCCAGTCGATGGCTTCCATGCTGCCGCTGTCTTCGGCCACCTGCAAGAAGTCGGCCGGGGCCAGCAGGCCCTCGCTCGGGTGCTGCCAGCGCACCAGGGCTTCATAGCCCAGCACCTGCCCGTCCTTGAGCGACACGATGGGCTGGAAGTACGGCACAAACTGGTGCTGCTTGAGGGCCGACCACAGGGCGTTCTCGATGGTCAGCACGCGCAGGGCATCGCTGTGCAGGTGCGCGTCGTACAGCTCAAACCGGCGCCGACCATTGACCTTCGCGCGGTACATGGCGGTGTCGGCATTGCGCAGCAAATCGGTGGGGGTGGCCGCGGGCTGGTCGCACATCATGATGCCGATGCTGACGGACGCAAACAGCTGCTTGCCCTCCACCACCATGGGCTCGTCCAGCACCTGCAGCATGCGGCGCGCCAGGCGCATGGCGGCTTCCAGCGTTTGGGCGTCGCTCAACAGCACGGCGAACTCGTCGCCCCCCACGCGGGCGATCATGTCCGAGTCGCCCAGCGTGGCCAGCAGGCGCCGCCCAATTTCTTGCAGCACCGCGTCGCCCGCATGGTGACCCATGCTTTCGTTGATGAGCTTGAAACGGTCCACGTCCACAAACATCACCGCAAAGCGGCGGTGCCCATGGCGTTGCAGGCGTGCCTGCAGCCAGGTCAGGCGCTCCAGCAGATAGCTGCGGTTGGGCAGGCCGGTCAGGGCGTCGTGCAGCCCCTGGTGCTGCAGCTGGGCCTCGACCCGCTCGCGCACAGCAATCTGCTCTTGCAGCTCGCCCGTGCGCTCGGCCACCCGCTGCGCCAGCTCGGCATTGGCCCGCTGCAGCGATTCGGTGGTGCGCCGGCGCACCAGGCTGCTGGCGATCTGGTGCGAGACAAAGCTCAGCAGCAACCGGTCGCGGTCGGAATACGCCACGTCGGCCAGGTAGCTTTGCACGGCAATCACGCCCAGCGCCCGCCCATCGCACACCAGCGGCACGCCCAGCCAGGAGTTGGCACGCGGCCCGGCCGTCTGGAAGATGCCCTGGGCGATGAGTTCATCGGCCTCGGCCCGGCTCACCAGCAGCGGCTTGCGGGTGCGCAGCACGTATTCGGTCAGCCCCCGGCCCATGTGCCGGGTGATGCCTTTGCCGCCCTGCTCGTCCACGTAGTAGGGAAAGTGCAGCTGCTGCCCATCCTCCGACACCAGGGCGATGTAGCAGTTACGGGCGTTGATGAGGTCGCCCACGGTGTCATGCACGGCGCGGTAGAAATCGTCCATGCTGCCCATGTCGTTGGCGCGCTCGGCAATGCGGTAGAGGGCGGCCTGCAGCCGCTCGCCGCGCTGGCGGCGGGCCACCTCGGCCAGCAGGGCCTGGTTGGCCTGGGCCAGCTCGGCGGTGCCCGCCTGCACGGCCTGCTCCAGGGCCTGCTGGCTTTGCTTGCGCTGCACGGCGGTGAGCACGTGGCTGGCCACGAACTCCAGCAGCGCCTGCTCCTCCGGGCCATAGCGGTCGGGCTCGTCGTAGCTTTGCACCACCAGGGCGCCGCGCACGTGGCTGCCCTCGCGCAGGGGCACGCCCAGCCAGTCCTGCGCATTGGCGCCGCGCGCCCACAAGGGGCCGGGCACCTGCTGTGCCAGGGCCTGCATGGAGCCTCGCCGAGGCAGGCCGTCGCGCACCAGGTACCAGGTCAGGGCCTGGGCGTAGTCGGCCATGGCTATGCGCTGGCCGCTTTGGTGCAGGTCGGGGGTGGCTTCGTCCACCATGTAGATGAAGTCCAGGCTATCGCTGGCCTCGTCGTACAACGCCATGAACAGGTTGCGCGCGTACATGAGCGAGCCCACGATGGCATGCAACTGCTGCAGCATGTGGGGCATTTCCAGATCGGAGCTGGACAGCTCGGAGATGGCAAACAGGGCGCGCTGCAGGCGCTCGGCCTGTTCGGCCCGGTGTACTGCGGCACGCAGACGCTCCAGTTCGCTGGAGGTCTCCTCAGAGTCTGGAAGCGGGAAGCGCGTGTCGTTCATGGCGGGCGGTATCCGCACATTGTTGCCCAAGCCGAGGGGGCGGATTGGCAAACGGGCCCCTGGCCGCCCCGCAACACGGCACAACGTTGCGCTGGCGCACCAGTTTTACCCGCATGGCCAGGGCTTGCAGCCCATCGCCGCAAGCCTTGCGTCAGAGTTGTAAGAAACTGTTTTTATGGCGAACGGGATGCGCTCCTGGGCCCGGGCTCTGCTTCTCGCCTGGGCCAGACAGCGCAACCGGCGGGCAATGTGTCACACCTGGGGCTGGCATTCTGTGGCTGGGCTGCCCGGCCTGCGGCGGCCGTCCAGCGCCTCGGCCAGCCGGTACAGGGCACGCACCCGCCCCGGGGCAGAGGCCCCGTGCTGCGTTGGCGTGGGCACCACCTGCAGCAGCCCGGCCGACTGCAGTTGGGCGAAGGTGCGGTACACCGTGCTCAGACTCACCCGGGTGCCGCGCTCCAGCAGGCGCAGGTAGGCATCGTCCGCCCCGATGCTGGGCGCTGGCGCGGCCTGCACCACCTGCAGGATGGCGATGCGCGCCACGGTGGGCCGCTGCCCGGCCCGGCGCAGGAGTTGCAAGACGCTGTGCGACACCCGCATCACTCCGATGCCAGGGCGACCACCGGGTCCAGCGCGGCAGCGCGGCGGGCGGGCATGTAGCCAAACACCAGGCCCGTGGCCACGGCGCAAGCAAACGCCCCCGCCATGGCCGTGACCGAGAAGATGGCGGGCACACCCGCCACCATGAGGGCCGCCCCCACCAGCAGCCCCATGGCCACGCCCGAGCCCCCACCCACCAGCGTGACGAGCACCGCCTCGGTCAGGAACTGGCGCAGGATGTCGCCCTGGCGCGCACCCGTGGCCATGCGGATGCCGATTTCGCGCGTGCGTTCGCGCACAGTCATCAGCATCACGTTCATCACGCCAATGCCGCCCACCACCAGCGAGACGGCAGCGATGAGCCCCAGCATCAGCGTCATGGCGTTGCGCGTCTGCGCCTCGGCCTGCAGCTTGGCGGCGGGGTTGCCAATGGCAAAGTCCTCGCGCCCGTGGCGCTGCAGCAGCAAGGCGCGCATGGCCTGCTCGGCCGCCTGCACCTGGGCCACCGATGCGGCGGCCACCACGGTGTAGTCGGGCTGGGTCTGGGCACGGTACACGCGGGCGCGGCCCGCCTGGTAAGGAATGAACACCATGTCGTCGTAGTTCTGCGCGCCCGAGTCGGCTCCGCGCTCGGCCATCACGCCAATCACCTCGAACGGCGCGTTGCCGATGAGCAGGTGGCGGCCCAGCGGGCTGGGCGTGTCGGGGAAGAACTGCTCACTGGCCTTGTGCCCTAGCACCACCAGCGGAGCCATGTCGCGGTCTTCGGCCGCGGTGTAGTAACGGCCTTGGGCCACCTGCCAGTGGTGCACGCGGGGCATGTCTTCGCTGGCGGCAAACACGTACAGCTGGCGCTCCACGTTGGCATAGCGCACGGGCGTGGGGTCGCCAATGACAGGCATGACGGTGCCGATGTCGGGCAGCTGCGCCAGCGCCTCCAGGTCTTGCGCGGTGATCTCGCCCTGCGGCCCGCCCTCGCGCGGGTGGGTGGTGCCCAGGTACATGATGGTGGTGCCCATGGCGCCCATCTGCTCCACCACGCGCTGCTTGGCGCCCTCGCCCACCGCCATCATCACAATGACCGAAGCCACCCCGATGACGATGCCCAGCAGCGTGAGCGCCGTGCGCGTGCGGTGGATGCGCATGCCGCGCCATGCGCCTCGGGCGGCCTCGGCCAGCTCGGCCCACAGCGCGCCTGCTCTGGCGGATTCACTATTATTTTGATAGCTGCTAGCGCTTATTCCTTGGGCGCTAGAGGCCAATTTGTCTTCAAACCCCAGCACTGGGGCAGGCGCACCGCTGTCGGCCACGATCTGCCCGTCGCGGATTTCGATGACGCGGCGCGCCTGGGCAGCCACCTCGCGGTCGTGGGTGATGAGCACGATGGTGTGGCCTGCGTCGGCCAGCTCGTGCAGCAGCGCCATCACCTCGGCACCGCTGTGGGTGTCCAGCGCGCCCGTGGGCTCGTCGGCCAGGATGATGCGCCCGCCGTTCATCAGCGCCCGCGCAATCGACACGCGCTGCTGCTGCCCGCCCGAGAGCTGCGTGGGCCGCAGGTGCTGCTTGCCCGCCAGGCCCAGGCGGCTGAGCAGCGCACTGGCGCGCTGGGCCCGCTCGCTGCGTGGCAGGCCCGCGTACACGGCGGGCACCTCCACGTTTTCGCGGGCAGATTCAGAGCGGATGAGGTGGTAGCCCTGGAAGACAAAGCCAAACGCCTCGCGCCGCAGCCAGGCCAATGCGTCGGGGCCCAGGCCCGCCACGTCCTGCCCCTGAAAGAGGTACTGACCGCTGCTGGGCCGGTCCAGGCAGCCCAGCAGGTTCATGAGCGTGGACTTGCCCGAGCCCGACGCCCCCACAATGGCCACGAACTCGCCCGCGTGGATGCGCAGCGACACGCCGCGCAGCACCTCCACCTCGGGCTGCTCGCCCCCGCCGTAGCGGCGGCGCACGCCGCGCAGCTCGATCAGCGGGGCCGCACTGTGGGTGGCATCCACGGGCCCACTCACAGCTTGAACCTTTGCGGCCCGCTGCGCGCGGGGCGCTCGCCCGTCACCAGCCGCTCGCCCTCTTGCAGGCCGCTGCGCACCTCGGCCAGGTGGCGGTTCTTCACGGCCACCTGCACAGGGCGGGTTTCGATCTGCCCATCAGCGCGCAGCACGCGGGCACTGTGCGTGGGGCCGTCGGCTGTGGGCAATGCCCCAGCGGACGAGGCCTGTGCAGGCAAGGGCTGCAACGCCGCCAGCGGCACGGCCAGCACGCCCTGCGCCTGGGCGGTGATGAAGCTCGTCTGCGCGGTCATCTGCGGCATCAGCTCGCCGTCGGCGTTGTCCACATCAAACAGCACGGTGTATGAAACCGCCTTGCTCGCCGCCGCCTGTGCCCCTGCGCCGCCAGCGGCCTTGGCCTCGGGCGTGGGGGGGGCGGGCAGCAGCTGGCGCACGCGGCTGTGCCAGCGCCGGGCCGTGGCATCGGTCTGGCCACCCAGGGTGGTGAAGTACACCGGCATGCCCACCTTCAGGCGGCGGATGTCGGCCTCCGACACCTCGGTCCACACCGTCATGGTGGTCAGGTCGGCAATGCGCAGGATGTTGGGCGTCTGGTAGGTGGCGTTCAGCGTCTGCCCCTCGCGCGCCTCCAGCGCCACCACCGTGCCCGCCATGGGCGCGTAGATGCGGGTGTAGCCCAGCCGCGCCTCGTCGGCCTTCAGGCTGGCCTGGGTCTGCTCGATCTGGGCCTTGAGGTGGTCGATGCGCGCGGCGGCCGATGCCAGCGTAGCCTCAGCCCCTTGCAAGTCGTTGAGCGTGGTGGCGCCCAGCGGCTGCAGTGCCTGCTGGCGTGCGTGCTGGCGCTGGGCCAGCAGGTGCTGGGCCTGCTGCTCGGCCAGCTGGGCGCGCAGCCCGGCCAGCGCGGCGCGGGCGCCATCCACCGTGGCCTGCTGCACGCTGGGGTCAATCTCCACCAGCAACTGGCCCTTCTTCACCTCGGCCCCGGGCTGCACCAGCAGGCGCAGCACCTGGCCCGACACCTGTGCGCCTACGTCCACGTAACGCTGCGGCTGCAGCGTGCCAATGGCGGCCACGCTGGCTTCAATGTCGGCACGCGCCACGGGGGTGGTGTCGTACAGCACATCGGGCTGCTGCGCCCACCACGCAGCGGCGCTGCCCAGCACGGCGGCTGCGGCCAGCCCCAACGCGGCGCGGCGCACCCAGGGTCTGCTCGGTAAGCCCATGCCCATCAGCGCACCACCTCAAAGCTGAGCGTGGCGGTGTGGCGCACCTCCTCGTACTTGGTGCCATCCACCATGGCCGAGCCGTTGATGCGGGCCGAGACCTCCAGCACATACAGGCCTGCAAACGGCGTCTCCAGTTGCACGGTGCCATCGGCCGCCGGGGTGAGCGTGCGGCTCCAGCCCGCGCTGGTGTCCACGTTCACGCGCGTGGCGGCCACGGTCTGGCCCTTCCACACCAGCTTGAAGGTGTTGCCACCGGGGGTGGTGGGCACCAGCTCCAGCTCGTTATGGGCCTTGGTTTCCTGGCGGCCCAGCTTGGCCTGGTAGGAGGTGAGCACGCCATTGGCACTGGCGTGGCGCGCTTGCAGGCGCAGGTCGGGCAGCGCCACACCCACGCGGCCCTGGGGGCGTGGCACACGGATGGAGGCGGCCTGCACCGTGGCCTCCAGCGGCTGCGCATCGCCTTGCAGGGCGCGCACGGCTTGCAGCGGCGGCAGGCTGGGGGCGGGCTGCGCCACCGTGCCTGCCAGGGCTTGCGCGCCATCGGCATGGGGTTGCAGCCACAGGGCATCGGCCTGTGCTGCCAAGGGTGTCAGGCACACCCAGCCTGTCAGGCACCAAGCCGCTCGCGCGGCCACGGCGCGGGTGATCCAGTGGGTCATGGCAGTCAAGCTCCTGCGCGCCATCAGAACCGCACGTCCACACCCAGGCGCAGGTTGCGCGGGGCGCCGTAGTACGAGTTGCCCGTGGTGGCGTAGTAGCTCTTGTCAAACGCGTTGTAGAGGTTGGCACTGAGCGTGACGCTGGAGGTGACGGCGTAGCGCACCATCAGGTCCACCACCGCGTAGGCGGGCTGGGTGTTGCGCACCTTGAGCGGGCCCTGGTCCTCCGCGTAAATTGCGCTTTGCCAGCGCAGGCCGCCGCCCACCGTCAGGCCCTTGCCCACGCCCGCGATGCGGTAGCTGGTGAACAGCTTGGCGGTGGTTTGCGGCACGTTGGTCAACAGCCGATTGCGCAGCCGGTCGTGCGTGATGTTGCGGGCCACGCTGGCGGCCAGTTGCCAGCCGGGTCGCAGCGCGCCCGAGGCCTCCACCTCCACCCCGCGCGTGCTGGTGCCCGACACCGCTTCGTAGGCCTGCGAGCCATCGGGCGCAAAAGCGTTGGGAATGGCCACGGCCAGGTTGTCCTGCCGCGCCTTGTACACCGAGGCGCCCAGGTTGAGCTTGTCGCCCCAGAACGCGCCCTTGGCCCCCAGCTCAAAGCTGTCGCCCGTTTGCGGGTCCAGATAGGCGCCGCTCACGGTGCGGTTGCTTTGCGGCTTGAAGATGCTGGTGTAGTTGGCATAGGCCGACCAGTGCGCGCCCAGGTCCACCACCAGGCCCAGGTAGGGCGTGACCTCGCCCGACTCGGACCGGTCGGTGATGTCGATGCTGCCGGTGCTGTAGGTCAGGTCGGTCTTGTAGCGGCTCCAGTCCGTCACGCGCGCCCCGGCCAGCACGGCCACGCCGTCCATGGGCTTGAGGCGGGTGGTGGCAAAGGCGCTGTTCATGCGCTCGTCCGATTGGTAGTGGCCCACGCTGGGGTTGTTGGGCGCAGCGGGGCTGTTGCCGTCCCATGTGTAGATGTTGGGCACCGCGCTGCTCCAGTTGTCGTGCCACCAGTTGGTGTACGTGGGGTCGCTGAAGGTGGTGCGGCTCATCTGCGCGCCCAGGGCCAGGTCGTGCGTGCGGCCCAGCAGCGTGTAGGTGCCGGTGGCCTGCACGTCCAGGCTGTCTTGGGTGGGCTTGGCCGTCCAGCGGCCCGCCCAGATGGTGACGCCCGCCCCCGTGGCCCGGTCGGGGTTGCCGCCGCTGGCGTAGCCCACCAGTTCGTCGTAGTGGCTTTGCGTGCGGCTGGCCGTGGCGCGCAGTTGCCAGTCACCCGCCAGGCGGTGCTCCAGCGTGGCAAACACGCTGTTGTTGTGCCGCTCTGAATATGCCCAGCTGGGCGCGGCCGAGGCCGAACGGCTCCACTGCGTGCGCGTGCCATCGGCGTAGTAGGCGGGCAGGCCGCCGCGCGCGTGGCCCGTGGCATCGTGGTTTTGCAGCGATGCGCCCGCGCGCAGCAGCGTGCCCGGCGCCAGGTCGGCCTCCAGCACGCCGTACAGCAGCTGCTTGCGCTCATTCAGCCGGTCGATGTACGAGTCGTTGTCTTGCGCTGCTGCCACCAGCCGCCCACGCAGCGTGCCCGCTTCGTTCAGCGGGCCGCCCACATCGGCCTCCAGGCGGCGCAGGTTCCACGAGCCCGCCTCGGCCTTCACCTGGGCCTGAAAATCTTGCGTGGGCCGCTTGCGGATCAGGTTGATGGCGGCCGCCGGCGTACCCAGGCCGTTCATCAGGCCCGAGGCCCCGCGCACCACTTCCACCCGGTCGAACATGGCCATGTCGTTGGTCTGGAAGATGGAGCTGTAGTTGGAGTCAAGCTGGCGCACGCCATCGACCATATAGGTGTCCACCTCAAAGCCGCGCGAGTAGATGGGCGATGAGTCCGACCCCGCATTGCCCGCCTGGCTCACCACCAGCCCGGCCGTCTGCGCCGCCACATCGGCCAGCTGGGTCAGGCCCTGGTCTTCCATGCGCTGGCGCGTGATGACGCTGACGGACTGCGGCGTCTCGCGCAGGCTCAAGCCCAGCGGCGTGGCCGTGCCCGATTGGGCGGTGGTGTACGAGCCGGTGTGCTCCGTCAGCGGGCCATGCTCAGCCTGCGCCTGCACGCGCACCTCGGCCAGCGCCACACCCGCAGCAGCGGCACCCGAAGCCCCGGCAGCCGGGTCGCGCTGCACCGTGACCAGGCTGCCCTCGATCACTGCCACCAGCCCAGTGCCTGCCAGCAACCGCTCCAGCGCCTGCCGCGCCGTGAACGTGCCCTGCACCGCAGGCGCCTGGCGGCCCTGCACCAGCGCAGGCTGCACCACCAATTCCAGCCGCGCCTGGCGGGCCAGGTCGTTCAAGGCATGGGCCAGAGGCTGCGCCGCAATCTGCACCGGCAGCGCCGCCGTGGTGGCGGCGTTGGACGCGGGTGCTGGATTAGGCGCAGGGGTCTGGGCCTGCGCAGCCAAAGCATTCAGGGCCAACCAGGCCGCCAGGGCCAGGGGTGCAGGGCGGGGGCAAAGGCTGCGCATGGACGGAAATTCCCTCGGGTGTGAGTGCATGGTGAACATTGCGAACAAGAAGTGTTCTCATGTAGACGCAGCACTTTGCGCGCCCCCTAGGTCGGTGGGGAAAAATTTTTTAGGCGGGGATTTTTGTGCGGTTGCCCCTTGCGCTTGAGGGCCTGAGTGACACCGCACGGGTTTGGTCAGCCGAAGGGAGTTCACGTTGCCCACACCAGCCAGTCAACCCGCAGAGTTCTTCGTCTCTGTTTCCTGTGAGGCAGAATTCGGCCAACAGCTGACGTTCCCAATCCTCTGTCAACTCTCCCCTACACAAACAGTATGACCATCAATACTGAGCTCAACATCGCCGAGATTCCCCACGAGTCAGGAGTGATCAGGTTTCGCTATGCGAGGGTGATGGCAGCAGATCGAACACGATGGGTTCGGCACGGTCTTTTCGTTGAGTACGATGAAAATGGAACCATGATTTCGGAAGGCAATTACAAAGATGGCAAGGAATGTGGGCTTTGGCGCGACTACCATCCGAACGGCAAACCTGCAGCGGAAGGTTGCTATCACGAGGGCAAGGAGGTCGGCGTGTGGCGGTTCTGGAGTCCCGAGGGAACAGAAGAGCCGAGTACGAATTTCAACTGACGGCCAAGAGCAGACACCGAAACTATGTCTTGGAATTTTGCACAACCAAAGAATCTCGCAGTCATCACCGCAGCTAGCGTGGTGTCAGGCGAACGCCCCGTTCTCTATGTCTCACATGACGAAGAGGATGGTGGGTGGCAATTTCTCGACGGAACCGCGCTTGTAGAGACGAACGCACTAGTCGTGGGTCTTGGTCGCATGGTCGATAGTGATCCGGCTCTTGCCGAACTTGCCGACCTCCCAGAAGGCTTCATCGCCACGCGGCGCAGCACAGAAGATGTTTGGGTGCGACAGCGCCGAGCCTGACGTCCCGTATCGGCCATGAACAGACGTTCTCGATGACCATTCAACTACCTGCTGCCTACCGTGCCTTCATCGAAACGAACGGTCTGTTCGAAGGCTTCTTTGTCACTGCGCATGAAGAGTGCTACGTCATCCTATGGGGCGAGGACGAGGTCACTAGCGCCAACGCGGAAATCGAGGTTGATGTCTACGCTCCTGGCTACGTGGCTTTCGCTGGAAACGGGGGCGGTGAAGTCTATGCATTCGACTCGACAGGCGCTGTCTTCATGCTGCCAATGATTGGTATGGAACCGGCTGCCGCAATTCATGTGGCCGGAAATTTCCTCGAATTTGCGCGAGGATTTCAAGGCGCCGCGGCACCGGACGAATGACCGCTTCGGAGCGCTCGCAATGTCTCTTGTGGGCCCAAAGCGGCTAGCCCAGAAGCTTCCGATTTTTAGTACCTATTTTTCTGGCATCCAGTTACCTGTTTGCGATCCACAAGGAATCGTCCACAGCCTCCGAGACATTCACCGCCCCGCACCCACCAGTTCAGCCGCTTCAATGCAGGTGGCCTCCTTACCACCCTCGCCCTCGCCACAGGCCACCGCACGCACAGGCAGTACGCGCGGCAGTGCGCGCACAAAGTTGTCGAGGTGGCGCGGGTCAAAGGTGCCCGTCAGGCGCAGCGCGCCCAGTTGCGGGTCTTGCAGCGTGATGCCCGTGGGGCCGTAGCGGCCCAGCTCGGCCAGGGCCTGGGCCAGGGGGGTGTCGTCAAAGCTGACGCGGTGGGCGCGCCAGGGGGCGATGCCTGAAGGCGGCACGGCCACCACGGGGCCCAAGGTGCCTGTGGCGTCCGTCACCACCTGCTGCCCGGCGGTCAGCAGCACCGGGGCTGCACCGGGGGCGGCCACCTGCACCCGGCCCTCTTCCACCGCCACGCGCACGCCGTCGTAGCCCGCCATGCCGGGGGTGTAGCGCACCGCAAACCGGGTGCCCACCACGGTGATGCGCACCGGCCCGGCCAGCACATCAAAGGGGCGTGCTGCATCGCCTTGCACCTGGAACATGGCCTGCCCCTGCGCCAGGCGCACCTCGCGGCGCTGGGCGTACAGCGACACGTCCAGCTGGGTGTCGGTGTCCAGCCGCAGCAGGCTGCCGTCAGGCAACTGCACCTGGGTTTGCTGCCCCTGGGGCACAGCAAAGGCCTGGGCAAACTGCGGCGGGCTTTGCCAGGGCGACCAGCCCACCACCTCCATCACGCCAAACACGGTGCCCAAGACCAGCGCGGCGGCGACGGCACCTTGCGCCCAGCGGGTGGATGCCGCGCCCAGACATTGGGGCAACGCCTGCCAGCCAGCGCGCAGCCCGGCCCAAGCACTGCGGTGGTGGCTGGCATGGACCGGCAGGCTGGCAGCGGTCTGGGCCTGAGGCGAACGGACGGCTTCGGCCGCCAGGTCTTGCGCCAGTTGGTCACGCAGGTGCTGCACGGCTGGGGCGCTCAGTTGGTCCAGCGCCTGCCAGTCGGCCTGCCAGGCGGCGTAGGCCTGCTGGTGGGCGGGGCTTTGGGCCTGCCAGTGGTCCAGCGCATGCTGCTCTTGCGCGCTCAGCCCGTGCTGGCTGCGCACCCACCAGCGCAGTGCCTGCTGCGGCAGGGGCATGCGGGGGTCGTCTTCAGAGAAGTCCATCGGGTCGGGCTCAGGCGGGGTGATCGGGTGTGGGGGGCGCTTGGGGCGCAGGCGACGTTGGTGGCTTGGGGGCCTTCTTGGGTGAAGACGCACCAGCCGCCGTAGCCCCCAAGGTGCGCCCCTGCTCCAGCGCCTCGCGGCACTGGCGGCAGGCCAGCATGGCGCGCTGGATGTGCTGCTCCACCATCTTGCGCGAGATGCCCATGCGCGCGGCCACCTCGGCCTGCGGCAGGCCGTCGAACTTGTGCAGGATGAAGGCCTCGCGGCAACGCAGCGGCAGCGCATCGATGGTGGCCAGCAGCGCCGCCATGCCCTGGGCCGAGGCGGCCTGTGCCTCGGGCCCGAGCGCAGCGGGCGCGGGCAGCTCGGTCACATCGGGCACGGACTCATCACCATCGGCGCCATAGGCCGTGGCATTTGCTGCGTGTGGCGCACGCACGGCCTGGCGGCGGTGCTGGTCGATGAGCAAATTGCGTGCGGTGCGGTACAGCAGGGCCCGGGGCTGCTCCACCACTTGGCCCGATTGCTCCAGCGCCAGCACTCGGGTGTACGCCTCGTGCACCAGGTCCGAAGCCCGGTCACGGCTGCGCACCGCGCGCGCAAAGTAGTTCAGCAGTTCTTGGTAGTAGTGGGCAAGCACGGGCACACAGCCTGTCGGTGAAGCCCTGGCGCGCACAGTGGCGCCTGAAGGGCATGGACGGCTGGGGGCGTGGCGTGGGCTGGCCCGTGGCTGGGAAGGAGCGCGATTGTAAAACCTGCCGGGTGCTGCAGCGCCGGAGACCCGTGCTGCCAACCCCGCCGCCGGGGACAAGGGAAGGGGGCAGAGCGGCAAGGCACCGCTTCAAGCAAAATAACCCTCCAGCGCTTTCAAAATAAGCGCTGGCAGCTATATTTTTAATAGCATTTCGCATCGCCACGCAAGGATGGATCCATGACCGCACGCACCCTGCACAGCTATGAGCCCCGCAAGGGCCACGGCCTGCCGCACGACCCGTTCAACGCCATCGTGGGGCCGCGCCCGATTGGCTGGGTTTCGACCCGCAGCGCACAGGGCGCGCTGAACCTGGCGCCCTACAGTTTTTTCAACGCCTTCAACTACGTGCCGCCCATCGTGGGCTTTGCCAGCATTGGCGCCAAGGACACGCTGCGCAACGTGCAGGAGACGGGCGAGTTTGTGTGGAACCTGGCCACGCGCGGCCTGGCCGATGCCATGAACCAGACCTGCGCCGCCGTGGGGCCGGAGGTGAGCGAATTTGCGCTGGCCGGACTCACCCCCCTGCCCAGCACACAGGTACAGCCGCCCCGCGTGGCCGAGAGCCCGGTGACGATGGAATGCCGCTGCACCCAGATCCTGCAACTGCAAGGCGCCGATGGCGCGCAGGTGCCCACCTGGCTGGTGCTGGGCGAGGTGGTGGCCGTGCACATCGACACGGCTTTGCTCAAGGACGGCGTGTACGACACCGCCAGCGCGGGCCACATCCTGCGCGCAGGCGGCCCGGCCGACTACTTCACGGTGGGGCCCGAGCAACTCTTCAAGATGCACCGCCCACGCTGAAGCAAGGCCGTGCCGCTGCCCAGCTAGGTGCTGGCGGGGGCATCGCCCGATGTGTCCACGGGCACATACAGGCTGTTTTTCATGGTGTCGATCACCACATGGGTGGTCATGCGGGTGATCTGGGGGATATCGCTCATCAGGCGGGCCGCCAAGGCATCGTAGGCTTTCACATCGCGTGCCACGATGACCATCATGATGTCAAAAGTGCCCGTGACGTAGTACACCTGCTGCACGCTTGGCTCGCCTTGCGACCAGCTGCGAATGCGCGGCAGCGCTTCGTAGTTGTCCTTGACCTCCAGCCCGGCCAGGAAGCTCATCACCCCACCCACGGCCTGCGGGTTGACCACGGCCACCTCGGCGCTGATGACCTTGTCGGACCGCATGCGCCGCAAGCGGCGCTGCACGGCCGATGCCGACAGGCCCACCTCCTGGGCAATGACCTCGGCGTTCATCTGGCAGTCACGCTGCACCAGGGCCAAAATTTTGCGGTCGAAGAGGTCAAGGCTTGCATCCATGCGCGGCATTTTAGGGATTCGGCCTCTTTGCACTTGGACACTTGCAATATCCCCGTGTGGACTGAGCCCGGCGACAAGCTCAGCGTGAACGGTTCAAGTGGCTTACCCCCATCCACAGGCGGGGGCTGGCCAATCCGCCTTCAGGCGCCAGCGCCCCGGTTCTGCACCAGCCCCATCGCCAAGCGGCCCTCTCCCACCGACCAATCGGAATAGTCGTTCTCGTGCATGAAGATGAAGACATCGGCCGGGTTCACGCCCGCTGCACTTTGCAGGTTGCGGGCAATTGCCTCATAGAGCGCACGCTTCATGGCATCGCTGCGACCCCGGCGCAGCGTGATCTCGACCACCACCACCTCCTCGGACCGAACCACCCCGTTAAAGGTGCGGCTGCAGGCAAAGTCACCCGGCTGGTAGCTGGCCACCATGTTGAACAACTCGTCCGCCGGCATGCCAATGCTGCTGACCAAGGCGTCGTGGATGCCTTGGACGATGCACTGGCGGGCTTGCGCCGACAGGTGATGGGGAACGTTGGTACGGATGAAGGGCATGGCATATCCTTTTTATGTTCGTTTTATTCAAATAGAAGCCGCAACAAAGCAGGCTGGCAGTCGCTACGATGCAACGCTTTCATTTGCTATTTTGAAAAACTGCCTGCCCCTTGAAAAGCGATGATTGCGCACACCCTATGTGCATTGAGATCACTTAAATGAGCTACCGCCTTCCCCCCTTGGGCGCCTTGCGCGCATTCGAAGCAGCCGCACGCCTGGGCCGCATGAACGCAGCGGCGCACGAGCTGTGCGTGACACCCGGCGCCGTCAGCCGACAGGTGCGCCAACTAGAGGAGCACCTGGGCATCACCCTCTTCGACGGCACCAAGGCCCGGCCCACCCTGACCCCGGCCGCACGGGTGCTGCAGCCCGTGCTGAGCAATGCCTTTCGACAGATGGCCGATGCCGTGCGCGAAGTCAGCGACCCCAGCCGGGGGCCGCTGGACGTGGCTTGTTTGAGCACCCTGACCGTGAAATGGCTGCTGCCACGCCTGTTCGACTTTCAGGCGCGCTACCCTGACATCGATGTGCGCCTGCGCACCAGCGAAGCCGACGCTGACAACACGCCCCAGCGCAGCGACCTGGCCATCACAGTGCAGGCCACACCGCCCCGCAGCGAGGACACCGGCCTGCTGCACCTATTCCCAGAGCACCTGGGGCCCGTGCTGAGCCCGCACCTGGCCCAGCGAAGCACTGCACCGCAGCAGATGCCCGACGATCTGCGCTCACCCGCGTGGCAAACCCTGCTGCTGCGCACCCGTACCCGGCGCAACGCATGGGCCATGTGGTGGGCTGCAGCCCATGCGGATCAGCCCATGCTGCCAGAGGCCCAAGGCAGTGCGGGGCCTGAATTTGAGCACTACTACTTCACCCTGGAGGCTGCTGTGCGCGGCCTGGGCATCGCCATCGCGCCCTGGCATTTGGTGATGGACGACGTACAGGCGGGCAGGCTGGTGGCCCCCTGGGGCTTCGTGGCATCGGGCTACCACTATGTGCTGCGGCGCAGGGCCACCCAGCCCCTGGCGCCCCGGCTGGACACCTTTTGCACCTGGCTGCGCGAGCAGGCGCAGGCCAACACACCGCCCCCACAACCGCCCCGACCCACTGGCACCCCATGATCCAAAGCGGCGTTAGGCACCCACACCCTGCCGCCAAACCGCACAGACATTTCAAAGCGCGCACAAAAACAGCGCAGCAGCCACCCAATTTGCAGCCCTGCCGCAAGTTTGTTGGCAATACTCATGTCCTTTTGCGTTCGCAAGGCACAGCCGCAGGGCAACCAGGGGTTTGAGGCCCGCGATGCACATGAACCAACCACCAACCCATCTGGAGCAGGATGATGTTCAAACGCGAGGCCCTGAAGTGGCTGGCAACGGGCGCCTTGGCAGGCAGCATGGCAATGGCAGGCGTGGCAAACGCCCAGCCCGCATCCCCGGCAACGCAGGATGTGGTGCGCATCGGCACCCTGTCGGACTACGCCCCCTTTGAATACAAGGACGCCAGCGGCCAGCTCAAGGGCATGGAGATCGAACTGGCCCACGCCATGTGCAAGCACATGCAGACGCGCTGCGAGTTCGTGACCATGGACTTCGACGCCCTCATCCCCGCCCTGCGCGCCAAGAAGATTGACGCCGTGCTGGCACAGATGTCCATTACCGATGAGCGCAAGAAAGCGGTGGACTTCACCGACCTGTTCACCCTGGCACCCGTGCAGTGGGTGGCCAAGACTGGCTCGGGCATCACCGACAACCCAGAGACCCTGCGCGGCAAGACCGTGGGCATCTACAGCGGCAGCAACCACGAGACCTACCTGAAAAAGCGCCTGCCCACCGCCAAGTCGGGCATCCGCGTCAAAACCTATCCCTCGCAAGACCCCATCTGGCTGGACATGGAAGCGGGCCGTGTGCAGGCAACCCTGACCGACACCACCGTGGCACACGACTGGCTGGCCAAGACCGGTAAGGCCAAAGGCTTTGAGCTGGTGGGCAAGCCGATTGACGACGTGGCCATGTTCGGCGAAGGCACCGGGATTGCCGTGCGCAAGGGCGACCCGCTGCGCACACGCTTCAACACCGCCATCAAGCAAGTGCTGACCGACGGCACTTTTGCGGCAGAGAACAAGAAGGTTTTCCCATTCAGCATCGCCCCCGCCGTCAAGTGACAGGCGCACGGCGCGACGGCCCGGCACTGTGCCGGGCCGTTTTGCTTTTTGCAGAGAACCCATGGCGTTATTGACAGGCCCCTTGACCGACTACGCGCTGCCACTGTTGCAGGGCGTGTGGGTCACGCTGCAGCTGGCCTTTGCCTCGCTGGGGCTGGGACTGCTGCTGGGGCTGGCCCTCGCGGCATGCCGCCTGAGCATGCGCCCTTGGCTGCGGCGCAGCGTCGGCCTGGCCACGGCCTTGCTGCGCGGCGTGCCGGAATTTGTGATCGTGCTGGTGTGCTACTTCGGACTGTCCAACCTCATCAATAACCACCTGGACGGGGCCATCGAGATCAGCCCGTTTGGCGCAGGGGTGTTTGCCCTGTCGGTGGTCTTTGCGGCCTACGCCAGTGAGGTGTTTCGCGGGGCTTTTGCAGCCGTGCCAGCCGGGCAAGTTCTGGCCGCGCAGGCCCTGGGCATGCGGCCCGCACAAGTCTTCTGGGTGGTGCGCCTGCCGCAGGCCTGGCGCATTGCGCTGCCCAGCCTGGGCAACCTGTGGCAATCGCTGCTCAAAGACACTTCGCTCGTGTCCGTGGTGGGGCTGGAAGATCTGCTCAAGAAAGCCCAGATGGGTGCCCAGTTCACCCAGCAGCCCTTTGTGTTCTACCTCGCGGTGGCAGCGGCGTATCTGGCCTTGCTGGCGTTGTCGCACCCCGTGCAGGCGACGCTGGAGCGCTGGGCCCAGCGGGGCTATGCGCCCCACCTGCCAGGGAGCACGGCATGAGCGCCGATAGCTTGGCCTCGTCCACCTTCTCCCTTTGGCTCGCTAGCCTGCCCGCAGACTGGCAGGAGACGTGGGAATCGGTACAGGCTGCGTGGGACCCGATGCTGGACGGCTTGCGCGTGACCGCAGGCCTGCTGGCGGGCTCCGCACTGCTAGGTACCGCCTTGGCCCTGGTGCTGGCCGTGGCCACTGCCATGGGGCCCCGGCCTATCGCTGCAGCGGCACGGCTGTATGGGGCACTGGTGCGCGGCACGCCCCTGCTGGTGCAATTGTTTCTGGCGTACTTTGGCCTTGGCCAGTTTGAGGCGGTGCGGCAGTCCTCCCTTTGGTGGTTGCTGGAAGACGCGACCTGGTGTGGGCTGGCCGTGCTGTCGCTGAACCTGGCGGCCTACATGGCACAGGACCTGCGCGCGGGCCTGCTGGCCGTGCCGCTGGGCGAGCGTCAGGCAGCCATGGCCCTGGGCTTCACCCCCTGGCAGAGCATGCGCTGCATCGTGCTGCCACGGGCCTTGCGCATTGCCCTGCCCGCGCTGGGCAACCAGGCCATCGCCCAACTCAAGGCCACGGCGCTGGTGAGCACCATCACCGTGCTGGACCTCACAGGCGCGGCGCGGCAGCTCTCGGTGGCCTCGTACACCACCGATGCGCTGCTGGTGGCCGGTGCCCTCTATGCCACCCTCACCTTGGGCATCGTGGCTTGCGTGCGCTGGCTGGAGCGGCGCTTTACACACCGCAGTCTGGAGAAGTAAGCCCCTTCAAAAGGGCACTTGTGCGCCACCGCAGGGTTGCCGCGCCTCCCCCGCGGCGAATGCCGGATTTCCGCATTTGCACGCTTTAAAAGCGGCCACCCAGCGTCAGGCCTGTCGTACCTTTGCCGGGCTTGCCTGCGGCGGTGCATTGCCCCCGCAGCCCCCTTTTTCCTTTGCAGACCTCGCTCACCATGACTTTTACGCCCACCGCCAATCCCTTGCAAACCCTGCTGGACAAGCAAGGCCTGTTCGTTCTCGACGGTGCGCTGGCCACCGAGCTGGAGCGCCGTGGCGCGGACCTGAAAGACCCACTGTGGTCTGCCAAGCTGCTGATTGAGCAACCCGAGCTGATCCGCCAGGTGCACCTGGATTACTTCCTGGCCGGTGCCGATGTGGCCACGACCTCCAGCTACCAGGCCACGTTCGAGGCCTTTGGCCAGCGCGGCTATTCCGTAGAAGAGTCGGCGGACCTGATGCGGCGCTCGATCACCCTGGCCTGCGAGGCCCGTGATGCCTTCTGGGCTGACACCGCCAACCGCCAGGGCCGCCACAAGCCGCTGGTGGCTGCGTCGGTGGGGCCATACGGCGCCATGCTGGCCAATGGCTCTGAATACACCGGCTACCAAGGCGTCAGCCGCGACGACCTGGCGCGCTTTCATGCCCCACGCCTGCGGGTGCTGGCCTGCGCTGGTGCCGATTTGCTGGCCTGCGAGACCCTGCCCTGCCTGGACGAAGCCCTGGCCATTGCCAGCCTGCTGCCCACGCTGGACAACGGGCACGGCAACGCACCCGGCGCGTGGATCAGCTTCTCGTGCAAGGACGGCGAGCACAACAGCCAGGGCGAACGCATGGCCGACTGCGCCGCCGCGCTAGACGGGCTGCCCCAGGTGTGGGCCGTGGGTGTGAACTGCACCGCCCCGCAACACATCCCCTCGCTGGTGGCGCACATCCACAGCCACACACGCACCCCGATCGTGGTGTACCCCAACTCGGGCGAAACCTACGACGCAGTGGACAAAGAGTGGCGCGGCAGCACCCCACCCACCGCCCATGCAACTCCTTGCGATGCCTTTGCCGAAGCCGCGATGCGCTGGCACGCGCAAGGCGCGCGCCTGATTGGTGGATGCTGCCGTACCAGCCCGCAGGACATTGCAGCCCTCCAGCGCAGAGCTTTGGCCCAAGGCGTGTTACGCAACGATACAGCACCTTGATTTGCATCAACTGCGCAAATCCAGGGTCTACCTAACATGAAATTCACCAAGGAGTAAATTTCATGCAACTGCTCACACGCGACGATTTCCGGATCAAGGCTTCTCACTTCAACATCACGCGCGCAGAAAACCTGCTGCGCATTGCCTGCGGCGCGTTCATGTTTCCGCATGCGCTGAGCAAGTTTGCAGCGTTTGGCGTGCTGTCTGCGGGCACCATCGGGTTCTTTGGCAAGGCGGGGTTTCAGCCGCCCGAGCTGTGGGCCTGGCTGGCAGCGTTCACCGAGGCCGCTTGCGGCATCGCCCTGGTGCTGGGGCTGTGCACCCGCTACGCCGCCCTGGGCGCAGCCAGTGCATTAGCGATTGCGGTGTATGCGCTGCACACTGTCAAGGGCTTTGGCTGGCTGTGGAACACCGGCGGGTACGAGTACCCCATCTTCTGGGGCCTGGCCTGCGTGGCCGTGGCGCTGTGGGAGTTCCGCCGGGTATATGGCCAACCCGGCCCACAGTAATACGGTCGTGCGCTTCCAATGTCCTTGGGCCAACCAAGGACCGACGGGAAAAGGTTGCCGCGCTTGCATTGAGCAAGGCCTGTGCCCATGCAGGCCGTGCCGCTAGGATGGATGGCTAATACAGGCCATTGCACTGGCCACGGCCCCGCGCCCGCCAGCGCGCCACCTTTCCCATCCATTGCTGCCATGACCGCTTCTACCGAAACCACCCGTGCCCTGGCCCCCCAGGGCGTTCTGCGCGCCTCCATCAACCTGGGCAACCCCATCCTGGCGGGCGTGGACGCGCAAGGTGCGCCCAAGGGCGTGTCCGTTGACCTGGCCCGTGCCTTTGCCCAGCGCCTGGGTGTGGGGCTGAAGCTGGTGGTGTTTGACGCCGCAGGCAAGTCGGTCGAGGCCGTGCGCGGCGAGCAGGCCGACATCGGCTTCTTCGCCATCGACCCACTGCGCGGCGAAGGCATTGCGTTCACCGCGCCGTATGTGCTGATCGAAGGCAGCTACTTGGTGCGGGCCGATTCGCCCCTGCAAACCAACGACGAAGTGGACCAGAGCGGCCGCACCGTGACGGTGGGCAAGGGCAGCGCGTATGACCTGTTCCTAAGCCGTGAACTGAAACACGCCACCATCGAGCGCGCTCCCACCTCGCCCGCCGTGGTCGACACCTTCCTCACCCACGGCCACGATGTGGCGGCGGGCGTGAAGCAGCAGCTGGAAGCCGATGCCCAGCGCTTGGGCGGCCTGCGCCTGTTGCCCGGGCGCTTCATGGTCATCCAGCAGGCCATGGGCACGCACAAAGGCCGGGGCGCTGCCGCGCAGGCTGCGCTCACACAGTTTGTCGAAGACATGAAGGCCAGCGGCTTTGTGGCCGAAGCCCTGGCGCGCCACGGCATCCAGGGCGCCTCGGTGGCGCGAGCGCAAGCCCAATCAAACTGAGGGCTCACCTCAGCCCGCCTCATGCAGCGCCATACCGTCAACAACGGCGGGCGCAACCCCGTACCACGGACACCAGCCCTGGACGAGGCGCCCCCGCCGTCGCAGATTGCCTTCACGCACTTTGGGTCAGCTGCAGGGCCATAGCTGTGGGTACCCGGCGAAGACAGACACACGCCGGAATGCTGGCACGTGGATGCCACCACAGGCATGTGTGTGGGGTGTTCTAGACCAACACCCAAGCTGCTAGGGCGAGTGAAAATAGATGTCAAACCATGCCCTAAGGCGCATTTATAAAGCGCAAGCAGCTATTTATTTGATAGCAAACCAGTTCAACACCTGCTCCTTGTGAACGGTTCGGCATAGGTGTTCTTCCCAGCTAGGGCGATTCCTAGCTGGGAATCGCCTGTATAGCTTTGGTGGGGCAAAGCCGATTCAATCACGTCCATTGCACAGGGTCGCCGCGAGCAGCAGCCGCCCCGCGCAATGGCCCCAGGCCCCAGTGCAACAACGGGTCCTGCGGGTCCAGGGAAGGACAGACAGCTAAATCGGCCACAGAGCCAAACCAATTGAAGGAGTTGAACATGGGTGCAGCAGTAGGCGTAGTGGGTTCCGCATTGATGGGTGGTGGCGGCATGGGCGGCTTGCTCGGCGGAATCGGCTCCCAGTTCCTGGGCGGCATGGTCAGCGGGCTGCTGGGCGGCTCGGACATGGGCAAGACACTGGAAGGCTTCTCGCCCGTGAACATCCTCAACGCCACCACCAACTTGGTCAGCACCATCATGGGCGGCGGCGCCCAGCAGGCCACGCAAACCCTGCAGCGCGAAGACGGCATGCCCAAATTCCTGCAGGACGCCATCAGCCAGGCCATCGAGAAAGTACTGCAAGACTGCCACAAGCCCAGCGAAGGCGCAGACGAAGCGATCTCGGACGCCGCAGGTGGGGGCATCCAAAGCGCAGTGGACGACATTGCCAAGCAAATCGTGGACAGCGTGCGCCGCCAGATGACGGAAGGCACCTCGGACATGGGCAAGGAATGCGGCGGCGGTGGCAAGACAGGTGCCAAGAGCTGGCTGCAGGCGATTGCACAGGCCATGGGAGAGGCCATGGGCAACAAGGCCTCCAAGATGGTGGAGCTGTCCAACAAGCTCAAGGAGAACTCGGGCGGCAGCGAACAAGACCAGGCCAAGGAGATGCAGGCGACGAATGCGGAGTTCCAGGCGGTGAGCCAGGAGTTCAAGCTGCTCACGGATGCGTTCAACACGGCGCTGAAGTCGCTGGGCGAAGGCATGAGCAGCATGGCGCGCAAGCAGTAAGGGGCGGTAAAGGGCAGCAGGGGGCCGGGCTGGGGCAGGCCATGCAGCCCGCCCCAGCCCCAGCCACTCCGTGGCAATCATCGCCAGTTGCAACAATGGAAACGGGCCGTTCTGCGGCCCGTTTTTATTGCAAACGCCCGATACGATGCGGCGGCACTGTGAGGCCAGCGCACGGGTTCGCCAATGCCTCATTCCCTGATTGAATTACCAGCGTTCACAGCACCACCTCCATGAAAGCCTTCAAACACCTGTGTATCGCCGCGGCGGTTGTGTTTTCCACGATGTCTCCGGCCAGCGCCTGGATGAGCGCGGATGGAGCAATGAACCTGTCCATTGGCGCGGGGCACTACATCCTCAACGAGCAAGTGCAGCGCGCCGCGCGTGCCAGCCGAGGGGGCATGTACAACACAGCCCCCAGGACGGCCCTGGCACGCACGCGT
This sequence comes from Acidovorax sp. 1608163, assembly GCF_003669015.1. NCBI lineage: Bacteria > Pseudomonadati > Pseudomonadota > Betaproteobacteria > Burkholderiales > Comamonadaceae > Acidovorax > Acidovorax sp. 1608163. Next base: position 4,839,627 of record NZ_CP033069.1, read on the forward strand.
TTCACGCGCTCTTACAGCACAGCAGGCCTGGACACACTGGTCGGTTTTTACCCACCTTCTCAGCGCCCACAAATGCGCCAAGGCTTTCTGGATTTGCACAACAGTTACCCGCAGGTGGCGCGCCAATTGGGGGTACCCACGAACGATGTGGCCACCGGGATTGCCTCATTTCTTGCGGGCGCCTACATGGCCTACAACAACCACAACCTGAGCAACAGCTACGTGAGGCCCATGGCGGATCAGTTCAGGCATGCGCTGGCGAGCCAAAGCGATTTCACCCGCATGAGCGATTCCGAGAAGCAGCGCATGTACGACGTGATGGTGATGTTGGGCATGCTGATGGCAACGACCCAGGTGCAACTGCAGCGGCAGCCCGACCCAGCGCTGGAGGCTCAGATGCGCCAGCTGGGCAGGCAGATGATCGAGGGATTTTTGAAGGTGGACGCCAGTCGCCTGCGCATCACGTCATCGGGCATGCGCATCGTGTAAATACACGGCTTTCTTGTCTCCAGCGGCCACCCGCGCAGCAGCGGGGCCTCACCGGCCAGTGCTCAGCACAGCGCGCTGGCGTTCACGGCGCGGCTGGGCATGCCAGGCAGCCCAGCCGTTTTGGCACAGGCCAAAGCGCAGGGCTTGCCCCCCGTTGTACGGCGCGAGCCCCTGCGGCTGAAACCCCAGCACCTGCAAGCAATGGGCTGCGGAGCGATTGGTAGGGCTGCAATGGCCCAGGACATGGGATTGGCCCAACGTGCGAAAGGCGTGCTCCAGCAGCCACTCTCCCCCATCGAGAGCGAGCGTTCCACCCCAAGCCTGAGGGGTGAGCCGGGCGCCGATTTCCAAGGTGTGCAGGTCATCGCTGAGGTGCACCAAGCTGAACCATCCGCAAAAGGACCACCGAGGCTGCACCAAGGCGTCCAAAAATACGGCATCGATCTCGCCACAGGCGTGGGCCCGCAGGGCATCGGCAAGCACCTCGGCCTCGGGAGGGTGGGCACGCTCAGCGCACCAGATGCCGGTGCCTTCATGCTGGCGGTAGAACTGCTGCATGTTCTCCACAAACTGGTGGGCCACACGGGCGTCATCGAGCGGAACGTCGTCTGCCAGGTGGGCACGCACACGCGGATCGCGGTGCATCTGGACCAGCGCATGCACATCGCGCCAGCCAAATTCGCGAAGACGCAGCCGCGCGCCCTGGTACAGGTAGGGGGTCGAATCGGTCATCGCAGAGCACAGAGAGACTGGGTGAACGGCATGTCGCTCACAGCCCATGGGCATTGATCACGCGACGCATGGCTGCAACGCAGGCGATCGCGGCCTCTTTCTTTTCCACAGGGCCGCCTTCAGCAGCATGGGGCAAGACCAGTGCGGTAACGGCGTCGTCCTGAGGGCCTGCCTTCAGCGCACGGGTGATCCGTTCAGCGATTGGAGCACCCAACGCCAAGGGAGGGGAGGCTGCCACGCGTTGGAGCGCACGGACCGCGCCACCGGAGAGCCAGAGCTTGCCCTCCATGCCTTGGCCACCCGATAGCCCCCCCGCAAAGATGGCAGCCAGAGGATGGGCCCACGGCGCCATCTCTGAAGAGAATGTCTGGCAGGCGGCTTGCACCGCACCCACGTAGTAGCCCAGAGTAGCCGCGTGGCGATATCGCCCCTGTGCATCGCGCTGGTTGAAATGCCGGACGGGGTCTTCGCAAGCATCGTGGCCACAGCGCAGCTGTTCGGTCATGACCCGCAACTCGTTGGTACGGCCCTGGTGGACCATCTCTCGCACATAGGCGGCCAGGCCTTGCCCGCCACCATGGTGGGTTTCCAGCGCCCCCAGAATGCCTGCCGTGTCGCTGCAAACCAGGCGGGTCAGGGACTGCGCCAAAGCGGCATTGACTCCTTGGCGGGCCACCAGCCCGGGCACTGCGCTGCGGCCCACAGCCATCTTGCCGAGCAATTGGGCAGACCACTCGAACACGCTGGCTTTGGCACAAGGACTGGTGGCGCAGGCGCTGGCATCGATGAGCCGGAACAGAGGCTCTGGATCGCAGGTGACGGCGGTGACACCGCCCCACGGGCAGGCTGGCACGCTGACATGCATTTGCTGGGCCGCGCCGATCACGGACGGCAAGCGCCCCGCTTCGCTGGGGTGGGGCGCGAGCAGTTGCAGCGCCTCATCCACCTGGCGGGTGTGGTTCGCCAAGCCCGCCAAGGCTTTGGCTGCGAGCAAGGAGACTGCGGAGGAGACCGTGTCCCCACCCATCGCGGCGACCTCCAGGCTGGACGGTGCGGCTTCAATGCGTGGAGCCCAGGTCTTCAAAAATGCCAGCGTTGCATCTGCACTGGCCCGTCGGCAAAGGCTATCGCCCCACAGCCTGGCAGCAGCCGAATGCAAGTAGACGGCGCTGACACGCGCCAGGTTATGTCCGTCCAGACTGCTCGCTAGCAAGTCAAAGAGTTCGCCTTGCTCCCCGAAGGAGAGCCCTTCAGGGCCTAGGCCACGCAGCGCACACAGTTGCCCCTCGCTCAAGGCAGAAACCAAGGCATTGCGCTCCGCAGGAGACTGCCCGCGCAGTTGCTGCAGGATGGTGAGGGCCTCGGCCTCGGGAACTCCATCGAGCCCCTCACGTTGGTCCTGCTGAAAATCAAAGGCGGTGTCCCCCACTGCGGCCAGGGCAACCCAGGCTGTGGGGGCCGACGCTGTGACCGACGTGACTGGCTGGATCGGGGTCGTCATGGCGCAGCGTGGTGCCATCCAAGGATGACCGCGAAGCAATCAACAGATAGTCGGCTGGCTTTGGACACGCAAGCTCAACGCCAAGAGGTTGGCGGGATCCAGCCCCCGGGCGCTGGCGGGGTGGCCAGGCTGCCAGCAGTTTGCCGAGTGGCCGCCAGAAAGGCCTCCACCGCCTGGGTACCCGCCCGGCGAGGGTCCGCATCGGCACTGGCCCAACTGCGGGCCATGGCCTGCAGGGCCTGGCGGCTGCTGCGGGACCACGTGCCTTCGAGCGGGTCCTCGGCAATGCTGAGCAGCTGGGCGCAATAGAGGCGACGGGCGGCATCGCTGTGCGAGACGAGGCCCACCAGTGCACGCGCACCCTGATCGAAGGACACAGCGCCTAAGGTGCCGCGTCCATCCGGCTGGGTGAACCAGGCACACAGGTATTCGATGGGCCCGATGGTTCGGGTAGCACGCTTGGCGGGGTCCCACTGCGCACCCCAGGCCGCATGGCGGCCTGAGGGCATGCGGCCGCTCTGCAAGGCCAGCACAAGGGTGTCAGCCACCACTTTCTGGGCTTGGGGGTTGCCATGTTCGCCAATGCGGCAAAGCACCTGCAGGAAGGCCGGGTACAGCGCATCACCAAGAGACAGGCACAAGCGTTCCATCCAGCGTACGCGCTCTTCCGGCGACGGCAGATAGGCGCAGCCTTCGATGAGCACTTCAGCCGCAGCAGACCAGTCGGGTTGGTCTTTCAGGACAAGGTCAGGGATCTGGATCGACATGGGCCGCAGCGCGGCCTCAGGCGCGTGTAAAAAGGCAATCGACGAAGCGCGCTTGGAGTTGCGCAGGACTTTCGCCGCTGGCAGGCGGCACCGACAGCACCCGGGCTTCGCTGTGCGACCCCGTGAAGCCAAACAGGCTGGCACTGTCAGTCCCGCCCAAAGCAGGCAGATTCGCTTCAGGGGTCCGCAGCGCCGCACCAGAGGCGCCGGGCAGAAACGAGAGGGAAGACGGGGTCACCATGTCTGTGAACGGTTGAAGTTGGCAGTGGGCTCCATCTTAGAAAAGTGCTCGGCTGGGCGCCATTGGGAAGGCTCCTAGTTTTGCGGAGGTGATTGCAACAAAATGCTTCAAAACCACCTGAACCACCACGCCCGTCAGCCGCCCAATGCCTGGACCTTTTGTAGCAGCGTGGGCAACAGGGCCGCGAGATGGTTCAGCAACGTCTTGACGAGCGTGGAGAGCATGGCGAGCCAGACCATGACGGCCGCCACGCTCTTGAGCGAGGTGGACAGCGAATACAGGTTGAGCTGGGGCGCAAAGCGATTCATCAGCCCAAGGGACAGATCAATCGCATAGAGGACCACCAAGGCGGGCGCGGCAAGCATAAAGCTCAGCCCCGCAAACTGGGCAAACGCGCTTTCGAACAAGGCCACACCGCCGCGCTGCACGGCGAGTCCTGGCTGCGCGAGGGGCCAGAGCAAGAAGCTCTCCATGAGCACGCCAATCCACAGCATCATGCCCCCGGAAAACATGAACACGTAGACCGCCAACCGTCCTAGGAATGCCCCAGACAGTGACGTCTGGCGACCCGAGAGCGGATCGGTCACCTGCGCCTGCGACAGCCCACTGGCGCCATCGACGATCTCGCCCGCAGCAGCGAACGCCCACAGCACGGCAGCGAGCAGCATGCCCAAGGCCAAGCCGAGAAAGGCTTCCTTGGCGAACAGGCCGATCCAATGGGAAACGCTCCAGCCGAGAACGTTGACGGCGGGCTGCATGGCCAGAGTAACGACACCGAACGCCAGGAACACCGCGCCACGCACAAGCTGCGGAACCGTGTCTTGCGACAGGACCGGCAGGAGCAAGAACGCCATCGCAAAACGGACGCTGGCCAGCGCAGCCAGCATGGCGAGTTCGCTGACGTTGTGGATGGCGGCAAAGGTGTCTCCCATGGCTTGAGCGCGTCACTTCTTCACGAGGGCGGGGAACTCCGTCATCACACGGTCAGTGAACCGATAGAGAGTGCCCCCCAGCAATGAGGCCGTGATGAAAATGGTGAGCACGATGGCGAAAAACTTGAGTGCGTACTGCAGCGTCTGTTCCTGAATCTGGGTGGCTGCCTGCACCAAAGCGACAAGCAGGCCGACCAAGGCCGCCACCATCACAGGGGGAGCGGAGAGCAGCAGCACCAGCCACAGTGCCTGGTACATGAGTTGGATGGTCTGGCTTTCAAACATGGCGTTGTTGCTGCAAGGTGAAGAGGCGCGGTGTGCTCATACCGGTCAGTAAGACAGCACGAGACCATGGGTGAGCTTGATCCAACCATCCACCAGCACGAACAGCAAAAGCTTGAACGGCAGGGAAATGGTGGTGGGGGACAGCATCATCATGCCCATGGCCGTGAGGATGTTGGCAATGACCAAGTCAATGATGAGAAAGGGCAGGAAGATGAGAAAGCCGATCTGAAAGGCCGCCGACAACTCACTCACGGTGAATGCAGGAACGACCACGACAAAGTCACGTTCGCTCAGTTGTGCGGCACGTTCTGGGCTGAGGCTTTTCTGTGCGGTCTTGAGAAAAAAAGCGCGTTCGTGCGCCGAGGAGTGCTTGATCAGGAAATCCCGCAGCGGCTCTTTGGCCGCATCGGCCACAGCCAGCATGCCGGAGGTACTGCCCACATTCGAGACGCTGCGGGCACGCTCAGCCATGTCCAGGCCCACCGGCAGCATGACGTAGATGGTGAGCACCAACGCCATGCCGTTGAGCACGACATTGGGCGGCACCTGTTGCAGCCCAAGGGCATTGCGCAAGAGGCTGAGCACCACAATGATTTTGGTAAACGATGTCACCATGACGCCCACGAATGGGGCCAGCGAGACTACGATCACCGTGATCAGTGCCGATGACGGGGTAAATTGTGTGAGATCCATGCGTTCTATGAGGGCCAGCGGCAGTGCCGCCACCCCGTTCTCCCGGGTTGTTGTTGGGTTTCAGCGGGTTTCGCCAGACGGCTCGAAAGGGTGAGAGGCTGCTGCTTCAACCTTGAAAGCGTGGCCTCTGCCTAACGGCAGGAGGCCGCCCGAGACGCGCACGGCTCCGGCTTGGCGCACCTGCACTGCCAGGTTCTGGGCATGCAATGGCAGCGCAGCCGACCGCGTAGCTGTTGGTGACCATCCCAGCCAATGCTCCAGCGGTACAGACAAAGGGGCTACCAACACGACATCAGCCTGCTCTGATGCGTCCAGCGGCGCCGTGCATGGCACGCGCGTCGTCCCCGTATCGGCACACAATGGGTCCAGCGTGAGCTGCTCCAATGACACTTGGCCACGTCTCCATTGACCGCTGCGCGGTGCCAGCCGATGGAGAGGGTCGCGTGCGGTGATGGGCCAGTCAGTGCCGAATGAGGGGGCGAGCCAAAGCAAACTGCCGATGGGGAGGCAATCCAGTTCATCGCCATGCAAATGGTCAATGCAGACCTCGGCCTCCACTTGGGGCCAGATCACATGAGGTGCCTGTAGCCATGGGGGCGGGGCCGTGCGCAAGGCCGACCAAGGCAACCTCAGCCTGGTGCCTGCAGGAGCCAACGCAGGCGCGCGCACCACAGCCTCGCACCAGGTGGCAGGGTCAGACGCATCGCAAGGCAGTGGTTCGGGTGCCAACTCCCAGGGCGCTAGCTGCCACTGCTCAACGGCACTGACCAAAGGCTCGGCCTTGGCCATCTCCAACATCAGTTGCGGCCCCGTCAATGGCCCAGGGGCAAGGGCCAAGGCATCCATGGGCAGCAGCAAGCCTGCCACTGACGCCCCCAGATGTCCCTTGAAATACAGAACCGCTGATGGAGTGGCATCTCGCGCCATGGCCGTGGGCTCAGGACTCGATGTCATCGTCAAAGCCGACATCCTCCAGCCCCCCGGCACTGCGCTCACGCAGGCGGTCACGCAGCCGTTCCAGGTGGGGCGCCAGTTGTTGCCGGGTGGAGGCGTCTCCTCCCACTCGCAACTGCCATTGGCCCGCGCCGGTTTGAGCCAAACGCAGCGCCAGCGTAGCGGCCTCGGCCCCACCCAGCGGCACCTGCATGCGCAGTGGCTGCCCCACGCCCAGGACACTGGTCTGCAAAACCGTAGGTATGGCATCCGGCAATGGGCTGGTGGGCAGCGCGGGCTGTGCGACGGCAGTGTGCCCTCCCAGCCCAGCCGAATCGCCCCCCAAGGTCTGCCCGCTGTGCCCCACCAAAGGCGGCAAATACGGCATCAGGCCGGGCAAAGGCAGGCCAGCATCGGCGGGCGTGTGCTCAGACGTTTCAGCCTCTTCTGGCTCATCATTCCCCCTGTCGCGAACACGTCGGATCGCAGCATCGAAGTCACGTCTCGCCTGGACTGGGGCCTGTGCCCATGGGTTCGCCGATGGCGTACTCTGCAATGGAGCGACCTCTCGTGCCTTGGACGAGGTGGTTTGGCGGATTTCACTCATGCCCTGGTTTCCTCATGGTTCTGGTCGCATGGGTGGGTCTTCGCGATCAAGTCGCATCTCTTGCTCACGCCGCAGGCCCTTGCGGGCATCGTCCCGCAGCGTGGTGCAGGCCTGGTGCTGTGCCACCGCGTGCAGCCACGCGTCGCGGGCAGCACCGGACCGGTTCTGGGCATTGAACAACTCTTCCTCCTCGTCGATCAGTGCGTACTCAGAGCGCTCAAGTTGGTCATCCAGGACTTCTTGCGCCGCACTGGCGTAGGCGGCCAATGTGCCCAGGCGGGCGGCGTATTCGCCGATCAAGCTGCGCTGCAGGGCCAGTCGCTGGTCCTGTAGCCCCCGTATCTGGGCCTCACGCTCTTGCACCAACTGCTGCGCATTGCGCACGCCCAGTTCAGCACGCTGGTAGGTCTGCAGGGCTTTGCGCTCCCGCAGCTCACGCAGGCGCTGCAGCTGCCTGGCTGCAGCCAATTGCTGTGCATGGCTCACCGCAGTCATACACGGGCCTCCCCGTGTTCACCGCAGCATCGGATCGCAGGGCACGCCAGAGGCCTAGTGAGGGTCACAGGCCGCCGTCCAGAATGCCCAGGGGCCCAAGAGGGCAGTCGGCAGGATGGAGAAGACACGGCAAGAGTCATGCAGTTCTCAGTGCAAAAACTGCTGCAGCGCAGCGAGGGTTTCTTGAAAGGCCGTGCCTTCGTCAGGGCGCTGGCGCAGCAGTGCCTGCAGTGCGGGCTGCGCCGCGATGGCGTCGTCGGCCAAAGGGTCGCTACCCGGAGCGTACTCACCCACCTGGAGCAAAAACCGGATCTCTTCGTGCTTGGCCATAAGAGAGCGCACCCGCTGGGCGGCTTCTTGCTGCGGCTGACCGGTCACGCGGTTAAAAACGCGGCTGGCACTGGCCAGCACATCGATCGCCGGGTAATGCCCAGCCTGCCCCAGCTGGCGGGAAAGCACGATGTGCCCATCCAAAATAGAGCGGGTTTCTTCCGCCACAGGGTCGGAGCCGTCTTCATCCTCTGCCAGCACGGTATAAAAAGCGGTGATGGAGCCATGCGCATCGTTGCCCGCACGCTCGAAAAGGCGCGGTAACTCGGCAAACACGCTGGGCGGAAAGCCCCGCCGCACGGCGGGCTCTCCGACGGACAGTCCGATCTCGCGCAGAGCCCGGGCATACCGCGTGACAGAGTCCATCATGAGCAGCACACGCTTGCCCTGCTCGCGAAAATGCTCGGCGATGGCCGTCGCGGTTTGCGCAGCCCGCAAGCGCTCCATGGCAGGGCGATCGGAGGTGGACACCACAATCACCGAACGTTCCAAGCCCTTCGCACCAAGGCTGTCCTCCAAAAACTCACTGACCTCTCGGCCACGTTCGCCAATGAGCGCAATGACATTGACATCGCTCTGGGCAAGCTTGGCCAGCATACCGAGCAACGTTGATTTACCCCCACCGGCCATGGCAAACACGCCCAGTCGCTGGCCCTCACCTACCGTGAGTAGTCCATCCAAAGCACGTACGCCCGTCACGAACGGGGTGTCAATCGGACGCCGGGTCAGGGGGTTGGGCGGATCTGACTGAAACGAGCGCAGCGGCAAGCCCACAGGAAGGGGCCGCCCATCCAGGGGGTTGCCAAATGCGTCCAGCACGCGCCCCAGCAACGCATCCCCCACAGGCACGAACGTGCCAGTGTCCAAAGCCTCGACCTCAGCCCCCATGGACACTCCGAGCAAGTGCCCCAGAGGAACCAGAATGGCATCGTGCTCGCGCAAACCCACCACTTCGGCCCGCAGGGGTGGGTTATGCAGTTGCGCAGGGTTGCGTATGAGGCACTGCTGGCCAATGGAAACCCGCAGACCGCTCACTCGCAAAGTGGTCCCAAAGGCTTGCACCACGCGTCCGCGCGCAGCCACGGGCTGCAGCGACCTGAGGGATGCCAGCACGGCTGGATCAAGCAATGGGCGGGGGGAGGTATCCAGGGTCATGGCATCCAGGGCAATGTTGCAACGTCGGTCATTCAGTCCGCAGGAGCACCTGCCGCTGACCAACTTCCAGCTGCTGAGTAGCATGGGCCAGCATGTCATCCAGTCCCGCCAGCAAGGCGCCTGCTTGTGACTCCACCACGCAGGTCAGTCCCTCCAGAGTCGGGTCGGGCAGACACTGCACAGACAGAGGCAATTCCCGCAGCGACAGTTGGGCACGCACACCCTCCATCAGGGATGGCGGCAATCTCAGCCGCACCGGCTGTGGTGGAACGACCTGCTCCAAAGCCCGCACGGCCAAGGCTGTGACCACCTGATCAGGGGCAATTTCTGCAGCCATGCAACGCACCAGCCCTGATGCCAATTTGACCAATGCGTCGCGCAGCTCATCGCGCTGGTCTTGCAGTTGCCGGGATAGATCGTGCAGTGACTGGGATAACTTTTGCGCCGACTCTTCAAGTGCGATCGCCTTGCCTGCTTCATATCCGGCGAGATAGCCACGCTCTTTGGCCTCAAGCTCTGCAGCGGCCACCGTCTGGCCGCTGCTGTCCATCAATTGCCGCAGGGTGGTGAGCAGCGCCAAGGCGTCCTGAAGAGGAGCCACGTCTTGCGGCGGCACCACACGGGATGTCGTGACCACAGACAAGAGAGCGTCGTGGTGAAGCGTGAGTTGGTAGCTCATGGCGTGTCTGTCGTGTAGGTGTGGTCCTGAGGCAGGACAGGCGCCAACCCAGCGGCCGCTGCGGTCGCATGGGCTTGCCGCAGCGCAGTCTGTGCCCACTCGGGGTGAACATCAATGGAATTCACTAACGCTGGCGCATCGGCCCATGACAGATGGTCAGCCAAGGCGTCACGACACGCATGCGGGCAACCCCACACCAGCAACGCCCGCCCCCACGCCACGACATATGCGGCGATGCTCTGCTGCGGCGGCAGCAGGGGTTTGGGGGCGCTGGCCAAAGCCAACGCCGGAATTTGGGTATCTGTGTTGAGGACCGCACTGAGCGCCTGAGGCCCCACAAGCCCAACGATGGGGGCCAACTGCCGCCCATCAATGCAAGATCGCAGCGACAACTTGAGCCAACCCAGGCCAGCCAGGGCACACAGGGCTTCGCGCGAAGCGATCGGCCAGACAACCCACAGCGGGCACTCATGCAATTGCTGCCAACTCCATGGCAGGCCGTGCAACTCCTTTGCCAGCACGGCCCGCGCACGGCGATTGCCAGCCGCCTGGGTGAGGGCGCACGCAGTCCCGCCCATATCAGTCGATGCAGACGAGGGGGCGTGCGCCATAGCGGTTGCGCTCAAGTGGTCGATGCTTTCCACTCAGGCTCAGGCCTCACTGGCCATGCTCGTCGGTGCCGCTTCGACCACAGGGGCCTTGGCACGCCGCAATGGCGCTACAGCGGCATCCACCATCGATGCCAAGCCCCTCTGCGGCGAAGGCTGCACTGCGGCCTCACGGCGTTGCCACCAAGCGGCGACAACAACGCCCCCCGCAATCAGAAAACCCAGGCCCATGACGAACAACAGCAAGCTGCCATATTGGGACCAGAGGGCAGATGCCAACGATTGGGGCGCAGCAGGCGGAATGGGTTCTGCGGGAAACAATGCCACGGTCACGTTGTCATAAGGCAGCCCTTCCATGGCATTGACAACCAACGCCTTGATCTTGCCCGTCTGCTGGCTCAGGTCCACACCAGGCCGATGCTTGATGAACACCGATGCTGTCGAGTGTTGCGGTTTGTCAGACAGCGGATTTTTCTCTGGCACTGACACATGCACTCGGGCTTGCACCACACCGTCGATATTGGAAAGCGTATTCGACAACTCCTGCGAAAGAGCATGGGTGAAGCGGGCGCGCTCTTCCAGTGCCGAAGACACAAAGCCTTCTTTCTTAAAAACCTGGCCAATGGTGTCAAACGACTCCTTGGGAAAGCCACCTGCCTGCAAAACTTCAACCGCTCGGGAAAAGTCGCTGGAACGGGTACTCACGACAAAGGCTTTGCCGTCACGCGATGCCGCTTTGTCGGCCTGGAGGCCGGCATTGCGCAGCACGGCAACCATTTCGTTGGCCTGTCGCTCACTCAATTGACCATAGAGATCCTGCTGCGAACAAGCGCTCAGGCAAATGAGCAAGACAGGGGCGACGGAACGCCATAGGCGGAAAGTTCTCACACTCGATCCTGCGGGGGAAAGCGGTCTCATTCGAAGGACTCTGGCCACTCAAGCCTGTTGCCTGAACAATTGCTGCAGACCATCCGATGTACGGTTGGCAATGTTGGCGGTGAGCTGGCTGTGGAACAAGAACTCTTGAGCCCGCACGGTCAGCATGACCATTTCTCCGGGGGTCATATCGTTGCCTGCGGCCATGGCGGCCTGGGCATGCTCCTCCAGCGAGACAGCCTCGGCATTGATGTGCTCCAGCGGCTTGAACAATGCTTGCATTCCCTCGCCCGGCGCAGATACAGGCTGGGCATTGAGGGTGCTGACGCCACCGGCTTGGGCTCGCGCCAAGGCCTCATGAAAGCCGGACATATCGGTGAGCGAAATGCCGTAGCCCGCGTGGACGCCGCCACTGCCAAGCAAGGCGGAAGTGTCAGCACCTGGGGCGCCAAGGCCCATGGACAGGGTGGAGTTCATCAGTTCACCGCCACATTACTGCTTGCGCGCCATGGTTTCCAGGGCCGTGCCAACGGACTGCAGCGAGGTGTGCGCGCTGTTGGACATGAATCCCATTTGCTGTGCCAGCATCGTCATGTGGGTGATGTGGGCAGGCTTGTCGTTGCCATCGGCCAGCGCGTCGCCAGCGGCTTCAATTTCACTGGCCTTTGCATCCAGTGTCTTGCCCCAGGCATCGGCCATGACTTCGTACCAGCTTGACCCCTTGCCGCTGCGGCTTTGGGTGCCGGTCATGCCGGTGGTGGCCATCATGGCCAGTGGGTTGATGGAATTGCTCATGCGTTGACTCCTTCAAGGAAACGCTGGCGGACATCGCCAGCTTGGAACGTTGAAATGCAGGAAAAATGGCGCTGCAGCACAGACATGCGGCAGGGCGCTAACAACTCAAAAGGCCAGCACGCTGCCAACACCGTCGCGCTCCATCTGGACCTTGTCTGGCAGGATGGAAACAATGCGGTGGCCACTAGGCAACATGGCACCTTCAAAGTAGCGGGTTCCATCCACAGTGACCAAGTAAGCGGGTTCCCCCGGAACAACGGCCGCTACGCGCTTACCTGGATCATTGATGCCAGAGGCCGCTGGTGGAGGCGCTGGCGGCGCATCGTTGGCGGCAACCAGTTGTTTGAGGCCTGGAACGTCGCGCCGGGCCGCAGACTGCACGTGCTCCAGCAGTTTGGAGTCGCTGATGGCGGTTTGCACACGCACGACCCCGGGGCCGGTGGCACGGACTTCAGCAGCGACTCCGTTGAGGCGATACACCTCGGCCACGCTGGCCGCCACCTGTTCATTGACCCAGACAGACAACCTGGCAGGGGAACGGTCGGTCAAGGCTTTTTCCAGTCTTGTGCGCTCTGCCTGGGACTCCAGGTGCCCGGTCACAAAAAGCTGCCCATTGCGCGATTCCACGTTCAGGGCTGTCAGGCCGAGGTGCGAGAGGGTCTGGCGAATGTTCACCGCCTGCTCTTGAGGGCTGAGCGTAGAAGGCCCCATCGCCCAAGCCAGCGTCAACGTACAAACGGAGACACCGAACAGAGCGGTTCCAGCCAGCATGAGACGGGACGTCCAGCTGCGCCGTGGCAGTGGTGCCATTTTTTCCCCTGAGGAAGTCGCGGCAGGGGCCGCCTCAGGGGGCTGGACTTCTTCAGCATGGGTGCTCTCGTTTTGCACCGTCTCCTGCGCCTGGGGCGCAACGTTTCCGTCGAACAGGCCAGCCCATTGGGATGCTCCCATCTTCCCAACGGCCATGCGCACCCCACCCACCGAAAAGGGGACGTACAGAGCCAACCCATTACGCCCTCCGGGCAGCAAAGCGTGGTCGGCCACGGTGCAGTCGCCCTGCTCAGCCTGAAGCACCAGGCCATCTTCAGCCGAAAACGAGAGGACGGCACTGCCCTGCGCCTGTTGCAGCACCACTTCGCTAGACCAATCGCGGCCGATACGCAGCGTCTGACCCGGCTGCATTACCGATGAAGCGCCTCGCTGCTCGCCACTCAATACACGAAGTTCGTACAAAGGTTCTGTGTTCATTCCACGGGACTCCTGGACCCAGACTTTCGGACGGTGATCACTGTGATTGCTCACCCCAGCCCTGCTGCAGACCCGTGCTCGGATTGACCGGCTCAACGGGGCGGGCGGGCGGGGACGGCTCTTCCATGGCCGGGACGGGCGGTGCTGCAACGGCACCGCCCGGACGCAGCGGGCCCATCGGGGCACTGGCACTCATCGATCGGCGCGCAGGGATCAGGCGCGGCGAGATCAGGAACAATCGCTCCACGCGTTCATGCTGATCGGTGTTGGAGCGAAACAAGCTACCCGCCAAAGGAATGTCGCCCAGTAAGGGGACCTTTGACACGCCCTCGCTGGTGGACTCTTTAACCATGCCGCCAATCAGCAAACTCTCCCCCGCCACAATCAGGGCCTGGGTGTTGATGGAAGAGCGTTCGACAATCGGGATCGAATCGACTTGGCTAGCGCCACTGATGCCACCGTCTTCGATCTGGACGAGCAGCTTGATGCGGACATCAGAGCCGTCCTGGAAGACATGGGGCGTCACACGCAGCGAAGTGCCGGCAGAGACCTTGTACAGATCCACTTGTTCGCGACCTGCCACACGCACATAGAAGCTCTTGTTGGTGTCGAACAGTGCTTCGACGTTGGACAGCGTCATGACCTGCGGGCTGGAGACGACACGCGCCACGCCCTTGTTCTGCAGCGCATTGATGCGGGCTGCAAAGTTATTGCGCCCACCCAGCACCAACGACATGAAGCCCCCCTGCCCTGCCGGAGTGATGTTTTGCACAGGCGTGGACCCCAGAAGGCTGTTGTCGCTGCTCGATCCATTGCCAAACAAGAAGGAGTAGCGATCGCCTGTCAATCGCCAGTTGATTCCCAGCTCACGCAGTTTGTCGGTACTCAGATCGATGATGGTGGCCTCGATCTCCAGCGCCTGAGGCTCGATGTCCAGGGACTTAATGAGCTCATCGTAGTAAGGCAAACGCTCAGGCAGATCGCGCACGATCACCGCATTCAGACGGATATCGGCCTCAACTCGGGCCTGATTGGCAGCCGACGAGGCGCCAAGACCGTCGAGCAGGGAGGCATCCACACTAGCGACCTGAACGCCACCAGGACGGTTACCCCAAGCTTGCTGCACCGTTTCTGCGGTGGCCAGCATGGGATTGGCGCCCGAGGCCCCCAGCGTTCCCTGGCGCGCCAAGCCCTGCCCACGCAGGCCAGGCTCTGAAGCGCCCCGGTACTGGGTTAACGCTGGCGACGGATTGCCCCTCTGCGCGGTCAACAGCGACCGCAAAATGCTGGCCACGCCGGGAATCACAGTCACAGTGCCACCGTACTGCGCACTCACGTCCTGCGCCCAAGCGTATTTCAGGTAATACACCTTGAAGCCCACGGGCGCCAGCGTAGTGGACTGGCTTTGCTGGCCCGAGGCCAACTCTCCCACCAGTTCGACAAACCGGCGGTTGCCATTGGCAATCAATCCACCACTCTGACTGACCCGCAGGGTATTGCGTGAGTCCATGACCTGCATGTCTCGGGCAGTGCTGATCACCTGCCGTGCATCGCCCTGGCGCATCGCAAAAGTGCGCGTGGTGACTTCGTTGGGTGTGTAGATGTGCACCACCGAGCCATCGTAGTAAGCCATCAAACCAAAGGATTTTTGGATGTTGGAAAAAACGCGCTCGGTAGGCCCTCGAAACACGCCATTGACGGCACCTTTGACGTTGGCGCTGACAGAGACGGGCACATCCATGGTGCCGAAAAAGTCTTGGAGGAATGCGGCGATCGGCTGCTCGCGCACCGTCATGTCAACCTGCCGGTCTTCAAAAGGAATGGGGGTGGCATGCACGGCCCCAGCGCTCAGCGCCAACCCCAAGGCACAACCGGCCACCCACAAGCGCCAGCCGCGCTCAAGCGGTACAGCGGTGCCATGCGCCAAGTGCTTTCGCACTTCTGCACTCTTTTTCACTCCCAGATCAGAACTCATTTTTTTATGTCAATGGAAAGGTAAAACACACAGCCGGCGGATCGCTGGCTACTTCTCTTGTGACGCGGCCTCCAGCATGGGCGCATCGTCTTTTCCGACATGGGCCAGCACGCCCAAATGCAAGGTCGGGATCAACTCGTGGTAGCTGAGGACTGGCGTGTCAAAGCACTCCACCTCAATCAGCTTGCGAACATGTCGCCGGATGTCCACCGCTGTGACGATGGCCGCAGGCTGGTGACGGCCCACGGCCTCTGTGAATTTCTGAATCAGTTGCGTGGTCTGGGCAGGGTCCAACGCCAGCTGCTGCACTCCGCCATTGACACGCACGGCACCGCGCAGCATTTCCTCGATAGACGGATCGATCAGCAAGGCATTCAGCCGTCCAGCAGGCGCATACCGATAGCACAGCTGGCGCTTGAGACCAATACGCACCAACTCGGTCAATGCAAAGACGTCTTTTTCTCGCTGGGCAGCATCGGACAGGGTTTCGAGAATGTCCCGCAGATTGCGAATGGCCACCTCTTCCTCCACCAAACGCCGAAGAATCTCTGCGACGCGGGCCAACGGCAAGGCTCGCAAGGTTTCCTTCACCACGTCGGGGAGATCCACACTGGCGCGTGTGAGCAAATGGTTGGTTTCCTGGGTTCCCAGAAAAAGCGATGCATTGCGGCGCAGCGCCTCGCGCACGGCCATAGACAGCGCGGCAGGCGCACCTTCGGACACCATGGCGCCCTGGGCGACGGGAACCTCATGCACCATCAGCCGCCACGGAGCCTGCGCACCCAGGTTTTCCAAAGCCAGCGCGCCCTGCTCGCCAGAGAGTGTCCCTGGGCCGTTGGGGCCTTGCACGACATGAACGTCAATGCGGGGCAATCGCAGCCCCAGGTGCAGTTGAAAGTGATCCAACACACCTTCCAGGCCATGCAAAAGCTCGCGGCTGGCTTCTGCCGTGAGGCGGCCAGACGGCAACTCCAGCAGCAGCGGTACGTTAGGGCGTGCGGGAATGGCGTCGGTGGACATCAAATCGGGAGCATCAGCCGCCCGTCGGCGCACTGCCACCACCTTCGGGCCAACCCAGCGGTCCCAGCGCTCACGCAAGGCCGGGGTAAGCATCGCCCCCGTGACAAAGAAGGCCATGCCCAGTAAACCAAACACCACCGCAGGAAACCCCGGCACCGCAGCAAACAGCAAACACAAGCCACCCGCAACCAACAGTACGCGCGGCTTGGCAGTGAGTTGCCGCCCAATAGCGTCGCCCAAATGCTTGTCGTGCTCATCATCGGTCGTGCGCGTCACCAGCAAGCCTGCCGACATGGCACCCAACAGTGCAGGAATCTGCGTCACCATGCCATCACCGATGGCCAAGATGCAGTACTTGATGGCTGCCGCCGACATGGGCATGCCTTGCTGCAACACGCCCACAGCAAGACCACCGAGCAGATTGATGATGATGATGATGATGCCGGCGATGGCATCACCCTTAACGAACTTCATCGCACCATCCAGGCTGCCGTTGAGCTTGCTTTCGCTTTCCAACTGCCGCCGCCGGCGACGCGCCTCATCTTTGTCAATCAGGCCGGATCGCAGATCCGAATCGATCGACATCTGTTTGCCAGGCATGGCATCGAGGGAGAACCGAGCGGCCACCTCCGCTACGCGCTCAGAGCCTTTGGCAATCACGATGAACTGCACCACCGTGATGATCAGAAAGACCACAAGACCCACAACCAGATTGCCACCAGCCACCATGTTGCCGAAGGTGTCGATGATGTGCCCCGCTTCGCCATGCAGCAAGATCATGCGCGTCGTCGCAATCGACAGCGACAGCCGAAACAAGGTGCTGATGAGGAGCACGCTCGGAAACACCGAGAACTCCAGCGGATTGGCCACATAGATGGCCAACAGCAGCAGCAACACGCCACCAGAGATGTTGACGGCCACCAGCGTATCCAGCGCCCAGGTAGGCAGTGGCACGATCATCAGCGCGATGATGGCAACAATGCCCGCCACCAAAACGATGTCGGTGTAACGCGCTAAGCCACCCCCTCGGTGATCGACCCGTGCAGCCGACCTGAAATAGCTCGCAAGGCTCACAGCGAGCCTTTCTCGGAGATCACTGCAGACAACCCGACCTGACTGCGACTGACGTTGCGCAACACAGCGTACTCCGCCAGCACCTTGCGCACGTATTCCTGTGTTTCCCGATACGGAGGGATACGGCGTCCATGCTTTTCAACGGCCCCCTCGCCCGCGTTGTAGGCGGCCAGCACCAGTTCCAGGTCATTGCCGAACCGTTGCTGCAGGGTCTTGAGGTATCTGGCGCTCACCTGCAGATTGGTCTGCGGGTCATGCAACTGGTCGGCCCCCTCTACGCCAAACCTGCGGGCTGTCGGCAGGATCACTTGCATCAGCCCTCGGGCACCAGCGGGTGATATGGCGTCAGGCTGGTGCCGTGACTCGACCCGTGCAATCGAATGCAGCAGCAGCGGGTCGATATCGTGCTCGCGCGCTGCGTGGTCGACCAGCGGCGCAAGGCCTGCAGGCCCATGGGTTCGCACTTGCAGGGACTTACTGGCGCGCACCGAAGGCTGCGACTTGGAATCTGGGCGCTGCTGCGCAGCGCGCGCACCAGGCCGCGGCGTGCTCACAATGCCCACATTCAGCAGACGAGACGAAGAGTGTCTGTACACCCCCATCTGCGCTGCCAGCACAGGCCGACCTGCCTTGCCCGAAGCCGCCTGGCACCCCCGTAAACGCACCTGCTCTTCACGCTCAGCAGGGGTGAGCAGTTGGTCCCACCCTGCTGCACATGCCACTGGTGCTGCCAGGACAGCCTCTGCGCCCCCGGCGTAGGCAACGCTGGCGAACGCCGCCCCCAGCAAACCCCAGGGGGCCACCCAGCGTCGGCAAGCCATGCGCAGCGCGGCACTGGAGACGTGATGAAACAAAGGGTGACGCACGGGAGGCATTTCTTTTTGGAATAGGTACAGACACGCAAGTGTTTGCGTACAACTTGTCGAATTTGTGGCAAAACGTGCCGCATCCCGTATCCATTTGTCAGCAACGAAACACAAATGCATTCGCACCACAATGGTGCTGTCGCATTTGTGCTTGCACCTTGTTTCAACATCCCTGTCGTTCCAGTCAGACTCCCCGACACTTCTGGACACCTTCAGGCGAAGGGCCCTCGCAGAACACCATCGCCGAGTCATCGACCCCAAAACGCGACGCAAGCATCGCCGCAGGGGGGCATCCCATGGTCTTGGCTGGCGCGCAGGCAGCCCCTCATGTACCGGATTTATCAACCTTCCCATCGACCCTCCAAGAGGACACAACAGCCATGGCAGGTACCGACGACAGTGGCGACAAGACAGAAAAGCCCACCCCCAAGAAGCTGCAGGACGCACGCAAAAAGGGAGAGGTTTCAAAAAGCAAAGACCTCACTGCCACGGCAACCCTGTTGACCGTGCTTTTGCTGGCCACGGTGGCACTTCCGCTCATCGGCCAACAGCTGACTGCACTCATCGACATCAGCCTGAGCGCACTGCGAGAACCCTTTGCCACCGCCATGCCCCGCCTAGTGCAACAGGCGCTGGTCACACTGCTGTCCATCGTTGCGCTGGTCATCGTGCCGGTTGCCGTGGTGGGAGTGCTGGTGGAGTTTCTGCAAGCTGGCCCGGTGTTGACGATGGAGAAAATCAAACCCAAGGCAGAGCACCTGAACCCCGCCAGCGGGCTCAAGCGCATGTTCTCTCTCGACAACCTCGTCGAGCTGCTCAAGTCCATCCTCAAGACGGCCCTGGTTGGCACCATTGCCTGGCTGGCGCTGAAGACCTTGCTACCGGACCTGCCCCTGCTCGCCAACAGCCGACCTGAAACCGTGGGCTCAGCGCTCTGGCACGCCAGCTGGACACTCCTGGCGTGGGCCACCGGTTCGTTCCTGCTGGTGTCCGCGCTGGACCTGGCCTGGCAGCGCTACACCTTCACGAAAAAAATGCGCATGAGCATGCGGGACATCCGCCAGGAAATGAAAGATGCCGAAGGCGACCCCCACCTCAAAGGCCAACGCAAGCAGTTGCAGCAAGAGTGGGCCCAACAAAGCGCCAACAAGGCCGCCGCTGGCGCACACGTGTTGGTCGTCAACCCCACCCACGTGGCGATTGCGATTGACTACCACCGCGATCGCTGCCCCGTGCCCACAGTGACGGCCAAGGCCCGGGACGACGACGCCCTGGCCATGCGCGAGGCGGCACAGGAAGCGGGCGTGCCGGTGCTGCGCAACATCGAACTGGCGAGGCAACTGCTCGCAGACACAGAAACCGGTGACATCGTGCCAGCCGAGCTGTTCGACATCATCGCCACCGTGGTCCTGTGGGCACAGGACGTGCGCCACGAGCTGGAGCTGGCACAAGAACGCGCAAACAACGCGACACCGAATACAGGCCCGCGTGCAGCCAAGCGCCCCGCCCCGGCGAAGACCTCACCCGCTACGGCCCTGCAACCGCAAACACCGAGAGCCAGACCGCCAAAGGCGCGCGCTGGCGCAAACACCATTTCTCCCGCTACGTCCCTCGACGCTGGCGGCAGCACAACCCATCCTCGTCACAGCCATGACCACAACGCCAAGACACGACGCATCCCCAGCCTCCCCCCAAAACCCAAACAACGGTGCAGGCGATGTGGCAAACGCCACGGTCGCCCCCTCCACACCCACCCAGGCCCTCACGGCGACAACATCGACACCAGACGCAGGCACCCCAATGTCTTCTGGCCCTCTGGCAAGCGTGCTGGGCAGTGCACTGGCGCTGGCGTTTGTGCTCGCCCTGGCATGGCTGTTCTTGAAACTGCTGCACCGGGCCAGTACCTTGCGCTCGGGTCAAGCAACATCCCCGCTGCAAATCGTTCAGCACCTGTCACTGGGTGGACGCGAACGGGTGCTTGTCGTGCGCAGCGGTGACCAAGAGTACCTGCTCGGCGTCACCCCTTCGCAGGTTCAACTGCTGGACAAGCGCCCACACCAGTCGACTAGCGCCAGTCCAACGGACAGCTAACGCTATGCCATTGCCAACCGTGCTCGCTTGTGGTCATTTAGGCCTCTAGCGCTTTCTCATCAAGCGCTGGAAGCTATTCATTTGATAGCAATTGCCTGCCTTGCAATCAGCGCCCCATAGGTGTTCTTCCCAGCTAGGGTGATTCCCAGCTAGGAAGCATCCCAGTTACGCACAGCGCAGAGCCTCGGCACACTGCGCCGCCATGCAAGTCACATCGTCCGGCGCCGCCGCAGTGTGGGATACCCCCACCATCGAGCCCATCCCCCCCGCATCTGTGGATGCCTACGACCCAGGCAGCGTAGACACCTTTGACACGGTCGACACCAAACCCTTGCTGCTCGACGGCGGCGCGGGCTATGACACGGGCTACAACAAACCTCTCTTGGTGGACGAAGCCCCGGTCTACGAAACCGTGTCCACCAAGCCCTTGCTGATCACCGACGACGGCAGTGGTGATGTGACATACGGCGTGAACAAACCTCTGCAGATTGACGGCGCCCCGGAATTCGTCACGGTATCCACCAAGCCCTTACTGATCACCGACGACGGCAATGGCGATGTGGCGTATGGCGTGAACAAACCCCTGCAGATTGACGCTGCCCCGGAATACGTAACAGTCCACACCAAACCCCTGCTGCTGACACCCGCCCAAGTCGCCAGCCCCGACGCTGCCACGGCAGTGGCCGCCCCCAAAGCCAGCGCCATGGAGATTGCAGCGCTGGAGTTGCTGCTGGCCGAGCCCGCCAACCAGGAAATGATTGCCCAGTTTGGCCCCACGCTGACGCCGCTGAACACCGGCACCGACGTGGGCAGCGGCATCCAGGCACGCTTTGGCACAGACCTGGGGGCGCGATTGACGCAGTTGCAGGAAGCGCAAAACAACGTGCGCGGCCAATTCCTCAAAGCCCTGGACGAGGCCCAGCAACACCCTGGGCCCAATGTGGTGGGCAGTGAGCTCGTGCAGCTGTACAGCAGCAATAACGACAGCGGCGATGTATCAGAGCAAACGCTGCTCCACGTCACGCACCCTATCGACGTTGCGCAAACGAAGGCGGTTTGGGACAAAGCCAACCAGTTTGTCAGCGGGGTGAGCAACGAATGGCGCTTCACCGACCCCGCTGAATTCGCCAAAGCCTACGCCGCAGGCGACAGCCCTACGCAAAAAGCGTTTGCGCTATTGCACGGCAAAGAGCCACTGCAGTTCCAGCCTGAGCAGATCCACAACCAAACCGATGCAGGTGTGGACAGCACCCCCGCGCATTACAAGCTAGGTGAGGCCAAGCTGGTCATGGGTGGCCAGACCGTGGACGACAACGGCAACCCTGGCGACTGGCGTGACGCCACCCTGGAAAAAACCCAGCTCACCCCCGAACAAAACCGCAGGCTCATCAACAACGAATACCTGTGGTTTGACCCCGTCAACGGCTGGAGCACGGACCTGGAGAACAACATCCGGCCCAGCAACAGCTTCATCGACAAAGCCTTCCCCCTGGTGTTCGCTGGCGTCATGACGATGATGACGGCCGGCGCCTTCGGCATCACCGCCGCCAGTGCCAGCACCAGCCTGGGCCAAAGCATGGCCCTGGGCGCCATCAGCAGCGCCAACATGCAACTGGCCACGGGCGGCAAGATCAATCTGGGCAACATGCTGCGCTCGGCCCTGACAGCAGGCGTGACGTTTGGGGTGATGGACGTCTCAGGCGTGAGTGGCGCCCTGCAAAGCACCGAGCTGGCCACCCGCACCCTGGGCCACCTGGGCAAAGCTGGCCTGCAAGGCCTGCTGCAAGAAGCCAGCGGCGGCAAGTTCAAGGACGGCCTGACCAACAGCCTCATCTCCAGCGTGGCGGGAGAAGTGGGCAAGAGCCTGGAGAGCCAGATCACCGCGCTCAGCAAGGACGGGACGCTGAACGTGCAAGAAGCCAGCACCCTGCGCCTGATGAGCCGCGCCGCCAGCAGCGCCGTGCGCGTGGCAGGCAGTGGCGACGCAGCCGCAGGCTTTGCCAGTGACTTTCTTGGCGGGCTGATGGAAGAGAACAACCCGTTTGCAGGCAAAGCAGACGCTGGCGGCAAGGCAGACAAAACGAATAAGACCGAAAACACCGGCAACACCCGCCAAGGCGACAAACCCAACAACGAGTGGGTGCAGAACCTCGGCTCCAGCGACGTAGACCCCACCCAGGCCCAAGGCCTGCAGCCCGGGCGCAGCAGCCAAGGCCTGCGGGTCTCGGACGATGCGCTATCGAACTGGAGCGATGAGATCGACGGCGGTATCCGCCTGAACGGCAGCATGGCCCCCGAGTCGCCCGCCATCAACGAGGCCGTCGTGGGCAAGGGTCAGGGTCCACTGGCAGCATTGGCCGCCGCCGGGCTCAGTGCCCAGGAGCAAAGGGCGGCCTACGGCCAGCTGCTGGCCAGTGGTCAGGTGCGGCTGAACGCGCAGGGCGTGCCCGTGGTGCAGCCGGGGCAGGTGCTGCGGTTTGACTTGTCGGATACGAGCGCGGCGCAGCTGGGTGGGCGGGCTATTGCGGCCGAGAGTGGGGGAAGGGCGCAAAGAGACGCCGCCGCTGAGAACACCAACAATGCGGGCGGTGGCCGAGGATTTGTGAATCCAGCACCAGCGTCCGAGTATGGAAACTACCCTTTTGCGGGGCGCTCTACGATCACCGATCCCAGTGCCTATACCGATCCGCGTCAGCGGGTTATGACGCTGGCGAGCATGTCGGACATGCCCATAGATAGTTTTAGCGCAGCAGAGTGGAGAGCTGCAGCCTCGGAATACAAGCAAATCCAGGGCAAAGACTTCTCTCGCGACGCCATCTATAACGGACTGTGGACCAAGGCGGCAGCGTTGGAAAATGCTGCAGGCAAAGGGTTTAGCCGGGATGCGATCAACGACATCACGGGCTTTGCGACGGAGGAAGGGCTGCACGCGCAGGTCGGAATGGCCATGGGAGGTGCGCTGGGCCGGGGGATTGGCAACAGACTGGGCGGCAGTGTTGACAATGCGATGGGGGCTGCGGGAAAGACGCCGGATGGAAATAGGCCTCAGAACGGTTCGGGTGTGAGTGGAGTAGAGGCTGCGAGCAGCAGGGACATTTCGAACAATGGAGGCGTCGAACTTGCTGAAGGCGCCTCCTCTCTCATTGGCGCTAACAGAGCAGTCATTGATCCACGCAAGCTTACCGATTACGCACTGAACCCTGCCCATCCGGTCGGGGGAAACAAAGCACGGGTGTTTGAGTCAGCACTTGGATTCACCAAGAGTAACGCTGATGATCTGATGAGCCAACTTCGTCAAGGTGTGATGAATTACACACCCATCGCGGGTAAGGTCGATCAGTTCGGAAGTCGCTTTACGGTAGATATACCTGTAACTGGTCCAGCAGGCAGTGGCGTTGTTCGAAGCGGCTGGATATACA
This sequence comes from Acidovorax sp. 1608163, assembly GCF_003669015.1. NCBI lineage: Bacteria > Pseudomonadati > Pseudomonadota > Betaproteobacteria > Burkholderiales > Comamonadaceae > Acidovorax > Acidovorax sp. 1608163. The sequence continues at coordinate 4,863,438 of NZ_CP033069.1, forward strand.
AACCTGGTTCAAATGTGCCTGAAATGACAACTATCTTTGTGAAGTGATGCAGACAATGAAGCCAAAGATAAATGACGCTGTGGAGCTCATTGACGCAATTCCGAGCGAATCGCTAGCCAAGGGCGCAATCGGTGTAATCGTCGAAGAGTTCACAGAACCAGAGAGCGCTTACGAAATCGAGTTCTGTGATGAAGAGGGCGTAACCGTTGCTCAGATTGCGTTACGCCCCAACCAATTTAAATTGATGGGTTCACTCTTCCAATGAAAACATCGCCCATACCCGCAACGCAACTAGAGCGTTTTATGAACTTTACTCATTGAGGGCAAAGCCGCGAGTAGAGTTTGCGCATGCCCCGCAAGCCCTACACAACGGACGTCAGCGATGAAGAATGGAGCTTCACTGCCCCATATCTGACCTTGATGGACCAGCACGCGCCCCAGCGAGAGAACGATCTGCGGGAAGTCTTCAACACCCTGGGAGTCGGTCTATCAGCAGAGCCGGCGCTGGCTGGATGCGGGTTGCCTCGAGGCGATGGTCTCGGACCTGCGCTCCAGCATTCGCGTAGCGCAGGGTCGCCAAGGTCAGCCCAGCGCCGTAGCGATGGATGGGCACACGTTGCAGTCGAGCTGCGAGAGCGGCCCGAGTGCGGGCTACGACGCTACAAACGCAAGCGCGGCAGCAAAGTCCACATGGCCGTGGACACGCTGGGCCACCTGCGGGCGGTGCATGTCACGCCAGCGGACGAACAGGAGCGCGCCCAAGTGCAGCGCCTGTGCGAAGACATGCAGTAGGCCACGGGCCACACGGTGCAACTGACATGGGCAGACCAGGGTTACACGGGTGAGGCCGCATCGAAGGCGGCGCAAGCAAACGCGATCGACCTGCAGATTGTGAAGTTGCCTGAGGCGAAGAAGGGCTTCGTGCTGCTGTCCCGGCGCTGGGTGGTAGAGCGCAGCTTCGGCTCGCTGGCGAGATTTCGCAGGCTATCGCGGGGCTACGAGCGACTGCCCGAAGTGCCCGGCGGGCTGCATTTCCTTGTCTTTGCAATGCTCATGTTGCCCGCTGCCGCACGAGTGCTGGCCGGGGCAGGAAGTTCATAAAACGCTCTAGGCTTCGTCAACAGTACAGGGGCAATCCAATGGGGTGCGGGAACGTTCAGTGTTGCAGCCGCAAACGGTCCCGAGTTCTGCAACACATGCAGCGGCAAGGAACCGTGGTCCTCGCCTACCGCCACGCACTACCCACCCGTCGGCCCCTGGTGAAACACCAGCTCCTGCACCACCTGCCCGCCCACCAAGTGCTCGGTAATGATGCGGTCCATGTTCGCGGGGGTCACGTCGTAATACCAAGTGCCGTCAGGCTGCACGCACATCACCGGGCCGCCTTTGCAGGCGGCGAAACAGCTGACCCTGCTGCGTTTCACGCGCAGTTCCCCATCGTTCAAACCCGCGGCCTTGAACTTGGCGCCCAGGCTGTCAAACAGGTCTTGCGCCTCACCGTTTTGGGTGCAACGCGGACCGGTGCAGATGAGCAAATGACGGCGGTAGTCACCAATCTTGGGGCGCACGACCTCGGGGGTCGTTGCATCTGCGGCCACAGCCGCGTTCGCGCTGTCGGTGCTCATGCTTCGGCCTCCTCGGGGGCGTCCTGCGCTGCGGCTTCCAGCGGGTTTTCGAGGGTGTCGCGGATGTACTCCACCGGCAAGCGGTGGCGCTGGGCCAGGGCCTCGATGGTGTCGCCCGCAGCGTGGTCGGCAAACAAGTTTTCGAGCCAGCCGTTGAGCCCGGTAGAGAGCGACCGGCCCGGGCGTTCGCCCTCGCGCGTGGTGCCGCCCGCTTGCACGTCGTATTTGTTGGCATAGCCGCGCGGCGTGACCATGAGGCCGTTTTGCACCACGGTGTTGCTGTTGCCGATGAGCACGGTGCTGAGCATGCCGATGTCGGCATCGCTCATGTGCGCCAGCGTGGTGAACTCGATGCGCTCACGGCGGCGGTAGGCGCTCTTGACGATGGCCACGGGGGTATCCGGGCTGCGGTGGCGCAGGAACAGGCGCTGCGCCTCTACGATCTGGCGCGTGCGGCGGCCGCTCTTGGGGTTGTAGAGGGCCACCACAAAATCGGAGTAAGCCACCGCGTCCAGCCGACGCGCAATGGTGGGCCAGGGCGTGAGCAAGTCCGACAGCGAGATGGCGCAAAAGTCGTGCGTGAGCGGCGCACCCACGCGGGCCGCGCAGCTGTTGAGGGCCGAGGCTCCGGGCACCACTTCGACCACGATGCTACCGGGCTCGGGCGTGCCGTTTTCATCGACGGCGGGCGGCGTCCACCCGGCCTGGAAAAGCACCTCGAACGTGGGGCCGGCCATGCCGTACACGCCTGCGTCGCCCGAAGAGATGAGCGCCACTTTCTTGCCTTCGCGGGCGCGGGCCAACGCTTCGATTGCGCGGTCCAACTCCTCGGTCATGGACTTGCGAATGATCTCCTTGCCCTCGATGAGATCAGCCACCAGCTTGATGTAGGTGACGTAGCCAATGATGGTGTCGGCTTCGGCAATGGCGGCGCGCGCGCGCGCCGTCATGTGCTCGGTGCTGCCGGGGCCGATGCCCACGAGCATGATTTTTCCTGCGGTCATGGGATCAGCCCTTTGCAGATCAAGCAGCCGACGCGGCGGGTGCTGCACGGCGCAGCAGACCTTCGTCGATGCAGGCCGTCAGCCAACGGTTGCCTTGCATGCGGCCTGCCAAGGCCACCAGGCCGATGGTCAGCAGCGGCTCAATGGCGACCAGGCTGGCGTACGAGGCAGCAAACAGCGCCCAGTCGGCCACAGGGGCTGCGTCGTTGCTGATGGACAGCCAAAAGCCCACCATCAGCGTCACGCCAGCGTAGTACACGGCGTCGAGCTTGAGCACGTTGGCCACGTTGATGCCTTGCATCTTCTTGCCCAAGGTGTGGTGCACGGTGAGCAATGGCACGGCCAGGCTCAGGAAGTTGACGGCCAGGTGGGCCATGTCTTGCGGCTCGAACACCACGGCTTGCACCAGCAGACCCAGGCCAAAGCCGAACAGCGTGGGAATGAAGCCAAACAGCAGGTAGATGGGCATGGCGCCCACCAGGTGCAGCTCTGACGGGCCCACAGGCAGATGCCAGGCCTGCATCAACACGCTGAAGAAAAACGAGGCCAGCGCCGTGCGCAGCCAAGCGGTGGGGCTTTTGAGCAGGCCCATGGCGTGGGCGCCCAAAAGGGCCGTGGCCGCTACGCCTGCGTAGGCCAGTTTTTCGGGGGAGATGATGCCGATTTCGATGTGCATGGGAGGTTTCCTTTCAAGAAACGGACGGGGTGAAAATGGGGTGGAGGGTGTTGGAGACGGCATCAACCCAACAGAAGCCGTTCACGCGGGGCCTGCCGAAGCGCCGCGCGAGGCTTCGACAAGCTCAGCCTGAACGGGGGGTGGGCCTGCAGTGGTCGGGCCCGGCGATGCAAAGGACGTTTGGCACACCATGCGGGCGATGGACACGGTGGCGTTCTTGCCATCGGGCCCACGCAGCTTGTGCTTTTCGACCACCAGGGCGCGCAGATCAGCCTGCGCGGCCAGCAGAGCGGCGGCTTCGCTCACCGAGGGTGTGCCCATGTAGCGCTGCACGGTGGCCGACGGGTTGGGCACCGGCACGGCCGCCAGTTGGGTGGCCGTGAACCACCGCAGCGGCCAACCATGTTGCTGCGCCAGTTGCAGGAAGGCAGCCTCGTCGGTCTTGGCCTCGATGCTGGCAAGCACCACCACATCGGCCAACGTGCCACCCGCCAGCGCCAGGGCTTGCTGCAGGCACTGCTGCACGGTGGCCAGGGGCGTGCCCCGGTCACAGCCCAGGCCAATGGCCAGGGGCTGCGCAGCTTGGATGGGCGTGGTGCAGGCCATCGCGGGCATGGCTCAGGCGGTGGTGACGTCAGCGGTCTGCCCGGCTGGCGGGCGGTACACCACCAGGCGTTCGGCCCAGTCGGCCCACAGGCTGTCTGGCACCTCCGCATCGGTCACCCACAGCACGGCCTTGTGGTGGTCGGGCCGCACTTGCGCAAAGGCGTTGAGGCATTCCACATTGGCGGGCAGCGGCGTGGGGCGTGTCCACCAGCGGGTGCTGCCAGCCTCTTGCACCAAAGCAATGGGCTCGCCGTTGACCACATGGGCCGAGACGCGGGTGATGTTGATCTTGGGGGCCTGCACGCGCCAGCCCAGGTGGCGGCCCAGGATGTCCACAGGGATGGTCTTGCCCACGTCCGATGCAGTGGTCAGCACGGGCGTAGCGCCCAGCAGGTCGGCAATGCGCTCGCTCATGGCGTTGGCGCCGCCCACATGGCCCGAGAGGACCGGGATGACGAACTGGCCAGCATCGTCTACCACCGTGATGCCGGGATCTTCGTCCTTGGACTTCAGCACAGGTGCAATCAACCGCACCACCGCACCCAGAGAGACAAAGAACACGAGCTGATCGTAGGCCGCAAACAGCGGAGCCATCTCATCGCGCAGAGCACCGTCGTAAGCGCGCACGGGGTTGGCCAGGCCTTCGAACGCCTGGGCAAACTTGGCGGCGGTGCACACATGGGCATCTGGCAAATCACGCGCCAGCTGGGCCGCCTGGGCCGCGCCGTGGCGGGTGATGGCGACGATGCAGACGCGTGTCTCTTGCTCAGGGTTCACGGGAGCAGAGAGCACCACGGCGGGTGATTCAGAGGATGCGGTCATTCAGCGGTTTCCAATTCGGCAGAGAGGCCGTTGCCATCCAATGCGGGCAACGGCACGGGCGATGTCTTTTTGAGGCAACCCTTGATGCGCTCGCCCCGGATGCGGTGCGGGTTCTTCACCACCATGAGCGAGAGGTAGCTGACCTTGGTGCCACGCAGAGCGGGCAGGTCCACGCCGTTCACGCTGCGCTCGTCGGGCGCGCCCACGCGCTCGATGAACTGGGTGTGGGGCAGCAAGTCGCGCTGGGTGAGCCAGTCGATCAGGTCGTCCATCAGTGGCTTGACCTTCATGAGCACCAGGGTGTCGAAGTCGGTGAGCAAGCGGTCCACCGCGCTCACGCCGTAGGCGGCTGGCACGATGGCAATGGTGTCGTCCTGTTCTGCCAGAGGCATGCCGCGCGCGGCGCAGGCGGCCGCGAAGGCGTTCACACCGGCAATCACAGGCACATCGATGCGCGCATCCAGCGCCTGCACGGTGCGGGCCAAGTGGCCAAAGGTGGCGTAGGTGCTGGCATCGCCTTCCACCAAAAACAGCACGTCCTGCCCGGCCAGCAGCCAGGGCAGCACTGTCTCTGCGGCGCGCATCCAGGCGCGGGCGAGCTTGTCGCCGTCATGCGTCATGGGGAACAACAACATTTGGTGCTGGGCGGGCGGCGTGAGCCCGGCGCGCTGCACGATGTCAAAGGCGTAGCTGGGTGTTTTGGTGCTGCGGGCGGGGTAGGTCCACACTGCATCGGTGCGCTGCAGCTGTGCCCAAGCTGCGCGGGTGATGAGGCCAGGGTCGCCAGGGCCAAGGGAGACGCCAATGAGGCGGCCCAGTGCAGGGGTGGTCTGAAGCGTGGTCTCGCTCATGCACCCTCCCCTTGCGTGGCTGGCACCGCTGGCATCGCACTACCCTCGCCGCGCTGCGCGCACACGATCCACACCGGGTTCTCTGCCGCCATGCGGTGCATGTGCAGGATGGGTTTGCTGCGGGCGGCTTGCAGTTGCAGCACATCCCACACCGCACCCTGGGCCTGCAAGACGTGCGTGGCGCTGGCCAGGTTTTCGAGCGTGACGAAGTTCATCACCAGCCAGCCCCCCGCACGCAGGCGGCGCAGGCACAGGGCAATCAGCTCCTGCAGCTCACCGCCCGATCCGCCAATGAACACGGCATCCGGGTCGGGCCAGGCGTCCAGCCCCTCAGGGGCTTTGCCGTGCAGCAGGGTGTGGTTGCTCACGCCAAAGGCACGGGTGTTCTGGCCTGCAATGGCGTGGTCGGCCTCGTTCTTCTCGATGGCCCACACATGGCCTTGCGGGCACAGGCGGGCGGCTTCGAGTCCCACCGAGCCGCTGCCCGCGCCAATGTCCCACACCCGGCTGTCAGCGCGCAGCTGCATGCGGGCCAGCGACACGGCACGCACCTCTTGCTTGGTGATGAGGCCCTTGTCGGGTTGGCGCTGGTGGTAGGCGCTGTCGGCCAGGCCCATGCGCACAGGCTGCGGGCGCACTTGGCTGCGCACCAGCACCACCACGTTGGGGTCGGCATAGGCTTGCTGGGCTGCATCGTGGGGCGATAGCTCGGCCACCACACGCTCGTCGGGTGTGCACAGGCGCTCAGCCACGGCCATCTGAAAGTCGTCGCCCAGGCCCTCGGCCACGATCAGGCGGGCTATGCGATCGGGCGTGTTGTCGGGGCTGGTGAGCACCAGCAAGCGGTCGTGCTGGCGCAGGCTCTGCGCCAGGGCATAGAGGCCGTGGCCGGGCTCCGCCCCCACTCGCCATTCGCCAGCATCCTTGCTGTGCACGGACACGATGCGCGCGTCCTGCCAGGCCAGGCCCAGGCGGGCGCAGGCGAGTTGCACGGTCGAGAGGTTGGGCAGCACCTCCACCGCCTCGATGCACAGGCGCGAGGCGAGGTAGCTGGCAATGCCGTGGCACAGCGGGTCGCCCGTGGCCAGCACCACGCTGGTCTGGCCTGCGTCGCGCGCGGCAGCTATCCAGCCGGGCACGGCGCTGAGCTGGCCCGTCAGATCGCGGCGCTGGGCATGGGGGGCGATGTCGTCGTCCAGCAGCGCCAGCGTGCGGGCACCGCCAATGACCCAGTCGGCCCGGCGCAGCAGGGCCAGGGCTGTGGGGCTGAGGCTGGCGGCGCCATCGTCGAGCACGCCGATCACTCGGCAAGGTTGGGGGTCGGTCATGTGGGTTGTGAAATGGAAGAATCGGCTTCGGCCATCTTCAGGCCATCGAAGTCACACACCAGCACCTGCAGGCGGAACTTGCCACCGTAGCGGTCAGGGGCCATGAGCGTGTGCACCACGGCCCGGGCCAGCGCTTCGTGAAAGGCCGTGGCCAAGCCCAGGGCCTGCATGCGCTCGGCGGCAAAACGGGCGGTTTCAGCAGCAGCAATCTCGGCGCACACCTCGGGCGGGGCACCAATGCCTGCAGCCAGTTGCGCGAGCAGCTCGGTGTCCACCTCGGCGCGGTTAGCGTGGGTGATGGTTTCACCCTGGGCGATTTTGGTGAGCTTGCCCACCATGCCGCCAATGACGACTTCGGCGAGGCCTTGGGCCACAGCTTCATCAAGCGCATAGCGCAAAAAGTCGCCCATCTGCACAAAGCAGGCGGGGGGCAGGCCAGCGCGCTCCTTCATCGCAAACTGCTCGGTGCGGCCACCGGTGGTGAGCACCACCACACCGTGGCCCAGCGTGGCCGCCACTTGCACGCCCTGCACCACGCTGGCGCGGTAGGCGGAGGTGGAATACGGCTTGACGATGCCGGTGGTGCCGAGGATGGAGATGCCACCCAGAATCCCCAGGCGCGCATTGAGTGTCTTCTTGGCCATGTCCACGCCTTGCGGCACGGAGATGGTGACCTCCAGCCCCGCATGGGCCAGCAACGTTGCACCTGCGGCGCGCACGTTGTCTTCGATATTGCGGCGGGGCACGGGGTTGATGGCGGGGCCGCCCACTTCCAGCCCCAGCCCAGCCATGGTGACGGTGCCCACACCAAAGCCGCCACACAGGCGCACCACACCGGCCTCGCTGGGCAGCACACGCACATCGGCGGTGAGGTGGGCCTTGTCGGTGCAGTCGGGGTCGTCGCCCGCATCCTTGATGACCATGGCATGGGCGGTGGCACTGAGGGTGCTCGCATCGCAACGCCCATCGTTCACTGCAAAGCGCACCGTGTCGCCGTTGGGCAGCAGGCAGTCCACCGCATCGGGCACCGTGCCATGCACCAAGCCCTGCACGGCGGCGGCGGCGGCGGCGGCAGAGCAGGCCCCAGTGGTGAACCCGGTGCGCGTGCCACGGCGAACGGTTTTTTCCATCATGGCGGTGTCAGCCCTGGGCTGCAATGCCCATCAGGTGCTTTTGCCGCGCCTCGGCCAACGCCAGTAGCGCATGCAAGGCGGCCACCACCAAGGTGGAGCCCCCCTTGCGCCCACGGATCACGATCCATGGCACTTCGTGCTGGCTGGCAATCAGGTCTTTGGACTCGGCCGCGGACACAAAGCCCACGGGCATACCCACCACCAATGCCGGGCGCACGCACTCTTCGGCGATCAGCCGGGCCAACTCGATCAGCGCCGTGGGGGCGTTGCCGATGCCCACGATGGCCCCGTCGAGCAAGCCCCGCTGGTGCGCCTTGCGCATGGCCTGCACTGCGCGGGTGGTGTCTTGCTGCTGGGCTTGCGCAATCACGTCCGCATCTGATATGAACTGGTGCGTGTACATGCCAAAGTGCGCCAACCGCGGCTGTGACAGGCCCGAGCAGATCATCTCCACATCGGCCACCACGGGCGTTCCCCCACGCAGCATGGCGGTGATCCCCGCCTCCACGGCGTTCAGGTGAAAGTCGGTCAGGCCGTTGAACTCGAAGTCAGCATTGGCATGGATCATGCGGCGCACGATGGGCCACTGCTCGGCCGTGTAATCGTGGCCCTGCACCTCCGCATCGATGATGGAGAAGCTGTCGTGCTCAATGGCCTGCCCCGCGCGGGTGAGCTGCTCGGTGACGGTGTTGACGGTGCTCATGCGGGCTGCACCTCGTGATGGTGATGATGGTGGTGATCGTTTTCGTGCAGATGCACTACGGCCTCTGCAGCCGGAGCATGGGTGTGCTCATGGCTGTGACCGTGGCCCATGTCGTGGGCAATCTCGCGGTACTTGCAACCGTCGCAGGGCAATTTGCTGTCGGGCACGCCCGCACGCAGGTCGGCCACACGCTGCTCCAGCAGGGCGAAGATTTCTTTCTCAAACCCGAAGTACGAGGCCTGCGCAAACCGCACCTGGGGGTACTGCTGGCGCAGGTGCTCCACCTGGCGGGCAATGCGCTGCATGAGCGTGCCGGTGAACAGGTAATACGGCAGCACCACCACCTGCTTCATGCCCAGCAGCACCTGGCGCTGCACCGCGCGCTCCAGGCGCGGCCAGGTGATGCCGGTGAAGGCCAGGTCCACCAGCTCGTGGTCGGTCTCTTCCATCAGCCAGCGGGCCATCTTGGCGACATCGCCATTGGCCTGGCGGTCTGACGAGCCGCGCCCCAGCAGCACCACGCCCGTGGTGGTGGGGTCGGGCATATCGAGCTGGCCCATGCACTGGCGCAAATTGCGGCGCAGCACCGCCAAAATGGGATCACAAGCCGTAAGGTGTGGGCCGTACAAAAACTCGGTGCCTGGGCGATGCTCGCGCGCGTGCTCGATGGCCTCAGGGATCTCCATCTTCACGTGGCCCGCCGCATTCAGGATGAGGGGCAGCACCAGCACGCGGCGGGCGTTGCGCCCGGCTTGCTGCAAGCCGTCGTGCAGGCTGGGGGCGGCAAATTCGATGAAACACACCTCAATGTTCCAGCCCGGCTGGCGCGCGCGCCACTGGGCCACAAAACGGTGGATTTCGTCGTTGCCCTCGCTCTCGCGTGAGCCGTGGCCGATGAGCAGGATGGTGTCGTCGTGGCGTGCGCCGAGGTGTATACCGTGGGGCGTGGCTGGGGTGTGCATCAAGAGGTCTCCGTGGGCGTGGCAGGCACGCTGGCCTTGCGAAAGCGGTGGGTGAAGCTGGCGTCGTACAGCTTGGACTTGGCCAGCGTGGGCCAGTGGCGTGCGCCCAGGTTGGGGCTGGCAATCACCATGGCCTGGCTGACCACCTTGGCGTCGCGGCAGCGCTGGCGAATGTCTGCCAGCGTGCCGCGGATGATGAGTTCCTCACCCGGCCAGCTGGCCTTGTGCACCACCAGCATGGGGGCGTCCTCGGCCCAGCCGGCGGCGCGCAGCTGCTCTTGCACCTTGTGCAGCAGGGTGATGGACAAGAAGATGCACAGCGTGCAGTGGTGGCGCGCCAGCTCGGCCAGCGACTCGCCTTCAGGCATGGGCGTGCGGCCTTCCACGCGGGTGAAGATCACGCTTTGCGTGACCTCGGGCAGCGTGAAGCTCTCCACCGCCGCCGCTGCCGACGCCATGGCCGATGACACACCCGGCACCACGCGCACGGGCACGCCTGCGGCATCCAATGGCTGCACCACTTCGATCAATGCGCCGTACAGCGCCGGGTCGCCGGTCTGCAAGCGGATGACTACCGCGTGCTGCTGCGCCTGGGCAATGAGCCAAGCGGCCATCTGCTCCAGCGTCATGTCTTTGCTGTCGGCAATGCTGCAGCCCGGCGGTGCCCAGCGGGTCACGGCCTCGTTGACCAGCGAGCCAGCAAACAGGATGGCGCCAGCACGCTCGATGAGCGAGCGGCCTTTGACGGTGATGAGCTCCGGATCACCTGGGCCCGCGCCCACAAACCAGACGGTGCCGACCGTCATGGCTGGCGCAGGCACAAGGAGGCCCACCCTGTCCGCAAGGGAGAGGGATGGCACGCCAAACGCCGCGCCGCTGGCACGCAGGCCAACATCAAATCAGAAACCATGGACAAAACCCGGATGCACCCAGACCCCCTGCTTCCCCGCAGGTTCTGTGACATGGGTGGGCACGTGGCTCACCCGCTTGTCGGCCGGTCTCCGGGCTGGCGAGGTGTTCCTGTGAATCCTTCCCAGGCCATGAAGACCCAGTGGACATGTGACGCAGGCTGAAAGCGGTGCTTTCTCTCGCTTACCGTTGCGGGGGCAGCTCAGGTTAAGGGCGACTCGTGGTGGGCCGCGCTCTCCCGATTCCCGTTTAACTGTGCCGTCGCAATGACGGCACGAGCACCAACGGGGGCGAGTATAGGGCACGGCACCGTCAGGGCACCTGCAGCCGTCAGCACAACCCCTGGCCTGGCGTGCGGGCCCATTGCTCCAGCCCATACCACACCCCTTGCACGCCATCTGTGTCTGGCGTCTGCAGGCCGTGGTTGGCCCCCGCCAAGCTGCGCATGCAGTATGGCGCTGTACGACCCTGGGCAACCCGGGCAAATTGCCGGTACGCAGCCGCAGGCACAAGCTCGTCCCTCTCACCCCACACCTGCAGCAGCGGCCAGGGTCCGTCAACGAGGGGCTGCTGCACAGACCAGTGCCACAGGTCTCGCCAGTAGCGCAGGCTGCGGCCTTGGTGCACGATGGAGTCTGGGGCTGTGCTGGCCTGCATGCGGTCCAAGGCGTCCCAATCGGCACTGTGGCCCGTGCGCAGTGCCTGAAGCCGCCCGGCTTCGCGCGGGTCCAGGCCACTGCCAGAAACCATCACCATGCCCGCCAGTCCAGGCCCGGCAGCCGCCGCCAAGGTGGGCAGGAGTTCCACCCCCTCGGAGATCCCGACGAGCAGCAGGGGCTGCGGCGGACCATCCACACGGGCAGGTGGCGGCATGGCGACGATCTGCTCCAGCGCAGCCCGGGCGTTGACCGCCCAGTGGGAGAGGCTGTCCGTCCGCACAAAATGGGGCGGGCAATCGGCAGGTGCGGTGGTGTCCTGAGGATGCACGCCGGGCTTGTGCAGCACCGTCACCTGGGCATGCAGCAGGCCCCTGAAGTAGCGGTCTGCCAAGGGGCCCATGCCCGCGCAGCCAGAGCCCGGAATCACCACCACGCGGTAGCGCAAGGGCGGCGCCAGGGTACCGCGCTGCAGCGCCCACAGCGCTTGCGCTGGGCCCTCACCCACACTGATCCCACTGAGCCGCAGGGGCATAAATCGCACGGCGCCCTGCCCTTCAGCGGTCTCTGCAGGCGCAGGCGTCCGCGGTGCAGCGCAGCCGGGCAAACCCGCGACAGCGCACGCAAAAAAGGCCAGCGCAAGGCTGGCCTTCACGGTGCGCTGGCGCAGCGAGGGCGCCATGGCGTTCATCGCCACGCAGTGCCCGGCATCACTTTAGGATGATGACCTGATCAGGCTGCTGCGGGACAGGCATCGGCTGGGGTTGGCCGCCGTCTGCAGGGTAGGCCATCGGCTGTGGAGGCCGCACGCCACGGGACAAGTGCGCATCGGTGTAGCCCAGTTGGGTGGCCAGTTGCACGTACACGTCTTGGGCCAGACTTTGCGAGGTTTCGCGGATCACCTTGGCACGGTTGGGTGGGGCAATGTCGCCACGCGTGGACAAAATCTTGGTGTCGTTGCCCTGGCCCTGGGCCGAGAACGCTGCCTTGATTTCATAGGTGCGGGTGTTGATCAGAGAAAAGTCGGCCAGCAACTGCAGGCCGTACTGGCGTGTGGCGCTGCTGCTGCCTTGCAGGGGCGACAGGGCATCGGTGAAATCGATGCTGGAGACCACGCCGAACAGCACGTAGTCGGCGCCGTTGAATTCGCCCTTCTTGATGCGGGCGATCACATCGGTCACCTGGGGCTGTGCCTTGGGCGTGGCCATCTTGCCGCCCTGCACTTGGTTGAGCACCTGCTCGGCCTTGGAGGCCTGGGGCGCACCGGCGTCAAAGCCCTTGCCCTGCACCAGGCGGAAGTAGGTGCCTTGCAGCAAAGCGCCCTTGATGTCGTTGGTGTAGCCGCCCAGCTCGCGCTGCTCGATGTAGCTGTAGCTGCCCGCCACATAGGTGCCACTGGCCTGCTCGGACGCCTGCACTGACTGGCTGCCAGAGTACGAGCCACCGCCACCATATGCCCCATGGCTGTGGCTGCCGCCCTGGCTGCTGCGCGCACTCATCTGGGCGCTGCGCTGGTAGGCGCCCGCCACAAAATACTCGGACACGCGCTGGGCATAAGCCAAGTCGGTCACAGCAATCTTGGGGGCCGCATTCTGCGCCTGGGCGCTGCCGCCCCAGGCCAGCGTGGTGGCGGCGATCACGGCCAGTGCCGTGTGCAAAGTGGTTCTGCGTTGCATGGTGTGCTCCTTGTGAGCTGACGGGAATTCAGGGATGAATCAGACGCAGTGCAATCCAAAACGCACATCGTCCGATACTGGCGCGGTCGATACCAGTGGCCGCCGCGCAAGGGCCGCCCCGCCGCGCTGGCGGCGTCCCCCTTCCCGCGCCAAGCGCGAGAGAAAGGGGGAAGCGGCAAAGCCGCTCAGGGGGTTCTTTACTTCTTGCTCGTTTTGCGAATCTCTTTTTCGTCCTGCCATTCGATCGTGCCTTCCTGCACGTCAAACATCTTCAGCGTGAACTTGTAGAACACGTCCTTGGTGTTGTTGTTCTGCTTGACGATGCTGGTCAGCTCGCCTTCGAGCTGGTACTTGGCCGCCGTCATCTGGCCGACCTTGGCCGTGGTGTTCTGCTTGTACAGGCCGCTCTGGTTCTGGCGCTGCAGTTCGTCCACGCCCTGCTGCATTTCGTTGATGGAGCGCGTGAAGCGCACCTTGCCCGACTTGACCAACGCGGTCTGGATCGAGTTCATCACATTGGTGGTGTCGATGTACTCGCTGGTCTTGTTCTTGACGGTGGAAATGGTCACCGTGGGGCGACCCTGGAAGATGCCGGTTTCCAGCAGGCTGCCGGTCATCTTCTCGGCAATCATCTGCAGGTCGGACGAGCCGAATTCATTGGTCACCAGTTCCACGCCCTTGGCGTCGCCGTAGTTGACCTGGCGGTCAAAACGCACGGTGGGGGAGGACAGGTTCTGGCAGGCCGACAGGGCCAGCGTGCTGGCCGCAAAGGCCACGATGAGCGCAGTGCGCTGGAAATTGCGTTGCATGGTTTTCTCTCTCTACAAAACGGTCAATGCGTTGTGCGGTCCGCGCATCAGCGCGGTTCGACATTCATTTCAAGGCGCATGTCCACCGCAGCTGCGGTGGGGGCTACGCTTTTGATGGTTTGCTGGCCCAGGCCCAGCACGGTGAGCTGCTTCCACGACTCACCATCGCCCACCTGGTTGCCCACGTTGTCCAGCCACTTGAAGCGGTAGAACAGCGTGCGGTCGCTGCGCACCGAGCTGGACAGGTCGGCCTGCACCGCCAGGATGTCGTTCTTGCGCACCAGGCGCATCTCGCGCACAGCGATGCCGTTGGCTTCACCGCGCAAGGCCACTTTGGAAGCCACAGCGAGCGGCGTGGCAGGGTCGTGTTGTTGGGCGCTGGCAGCGCCAGCCAAACCCACGCAGGCGGCGCAGATGGCGCTCAGGATGATGCGGTTGGTCATTCAAAAGACTCCTTCAGGCAAATCGTGAAATGGGCCGATGGTCTGGGCGGGATGCGCTCAGTTTTTAGCGGCAGGTATCGGGGCAGCCGTGGGGGACTTGGCCACAGGCTTGCTGGTCGTGGTGCGCGTGGCGGTGCGAGCGGCGGGCTTGGCCGCAGGGGCGGCGGCTTCCACAGGCACAGAGCCTGCAGGAGCGAGCTTGCCCAGGCTGGCCACATCGCCCATCAGCACTGTGTTTTCGTACAAGCGCAAGGGCACCAGGGCGTACTGGCCGTCGATCCTGATCGGATCGGGCAAGGCGCGGCCATTGACGCTGACCACATGCTCACCTGGAGGCAGGTAGCCACGGGCAATATAGACCCGGCCCGGCAACATGCGCCACAGGCGGTCATCGGCCACTTCGGTGGCGGCAGAGGCCACCGCACCAATCAGGCCACCCACCAGGCCACCGCGCTTTTGCAGCTCGTTTTGCACTACGCCTTTGGCCACAGCGCGGGTCACACCACGCAGCACCATGCCGGGCATTTCGTCCTTGAGGGCGCGACGGGCCATCACGTTCACGTCCACCACCTTTTCCAGCTTCAGGTTGGTACCTGCGGCCGACAGCGTAGTGAGCAGCGGGTCAGTGGAGGGCTCGATGATGGGGTAAGAGATGCTGGCGGTGACCATGCCACGGCCCGTGGGCACGGGAATGGTGAAGGCCTTGGGCTTGCGCGCAGGCGCGTCACCGGCTTCGACCACGAACAGCACATCCGTCATGCGTTGGCGGCGCTTCCAGGTGAAGCTGGTACGGTTGTCCAGGCCGCGCAGACCCTCTTCCAGCACCCCCGTTTCAGGCTTGAGTTCAATGGCTTTGCGGTAGCCAGGGGCGGCCAGGCCAGACTCGCCCAGCACTTCGTACATGAAGCCTGCCAGGTAGTGGCTCAGGGCGTTCTGGTAGCCGTTCTTCAGCGCCAGCACTTCGGGGTCGTTGAGGGTTTCAACGGGGTAACCGTTGAGTTCCTTGCCGCCTGCAGCGGCGCCTTTGGACTTGGCTTCTTCTTCCGCCGCCAGGGTTTCCTTGGAGCGGAACTCGGCAATGATGGCCTCGCGCTCGTGCGTGCGCTTGATATCGACCCGGGCGTTTTCAAAGTCGCCCACGGCCACGCGGTTCAAGGCCAGGCGGGTGGTGAGCCACACCTTTTCGTAATCCTGGCCTTCATAGTTCTTGAGCCGCTCGCTGATCAGGGCGGCACCCACGGTGCCCATCAGCTTGGAAGGGTTGGTTTTGGCGGTTTCTTCCCATTCTTTGACCTTGATGTCTGCCAGCAAGAAAGCGTTGGTGCTGTCCTGGTAGCGGCGGTCCATGCGCAGCAATTCGCCGCGTTCCAGGTTGTAGAGCAGCGCGGTCTTGTCGTCCTCGCTCTTGGCAGATGCCTCCAGTTGCTGCAACGCGGCTGGAATGCCGCCCGTGCGACCGGCCGACTGCACATCGGTGGCCAGCTTGTCATGGCTTTGCATGCTGGCGCAGCCCGTCAGAGCCGCGCTCAGCGTCAGCACCCACAGCAAACGGGGGCGAAAGTGCGCAAGAGTTTTCATTTTTTTCCTAGGAGAACGGTAAACGGGATCTCAGAAAGCCCTGCAGGACCCATCACATCCAGCCCGGTAGGCCAACGCGCACCAAGTCTGTGCCGCCGCAACGGCAGGCGAAATGCGCATGGAAACCGGGCAATCAACGGGATGGATCGGGTGTCACGGTGCGCCCCCTCCCGGCGCGCAAACGTGTCAGGCAGCCCCCTCAAGCTGTGAGTTTTCTGGAAATTGTGTTGGCAGATGTAGCCAGCCGGGAATGTAGCAAAACGTTGTATCTTTTCTGTAACCAAGCGGGCCTGCAGCGGCGCCAGCAGGTGGGAGTAGACAAGCGGCTCGGCCATGGCGATCACCGGCGCTGGTCCTGCAATGGCATGCGGTAAATCCACACCACCCGCCCACCCGGGGCCCGCAGCTGGGCGCGGGGCAGCACGCCAGGCACAGCAAACTCCAGGCTCACCAGCCAGGCGCCGGGGGCCATCTCGGCCTGGGCCTTGGCCGCAGCGCGGGCCATGCTTTCGGGCCGCTGAAACAGGTACACCATCTGGTAGCCGCTCCAGTCGGCCTTCCACATGTCGGCCCGGCGCACCCGGGCCCAAGGACAGCGCAGCGCGCAGGCCACCCGCAGCAGCCAACTCCACTCAATACCGTGCAGCGCCGCATCGGGGTAGGCGTGGCGCAGGGCCAGCAGGCCATCGCCCAGGCCGCAGCCTGCATCCAGCACCTTCGCGCTTGCGGGCAAAGGGGCCTGTACAGCCAAGGCCTGCAGGGCATGGCGGGGGGTAGGGAACAAGGGGGCATCACGCCAGGCGTTGAGCGGGTACACCAGCAGCAGCAGCGCCAAAGGCACCAGCCAGGCCCAGGCGGGCAAGGTGGCCATGCCCGTCAATGCCAGGGACAAGGGAAAGCCCACCGCTATCAACCCGCGCCGCCACCAGCTTTCACCCAGCAAGCTGGCCGCTGTGCCCAGCAGGCAGGGCAGCAGCATGGCCCACAGCGAAGGCACCACGGGCTGGAGCGTGATGAACAGCAGCCAGGCAGCCGCCCAGGCCAGCAAGGCAGGCAAGGGCCAGGGCAGGCGCAGGGACACCATCATGCGCACCCATCCGCCACAGGCAGCGCACCGCAGTGCCACAGCGTGGCTGCGGGCAAGGCAATGCAATCAAGACAAGGGTGGTTCATGGCGAGGGCTGGAGGAAGCACGGCGCACTCCAGGCGCCGGTCTGCAGCGGGCAGTGTAGGCCGGTTGGGCGTGTTTTCCAGGGCCCTCAGGCCCTCGCCAAGGCCAGGGTTGTGCCAAAGTTCACATTCGCGCCCGCCGGGCTGTCAACGCGCCCCGGCCAAAGACCATTGCCGCCGGGGATCTCTGGGGCACCCCATGGCGCAATCGGCACCAGTCGTGAGGCCGCGCTGCGAACTACACAGCCATTCAGCCGCGCAGTCGCTCGATGAGGCCGTTGAGTTCTTCGATGGAGCCGAACTGGATGGCCAGCTCGCCCATGTCTTCCATGCGCCCTGCCCGCTTCACGCGCTTTTTGACGCGCACTTCCACGGCGGCCATCAGCAGGTCCGAAAGCTCTTCCTCCACGCGCTTCATGTCGCGGGACTTTTCCTTCTTGGGCTTTTGCGGCACCAGGTTGAACTCGGCGCCGATCTTTTTGACCAGGCTCTCGGCCTCGCGCACCGACAGCTTCTTGGCCGCAATCTGGTTGCCCGCCGTGATCTGCGCGGCGCGGTCGAGCGACAGCAGCGCGCGGGCGTGGCCCATGTCGATGTCGCCGGCCATCAGCATGGTCTGCACCGGATCGGCCAGGTTCAACAGGCGCAGCAAGTTGCTGGCAGCGCTGCGCGAGCGGCCCACCGCCTGCGCGGCCTGCTCGTGCGTGAGGCCAAACTCGCGGACCAGGCGCTGCAGGCCCTGCGCTTCTTCCAACGGGTTCAGGTCTTCACGCTGGATGTTTTCGATGAGCGCCATGGCCGCAGCGGCCTCGTTGGGCACATCGCGCACCAGCACCGGCACCTCGGCCAGGCCCGCCAGGCGGGAGGCACGAAAGCGCCGCTCGCCCGCGATGATTTCGTACTTGCCAGCATGCTCGCCATCCGTCAGGCGGCGCACCAGAATCGGCTGCATGATGCCCTGGGCCTTGATGGACTCGGCCAGCTCGTACAGCGCGCCTTCGTCCATGCGCGTGCGCGGCTGGTAGACGCCCGGCACCAGCTCGGTCAATGGCAGCGTGCTGGGCAAGCCCGCCTGCACGGCCTGGGCTTGTTCGACTTTTTCCTCGACCTTGGGGCCGAGCAATGCTTCCAGGCCGCGGCCGAGGCCCTTGGGTTTTTTGGTGACCATGAAATGCGTCTCGCGAAAGAGAAAAGGAATGGAAAGAATCAGCGGTCGATGATGACCAGCGTGCCGTGGCTGCCAGGTGCCACGGCGTGGGGCACGCCTGCCGGGACGATGAACACTTCACCCGCGTTCACCTCGGTGACCTGCCCCTGCAGGTCCAGGCGCATGCAGCCGTCGAGTACCAACAGCGCTTCATCGAAGTCGTGCGACTCATCGGGGTAGGCAGCGCCGTCCATGCGCAGCACCTTGACGTTGCTGCCCGCTGCCTGGCCCACGATGGTGGAAGCCCAGGCGCGGGACAGCTGGTTGGCGGTTGAGATCAGATGGGTTTTGGACATGGGCTAGAAATGCGGGGTTGTCAGCGCGAAGCTCGCGCCATGGCCTGGCGCTTTTTGCGGCTGCGCCACAAGCGCAGCCAAACACCCCAGGCCACCGCCAGCAGCACCAGGGCCAGCATGAACTGGCCCAAAGCGGCCACCACCACGGCGCTGCTGGGCAGCAACCAGGCCAACACCACTTGCAGCGCTTCCAGCGGCACATAGAGCTGGGCAGGGCGGCGCCGGGACGTGGCAGCCGGGGCCTGCACGGCGTCCGTCACGGGCGGGCGCTTGCGCCACAGGGCCCAGCGGCTCATTCCGCATAGGCCAACTGGGTCAACCAGCCGTGCCCCTCTTCCCAGTCGCCCAGCCCGGATTCCGCATTGATATGGCCGCGCTCGCCGTAGTCCACAAACCGCGCGCCCCAGGCCTCGCCCAGGCCCTGCACGCGCTCGTAGCTGCAGTACGGGTCGTTCTGGCTGCCCACCAGCAGGGCCGGGAACGGCAGTGGCTGCCGCGCAATGGGCGCCCAGCCGTGGATCATGGCGGCGATGTCAGGCCGCTCCACATCGCCCGGGGCGACCAGCAGCGCGCCGCGCACCTTGGCGGCGTGGCGGGTGTGGCTGGCCCACCAGGCGGTGAGCACGCAGCCCAGGCTGTGCGCCACCAGCAGCACGGGGCCGTCGGCATCGGCCACGGTTTCTTCCAGCCGGGCCGACCAATCGCCGCGCAGTGGGCGCATCCAGTCGTGCTGCTCCACGCGCTGGTAGCCGTGCAGGCGCTCCCAGCGGCTTTGCCAGTGGTCAGGGCCCGAGTTTTGCCAGCCGGGCAACAGCAGCACATTGGAGGGTTTAATTGCTATCATTTTTATAGCTTATAGCGCTTTATGGTTGCGCCTTGGAGGTCTTTTTATCTCCAATCCCCATGCGCTTGACGCGATCAACCATCTCCTTGGCAAAGTCCACAAACGCGTGGCTGCCCTTGGCCGATGGGTCAAACACCACGCCCGGCACGCCGTAGCTGGGGGCCTCGGCCAGGCGCACGTTGCGGGGGATGACGGTGTTGAACACCTTGTCACCAAAGTGGTCCTTGAGCTGCTCGCTCACCTGTTGCTGCAGCGTGATGCGCGGGTCGAACATCACGCGCAGCAGGCCGATGACCTGCAGGTCGGCATTGAGGTTGGCGTGCACCTGCTTGATGGTGTTGACCAGATCGGTCAGGCCTTCCAGCGCGAAGTATTCGCACTGCATGGGCACGATGACACCGTGCGCGCTGCACAGGCCGTTGAGGGTGAGCATGCTCAAGGATGGAGGGCAGTCGACGAGCACGAAGTCATAGTCTGCATCGGCCTCGGCCAGCGCGGCCTTCAGGCGTTTTTCGCGGTGCTCCAGGGCCACCAGTTCGACCTCGGCACCGGCCAGTTCGCGGTTGGCGCCCAGCACCCAGTAACCGCATTTGTCCGACAGCACCGCCGCCTCTTTGACGGAGGCGGACTCCAGCAGCACGTCGTACACCGACAGCTCCAGCTGGCGCTTGTCCACGCCCGAACCCATGGTGGCATTGCCCTGCGGGTCCAGGTCCACCATCAGCACACGCTGGCCAATTTTGGCCAGGCCCGCGGCCAGATTGACGGTGGTGGTGGTTTTGCCCACGCCGCCCTTTTGGTTGGCGATACAGAAAATTTTGGCCATGAGGGTTTGAAGGTGGAGGGGTTCGAGTTACTTGGAGATGGCCAGCTTGATGCCGAAGCCGATGAGGAAGACGCCCGCCAGCTTTTCCAGCATGCGGCCAATGCGGGGGTTGGCGCGCATGCGCTCTGCCAGGTGGTGGGTGAGCAGCACCGCCACCAAGCCATACAGAAACGTGAGCACCGCCACGGTGGCCGCCATCACACCAAAAGTGAGCAGGCCCTGGTGGCGGGCTGGGTCCACAAACAGAGGGAAGAACGCCATGTAGAACACGATGGCCTTGGGATTGAGCAGCGTGATCAACCCAGCCTGCTTGAAGTAGTGGCGCGGCTCGATGTTCAGCACCGGCTTGGCGCCGGGCTTGGCTGTGAGCATCTTGAACCCCAGCCATCCCAGGTAGGCCGCCCCCAGCCATTGCACGGCCGCAAACGCCGTGGGATAGGTGGCCAGCAGTGCGGCCACACCCGCCACGGCCGCCCACATCAGCACCTGGTCGCCCGCAATCACCCCCATCGTGGCCGCCAGGCCGCCGCGAATGCCGCCCTTGCTGGTCGAGGTGATGAGCGCCAGATTGCCGGGGCCTGGAATGGCCAAGAACAACACAATGGCGGCGACAAATGCGCCGTAGTCAGCAATGCCAAACATGATTTCTCCCGGTGCCGTGACGATGGGGAATGCAGCGAAAACTGCGCAATAACAAGGCCGAGTTTAAGCGACGCTTTTTCGGAAGCAGCGCCTCCAACGCAGCGCGGGTCAAGCACCAGCCCCGAAGAGCGCGCCCCGACCAGCTTATGCGGGCTTCATCCAGACAATGCAGCGCTCTGCATCCAGCCCGGGCACCGTGAGTTGTTCCACGTGAAACACCGCGACGTCAGCGGGCAATGCTGCGATTTCATCCTCGGGGTGCTTGCCCTTCATGGCCAGCCACACGCCATGGGGCGCGGCCAGGGCCGAGCGCGACCAGGTCACAAAATCAGGCAGCGAGGCAAACGCCCGGCAGCTGACGATGTCGAACGGCGTGGTCAGTGTCTCCACCCGGGCATGCACGCCATGCAGGTTGGGCAACTTGAGCGCCACTGCCGCTTGCTGAATGAACGCGGCCTTTTTGCCCACCGTGTCCACGCAGCTCACATCCACGGCAGGGCAGCAGATGGCAAACACCACACCGGGCAGGCCACCGCCCGAGCCCACATCCAGCAGCCTCACGCCCGCCCCGCCCTGCCCCAAGGTGGCGGCATGGCGGCGCAGCGGCGCCACAGCTGCCAAGCTGTCGAGCAGGTGGTGCGTCAGCATCTCCTGCGGGTCGCGCACCGCCGTCAGGTTATAGACCTTGTTCCACTTTTGCAGCAGGGCCAGAAACTCCATCAACTGCGCCGTCTGTGCATCCGTCAGGTCCAAGCCCAAAGCCTGGGCACCCTCCTGCAAACGGACTTGTAGAGTCTGCACGGGGTGAAGGGTCGGCGTGTTCATGCCGTCACCTCGCCCTCGGCCTTGGCGGGTGCCAGGGCAAAGTCTTTGAAGCCACCCTTCTTGAGGTGCACCATCAACAAGGAAATGGCCGCCGGGGTGATGCCTGTGATGCGCGAGGCCTGGCCCAGGGTTTCAGGGCGATGGCGCGTCAGCGCCTGGCGGGCCTCAATACTCAAGGCCGTCACCTGCATGTAGTCCAGCTCAGCGGGCAGGCGCAGTTTTTCGTAATGGGCGGCACGCTCCACCTCGCCCTTCTGGCGGTCGATGTAGCCTGAATACTTGGCCGCGATCTCCACCTGCTCAATCACCGATTCACTCAGCGCTCCCAGCGTTTCACGTGAAACATCGGCGCTGGCGTACTTGCCGCCGTCCATTCCCATCAGCGTGCCATAGGCCACATCGGGGCGGCGCAGCAGGTCAAACAGGTTGTACTCGTGCTCGATGCTCTTGCCCAGCACGCGCTCAGACTCGGCAGCAGGCAGGTTGCGTGGGTTCACCCAGGTGGCTTTCAGACGCTCTGTTTCACGTGAAACAGCATCGCGCTTGCGGCTAAACGCATCCCAGCGCGCATCGTCCACCAATCCCATGCGGCGCCCTGCTTCGGTCAGGCGCATGTCGGCGTTGTCCTCGCGCAGTTGCAGGCGGAACTCGGCCCGGCTGGTGAACATGCGGTAGGGCTCGGTCACGCCCTTGGTGATGAGGTCGTCCACCAGCACGCCGAGGTAGGCTTCGTCGCGGCCGGGCAGCCAGGCGGCTTCGCCCCGGCACTGCAGGGCGGCGTTGATGCCAGCAAACAAGCCCTGCGCTGCCGCCTCTTCATAGCCCGTGGTGCCATTGATCTGCCCGGCAAAGAACAGACCCTGGATCTGCCGCGTTTCAAAGCTGCTCTTGAGCGAGCGCGGGTCAAAGTAGTCGTACTCAATGGCGTAGCCTGGGCGCAGGATGTGGGCGTTCTCCAAGCCCTTCATGCTGCGCACCAGGTCGTACTGGATGTCGAATGGCAGGCTGGTGCTGATGCCGTTGGGGTAATACTCGTGCGTGGTCAGCCCTTCGGGCTCCAGAAAGATCTGGTGGCTGTCTTTGTCGGCAAAGCGGTTGATCTTGTCTTCCACGCTCGGGCAGTAGCGCGGGCCCACGCCCTCGATCTTGCCGGTGAACATGGGGCTGCGGTCAAAGCCGCTGCGGATGATCTCGTGCGTGCGCTCGTTGGTGTGGGTGATCCAGCACGGCATTTGCTGCGGGTGCATCTGCGCATTGCCCATAAAGCTGAACACAGGCACGGTGCCCTCGTTCACGCCACCGGGCATGCCATCGCCGGGCTGCTCCTCGCACTGGCTGAAGTCGATGCTGCGGCCGTCAATGCGCGGGGGCGTGCCGGTCTTCAGGCGCCCTTGCGGCAGCTTCAGTTCTTTGAGGCGTGCACTCAGCGAAACGGCGGGCGGGTCCCCTGCCCGGCCGGCGGCGTAGTTGTTCAGGCCCACATGGATCTTGCCGTCCAGGAAAGTCCCGGCCGTCAGCACCACCGTACGGCTGCGAAAGCGGATGCCCACCTGCGTGACTGCACCCACTACGCGATCACCCTCCACCATCAGGTCGTCCACCGCCTGCTGGAACAGCCACAGGTTGGGCTGGTTCTCCAGCATGCGCCGGATAGCCGCCTTGTACAGAATGCGGTCGGCCTGCGCCCGTGTGGCGCGCACCGCAGGGCCCTTGGAGCTGTTGAGAATGCGGAACTGGATACCGCCCTCGTCCGTGGCCAAGGCCATGGCACCACCCAGCGCATCCACCTCTTTGACCAAATGGCCCTTGCCAATGCCGCCAATGCTGGGGTTGCAGCTCATCTGCCCCAGGGTCTCGATGTTGTGGGACAGCAGCAAGGTTTTGCTGCCCATGCGGGCAGCGGCCAGCGCGGCCTCGGTGCCAGCATGGCCACCGCCGACGACGATCACATCAAATTCCTGGGGGTACAACATGGGAGCGCTCCGGGGCCCTGCCGGGCCCGATAAAGAAAACACCCGCAATCAGAATCTGTTCAAAATCCTTTCGGGAATCGCACTGCGGGCCGGGCATCAGGTGCTGTCGGCGCAGGCCAGGGCGATTGCGGGTAACCCCTGATTTTCCCACTTTGCGCGCATTGTGTCTGCGCATGCCCTTGGGGCGGGTGGTGGCGCATCCTGGCAAGCCCCCTTCGCTCAGCCTAAAAAAGAGACTGCCCCCTTGTTTCACGTGAAACACCCCACGCAGGAATCCTGTCCACCCGGTGTGATTCAATGGCACCCATGCCAAACGCCCAACTCCTCATCTTCGCGGGCAGCACCCGCCAGCAGTCCTTTAACCGCAAACTGGCCCATGCCACCGCGGCCATCGCGCGCGATGCGGGTGCCAGCGTCACGCTGCTGGAGCTGTCTGACTTTGACATTCCGCTCTACAACGCCGACCTGGAAGCCCAAGGCACCCCGGCCGATGTGGTGCGGCTCAAGCAGGTGCTGCTCGACCACCCCGCCTGGATCATCTGCTCGCCCGAATACAACGGCAGCTACACCGCCCTGCTCAAAAACACCCTCGACTGGGCCTCCAGCCCCATCAAGGGCGACCCGGTGTGGCAAGACGGCACCCGCTCCTTCCGGGGCAAGGTGGTGGGCATGCTCAGCGCGTCCCCTGGTGCGCTGGGCGGCCTGCGTTCGCAAAGCCACCTGGGCCCCTTGCTCACCAACCTCGAATGCTGGCTGGCCCCCAAGGCGTTTGCGCTGGGCTCGGCAGGCAGCGCGTTCGATGACAGCGGCGCCCTGCTCCAGCCCGCCCACCGCGACCGCGTGCGCGCCGTGGTGGACCAGGTGCTGTGGGCCGCAGGCCGCCTGCACGGCGACGCTGCAGGCCCCGCCTGAACGTATTTAAGTCAAAACAAGCCCTAGCGCTTATTTAACAAGCGCTAGCAGCTATATAAACCATAGCAAACCCATGGATTGCCGCCCTGGCTGCGGCGCCTGCTGCACCGCCCCCTCCATCAGCTCCCCCATCCCTGGCATGCCGCACGGCAAGCCTGCGGGGGTGCGCTGTGTGCAGCTGGACGAGCACGCACGGTGCCGCATCTTTGGCCAACCCGATCGGCCAGCGGTGTGCGGTGGGTTGATGCCCTCCGCTGAGATGTGCGGTGCCAGCAACGCACAGGCCATGGCGTATCTGACGCAACTGGAACAACTGACCCAACCAGCCCACCTACCGCAGCGTTGACCTGCAGCGGCTTGGGGCGGGCACAGGCATAAAAAAGCACGCCCATGGGCGTGCTTTGGTAACGGCTGGCGTGATGGCGGCAGGAAGGCAATCCCCTCCCCCACGCCCTTACACACCCAACTCCGCTCAGCTCAGCTTAGAAGCTCTCCCACTCATCGTCGTTGCCCCCGGCCTTCGCTGCTTTGGGTGCTGGCGTTGCCTTGGGTGCTGGCGCCGCCGCCTGGGGCGCTGCCAGGCTCGCCGCTGGCTTGCTTTGGGCTGGCGCTTTGGCCGTTGTCGCCTTGGGCTTGCTCAGTGCAGGCCGGGCGCTGGGGGTTTTGCCCAGGCTGCTGGCACCGGGGCTGCTGGTTCGGGCGCTGTAGCTTGTGCCGCTGGCATCGTGCGCCAGTTTGAACACTGCCACGGCGTTGACCAACTCGCCCGCTTGGCCGTTGAGGCTGCTGGCCGCTGCCGCCATTTCTTCCACCAGCGCCGCGTTTTGCTGGGTCGCCTGGTCCATTTGCGTCACCGCTTCGCCCACTTGGCCTACCCCTGCGCTTTGTTCGCTGCTGGCGGCACTGATCTCTCCCATGATGTCGGTCACGCGCCGGATGGCGGTGACGACTTCGGTCATGGTGCTGCCGGCTTTGTCTACCAGCAGGGTGCCTTGTTCTACCCGCTCTACGCTGGCCATGATCAGGCTCTTGATTTCTTTGGCCGCTTCTGCGCTGCGTCCTGCCAGGTTGCGTACTTCGGTGGCAACCACGGCAAAGCCTCGGCCTTGCTCGCCTGCCCGGGCGGCTTCCACGGCGGCGTTCAGCGCCAGGATGTTGGTCTGGAAGGCGATGCCGTCGATCACGCTGATGATGTCTGCAATCTTGTTGCTGCTGGCGTTGATGCCTTTCATGGTCTCCACCACTTCGGCAACCACTTCTCCGCCTTGCGTGGCAACGGTCGATGCGCTCATGGCCAGTTGGTTGGCGGTGCGGGCGTTGTCTGCGTTTTGGCGCACGGTGGAGCCGAGCTCTTCCATGGAGGCTGCGGTTTCTTCCAGGGCGCTGGCTTGTTGTTCGGTGCGGGCGCTCAGGTCGTTGTTGCCGGAGGCAATCTCTGCGCTGGCCGAGGCCACGCTTTCTGAGTTCTGGCGTACCACGCTCACCGTGCGCACCAGGCTTTGCTGCATGCGCTGCAGGGCTCCGAGCAACTGGCCGGTTTCGTCGGTGGAGGTGACTTCGATGTGGGCGCTGAGGTCGCCTGCGGCCACTTGGTCGGCCACTTCCACTGCGCGGGACAGGGGGGCGGTGATGGAGCGGATGATGGCAATCGCCAGGAAGATGGCCAAGCCCACAATCACGGCGCAGGCCAACAGAACATCCCGCTGCAGGGCCGAGGCCTCGCTCTCAGCCCTCTCACCGGCGGCCTGGGTGGTCTTGTCCTGGAAATCCAGCTGGCTCTCAATCAGCGTCCGGTACGCTCTCTGGACAGGCCGCAGCTCCGTCTCCAGGTACTTCAGGGCCTCGTCTTTGCGCCCTTCTTTGATCATTGCCAGGTACTGGTCACTCACCCGGAGAAAATTGGCCCGCTCCTGCTGCATCTTGGCCAAGCGGTCTTTGCCTTCTGGCGACCGAATCAAGGTCTCCAGCAGTTTGTACTGGGCGGTCACGGTTTCGCGGGCCGAGGCGATCTGGGTGGAGGCACGCTGGCGCACCTCATCGGTGTCCCAAAGGGCCAGGTTGCGGTACTGGATCGCTTGCTCGTTCACCCCGGAATCCAGGGCGGCCAGGGCTTTGGTCACAGGGATGCGTACACCCACCACGTCGTTCAGGGCCTCCCGCTGGTGGCCAGAGCGCACCAGGCTGATCACACCCAACACCAAAACAAGCAGCACCATGGCTGCAAAGGCCCCCGCAAGGCGCGTCGATATCTTCCAGTTTTTCATAGACTTCTCCCCAGTTTGGAACCCACAGCCGCAGAGGGCGCCGCGTTGCAAACCACGCCGCCCCACTCCAGCCAACTCTGTGCGGAATCTCCGCGATCGGTCCTGTAAAACCCGGCCCTGTGCAGGCTTCTTGTGGCTTCAGCCCCCAAAAGCATTGACACGTGTCAAAAAAATACTATCACCAATTGTTAAAAGATTAACAAAATCACATACCCACAAATACCTTTTGGCCTTTGAACGGAAGGCGCCTGTGGCACCGGGCAACACCCAGGGTTTCCATGGCGCCGTGGCCCGAGGTTTTTGACAAAAAAGCCGCCTAGCGCCCGCACAGCAAGCGCTAGCAGCTATCAAATCAGAAGCAGATGCGATACCGCTGTCACAAACCCTAGGGGCTGTACGTCTGACAGACTCAGACAAGCGCAGCGCGAAGCCCCTTGTGCCCCCCATTCACCACCCACGCCATGACCCATCCCACCGAGCCCGCTTTCGCAGCACCCACCACAGACCCCTTCACCATCCTGCGCCCCCGCCTGTTTGGGCTGGCCTACCGCATGCTGGGGGTGCGGGCCGATGCCGAGGATGTGCTGCAGGACGCCTGGCTGCGCTGGAGCCGCCAGGACACCGCCGCCCTGCAGTCGGCCGAGGCGTGGCTGGTGACGGTGGTGACGCGCCTGTCGATTGACCGGCTGCGTGCCCTGAAGGCCGAGCGCGAGGCCTATGTGGGCTGGTGGCTGCCAGAGCCGCTGGTGGAGCTGCAGGCAGGCGGGCAACATCACCACACGCCAGAGTCGGCGGCGGAGCTGGCAGGGGAACTGTCAGTGGCGTTTTTGTACGTGCTGGAGCGCCTGGGGCCGGAGGAGCGCGCGGCCTTTTTGCTGCGCCAGGTGTTTGACTACGACTACGCCGACATTGCCGCACAGCTGGGCAAAACCGAGGCCGCCTGCCGCCAGCTGGTGCACCGCGCCAGCGAGCGGGTACAGCAGGCGCGCACCCGCTTTGAGGTGCCGCGCACGGTGCACCAGCAGTTGCTGCAGCGCTTCATGCAGGCCGCCCACAGTGGCGACCGCAACGCCATCGAGGCACTGATCGGCGAGGACGCACAGCTCATTGGCGACGGCGGCGGCAAGGTGCCCTCGTTCCCCAAGCCGCTGGTGGGGCCGTTTCGCATTGCCAACCTGTACTGGGCGCTGTTTCGCCGCCTGGGCCCGCAGGTCGCGTACCGCATGGCGCTCATCAACGGCGAGCCGGGGCTGTTGCGCTACGTGGAGGGCCAGCTCGAATCCGCCCAGGCGTTTGTGACGGATGGCGAACGCATCGTGGCCATCTACGCCGTGCGCAACCCCGACAAGCTCACCGGCATTGCCACTACGCTGGGCTGAAGCTCCAGGAAATTGGGGCGTTGGGGCCCTGCCCTGTCACAAACACGGCACGGGCTGCGTCTTATGGGCATGAACAGGCCACTTGGCCGCATTCATGACCCTTTGCACTTCCACCCTAACGCTTTCCATCCAAGGACCTGACATGACCTCCAGCACCTCCAGCACCTCCCACACCGCCCGCCTGCCCTACCACCAGCTGTCGTCCAAGGCCTTCATGGGCCTGGTGAACCTGTCGGACACCGTCAAGAAAGGCCCGCTGGGCCTGCGCCTGACCGAGCTGGTGTTCCTGCGCGTGTCGCAAATCAACGGCTGCGCCTATTGCATGGACATGCACTGGCATGTGCTCGTCAAAGACGGCATGGAGCCCCGCCACCTGAACGCCGTGGCGGGCTGGCGCGAGGCGCCGTTCTTCAGCGACCGTGAGCGCGCCGCCGTGCGCTGGGCCGAGATCCTGACCGCCACGCCGCACAGCGACGCCAGCGATGAAGAGTTTGCCAAACTGCAGGCCGTGTTCAGCGCTGCCGAAATCTCCGACCTGGGCTTTGCCATTGCCATCATCAACGCCTGGAACCTGATCAACGCTGGCATGCGTGCGCCGATCCCGCAAACACCCGTGGTGTGATTTCAAACCAAATAGGCTGCTAGCGCTTATCCAATAAGCGCTAGCAGCTATCATTTTTGAATAAACAAAAGGGCCACCACTCCCCTTGCTTGTGTAGCCTGTCTGACAGCCACGCTGGCGCAAGCGGCCTACAGTGTCCCCACCCACGTTACGGAGACACCCCATGCATTCCATCCCCTCGCTGCAGGGCAGCGTCAGCCCCGAAGAATGGCAACTGCGCTGCGATCTGGCCGCCTGCTACCGGCTGGTGGCGCTGTACGGCTGGAGCGACCTGGTCTTCACCCACATCAGCGCCAAGCTGCCCGAGTCGGTGTCAGGGCCTGAGCACCAGTTCCTCATCAACCCCTATGGCCTCATGTTCGACGAGATCACCGCATCCAGCCTCATCAAGGTGGACATGCAGTGCAACAAGCTGCACGACTCGCCCTTCCCGGTGAACCCTGCGGGCTTTGTGATCCACAGCGCCGTGCACGAGGCCCGGCCTGAGGCAGGCTGCGTGCTGCACACCCACACCCGCGCGGGCGTGGCCGTGAGCGCGCAAAAGGGCGGCGTGCTGCCCATCAGCCAGCAAAGCACCTTTGTGCTGGGCTCGCTGGCCTACCACGCCTACGAGGGAGTGGCCTTTCGCGACGAAGAAAAACCGCGCCTGCAGGCCGACCTGGGCGAGGCCAACTTCCTCATGCTGCGCAACCACGGACTGCTCACAGTGGGCAAAACCATTGCCGATGCGTTCTTGTCGATGTACACGTTCGAGAACACCTGCCGCATCCAGATCGACGCGCAGGCCGGTGGCGAGCTGATTGCCGTGGACCCGCGCATCGTCAGTGGCGTGGCCCAGGCCATGCGCGTGCAGACGGGCGGCCTGGGCGGTGCCTTTGCCTGGCCCGCACTGCTGCGCAAGGCCCAGCGCGAAGCGCCAGGGTTTGACCACTGAAGCCCACGCCCCCAAAGCCCGCCCCTACGCACAACGCTGCGCCAACGCATACGATGTGCACCTCGTGATTTTTTGACCAGAGGACACAAGCCCATGAAGCTGTACTACTCCCCCGGCGCCTGCTCGCTGTCGCCCCACATCGCTTTGCACGAAGCGGGCTTGGCGTTTGACGCCGTGCTGGCCAGCACCAAGACGCACAAGCTGCAAGACGGCACCGACTTCTACACCATCAACGAACTGGGCTACGTGCCCGTGCTGGAGCTGGACAACGGCGAGCGCCTGCGCGAAGGCCCCGCCATCGTGCAGTACGTGGCCGACCAGGTGCCCAGCAAGGGCCTGGCCCCTGCCCACGGCACCATGGAGCGCTACCGCCTGCAAGAGTGGCTGACCTTCATCGGTACCGAGCTGCACAAGGGCCACAGCCCACTGTTTGCCCCCAACACGCCCGAAGAGTACAAGCCCATCGTGCGCGAACGCCTGCAAAGCCGCTTTGCATGGGTCGACAAGCAACTGGCAGGCAAGGACTACCTGCTGGGCAGCTTCAGCGTGGCCGACGGCTACCTGTACACCGTCTCGCGCTGGGGCCAGTTTGTGGGCGTGGACACCTCGGGCCTGGCAAACCTGCAAGCCTTCAAACAGCGCATGGAAGCACGCCCAGGCGTGCAAGCCGCCTTGAAGGCGGAAGGCCTGCTCAAGTAAGCGGCAGCCCCCTGAACGGGACCCAAACAGCGCAGACCTTTGCAAAGAGGCTGCGCTTTTTTCATGGGCCTGCCCACCAGCGCAGCAGCGCCCCCGCACTGCAAGGTTCCACGTGAAACGCCACTGTGTGCGCGCCCTCCAAGCCCTGCGGTTATCACAAAAAGAGAGCCCTTGTTGATGCATCCGGCCTGCACGTTGGGGCCAGCAGCAGTACGCTTGAGGCCGTTATCCACTGAGTGCAATCTAGATTGCGGAAAGCGCGTCCATGACTTCCCTGTTCGAACCCACCCAAGCCGGTGACATCGCCCTGGCCAACCGCATTGCCATGGCCCCCCTCACCCGCAACCGCTCGCCCGAGGCCATTCCCACCGATCTGGTCGCCACCTACTACGCGCAGCGCGCCAGCGCGGGCCTGATCATCTCTGAGGCCACCGCCATCAGCCCCCAGGGCCAGGGCTATGCCGACGTGCCGGGCCTGTACGGCACCGAGCAACTGGACGGCTGGAAGAAGGTGACCCGCGCCGTGCACCAGGCGGGCGGCAAGATCGTGGTGCAGCTGTGGCATGTGGGCCGCATCTCTCACACCTCGCTGCAGCCCGGCAACGCCCAGCCCGTGGCGCCATCGGCCATCCGCGCCCATGCCAAGACGGTGCTCATCAAAGACGGCGTGCCCACGTTCACTGAAACATCCGAGCCCCGCGCGCTGGATGCGCAAGAGCTGCCCGGCATCGTGCAGGACTACCGCCACGCCGCGCGCAACGCCATTGCCGCCGGCTTTGATGGCGTGGAAATCCACGCGGCCAACGGCTACCTCATCGACCAATTCCTCAAGACCGGCGCCAACCAGCGCACCGACGACTACGGCGGCAGCATCAAAAACCGCGCCCGCCTGCTGCTTGAGGTGACACGCGCCATCGTGGACGAAATCGGCGGCGGGCGCACCGGCATCCGCCTCTCGCCCGTCACCCCCGCCAACGACATCGTGGACGAAAACCCGCAACTGCTGTTTGACTACGTGGCGTGCGAGCTGGCCAAGCTGGGCCTGGCCTTCATCCACGTGATCGAAGGCTCAACCGGCGGCCCCCGCGAGCTGGCAGACCGCCCCTTCAGCTACGACGAAATGCGCACCGCCTACCGCACCGCTGGCGGCAAGGGCGCCTGGATGGTGAACAACGCCTACGACCGGGCACTGGCCGAATCGGCACTGGCCCAAGGCGCCGACATCGTGGCCTTTGGCCGCCCGTTCATCGCCAACCCCGACCTGGTGCAACGCCTGCAGCAAAACGCGCCGCTCAACGAACTCAACCGTGCCACGCTGTATGGCGGCGGGGCTGAGGGGTATACGGACTACCCTGCGCTGAACGCCTAAGGCAGCGGACCAAAGCAAGAGCTGCGGAGTTTCACACACGCTGAATGAAACTGGCGCAGCCCAAGCCAGGGTCGCCGCGCAAGGGCCGTCCCGCCGCGCTGGCGACGTCCCCCTGCCCGCGAAGCGAGAGCGGGGGGAAGCGGCGAAGCCGCTCAGGGGGGTGAACCTAATCCTATCGGGCTGGGGGCCCGCATCACGATGCGGGTGAACAGACGGTCATACGCCGGGTCGCGCGGGCGGCCGTGGGTGAGGGGGTTGGTGTTGGTGGCAAACGCGGCATCCACAGCGGCCCAGTCCTCATCGCTCAAATGCGCCTGTGCCGCAGGCAGCACCAGCGTCTCTTCCAGGCGCATGTGCTCCAGGTAAAAGTCGATATAGCGCCCCAGGGCCTGCACAAACGCCTCGCGCCGCCCCTCACCCATCAGCTCCCAGCCCAGCAGCAGGTGCTGCAGCTCCCGCACCGCCGCCTCGCCGCCATCGTGCTCCTGGTCCAGCCGCGCAATCACCTCAGCCACATGGGGCGCACACAGGGCCACCCGGGGGAAGAGGCACTGCGTCTCTTTGGGGTGGTGCTGGCGTTCAGGAAACTCGTCGATGTAGAACAGCATGGCCCGCGCCACGTCAAAGAACGTGGCGGGGTTGTCCCCCGGGCCTTGGTCCATCAGCAGCCTCAGCGAATGCAGCACCGCAGCGAGCGACGCATGTTCTTCACGGATGATCTGCAAACTGACGGGAGGCATAGGGCAAGCACCGGGGGGCGGGTAGACGAATCGGGCGAGAGTGCCACGGCCCCGCCAGCCCCTGCGTGACACAGGTCAACAAATGCCCAGGCATGGGGCCCTGCAGCGCACAAAACGGGGCCCAAAAAAGCAAAACCCCAACGGGTGGGGGTTTGCAGCAAGGTGGCGGGCCCACGCACCGGGTGCCCGCCAGTCCACCCATCAGCCCAGCAAAGCGCGGGGGCCCGAGCGGGGCGCAGACAAGCCCTGCGGGGCTGCCACGGCGGCGTGCTGATGGTGGTCCATGGATGCCGACAGGCGGAACTGCTGCACCACCTGCGACAAGCGCGCAGCTTGCTCACGCAGGGACTCGGCGGCGGCAGCAGACTCTTCCACCAGCGCTGCGTTTTGCTGCGTCATGCGGTCGATCTCACCCACCGACTGGTTCACCTGGCCGATGCCCGCAGACTGCTCGGAAGCCGCTGCCGTGATCTCGCCAATGATGTCGCCCACGCGCTGCACGCTGCTCACGATGTCCTTCATGGCCGTGCCCGCGTCTTCCACATGGCGCACGCCGCCGTTCACGGCGGTCACGCTGCTCTGGATCAGCACCTTGATGTCGCTGGCCGCAGCGGCCGAGCGCTGGGCCAGGCTGCGCACTTCGCTGGCCACCACGGCAAAGCCACGGCCTTGCTCGCCCGCACGGGCGGCTTCTACGGCCGCGTTCAGCGCCAGGATGTTGGTCTGGAAGGCAATCGAATCGATCAGGCCGATGATGTCGCCGATCTTGCGGCTGGAGGCCGAGATCTCGTGCATGCTGGACACCGCCTGCTCCACCACCGAGCCACCCCGCGTGGCCGTGCTGGATGCAGAGGCCGCCAGCTGGTTGGCCATCTGCGAAGAAGACGCCGTCTGCTGCACCGTAGCCGTGATTTGCGACAGCGAACTTACCGCCGCCTGGGCGTTGCTGGCCGTTTGCTCGGTGCGGTGCGACAGGTCCTGGTTGCCCGTGGCAATCTCTTGGCTGGCCGTGGCGATGTTGCCACTGGCATCGCGCACCTGCGCCACCAGCGTGCCCAGGCCCTGTTGCA
Organism: Acidovorax sp. 1608163; assembly: GCF_003669015.1. NCBI lineage: Bacteria > Pseudomonadati > Pseudomonadota > Betaproteobacteria > Burkholderiales > Comamonadaceae > Acidovorax > Acidovorax sp. 1608163. The sequence goes on from NZ_CP033069.1 coordinate 4,896,991, forward strand.
TGTCGGACAGGGCGCGCAGCAGGTCGGCCACTTCATCGCGCCCTTCGGCACGAATGGACTGCGACAAGTCGCCCCCCGCAATCGCCTTGGCCACGCGCTGGGCCTCGTCCAACGGCTTGCAGATGGAATGCATGTTCAGCAAAGTGAGCGGCACCACCACCACCACCGTGATGATCACTGCCAAGGCAAACAGCCACTTCGTTTGCTCGGAGACGCTCTGTTGCTCGGCCACCGACTTTTGCACCTCGCTGCGCAGCACCTCATCGAGCTGGCCCATCAGCTTGTCGGCCTCAGAGAATTCAGCCACGGCCTTGCCGCTCATGCGGTTGGCGATGGTGGCGGTGTCGTAGCCACCGGCCTCCAGTTGCCGCGCCACATGGGCAAACGCCTCCTTGTAGCTGTCCAGCTTTTTGATGATGTCGCGCACCACCGGGTTGTCCACATCCTCTGGACCTTCCAGGAACTGGCTGGCCACTTTTTTGGCCTTCTCCTGGCTGTCCAGCCACTTGGCATAGGCGGCCTTCACTGCCTCGGGCTTCTCGTAGCCAATGATCATGTCCTTTTCGTACTGGCGAATGGCCCCCATCTCGCCACGCAGCTGGGCCATGTAAGACACCTCCTTGAAGGAGTTGTGCATGAAATCCTCGCTCATGGAGTAGATGCGGAACATGCCCAACATGCCCGCACCGCCCAGCAACCCCAGCAAGCCCAACACCACGCCAATGGCGCCCAGCATGCGGAAACGGATGGTGAACAGCCGCATGAGCGAAAAGAGATTCATGATTTGTCTTCCTCAAGAGAGATACGCCAACAGAGCCGACGCTGCCAATTTTTTAGTTTACTTTTCTGAAACTATTTGTTGCAGTTTGCCAGACATCGCAGACCTCGGCCATGTGGTTTATCACATGCGCCAGCGTTTGAGTAGCAGGGCATTTGCCATCACGCTCACCGAACTGAGGGCCATGGCCGCCCCCGCCACCACGGGGCTGAGGTAGCCCAGCGCCGCCAGCGGAATGCCCGCCACGTTGTACGCAAAGGCCCAAAACAGGTTCTGGCGGATCTTGCGCACCGTGCGGTGGGAGATGTCGAGCGCCGCAGCCACCAGCATCGGGTCGCCCCGCATCAGCGTGATGCCCGCCGCGTGCATGGCCACATCGGTGCCATTGCCCATGGCCATGCCCACGTCCGCAGCGGCCAGTGCGGGGGCATCGTTAACGCCGTCTCCTACCATCGCCACAATGTGGCGCCGTGGGGCGCTGGCCCCGGCGGTTTTTACATCTGCGACGTTGCCCTGCTGCAACAGCCGTATCTGCTGCGCCTTGTCGCCCGGAAGCACCTCGGCCATCACTTCGCCGGCCGCAGGGTCCAGCCCCAGGCGGCGGGCCATGGCCTCGGCCGCGCCCCGGTTGTCGCCCGAAATCATCACCGTGCGAATGCCCCGCGCCTTCAGCGCCGCCAGCGCCTCGCGGGCGCCGGGCTTGGGCTCGTCGCCAAAGGCCAGCAGGGCCAGCACCTGCGGGCCTTGGGGCGCGTCTGTGGCCACGGCCGACACGGTGTAGCCCTCGGCCTGCAAGGCCTGGGCACGTTGCAACAAGCCTGCGCAATCCCCCTGCCGCTGCGCAGGCAGTGCCGCACCCAGCTCCTGCATCCAGCGCAGGCTGCCAATGCGCCAGACCAGCCCGGCCACCGTGCCCTCGGTGCCGCGCCCGGGCACGGCCCGCACCGCCTGCACGCTGTCGGCCGCAGCCGCTGCCACGCCACGCTGCTGGGCAGCGGCCACCACGGCACGGGCCAGGGGGTGTTCACTGCCACCTTGCACCCCGGCCACGGCGGCCAGCACGGTGGTTTCATCAGCGCCCGGGGCCAATTCCAGCGCCACCAGGCGGGGCTGGCCCACCGTCAGCGTGCCGGTCTTGTCAAAGGCCACGGTGTCCACCTGGTGCGCCACCTCCAGGGCCTGTACGTCCTTGATCAAGATGCCGTGCTGCGCGGCCACACCCGTGCCCGCCATGATGGCCGCCGGGGTCGCCAGCCCCAGCGCACAGGGGCAGGCAATCACCAGCACCGCCACGGCGTGGATCAGGGCCACCTCGGCCCCTGCGCCTGCCACCAGCCAGCCCAGCAAGGTGATCAGCGCCAGCCCCAGCACCACGGGCACAAACACGGCCGATACCTTGTCCACCAGCCGCTGCAGCGGCGCTTTGGCGGCCTGGGCGTCTTCCACCAGGCGGATGATTTTTGCCAGCACCGTCTCGGCCCCCACGGCCTGCACCTGCATCACCACCCGGCCTTCGCCGTTGATGGAGCCGCCCGTCAGCCGCCCGCCCACTTCGCGTGCCACGGGCAAGGGCTCGCCGGTCAGCATCGATTCGTCCACCTGCGTCTGCCCCTCGGCCACCACGCCATCGGCCGGAATGCGCTCGCCGGGGCGCACCACCAGCCGGTCGCCCACCAGCACCTCGGCCACAGGCACATCCACCTCGCCGGTTTTAGACAGCAAATGCACCACATCCGGCCGCAGGGCATGCAGCGCGCGGATGGCGGCGGTGGTCTGCCGCTTGGCGCGGGCCTCCAGCCATTTGCCCAGCAGCACCAGCGTGACCACCACGGCCGAGGCCTCAAAGTACAGATGCGGAACATGCCCGGGGTGATCGGTCGGCGCCGTCAGCCACAGCCACATCGACAGGCCCCAGCCCGCGCTGGTGCCCACCGCCACCAGCAAATCCATGTTGCCGCTCAGCGCCTTGGCCGCTGCCCAGCCCGCCTTGTAAAAGCGTGCGCCCAGGATGAACTGCACCGGCGTGGCCAGCGCAAACTGCACCCAGGCGGGCAGCATCCAGTGCTGGCCAAACAAGTCGCCCAACATGGGCAGCACCAGTGGGGCCGACAGCGCCAGCCCCACCGCCACGGGCAAAAACCCCGCCCAGGGCGATGCATCCTCAGGCCCGTCACCCGCATCGGCCGCGCGCGGCTCGTAACCCGCATTGCGCACAGCGCGGCGCAGCTGGGCCTCCATGGCCGCTGCCTCAGCGGCAGCAAAAGAGACACGGGCTGACTCTGTGGCCAGGTTCACGGTGGCATCTTGCACGCCGGGCACCTTGCGCAGCGCCCGCTCCACACGGCCCACGCAGCTCGCGCAGGTCATGCCGCCAATGCCCAGGTCCAGCGACAGGGCGGCTTCGGCCGCAGGGGAGGAAACAGAAGGTGGGGTGGAGGATGGGGTGGGGTTGGAGGTCGTCATAGGTCAGACAGTAATCCTTGACGCCATGTGAAGGTCAAGGCTTGCGCCATATCAACCCTCTTTTTCAACCCTTTTTTCGACCCAGGCAAAACAACCGCTTGACCCTGCCACCATGTGAAGGTTCATGATGGCGCCCAGATCGGTTCCACACCGTTTCACCCCTTTCATCCCCATTTCACGTTTACCCAGGAGCACGCCATGCCCACCACCCAAACCTTCCAAGTCCAAGGCATGACCTGCGGCCACTGCGAACGCGCCGTGACTCAGGCCATCCAGCAAGTCGACCCTGCTGCCACCGTGCAGATCGACCGCGCCAGCGGCCAAGTGCAGGTGCAAACCACCGCCGCACGCGAACCCCTGGCCGCCGCCATTGCGGAAGAAGGCTACCCAGTCGCCGCATGACCACCCCCACCGCCCGGCGGGTCCCCACCGCGCCACCCGCCTGGCCCGTGCCCATCAGCGAAGCCGCACGGCTAGCGGGCGTGTCGGCCCGCATGGTGCGCCACTACGAATCGCTGGGCCTGTTGCAAGGCGTGGCCCGCACCGAAAGCGGTTACCGCCAATACACCGAGGCCGATGTGCACACCCTGCACTTCATCCGCCGCGCCCGCGATCTGGGCTTCTCCATCGAAGAAATCACCGCCCTGCTCGCCCTATGGCAAGACCGCAGCCGCAGCAGCGCCCAGGTCAAGCGCATTGCCCAAACCCACATCGCCCAGCTCACCGACCGCATCGCCGCCATGCAGGCCATGCAGCGCACCCTGCAAACCCTGGTGGGCTGCTGCCACGGCGACGACCGGCCCGACTGCCCCATCCTGGACGACCTGGCGAGCGCGGGGCTGGGGGCCACGAGCCCGCCCGTTGGCATGCTGTAGCGCTGATTTGCATTGCATTTCATTGAATTGCTATAAAATTCGTAGCTACTAGCGCTTTCTATATGAGCCCTAGAGCCCAAAACCATTCAAAGCACTGCGGCGTGGTCACGCCCCTTTCACACAACCGCTGCAGCATGGCCCGTTTCACAAAAAATGAGGAGAAGCGCATGCAAGTTCACAAAACCCTGCTGGCCCTGGCGGCCACGCTGGTCATGACCATGACCATGACCATGGCCTGCGGCGGCAGCGACACCCCGGCCTGGCCGCCCGTGCCCACGGTGATTGCGCACCGGGGGGCTTCGGCGCTGCGGCCAGAGCACACGCTGGCGGCGTACCAAAAGGCGATTGACGATGGCGCCAACCTGATCGAGCCCGATCTGGTCATCACCCAAGACGGAGTGTTGGTGGCGCGGCACGAGAACGCGATTGCCATCCTCAACGCCGATGGCAGCGTGCGTGAGGCCACCACCGATGTGGTGGACCGGCCTGAGTTTGCGGCGCGCAAGACCACCAAGACCATTGACGGCACCGCCATCACCGGCTGGTTTGTGGAGGACTTCACCCTGGCCGAGCTCAAGACGCTGCGTGCGCGCGAGCGCATTCCGGCGATCCGCCCAGCCAACGTGGCTTACAACGGGCAGTTCGAGGTGCCCACGCTGCAGGAAGTGATCGACCTGGCCAAGGCACAGTCTGCGGCCAAGGGCCGCACCATTGGCGTCATCCCAGAGACCAAGCACCCGAGCTTCTTCCAGTCCATCGGCAAGCCGCTGGAGCCCGCACTGTTGGCCGTGCTGGCGAAGAACGGCTGGAACAGCAAGGACGCCCCGGTGTACGTGCAGTCGTTTGAAGTGGCCAACCTCAAGGCACTGCGCAAGCAAAGCTCGGTGCGCCTGGTGCAGCTGCTGTCGAGCAGCGGCCGCCCCTACGACTTTGCGGCGGCGGGCAACACCCAGACCTACGCCGACATGGCCACGGCGGCGGGCCTCAAAGAGATTGCCACCTACGCCGATGTGGTGGGTGCGCACAAGGACCTTGTCATCCCCGTGAAAGACGGCGCCCTGGGCACGCCCACCGCGCTGGTGAAGGACGCGCACGCGCTGAACCTGGCGGTGCACATCTGGACACTGCGGCCCGAAAACGCCTTCTTGCCCGCCGCCTACAAAAAGGCGCCCACCACCGACAACACGGTGCGCGGCGACAGCGTGGGCGAGATCCAGGTGTTCCTCAAGGCCGGGGTGGATGGCTTCTTCACCGACGACTCGAGCGTGGGCCGGCTGGCGGTGGACAGCCTGAAGTAAGCGCAGGCCTGCAAAGAAAAAATGCCGAGGTCAGCCTCGGCATTTTTTTAGGACCTTTGGCAGCGCTCAGCGCTCAGAACGGCGCAGATTCCGGATCGGTATCCACCGGCGCCGTGGCCGGGCCGGTGACCACGCCGCCGCCCGACTTGCGGGCCGGGGCCGAAGGCTGAGGGCGCAGGGCAGCAGGCGCTGCGACGGGGGCGGCAACCCCGGCACTGCCAGCCCCACCCGCCGCAATGGCTTCGGCCGCGCTGGCCACGCCGCTTTCGGCCTCGCCGCCCAGGGCTTCGATCAGGTCGGGAATCAACTTGACCAGCTCGCCCGTGGCAATGGCCACGTCGGTGTCAAAGCCGCCATCGTCGGCCTTGGTGCCTTCAAACACCGTGTCCAGGAACGACAGCTTGCGCACCTGCAGCCCCTCGGTCAGCATGAACGAGACGCGGTCGTCCCAGGTCAAGGCCAGCTTGGTGGGCAGCTTGCCTTGCTGGATGTGCTGCTGCACTTCGTCAATGTCGAGCGGGTGGCGCGCATAGCGCACCACGGCCTTGGCTTCGTCGGCGCTTTTGAGTTCGCACTCGCGGTCGATGCTGAAGCCCACGGGCGGCTCCTGCTCCAGCAGCCAGTGCGCCATGGCGGCCTGCGGGCTGGTTTGCGTGTTGAGCAGCGACACCGACAGGCCCGGCAGCGACTCGACCAGCAGGCTCACCACCTCATCGGCGCGGCCCTGGCTGCCCGTGTCCAGCACCAGCAGGCGCGACTCGGTGTCGATCCACACCCACATGCTGCCCTGCTTGGTGAAGGCCATGGGCAGCAAATCCAGCTTGGCCTCGTCCTTGAGTTCCTTGCTTTCCTTCTTGCCGGGCTTGCGGCCGGTTTCTTGCTCGATGCGGGCGGCTTTTTCTTTGACCTTGCGGTTGAGCACCGAGCCGGGCAGCACCTTGGACTCGACCATGAAGCGCAAGATCCACTGCCCGCCCACCGACTCGGCCATCGCGCCGTGCTGATCGCCGCGCGGGGGCACCCAGCCCAGCGACTGCTCCTGGGTGGCACCGCACTCCATAAAGGGCGACTTGGCCAACGCCTCTTCCACCTGCGTCAAATCCGCCTGCCAGCCGGGTGCAATGCGGTACACGATCAAGTTCTTGAACACGGAAATCCTTCGCTTCGTTGGTCTGACGGGGGTGATTGTCCGCGCTGCCAGCCCCATGCCAGAGCAAGCCAAGCCCACGGGTTGCAACACAGCGCAACGCGGGCTGCAGTGCAGTGCCAGCGTTTGCTATCTATTTAATAGCTTCTAGCGCTTATAGGTATTGCGCTAGCGGCATATTTGATTGGAATTGGGGTGAGAACAAGCTGTGCATAACCCATGGCCACCGGCAGCGAACCGTTGGTTGTCACAACTTTACAAAGCCTTCAATCGCCCTCACGGGCGCGATACATGGGCGGCGCACACTGCATTCAACCGCTGCAACGGTCGTTGCGGTGGACCAATTCACCGATGTGAAAGGACTGACACCATGGCCTTCTCAACCCGTAACGCCACCCGCCGCTTCATCGCCCACACCGCCACCAGCGCAGCCACCGCCGCCTTCCTGGCCGCCCTGGCCCTGCCCGCCTTGGCACAAACCCCTCCGCCCCCACCCGCTGCCACCACCAAAGCAGCAGACGCCCCCGCCCGCCGCCCCGGTGGCCCCGACATGCAAAAGCGCCACGAAGAGCACATGGCCAAGCGCCAGGCCGCACTCAAGGAAAAGCTGAAACTGACCGCCGCCCAGGAAAGCGCCTGGACGACCTTCACCAGTGCCATGCAGCCGGGCGAGCGTCCTGCCCGCCCCGACCCCAAGGAACTGGACAAGCTCACCACCCCCGAGCGCATCGACCGCATGCGCGAGCTGCGTGCCCAACACACCGCCCAGGCCGAGCGCCGCGACGAGGCGGTCAAAAAGTTCTACACCGCACTGACGCCAGAGCAGCAAAAGACCTTTGACACCGAAGCCCGCCACGCCGGCCCTGGCATGCGCCATGGCGGCCCCCACGGCGGGCCCGACCACGGCAAACGCGGCGGCCCAGACGACCGCCCCGCCCGCTGATCTGGCCGCCCTGTCGGGCGATCGGAACCCATCTTGAAAACCCGCCCTCCGCAAGGAGGGCGGGTTTTTTCATGCCCGGTCTCTAGGGATGCCCTGCATAACCCGCGCTATCACCGACCGCAGGGAGTTAGGCAGGACATACCTTGGGTTCGCCAGGCAGGCCTGAGCGCCTGTGGACAACGCTGTGGCTTTTTCAGGAGCAACTGGGGGGTTGTCCACACAAAAAGCCGCTTCGCCAAAGTTGTTGTCTGTCAGGCATGCCAACCATACAGGCCGGGGCACAGGGTTGTCTGCGCTGCAAGTGGCTGTCAGCATTGATGAAAAAGCAGTTGTCCACAAAAAAGGGCTTGCTCTATTACTACTGCTATTTATCTATAAGACTTTAAAAGAACAACCCAAGAACATCCTTGGGGCCCCAAACCGGTGCCGCGGATGCCAAAACCGGGTGGGGATGGCAAGGTGCTTGCCACCAAAGTGGACTTTGGAAAAACGAAGGCCATGTTCCGCCGCCAGTTACAGCCTTCGCAAACCCTCTGCAGGCTCGGCAGGCTGCAAATCAGGCCAAAGGGCTGGGGGTGGGGCTGGGGTGGGCGGAGCAAACCGCTCTTCAGGTCCCCTGGCCTGCCAAAACGGTGGCACAGGCGCCATGCCGGGCCTCAAAGCCTGTGGAAGGGGCGCAGCAAGGCCCGGGCAGCCCATCCCCTGGCCGGGCGCCCGCCAAGGCCCCTGATGCGGCCTTTCAAAGACCTTGAGCAGGTTGTGAGCAGGGATTGCGTGGGCTGACGGCCAAGCATCTGCGCCTGGGATACATCCCCCTCCACGCCAGCTTGTGTGGGGTTTGCTATTGAAAAATGAGCTGCTAGCGCTTATAGAGCGGGCGCTAGAGGCATTTTTTGTACAAAACGCCTTTCAAACAGAGGGCGTTGCATAAGACTGGGGATAGCTTTGGCACAAGTGCCTGCTTATCCACAGCAAATGGCGATGCGCTCAGTTTGTCCCCGTTGGCGTGACAGCACAAACACCGGGTGGCGCACAGGGTTTGCCACGCCGCAAGTGCTTGCCAGCCAACGGAAAAAAGCAGTTGTCCACACAAAACACCGGGCTCTACTACTACGACTATGTATTTATAAAGAAATTAAGAAGAAGACAGAAGAACAACTCCGGGGCCGGGCAAGTCCCCTTGGGTTTCAGCAAAGACGAGGGCGAAAGCAAAACCTGGAGTGAATGCATCCCCTGGTGAACAGGGTGTGGAACTTGCGATGCGGGCTTGCAATGCGAAAAGGTCAGACGTTCCAGGCGCGGCGAAAACGACCAAGCCGCACGACAAGACGGGACAACGAGGCCAAGTGGGGTTGTGTTCGCCGCTCCAAAGGCCCTCAGAAGCGTTTGCAGCGCCTGTGGAGGTGTAGGGCATGAGGGGGGGTGGCCTTGGCGCGTTGCCAGGCCTGTAGCGCCTGCTGTGGGGGCGCTGGCAGATTCGGTGCGAGGCAGGGCCGAATCTGCCGCACAAAGACCGCTGTGCGGCCCCTGGGACGTGGCAAACAGGCTTTTAGCCCTGTGGATGGCTTTGTGGGCTGGCGCTCAAGAAGGCGTCCAGCTCAGGCTCGGGCAGCGCCTTGCTGAACAAATAGCCCTGGTACAGCTCGCACCCCGCCCGTGCCAGCAGGGCGCGCTGCTCGGTGGTTTCCACGCCTTCAGCGATCACTTCCAGCCCCAGGCTGCGCGACAGTCCGATGATGGTGTCCACGATGGCGGCGTCGTTGGGGTCGGTCAGCAGGTCGCGCACAAAGCTCTGGTCGATCTTGAGCTGGTCCAGCGGCATGCGCTTGAGGTAGCTGAGCGACGAGTAGCCGGTGCCAAAGTCGTCCAGCGAAAAGCCCACGCCGTAGGCGCGCAGCGCCATCATGGTGGCGATGGTGGTTTCCATGTCTTCCACCAGCAGGCTTTCGGTCAGCTCCAGCTTGAGCTGGCCCGAAGGCGCCCCGGTGATGGCCAGCACCCGCGCCACGTCGTCCACAAAACTGGCGTTGCGGAACTGGCTGGAGCTGACGTTCACGGCCATGGTCAGGTCGCGGCGCAGCGGGTCGTCCTGCCAGCTGGCCAGCAGCTTGCAGGCGTGGTGCAGCACCCAGCGACCCAGGGGCAGGATGAGGCCGGTTTCCTCGGCCAGGGCGATGAAGTCCGACGGCGGCACCATGCCGCGCTGTGCATGCTTCCAGCGCAGCAGTGCCTCCACCCCGGCGATTTCGCCGGTCTGGCGCACCTGGGGCTGGTAGTGCAGCAAAAATTCGTCTTGCGCCAGGGCCACGCGCAGGTCGGCCTCCAGGGCGGCGCGCGCCGTCACCACGGCCTGCATCTGCGGGTCAAAAAACCGCAAGGTGTTGCGCCCGGCGGTCTTGGCCTGGTACATGGCCAAGTCGGCCTGCTTGAGCAACTCGCCCACGGTGGTGGAGGCCACGCCGGTGAACGGCGCGATGCCAATGCTGGGCGTGCTGCGGTACTGGTAGCCCTGCAGCGGGTAGGGCATGGACAGCATGGCCAGGATTTTTTCGCCCACGCCGCGTGCCTGCAGCACCAGGTCGTCGCCCGCGGGGTTCAGCTCTTCCAGCATCACCACAAACTCGTCGCCCCCCAGCCGTGCCACGGTGTCCACGCTGCGCACGCACAGGCTCAGCCGCTTGGCCACTTGCTGCAGCAGCAGGTCGCCCTGGTCGTGGCCCAGGGTGTCATTGAGCTGCTTGAAATTGTCCAAGTCGATGAACAGCAGCGCCCCGCCCTGCTGGTGGCGCCGGGCCGCCACCAGGGCCTGGTGCATGCGGTCCATCAGCAGCATGCGGTTGGGCAGGTTGGTGAGCGGGTCGTAGAAGGCCAGGCGCTGGATCTCGCGCTCGGTGGCCTTGCGCAGGGTGATGTCGGTGTTGATGGCCAGGATGGACTGCGGTCGCCCGTCTTCACCGCGCACCAGGGTCCAGCGGCCTTCCACGTCGATGGTGCGGCCATCGCGGTGCTGCTGCACCAGCTCGCCCGTCCATTCGCCATGCTCTATCGTGGCCTCGGTGGCCCGGAAAAACGGTGTGGGGTCTTCGTACAGCAGCGTCTGCACCGACTGGCCCAGCACCTGCAGCTGGCTCCAGCCGTACATGCGCTCGGCGCTTTTGTTCCAGTAAATGATGCGGTGTTCCAGGTCGCGCACCAGGATGGCATCTTGCGCCTTGTCCAGCAGCGAAGCCTGGTGGCGGATGCGGGCGTCTGCCGTCTGGCGCTCGATCTCGGCCGAGGCACGCGCCGCAAAAATCTGCAGGGTGGAGGTGACAAAGTCCGGGTCGGCCAGGGGCTGCCTGAACAGCACAAAAATGGCGCCGATCACCTCCCCGTCTGCACTGCACAGCTGCTGGCCTGCATAGGCACGGGCGTTGATTTTGCTGCCCAGGGGCGAGCGCGGGTACTGCTGCAGCACCTGGTCGGCCACCACGTACTGGCGCTGCGTGAGCAGGTGCACGGTGGGGGTGTCGTCCATGGGCAGGTCAAAAGGCAGCTGCACCTTCCCATCGATCACGGTGGCCATGTTCACGGCCCTGGGCAGTTGCCCATCGCTTTGCTGCACCAGCCGGATCAGGCAACCCACCTGCGCACCCAGGGCCTCGGCCATGCTGCGCGCCAGTTGCACAAAAAACTCGGTGCCCGTGGTGGCCGACACGGCTGCCGCCACCTTGATGACCGAGTCCAGCATGCGCTGCTGTGCCTGGTGCGCGCGCAGGCTGTTGATGCCAAAGGCCAGGTCGTTGGCCAGCTCTTGCAGCAGCGCGACCTCTTGGGCGCTGATGTGCAGGATGTCGGGCGCGTACAGGTACAGCAGGCCAAAGGCGCGGCCCCGCTCGCGCAACGGCAGGCAAATGATGCCGTGAAAGCCGTTGTCCAGCATGCGCTGTGTCCAGTCGCCAAAGTCCTCGCTGTTGCGGATGTCTTGCACGATCACCGGCTCGCCGGTGCGCACGGCCCGCCCTGCAGGGCCCTGCCCGTTGGGGCTGTTGGCGTCCCAGCTCAGGTGCAGCTTGTCCAGGTAGCCTTGGCTGTGGCCGGCGTGGGCCGCCTGGACAATGGTCTTGTGCGCGTCGTCCTGTGCCAGGCCCACCCAGCCCATGCGGTAGCCGCCAATGTCCACCGCAATCTGGCAAATGGCCTGCAGCAGGGCCGATTCCGAGGTGGCGCGCACCAGGGTTTCGTTGCAGGCGCTCAGCAGCTTTTGGGCGCGTGCCATGCGGGCAATCTCGCGCTCGGCCTGCAGCCGCTCGGTAATGTCCACGGCCAGCACCTGGCGCGCCGCCAGGCCATTGAAGCTGATGCTGCCTGCGGTGATCTCGACATCGAACAGGCTGCCGTCCTTGCGCACCTGGCAGCAGACCGAGGGCACATGCCGCCGCTCGGGGCTGATCGACTGCACCGCTGCGCGCACGGCTTCACGCTCGGTGGGGGGCCACAGGTCCAGCAGGTGCATCTGCAGCATCTCGGCCTCGGTGTAGCCGTACTGCGAGAGCATTGCTTCGTTCACGGCCAGCAGGCGCATGCTGGCGCGCTCGTACACCCACATGGGGTGCGGGTGCTCATTGAACATGAGCCGGTACTGCTGGGCCGAGGCCTGCAGCTGGCTGGCCACATGCCGCAGCTGCACGGTGGTGCCCAGGGATTCGGTCAGTATCTCCAGCCGGTCCACATCGCTGCGCGAAAAGGCCTCGGGCTGGTCGGAGGTGACCTTCAAGGAGCCCACGATGCTGTTGCCCGCCCGCAAAGGCGCCGCCATCACCGAACGCACGCCAAAGCGGTGGGGCATGGAGGCCATGTCCCAGCCTGCGGCCAGGGTGTCGTTGCACCACACGGTGCGGCCCTGGTGCAGCGCAGGCCACAAGATGCTGTCATGCACCGACAGCAGGTTGCCCTCGGGCCGCACCATGTCGCCCACCGAGGCCTTGGCCACCAGCTGTTCGTCTTCCAGCAGTTCAATCAGCGCGCCACGCGCACCGGTTTGCTGTTGCACCGTGTGGGCCACCAGCTTCAGTGCCTCGGGCAGCGCCATGTCCAGCGACGAAATCTGCTGCTGCACCTGCAGCAGATCAGCATGGTGGCGGGCGTTGCGCTGGGCCTGCATCTCGGCCTGGTGCTGTGCAGACACATCCTGAAAAGCGCCCTGGATGCGCTGGATCTCTCCCTGGGCATTGCGCACGGCCTGCCCTGCTGTGCGCACCCACATCAGCTGGCCTTGGGGGCTCACCATCTCGGCCACAGCGTTGATGGGCGTGCCCGCCTGCATGCACGCTTGCCATGCGGCCTGCATGCGTTCACGGTGGGGCGGTGTGTAGGCTGCCAGCACCTGCGCCAGCGTGGGGGCAGACTGCGCAAAGCCAAAGGCCGCCGCCATCTCGGGCGATAAGGTCAGCTGTTGGCTGGGTAGCTCCACAATCCAGCCGCCCAGGCGCGCCACGCGGCCTGCGGCCTCCAGGGCCTGGCTTTGCAGGCGCAGGGTGGCGTGCATCTGGTCGCGCTCTTGCAGCATCTGGCCCAGCAGGTGCTTTTGCCGGCGCAACTCCAGCTGGTCCATGGCCTGGCGCGCCAGCATCTGCAGCGCTTGCAGGGCCTCGGCGCTCAGGCTTCGGCTGCGGGTGTCCATCACCGCCAGCGTGCCAATGGCCTGGCCTTCGGCCGTCACCAGCGGAATGCACGCATAAAACCGGACATGGGGCTCGCCCACCACCAGCGGATTGGTGGCAAACAGCGGGTGCTGGGTCGCGTCTTCCACCACGGTGGGCACCTCGGGGGTGCGCAGTGCGTGGTCGCAAAAAGCGATGGAGCGCGGTGTCTCGCGCAGGGGAACCCCCACCGAGGCCTTGAACCACTGCCGCTCGGCATCCAGAAAGTTGACCACCGCCATGGGTGCATTGCACAGGCGTGTGGCCAGGGTGGCCAGTTGGTCGAAGGACGCCTCTTGCGGGGTGTCCAAAATGGCATAGGCCTGCAGGGCCTGCAGCCGGGCTGACTCTGCCGGCGCCAGCACCGGCCCAGCCATGCTCACACGGCCCCCCTTGGCGGGAGGTTGCAGTGCATAGGCAGGGGGCTGTCAGGCAAAGTCACCGGCATGGAACGGGTGGAGGTGGGGTGTAACGTGGGCTGCGGCCAATGCTACACCGTGACACCGTTGTGACAGGGCATTACCGCCATGCCATTTGGGCTGAGGGTTATGCCTTGCGCAGCGCCCGGCGCGCACGCACTGCTGCCGCCAGGCCCTGCAGCACCGGCACCGTTTGCGCCATGCTGATGCAGGCGTCGGTCACCGACACGCCCTTTTGCAGCGCTTGCCCGGGCACGATGTCCTGGCGGCCTTCTTGCAGGTGGCTTTCGATCATCAGCCCGGTGATGCGGGCGTCGCCCGCAGCAATCTGCTGGGCCACCTCGGCCGCCACCGTGATCTGGCGCTGGTGCTGCTTGCTGCTGTTGGCGTGGCTCACGTCGATCATCACCTGCTCGCGCAGGCCTGCGGCCTTGAGCACGGCGCAGGTGGCATCCACATCGGCCGCACTGTAGTTGGGCTGCTTGCCGCCGCGCAGAATCACGTGGCAGTCCTGGTTGCCACGCGTTTCAAAAATTGCAGCCTGGCCCATCTTGGTCATGCCCATGAAGGCGTGCGCCGCCTGCGCGGCCTGGATGGCGTCGCTGGCCACTTTGACGCCACCATCGGTGCCGTTCTTGAAGCCCACGGGGCACGACAGCCCGCTGGCCAGCTGGCGGTGGCTCTGGCTCTCGGTGGTGCGCGCACCAATGGCGCCCCAGCTCACCAGGTCGCTGATGAACTGCGGCGAGAGCAGGTCCAAAAATTCGGTGCCCACGGGCAGCCCGGTGGCCAGCACGTCCAGCAGCAGCTTGCGCGCCAGCTCCAGGCCTTCGTTGATGGCAAAGCTGCCGTCCAGGTGTGGGTCGTTGATGTAGCCCTTCCAGCCGACGGTGGTGCGGGGCTTTTCAAAGTACACGCGCATCACGACCAGCAGGTCGTCCTTGAGTGCATCGGCCTGGGCCTTCAGGGCCTGGGCGTACTCCATGGCCTGTGCGTGGTCGTGGATGGAGCAGGGCCCCACCACCACCACCAGCCGGTCGTCCTGCCCGTGCAGCACACGCGAGATGGCGGCGCGGCTGGATTCAACCAGCGTCAGGGCCGCATCGGGCGTGGGCAGCCACTCTTGCAGCAGGGCGGGCGTGATGAGGGGGCGCACGGCCTTGATGCGCGTGTCATCAATGCGGGTGGTGTCGTGCGTGGAGATGGGGTTGGCAGAGCGGTGTGCGTGGGTCATGCCCCCGATTGTCGCGCGGCGCGGCGGGCCCCTCGCGAAAGCCAATGGGGTGCGCTCCGTCAAATGCGGGCGCGGCCCTGGCAAGGGACTCCGAATTCAAGGCCGGCGAAACGATGCGTTTTGTCGCGCCCAGTATTTGGATTCCAGGTGGTCCATGCGCACTTCGCCGCCGGTAGAGGGCGCATGTACAAAGCGCCCCTCCCCCACATAGATCCCGGCGTGCGAGGGGCTGCGGCCCCGGCCAAACACCACCAAGTCACCGGTGCGCAGCTCGCTGCCGTCAATCACCTGGCCCCAGCCGCTGAGCTGAGCCACCGTGCGTGGTGGGGCGGTGCCCACCTGGTTGCGGTACACGTAGCCAATGAGCCCACTGCAGTCAAAGCCCGATTCGGGGGTGTTGCCGCCGTAGCGGTAAGGCGTGCCCACCAGCCCCAGGGCGTGGATGGCAATGCCGTGGGCTTGCTCGTCTGACAGCGTGGTGCCCACAGACCGCTGCGTGGGCCAGGGGGCTGCATCTGCCGAGCCGGAGGACGGTGGGCGCACGGTGCCGCAGCCCACCAGCAAAACGGCGGCTGAGGCCAGCCACACAGCACAGAAAGATCGATGGAAAGATCGCATGGCCCGAAGGTTAACGGATGCTTGCCCGCATGGGGCCTAGGCGTTGGCTGGGGCAAGGTTATTTATCGTAAAAAGTGCCTGTAAGGCGCATCCAGCAAGCGCTAAAAGC
Organism: Acidovorax sp. 1608163; assembly: GCF_003669015.1. Taxonomy (NCBI): domain Bacteria; kingdom Pseudomonadati; phylum Pseudomonadota; class Betaproteobacteria; order Burkholderiales; family Comamonadaceae; genus Acidovorax; species Acidovorax sp. 1608163. The sequence continues at coordinate 4,912,556 of NZ_CP033069.1, forward strand.
TATGTTATTCATAGTAAACGATGCGGGGCAAAACACCGGCTTGTGACCGGTGTCTTGCATGCGTTGCCCAGTGCCCAGAACGGGCTTTGGACCGTCCCCGCGCCTCAGGCGCTTTGCGCCACCTGGGGCTGGGCCTGGGGGCGCCGCTGGGCCAGCCGGTTGGCCACGCTCACAATGGCCTGCACCGAGGCGGTGACGATGTTGTGGCTGGTGCCCGCACCGAAGGTGGAGCCCGTCACGCCGTCCATCGCGGCTTCCACAATGGCCAGCGCCTGGGCGTTGGCGCCGGTGCCGGTGGCGCGTTCTTCGTAGTGGTCTACGCGCAGGGGCAGGCCCAGTGCGTCCACTGTGGCGGCAATGGGGCCATTGCCCTGGCCGCGCAGCGTCTGGCGTACGCCTTCGATGGAGACATCCAGCTCAATGCCCTGCCCATCTTCGTCCAGCCGGTGGCTGTGGCACACCACGGCCGGCTCGGCCGGTGCGCGCAGGTAGGTGGCCTGGAACAGCTCCCACAACTGGGCGGCGCCCATTTCGGTTTCGCTGGTGTCGGTGTGGCGTTGCACCACGGCGCTGAACTCCACCTGCATGCGCCGGGGCATCACCACGCCGTGTTCGCGTTCGAGCAAGAAGGCAATGCCGCCCTTGCCCGACTGGCTGTTCACGCGGATCACGCTGTCGTAGGTGCGGCCCAGGTCCGCCGGGTCGATGGGCAAGTAAGGCACTTCCCACAAAGCATTCGGGTCTTGCGCCGCAAAGCCCTTCTTGATTGCATCCTGGTGCGATCCCGAGAACGCGGTGAACACGAGGTCGCCCGCATACGGGTGGCGCGGGTGCACGGGCAGCGAGGTGCATTCCTCGGCCACGCGCGCCACGGCGGTGATGTCCGAGAAATCGAGGTGCGGGTACACACCCTGGGTGTACAGGTTGAGCGCCAGCGTCACGATGTCCACATTGCCGCAGCGCTCGCCATTGCCAAAGAGGCAGCCTTCCACGCGGTCTGCCCCGGCCATCATGGCCAGCTCGGCGGCAGCTACGCCGGTGCCCCGGTCGTTGTGCGGGTGCACCGACAGCACGATGTGCTCACGCGGCACCAGGTGGCGGTGCATCCACTCGATCTGGTCGGCAAACACGTTGGGCGTGGCGTTTTCCACCGTGGTGGGCAGGTTGATGATGATGGGGCGGCCGGGGCCTGCGTTCCATGCGGCAATAGCGGTTTGGCAGGCCTTGAGCGAGACATTCAGCTCGGTGGCGCTGAAGGTTTCGGGCGAGTACTGCAAGGTCCACTGTGTGCCCGGCTGCGCGTCGGTGAGCTGCTTGAGGTAGCCCACATGGTGTGCGATGAGCTGCATCACCTGTGTCACGTTCATTCCAAACACAATGCGCCGCCACGCAGGCGCGGTGGCGTTGTACAGGTGCACGATGGCGCGGGGCGCGCCCTTCACCGCCTCTACGGTGCGCGCGATCAGGTCTTCGCGCGATTGGGTCATGACCATGATGGTCACATCGTCGGGGATCAGGTTTTCGTCGATGAGGCGGCGCACAAAGTCAAAGTCGGTCTGCGACGCGGCCGGAAAGCCGACCTCGATCTCCTTGAACCCGATGCGCACCAGCTCGTGAAAGAGCTTCATCTTGCGCTCGCCGTTCATGGGCTCGAACAGTGCCTGGTTGCCGTCGCGCAGATCGGTCGAGAGCCAGATGGGCGCACGGGCAATGGTGCGGCTGGGCCATTGGCGGTCGGGCAAATTGATGGGGGCGATGCCTTGGTACTTGGTAGCGGGTTTGGCGATCATCATGAAAGGCTCCACAAACGGTGGTTGCCAGGGCCGCGCGGGGTGAAGTGTGTGCGCAGTACCCCGGCACGGGGTCATCAAAGTTCAACGAACGGACGACATCCCCTACAGCCCTTTGCGTGTGCAAAGGCTGGTTTGTGGGCCGGGGTCAGGGGGAAGTCAGGTGTTGCGCGAAGTGGCAACAAAAGAGGCGAACGCAGGCAGACCCCGGCCGAGCACTAGTAGGCTTAGCGATAGGGTGAACAGGGACAGGCTGCGTTGCATAAGAACCAAAATGTTAGCACAGGCCCCAAACCACCTGTTCAGCCTGCCCCCCATGTGCCTGGGGGGCAGGTGCGGTCTGGACGTGGCGGTGTCAGCGCTTGCCCTGCCTTGCGGTACAGCGGCCACCAGCACAGCACGTAGGCGGCGACGAAGGCTGCGGTGGTGCCCAGCAGGGGGCGCGCGGGCTCGGCCCACACGAAGCGCCAGGCCCAATACAGCTCAGAAAACCCCAACAGCGTGAAGCTGGCAAGCCCTGCCCAGGCCCCTTCCGCCCGCCACGCGCCCACCGACACAAAGGCATGCCCCACCAGCGCACACGCGCCGCCCAACAGGTGCAGCAGTAACGCCAGCACGGGGCGCTGCTGCGCAAAGCCGACCAGGCCGCCCCGCGTGGCCGTTTGGGAAGATGGGGTCAGGACCAGGCTGCCTGCCAGCAGCGCCACCCAGCCCCCTTGCCTGCGTGCGCGCTGCATCCACGGCATGCCGGGCGTGCGCTGCAAGGCCTGCCATTGCCCGGCCAATTGCTCTGCCAGCCTTTGGGCGATGGCGCCTTGCTCCTGGCTGTCGCTGACGGTCTGAACGGCCAGGGCCTGGGCGGCTTGCAGCACCTGGGGCTGCAAGCGTGCGGGCACATGCTGCAGCGCGCTGGCACTGGCGTGCATGGCCACGGCACACACCGCCACGGTGCGCCATGGCGTGGGCACATCGGCCAGCCGCCACCCCGCCTCGCGCACATGGTCGGCGCAGGCCTCTTCGCTCAGCATGGGGGCCGGGATCTGTTCCAGGGTCTTCACGCCCTGGCGCAGCGCAGCGGCGTAGCGTGCGGGGGTCATCAGCCGCTTGGGCACAAAGCACACGGCACTCTCGTCGGCCTGCAGGGCGGCGTCCACCATGGCGTGGGTGATGCGCGCACGGGGCACGTCGGCTAGCGAGCGGGGGTGGCTTTGCAACTGCTGCACCAGCGTGGCCTCGTCCGCGGCCTGCATGTGCTCGCGCGCCAAGGGGGCCAGCCAGGTGGTGTCTTCGTGCGCGTCCCACTCGGCGGTGTAGGGCGATTGCAGCGAAAGCACGGTCGATGCCTCCAGCGCCGCCTGCCGGATGTGTCCCAGTGCCCGGTAGGCGCTGGCCAGCACGTAATGCGCGTGCTGTGGGTAGCGTGCGTTTGGCAGGCCGCGCAGGGCGTCTTCCAGTGCCTGCGCAGGTTGCTGATTCCACAGGTGGGCCCAGGCCCGCTGCACGTGCCAGTGGCTGCCATGGCGGGGCTCGCCCTGCTGGCGGGCACGGGCCACGTCGTTGTCGATCAGCCGGGTGGTCACGTCCACGGCCAGGCCTGGGGGGGCATGGTGGAACACATCGTGCCGGTCCTCCAGCGCGGCCACGCACACCTCGGTGCTGCGCAGGGGCTCGGGGATGTCTTGCAGCGTGAGGCCATTGGCGCGGGCCGATGCCAGGCACAGCGCGGGCGTGAGCAGTGCCAGGGGCACATGGGTGATCAGGCGGCCGTAGTCGTGTTGCACGGCGCGCTGCGCCAGTGCGGGGGTGACTTTGTCAGCAGCGATGTAGCTGATGTTGTAGATGTCGGCCTGCAGCGCGGCGTGCTCCAGCGCATCGGTGCGCAGCCAGTGCGGCACATCGCGCAGCGGGGCGCCGCATTGCACGGCATGCAGGGCCAGGGCCGGGGTCAGCAGGCAGCCCCACAGGTCGTACAGGCTGTTGTGGTCCCACCGGTTGGGGGTGAGGGAGGGGAGCTGGCTGCAGCGCTCGTCGTGCCAGTCCCAGTCGGGGTCTCCGGCATACCGCTCGCGTGCCAGCAGCAGCGCGTCCCGCGTCATGCAGTGCGGTGGAATCTCGCGGGCCTGGGCCAGGCCCTGGCTTACCAGGGCGTGCAGCCGCTCGGCCGTGTGCCATGCGTGCGGGATATCGCCCAGCACCTTGGGGGCTGCGGCCAATGCCTCGTCGACCAGGGCATCGTCCAGCCATGCGGTAGGCACGTGGCCGATGGCGCTGGGGTCTTGCTGCACGGCGCGCTGCCAAGCCTCGCGTGTGGTGGGTGGGCTATTGGTTGGCGGTGTCCCTTCAGCGCTGGGCACAGGGGGGCTGGGTGCAGCCATGGGCCGCCGTGCATCGCGTGCGTGTTGCGCGGCTTGCAGTGCGTCCACACTCGGGGCCGCCATCAGCCACAGCTCCCACCAGGCATCGCCATCGCCTGTGTCGGCCCGGGGGTAAAGGCTGAGCCACAGGGTGTTGGCCTCTGGCACGCACACCAGCTTGTCCGGCGTGTCTGCCACCAGGGGTTGGCGCAGCGGCAGGCTCCAGGCGGCCATGGGGGTGCCACTGTGCTGCCAGGGGGCTGCGTGCTCTGGGTCGGGGTCGGCCGGGCCCCAATGGGCTTGCAAGCGCTCGTGCAGCGCTTGGCGTAGTTGCGCCACGGCGTGGGCCAGCCCTTCGCCCATGAAGGCGTAGGGGCCGTTGTGCTCTTCGCTCAGGTACGCACGGGCTACACGCCGCACGACCACCGTGTGGCGCTGGTCGGCCGCGTGGGGGTCGTTGTCTTCGCCGTCCTCCTCTTCCCCATCGGCGTCGGGCGTGCCGGTGGCGCTGCGCTTCGGCAGGCCCTGGGCCAGCTGGTGCAGCCGCTCTTCGGCGTCGGTGGCCAGGGCCTGGGCGTAGCGGGCTATATCGTCAACGCAGTCGATCTGCTCCAGGTGGTCGTTGGCAGACCGATGGAAAAACGGGCGGGGTGCGCTGCAGTGCGGCAAGTTCGGCAAGGGGCCACTGCACCACAGCGTGTGGCCCTGCGTGTCGCGCAGCGACACCTGTCCCGCTTCGTACTTTGCGCGCCATACCACCTGGCCCTCTTTGTCCATCCAGGCCAAGTGGCCGTCGGTGGTCAAGAACGGCACCAGCGGTGTGTCGGGCAGGGTGTTGGGTATCCAGCCGTCACCGTCGGTCAGGGGCTCGAGCAGGCCCAGCGCTGCGGGCACCCAGCGGCCGCTGGTGTGCAGCAGCCCCCAGGCGCTGGTGGCGGGCTCTGGCCGCTGGGCGGGGCTGGCCAGCCGTGCCACGGCGCATTCGGTTTCGGCGCGAAAGTCGCTGGCGTAGCTCAGCGCGGGGCCCTGCAGCAGCTTGCCGTGGGCATCCACAAAGCGGGTGCCGTCATCGCTGTCTGCCACCAGCCCACAGGCCATGTGGCGGCTGAGGTGGCGCCCGCCTTTGACCACCACCTTGCCCCGGGTGTTCAGGTAGCCGTGGCCGTTGTTCCAGCTGTCCGGCTCGTCGTAGTAGGCCAGCCCTTCGCTGTTGAAGGCCTCGATGCATGGGTAGCAGGGCTTGAGCACCCACTCCCCTTCTGCATCGATCAATCCCCAGGTTTCTCCGTCCACAGAGGCTGCGGTCACCGCATGGTCGTCAAAGGCACGGGCCTGCGCAAAGCGGGCCGCAATCACCCACTGCCCCTGGTGGTCCACATAGCCGCGCAGGCGCTGGTGGCTGCGCGGGTCCCACTGCTCGGCCAGTGCCAGGCCCACGGCTCCAAAGTTGTCCAGTTGGTGAAAGCGGGCTTCGCACGTGAAGCGGCCTTGGCGGTCGATGATGCGCCAGCCCTGCGGCCCCACCTTCACAGCGGCCAGGCCGTTGCGCAGGGGGCGGGCGTCTTCAAACTGCGGCGCAATCACCTCCTGCGCCAGCAGGTCGATGTAGCCCCAGCGCCCGTCGCGGCAAAAGCGGGCCAGTCCATCGTCAGAAAAGCCGCGCGCGTTGTCGAGCGTGGGCGCAATCAGCCATTGGCCCTGCGCATCGATGTAGCCCCAGCGGCCATCCAGGGCCTGCGCCGCGCTGATGAAACCGCCCTGCCCGTTGTCCTCAAACTCCACCACCTGGCGCAGCGCCGGGGTGGGCGCGATGGCCTGGTCGACGTGCACGATAAGCAGCGCGTGTGCCTGCCCGTCCGCCCCCAGCGGTACCTTGGCCAGCCATGGCGTTGCCGGTGCAGTGATTGTCATTGGGTTGTGTTCCTCCGGGCGGCATCGTAGCCACGCCCCCCGGCCCCCGTGGTAACCATTTGCACCCGTAGGCATGAACCCGACAAGCCCAGACTTTTGCCCTGCCCTCAGTGGCTTGGTGAATTAGATAAAAAAGTGCCTCTAGCGCTTGCTAATCAAGCGCTAGCAGCTATCAATCAAATAGCAAACACATCTGCTGCTGGGTGGCCTGTGCCGCCGCGGTGGCTGCCGTGGACCTGGGTTTGGCCTTGGCCTGCCGCTGCAGCCATTGCGGCAGGGCCTTGAGGGCGCAGCGCTGCATGCCTTGCAGCAGCACAAAGTCAGCCGCTGGCAGCTGCCATTGGGTGGTCAGGTCGTGCTGCATGCGCGCCAGCAGCGCGGCGGCCATCTCGGCATCGGCCAGCGCCCGGTGGGCCCGCTGCGCGCGCGGCAGGCCCAGGTGCTGCACCAGCGGCCCCAGCTTGTGGGTGGGCGCCTGGGGGTACAGCCGTCGCGACAGCAGCACCGTGCAGGCAAAGGGCTGCGGCGCGGGTGTGTCGGCCAGGGCCAGCTCGGCCTGCCAGAACTTGCTGTCGAACGACGCGTTGTGCGCCACCATGGGCGCGTCGCCCACAAACCGCACCGCATCGCGCATCACGCTGGCAGCCTCGGGCGCCTCTTGCACCATGGCGTTGGTGATGCCCGTCAGCTCGGTGATGAAGGGCGGTATCCACACACCCGTCTTCATCAGGCTTTGGAACCGGTCCACCACTTTTCCGCCTTCCAGCAACACGATGGCCACCTCGGTGGCACGCGCGCCCTGGCTGGGCGACATACCGGTGGTTTCAAAGTCGATGACGGCGATGGGAGGCATGGGATCTGTGTGGCGCGGAGAGGGCCGCAGGCGTTGCGTGCTTTGGCAGTATCGCCGCTCAGCGGCGGCCCAGCAGCTGCCGAAGCGCACGGGCAATCGCGGTGGGCTTGTCGGCCTTGTCGGCGTCGCCGCCTTCGGGATAGATGGCCTCGCAGCGCTCAGCATGCAAGGTCTCTTTCAGGCCGGGCGCCACGCTGGCGTGCAGTTGCTCACAGTCGCAGCGCAGCCGGGCCTTCACGGTGCGCTTGCGCGCATCGCGCACCTCGGCCACCCAGCACGCATCGCCGCAGCCACAAGAGCGGTAGACCAGTACCTCGCCTGCAGTAGGCCAAGGCAGCGGGTACTCGCCAGTGCCGCCTGCGGCATGGCACGAGAGCACGATGGCACCCCAGGCCCATGCTGTGCATGCTGCGTGGCGGGCGTATCTGGTGTGTCGCGGTTTGGTTGGGGTCGGCATGGAAGGGGCGGTCTGTCGCGGAGAATCACAGGGAAGCGCCAAAGCGCTCCCCCGTCCTTCATTCCAAAGAACCTCCGATTTTCCATGCGAGTTCACCCGTTCGTGGTCCGCCTCCTGCAAAGTGTGTTGCGCATTTCTGCCGCATTGATGGGCGTTTTGGCCGTGCTGGCGTGCGGGGTGCTGGTGATGACCACCATGCCATCGCACTCCTACCGGGGCGCATTGCCCGCCCTGACGCCGCAGGAATCTGTGCTGGCCGACCGCTTGCGTGCCCATGTATCCACCGTTGCCCAACAAGAGCACAACCTGCGCAACCCCGCAGCGTTGGAGGCCGTGGCCACTTATCTGGAACAGCAACTGGCTTTGATGGGCTATGCGGTTGAACGGCAGGAATACACCGTGGCAGGCAAGCCGGTGCGCAACCTGCAGGCGATATTGCCCAGCCGCACGGCCCCAGGCCAGCGCACCGTGGTGGTGGGCGCGCATTACGACTCTGCCCACCACACCCCTGGCGCCAATGACAACGCCACGGGCACTGCCGCCGTGTTGGAGTTGGCCCGCAGCCTGCGCGACATGGGGGACGCCTCTGCCGACATCATGTTTGTGCTCTACACCAACGAAGAGCCACCCTATTTCAAAACCCCTTTGATGGGGAGCCAGGTCCATGTCAAAGCCCTGGCGGCACAAAACACCCGCGTGATCGCCATGTTGTCGTTGGAGACCATGGGCTATTACTCAGACGTAGCGGGTTCGCAAAAGTACCCATGGCCTCTGAGCCTGCTCTACCCCTCAGAGGGCAATTTCATCGCCTTTGTGGGGGCCACGGGCGACCTGGGCCTGGTGCGCACAGTGGTGCGCTCGTTTCGCTCGCACACCTCTTTTCCGTCGGAGGGCATTGCGGCGCCCCGGTTCATCCCCGGTGTGGACTATTCCGACCACGCGGCCTATATCGACGCAGGCTACCCCGCACTGATGGTGACGGACACGGCGCCCTACCGCTACCCGCACTATCACAGCAGCCAAGACACTCCCGACAAGGTCGATTTCGAGCGCCTGGCGCGCGTGGTGTCGGGCGTGGAGCGCGTGGTGACTGAACTGGCCCGGCAGGCGCCATAGCCAGTTGCCCGTGCCGATCTTGGCCCCGGCGCTGTTTACTGCGGTGAATACCTCACCACCCTGACCTCTGCCTGAGTGGGTGTGGTGTTGAAGACCTCGTGCATCCATTGCAAGGCCTGGTCGGCTTGTGCCCCGCCTGTGCCGCCACCAATCACGGGAAATGCCACAGAGGCGAACCGTTGTTGATTGACCACGGCCATGGCAGATTGCACCGATTTCTGGATCGACTGCTGCGAGGCCACCCACCACATGCTGATGCCCGCCACGTGGATGATGCCTTGGTACGGGAGCCGCCCTGCCCCGGTGAGCATGGCGCTGCCCAGCGGCATGGGGCCATGGCGTGCCAGCTCACGAAAAGGCTGATACCCCGCCCGGCGTTTGATGGCTCCGGAAACGCCCTGCGGCACCAGCAACCACCACGGGATGATGTTGCGGTTCCAGGCGTTGACGATGACGTCCACGTCCTGGTTCAGCAAGTCGCCCTGCACCACCCGTACCACGGGCACCTGGGGTGCAGCATCTTGAAGTGGTGGGTGTGCCATCTGCGGCTCAGGCCTTCTTCAAAAACTCCGACTTCAGCAACATGCTGCCCAGGTCGGTTTTGCAGTCCACGTTGTGGCCATCCGCACCATCGACCAGGCGGATGCTTTTGATCTTGGTGCCCTTCTTGAGGGTGGACGACGAGCCCTTGACCTTGAGGTCTTTCACCAGGATCACGGCGTCGCCATCGGCCAGGGGGTTGCCGTTGGCATCGCGCACGATGCCGTCGCCTGCATCTGCGTCGGTGTCTGCTGTGTCGGCCACTTGCGGCCATTCAAAACTGCAGTCGGGGCACACGTAGTTGGTGCCATCGGGGTAGGTGTTTTCCTGGCCGCATTGGGGGCAGGCGGGCACGGTGTGGGGCATGGGCTTCTTTCTGGTTGTAGTGGTGAAAAGGGCTGGCGACTTTACAGCGCTCAGAGTGGCGCGCGTTGTTCCAGCGCAAACGGTGGCAGCCCTTTGAGCAGGCGCTGGCCGTAGCTGGTGCGCGTGAGGCGCTTGTCGTAGCAGTACACATGGGCTTGGTCGTCTTCGGTGCGGATGGCGCGGCCCACCCATTGCGCCAGGCGGATGGCGGTGGCGGGCACCACCAGCTCGCTGAAGGGGTCGCGGCCCACGGCGCGCAGCCATTCGGCGCGGGCCTCGCCCACCGGGTCATCGGGCGGGGCAAAAGGCAGCTTGGTGATGAAGACCGACTCGCACAGGCGCCCGGGCAAATCCAGCCCCTCGCCAAACGACTGCATGCCGAAGATGACCGAGGGCTCGCCGTTCTCCACCCGCTCGCGGTGGCGGCGCAGCAGCTGCGTGCGCGGCAGTGCGTTCTGCACCAGCACCACGCTGCGCATGGCGGTGGGCAATGCGTCCACGGCCTGTCGCATCTGCTCGCGCGAGGTGAACAGCACCAGCGCGCCGTATTCCACCCGGGCAATGTCGTGCAGCAGCGCATCGACCATCTCGGTGGTGAACTGCGCGGCGTTCTTGGGGTCGGCATGGGTCTCGGCGGCAATCAGCGTGCCCTGCGCGGCGTAGTTGAAGGGGCTGGGCACCTCCAGCGTGGTGGTGGCCTCGTCGCCATGCAGGCCCGCCTCGCGCAAAAAGAAGTCAAAGTGCCCGCAACTGGTGAGCGTGGCCGAGGTCAGCACCGCGCCGCGCACCGCGCTCCACAGGTGGTTGCGCAGCGTGGTGCCGGGCAGGATGGGGCTGGCATGCGCCTTGACCACGATGAAGTCGCCATCCACCTCCAGCGTGAACCATTTGGCGGCGGGCACCGCGCCTTCGGGCGCATCCTGCAGCAGCAGTTGCGCGGTGGCGTGCAGCGCTTCCAGGCGCGGGGCCAGCATGCCGATTTGTGCGTACAGCGTGGACAGGCGCTTGGCCTCGTCGGGCTTGTCGCGCATCTCGGCGCGCAAGGCCTTGCTGATGGCGCGCAGGGCGTCGAGGAAGCCCTCGGCGCTGGCGGCCAGCAGGCCCAGCGGCGCAATGAGCTGTTCGGGCAATTCGCCGCGTGGCACGCGCACGCGCGCCGGGCCCCAGGCGCTGGGCTGGCTCTTGAGCTGGGCGCCGTACACCTCCATCACGATGCGCGCCAGGTCCTGCAGCGTCTGCCGCAGCTGGGCCGAGTGCTTGGGGATGTCGGCAATCTCTTCGACCTCCAGCAGCGCGCCAATGCGCAGGCCCCGGCTCGACAGGCGCTCGATCCAGGTGATGCGCGACAGGTCCATGCTGCACGCAAACTGGTCGAGCGCTGTGGCAGGCAGGTGGTGGGCTTCGTCCAGCACCAGCAGGCAGTTGTCCAGCTCGGGCAACACGCGCGCGCCCAGTGACGACAGCAGCAAATCGTGGTTGGCCACGATCACCTGCGCGCCCACCAGCTCCTTGCGTTTGTCGTAGTAGGTGCACTGGCTGAAGGCCGGGCAGTGTTTGCCCGTGCACGAGGCGCCCTCGGCCGCCACGGGGCTCCACACCTCGGGCTCGGGCGGCGTGTCCAGGCTGTCGCGGTCGCCATCCCACGCGCCTTTCGACAGGGTCTGCGCCATCGTCGAATAGAACTGGATGCGCGCCTCGGTCTCGTGCCGGGGGCGCTTGGCGCGGGCGGCGGCTTCTTCTTCGGCAAACAGGTCGTCTTCGCCCTCTTCCTCGGCCTCGCCCGTGCCCGCCAGGCGGTCGAGCTTGAGCTTGCACACATAACGCCCGCGCCCCTTGGCCAGCGCAAACTTGAAGGGCTGCGGCATCAGTGCGGCCAGTGCGGGCAGATCTTTGTTGACCAGTTGCTCTTGCAACGCCACCGTGGCGGTAGAGATCAGCACCCGCGTGCCGCGCGACAGCGCCAGCGCAATGGCGGGCGCGCAATACGCCAGCGACTTGCCAACGCCCGTGCCCGCCTGGATGACGGCGATGGAACGCGTGGGCGCCGCCTCGCCACTTTCTTCATCCACCTTGCCCAGCGTGGCGCTGCTGAAGGTGCGCGCCACCTGCTCGGCCATCAGCCGCTGCCCGGTGCGGCTGCGAAACCCCTCGGTGGCCGACACCACCGCATCAAACGACTGCAGGGCCGCCTGGGCCCATTCTGTAGAAGACATAACCACCTGCTGTAAGGGCGAGAGTGTGGCATGGCCGCTCTGGCCGCCTTGTTTGGCGGTTGCTGAGGCCGTTGGATGGATGGGGGGTGGCTTGGTTTTTTGCTATGTTTTTTATAGCTGCTAGCGCTTTCAAGGTAAGCGCTAGAGGCCATTTCTGCTTCATTGGCGACGGCCGCCCTTTTTCCAAGCGGCTTGCCGAGGCGCCCTGCCCCCCAAAAAGCGCAAAACCCCGAAAAAGCAGTAGCTCACGGAACAGCGCTTTCCTCCGTTGGGTTTTCTGCGCCCGGCCACCGGCCTGTTCGGGTCAGTCCGCAGGACCGTCCAAGGCCATGCAGCCGCCAATCGCCAAAAAATGGCCCTTCTGGCTACTTTTGAACCCCTGTGTTGATTAGTGAAAATTATTAAAAACCCTCATGGAAAAATATGAAAACCTGTTTTCCGAAAATATACAGGTTCTAAAAATTCAATTTCTTATTTCGTTTTTTAGATGAATTTTGATTTTTCTGAACTCATGTTGTTAATTTTTGGATTTTTTATTTTTGGCGAAATCATTGATTTTTTTAATAAAAATCCATGTTCTACCAGTCAATTTTTAGGTGGATATTTTTGTATTTTTTGATGACATTGGATTAGCCGTCTCATGGTTAATGCACAACGCATAAAAATATCCAAATTTCATGAAAATTGATGAATCAAAAATACAAATAAAATTGATGAAGTGCCGAAACGCTTTCAAAAACGCCGTACCTCAGTTTGAAATGAGTTGGGGGTGAATCGATAGGGTTGGGCCTCTGCGGCCGGGTGCGTGGTCGCCGTTTGAGGTAGGCCCATGGTCGGGGGATGTACGGGGGGCTGCCGTGGTCCGCGTGTGTACCCCCTCACCTTGGGCACGCAATCCGAGCAGACATAAAAATGATGATCTATTGTTTGTAAGGATTTTTGAAAGAGTGAGCGCTGGCTTTTTGCTTGTCCACCAGTGGACCAAGATGACCTGCTGTGCGTTGCATTCGCTTTGCAATGGTTTGAGATGCGCGGCTGCTGTGGATTGACCCTGTTGAGACGGTACAGGCTCAGATGTTCCATCTGCCTGTGGGTCACTGTTTCTAATCCAAAATCAATCCGCTGATTTGGTATTGGATATTTTTATAAAATCTGAATTTGAGAGAGGTTGTCTCATGTATTCAGTCGTTTTGTAAAATATTTCTTTATAGAATTTGAAAATAGCAGGGCTCACCTTAAACACAGTCTTTGAAAATCCCTAAAGCCGATTTGCGGATCAACCCGCAAATCAGCGTGGCGGTATCCCTCTTACGATGAATACACCGCCCATCACAAAAATCGGTGGATTCTCCCTGCGCTGCCGCGTGCCGGGCATGGGCTGGGCTGCCCGCGTGGGTTTGCGTGGCGCTGAGCTCCTATCATGGCCACTGCAGGCTTCCTGACAGTCCAGCCCGTGCAAGCGCCTGCCCATCGACGAGGGAACATGGAATACACGACGCGATTCACCTTGGTTTGCCATCACATCGACGATGCCGATGCGCTGCATGCAGCGTTCAGCGCCCCGCCTGGCGAGGCGTTGGAGGACTCCATCAAGGCCTTCTTTGCCGCCCGCAAGGTGGCTATCTATCCGCCGGATGGCATGGGGTTCGACCATTGCGAGCGCGCTGGCCTGGTGATCGATGCGGCCTTCACCTCGGGCTCCACGCATGCCGACGAGTTCATTGGGCCGTTGTCGAGGGTGTGCCATGCGCTGCATGCCGACCTGCGGGACGACGAAATTGCGCGCACCATGGAATACGGCTTTGTGCACGGCAAGAAGAAGCCGCCTGCCGATGTGATGGCCCTTATGAAGACCTTGGCCCCTGTGGCGCAACTGGGGCGCGTGGGCCGCACCATTGCCGCAACGGACCGCGCAGAAAACGACCCCAGCGATGCGCTGACCGTGGCCATCGGCCTTGCCAAGAACGCCGCCACCGTGCAGGCCCTGCTGGAAAAGGGGGCCGACCCCAACAGCATGCTGCCGTCTGGCACCTCGTGCCTGAACCGGGCGGTGACCAAGAAGAACGCCAAGATCGTCCAGCTGCTGTTGCAGCATGGTGCCGACCCCAACCTGTTGCACCGGGGCTATCCCAACCTGTATGAAGCCTGCCGTTTTTCGGCGCCCAAGATCGTGGATCTGCTGCTGCAGTACGGGGCGGACCCGAATGTGCGCAACAAAGACTTTTCAGAGCACAGCTACCCCATCGAGATCGCCATTTACTACCACCAGTCCAAGGCCGTGCGGTCGCTGTTGGCCAAGGGGGCCAAGACCACGGGCATGCCCAAGATGGGCAACCTGCTGGACTTGAACGCCGGGTATTTCCACGACAACCACAGTGGCCACCTGCTGGAAAAGCAGGCCATCTTTGAACTGTTGGTGCAAGACCCCGTGCACCAGGCCGACTTGGTGCAGCGGCGCGAGCACCTGGTAGGGCTGCTGCACAAAGGCTTTGAACCCATGGACAAGACGCCCAAGGACCGCGCGGACTTTGACGCCCTGCTGGCCTACATGGCCACGGTGTGATGGCCGGAATGAGCACGGAGCCTGCCCAGGGGCGTTTACCGGGGCGCACCCTGGCTTCGACGGGCGCAGCCTGAACGCATTTCGTTCGCCGATCGACAGGGTGCTGAGCCCCTGCGCTTTACCCCCGCTCGCGCAGTGCCCGCTCGATGCGGTCCCGCCGCACCGTTGTTTTGGGCACGTTGAAGGGGAACCAGCTGCGCACGTCTTCTTCCAGCCCGATGCCGTGCATGTAGTTGTAGATGGCCTTTTTGAGCGCGCTGCCCAGCGCGTCGTGGTCTACGCCCGTGGGGTCGATAAAGGCCACATCGTTCTTGGCAAAGTCGCCTGGTGGCAGCGGTGCCAGGGTCACGCCGTATTCCTCGGGGTTCTTGCCCACGGGTGAGTGCACGGTGCAGGCAAAGCGGTGAAAGAAGCCGCTTTGGATGCAGCCATTGGCAAACAACTGCCGCACGTACTCGAGCGCGTCCACCGTGTCCTGTACCGTCTGCGTCGGAAAGCCGTACATCAGGTACGCATGCACCAGGATGCCTGCATCGCTGAACGCCTTGGTCACGCGGGCCACCTGGTCTACCGACACGCCTTTTTTCATGAGCTGCAGCAGCCGGTCCGAAGCCACTTCGAGCCCGCCCGAGATCGCGATGCAGCCGCTGTCGGCCAGCAGCTCAGCGAGGTCAGGGGTGAAGGTTTTTTCAAACCGCACATTGCCCCACCAGCTGATGCCCGCGTTGCGCTCAATCAGCTCGGTGGCCAGCGCTTTGAGCGCCTTGGGGGGTGCGGCCTCGTCCACAAAGTGAAAGCCCGTCTGCCCCGTCTCGCGCACGATCTGTTCGATGCGGTCGGCCAGCACCCCAGCACTCGCGCCCTCGTAGCGGCTGATGTAGTCCAGGCTCACATCGCAAAAGCTGCACTTCTTCCAGTAGCAGCCGTGCGCCACGGTCAGCTTGTTCCAGCGCCCGTCGCTCCACAGGCGGTGCATAGGGTTGAGCATGTCCAGGAGCGACAGATAGCGGTCCAGCGGCAGGCCGTCCCAGGTGGGGGTGCCCACCTCGGCAAACGCGATATCGGCTTCCATCATGTTGATGTACTGCACCGCCCCGTCTTCGCTGCGCACAAAGGTGCGCACCAGCCGCTGGCGCCCGCGCTCGCCGCGCAGGTGTTCCAGCAGCGCCAGCAGCGGGCGTTCGCCCGCGTCCAGCGTCACGTAGTCAAAGTGGTCAAACACGCGCGGGTCGGCCAGCTCGCGCAGTTCGGTGTTCACAAAGCCACCGCCCAGCAAGGTGGCAATGTGCGGGTGCCGCGCCTTGATGGCCTGCGCAATGCGAAACGCCGCATACACCGAGCCGGGGAAGGGCACCGACAGCAGCACCACGGTGGGCTGGTGGCGCGCGATGGCCTCGTGCGTGAGCTGCTCCAGCAACTCGTCCACCAGCGTGGGCGAGACCTGGGCTTTGGCCAGTGCCTGGGCCAGCGGGTCAAACGTGGGCTGGCTACCCGCCAGCGATTCGGCATAGCGCACAAATTCAAAGCGCTCGTCCACCGCGTCGCGCAGCACGTCGGCCAGATCGTTCAAATACAGCGTGGCCAGGTGCTTGGCCTTGTCCGTCAGCCCCAGTGCGCCAAAGGCCCAGCCCAGCGGGTCGCCACCGTCGTCGTCCACATACACATCCAGCGTGGCAAAGCGTGGCCCCTCGGGCAAAAAGTGCCGGCCCACGATGCGGTGCGCCAGGGTGCTGTCGCGCCCTTGCAGGAAGGCAATCGCCGGGCCGATGGTGGCGAGGTAGCGGTCTTGCTGTGCGGCAAAGGACTGCACGGCGGGGCTGCGCTGCTTGGCGGGCAGGGCTTGTACGCGCGCCGCCACATCCTGCAGGCCCTCTGGCGACAGCAGCCGCAGGACCAACGCCAGCGCCAGGTCTTCCTGGAACGCAGTGATGCCGCGCGAGCGAAGAAAGCCCGTGAGGTACGCGGTGGAGGGATAAGGCGTGTTCAGCTGCGTCATCGGCGGGATGACGGCAAGCACGCGGCACGGGGAAGAGGCCATGGAATCTCGGGGGTGGTATGCCCCGATTATCCCGGGCCCCCGGTTCTGCGCCGGGTGTGTGGCTACTATCGCCTGCGAGGGGCCGTTGCCAGGGTCAGCTGTGGGGGGCGGTCCCGCTGCGTGCTTGGGCCAAGGCAGCCTGGGCCTGGCGGCGTGCGTGCTTGACCTTGTACATGGTCTGGTCGGCCGTGCGCAGGGCGTCTTCGGTCTCTCGGTGCTGGTCGGGTGTAATGGTGGTCACGCCCACGCTGGCACCGGCGTAGTCCAGGGCTACGCCCGGCAGCGCAAAGTGACCCTGGGTGGCCTGGGTGATGCGCTGGCTGAGTACATCCTGGGCAGACTGCGCGACCTCGCCCGCATGGGCGCTCAGGCTGATCACCACAAATTCGTCGCCGCCCAGGCGGGCGGCCAGGTCCTCGGCGCGTAGCACGCCCCGCAGGCGCTGGGCAATGGCCACCAGGAACTGGTCGCCCACCGCGTGGCCGTGGGTGTCGTTGATCGCCTTGAATCCGTCCAGGTCGATGAACGCGATCTGCACACCCATCTTGCGCCGCAGCCCCTGCGCCAGCATGCGCTCCAGCGCCTCCATGAGGGCGCGGCGGTTGGGCAGCCCCGTGAGCGGATCGGTGGCGGCCACGGTGGCCAGCTGCTCGTTGGCGGACAGTAGCTTCTGGATCAGCCGTTCGCGCTCCACCTGCTGGCCGATGAGGTACGCGAACAGGGTGAGGATGCGTTCGGCCTCGGGCGTGCGCGGGCGGGTATGGGTGCTGGCCGCGCACAGCGTGCCGTACAGCGCGCCGTCGCCCATGCGCACGGGTTTGCTCGCATAGGTGCGGATGCCCAGATCGCGTGCGGCTCCCGAATCGCCCCAGCAGGCGGGCACATCGTCGGTGAAGGTGCGGCCCTCTTCCAATGCGCGCTTGCACAGCGTTTCGTTCCACGGCACCACGAGTCCCTCGGGGATCTGCATGGCGCTGGAGTTGCGGGCATACAGCACATGCTGCACCCCCTGTGCCTCGTCGATGGAGGTGAGGTAGGTGGATTCCAGCCCCGTCAGCGCCTCCAGCATTTCCAGCAGCGGGCGTGTCAGCTCCTCGACGGACCGGGCCGCAGAGACGGATTCGGAGAGTTGCTCAAGAATTTCGCTCATACGCCGGAAATTATGGCCGGGGCCGTGGCGCGTGCGGCAGCGCCGGGCTCAAATACCGGGCGTTGGTGGGGCCAGGTAGTTGTTCTTCACCCGCACATAGTGCTCGGCCGAATACTTGAGGTAGGCAATCTCGGCGTCGGTCAGCGCCCGCTGGCGCACCGCCGGGCGGCCGATGTAGAGGTAGCCGCTTTCCAGCACCTTGCCGGGCGAGACCAGGCTGCCAGCGCCCAGCATCACGCGGTCTTCGATCACGGCGTCGTCCATCACGATGGAGCCCATGCCGATCAGGCATTCGTTGCCAATGCGGCAGCCGTGCAGGATGACCGAGTGGCCCACGGTGACGTAGTCGCCAATCACCAGTGGCGATCCTTCGGGTTTGCTGGCATTGCGGTGCGAGACATGGCCCATGGTCAGGTCTTGCACGTTGCTGCAGCGGCCCACGGTGATGCGGTTCACATCGCCGCGCAGCACGGCGTTGCACCACACCGAGCTGTCGTCGCCCAGTTGCACATCGCCAATCACTTGCGCACTGGCGTGGATGAAAACACCCGTGCCGAGAACGGGGGCGCTATCGAGGTAAGGGGACGTGGGCATGACTGGGCGCGGCTAAGGTGGAATGGGTCGAAGTGTTCCTGCGTCTGCCGCAGGGGCTTGGGGGGCGACCATCATCCCATGACCGCAAGACTGTGATGATGGGAGGGTGCCATGCTGGGCTGCTGCGCCACAAGCCATCGTGGCCCAACCGCCAAATAGGGTGCACGGCGGACCGCCCCAGTGCGCGGACGTTCAGCCAACCGCTGGCAGCACTGTGTGGCCTGCGGCGGCCAGCAGCGCGCAGGCGCGCTCGCTGTCCGTCCTGGAGACCAGCAGGTGGTCCCCGTCGAACGTGGAGACGATGAAGATGCCGATGCCGTTCTCCGACAGTGGGCGGATCACCGACAGAACGATGCCTGTTTCGCCAAAGGCGAAGGGGCCTACAAAGCGGAATGCCACCCAGTCCCGGTCAGCCTGCACGCCATCGGGGACACGCGCCTGCAGGCAGGTGATGGACAGCTCCTCGCTGCTGCGGGAGATGGAAACGAACCCTTCACCATCGGCCCATGGCGGTATGGCCGCTTGGGGTGCGAGGCGGGCGATGGCGTAGAGCGAAGGCAAGGCTTGGAGCGTGATGCTGCGTGCGCTGGTCGATGAAGATGCGATGGCGGGTGTGGGCGTCATAGGTAGGCGGATAAAACGATCCCCAAATTGTGGACGGCGCGCGGCAAATGTTCACCAAAGTTTGGAAAATCTCGATTTGGCTGAGAATTTCTTAACTTTGAACGCTAAAGCTCCTATGGCACTCGATTCCAAACAATGTGAGGCATTCCTGGCCGTGGCGGAGGCGGGTAGTTTTGAGCAGGCTGCTGCGGCGCTGCACATCACGCCTTCGGCAGTGTCTTTGCGCGTGCGGGGCCTGGAGGAGCGGCTTGGCCAGCCACTGATCGTGCGCGGCCGGCCCAGCCGTGCCACCCATGTGGGGCGGCAGCTTTTGCAGCACCTGCAACGCGCCCGTGTGATGGAACATGACCTGCTGGCGGGGATCATGGGCAGTGAGGGGGGCGGAGATGCTTTTTTTCCCATCACACTTGCAGTCAACGCTGACTCGCTCGCTACCTGGTTGCTGCCGACGCTGTCGGCCGTGGTGCAGCGTGAGCGCATTGCCATCGAGCTTTTGGTGGATGACCAAGAGCACACGCATGCGCTGCTGGAGACGGGGGTGACCCATGCCTGCGTATCGGCCCAGCCGCATGCCATGCGTGGATGCATGGCCGAGCCATTGGGGCGCATGCGCTACCGGCTGGTGGCCACGCCCGCGTTTGCCGCGCAGTGGTTCGGCCCACGTGGGATCACGCGGACCTCGGCGCGCCGGGCACCCGCTGTGGTGTTCAATCGCAAGGACTCGCTGCACGCCAATGCGTTGCTCAATGCGTTTGGCCTGCAGGGTAACGCCTATGTGAGCCACTACGTGCCTGCATCCGAGGCCTTTGTTGCGGCGATCCGGTTGGGGCTGGGCTACGGGATGGTGCCTGAGCTGCAGATCGGAGATGCCATTGAGCGCGGGGAGCTGGTGGATGTCATGCCCGAAGCCGCGACAGAGGTTGCCCTGTACTGGCATGGCTGGGCGCAGCAGCCGCCGCGACTGGAGCGCCTTGCTCAGCGGGTGATGCAGGCCGCCCGGCAACTGCTCTAGGGATCCTCTGCACAAATCACCGCGCCGTGTGCATCTGCGGCCTCGGGCGGTCTGCCGCGTTGCAAATGCTCGCAATAGCTACGGCTATTGCTGCGCTTTGCGCCTTGCAGCCCATCCCGATCCACAGTGCACACTTGCCGCTCGATTCGTGCAGAGGATCCCTAGCTGGCCCGCAGGCGGTGGTTCAGGCCCTGGCGTTCGGTGCCGGTGGGGCATACAGCCCCAAAAACATGTCCACCGCATCGCCCATCACCTGAGTCTGCTGGGCGGGTGTGAGGGGCGGCTGGCCCATGGCCAGCTGGGGCCAGAAGGCAAAGGCCTTGATCATGCCCTGCAGCAAGTTGGCGGCGTAGGCCACATCCATACCGGGGCGCAGGCGCCTATCTTGCTGGGCGGCGCGCAGCCAGCGCGGCAGGCCTTCTTCTTTGGCCGAGAGCTTGGTGGCGATGGCGCGTGCGCGCTCGGGCGTGTGCATCATGTCGGCCATGGCCACGCGGCTGAGGTCAATGAAGCTGGCGTCGTCCAGCAGGCGCATCTTGTGGCCCAGCAACTCCAGCAGCTGGCCCCGCAGCGGCTGGTGGGGGTTGTAGACCAGTTCCTCGGGCGAGCGGCTGCGCTCCCACATCAGCATCAGGATGGCCTCGAACAGGTCTTCCTTGCTGGGGAAGTGGTTGTACACCGTGCGTTTGGAGACCTCGGCCGCTGCGGCCACGCGGTCCATGCTGGTGCCGTTGAAGCCGTGCTGGCGAAACTCCTCAATAGCGGCTTGCACGATGGCATCGCGCTTGCGGTCCGTCAGGCGGGTGGGGGAAGGCTGGGCACTCATGGGGAAATTTTACACCGTGCAGTTTACTTTTCTTAAAACTAAACTACACTGTGCAGTGCACATTTGCAAAACCACCGGAATTTGCCCATGCCCCGCCGTCTTTCCCGGGTCTGGACCATTGCCACAGTCTTGATCGGAGCCCTTGCCATGGCCGTTGTCACGTCGTCCTGCACCACCTTCCCTGCCACCACGCACACCGAAAACGCGCTGCAAGAGGGCGGCAAGTACCGCAATGCCAAGCCGCGCCAGTCGCTGGGGGCGGCCAAGACAGCCAAGGTGCTGTGGAACTTTGCGACGGGCAAAGACGCCGACACCGTGCCCCGCGCGCCCATCCCCGTGCACCCGGTGCTGCGCACCGACCTGCTGGCCGCGCCCGATGGCAGCCTGTGGCGCCTGGGGCACTCCACCATGCTGCTCAAGTTGCAGGGCCAGTTCTGGTTGACAGACCCGGTGTTTTCCGAGCGTGCCTCGCCCTTCCAGTTCATGGGCCCCAAGCGCTTTCACGCCCCGCCCATCAGCATTGACGAGCTGCCTCCCATCGAAGGCGTGGTGCTGTCGCACGACCATTACGACCACCTGGACTACAGCGCCATCCAGAAGTTGGCACCCAAGGTGGCGCACTTCATCACCCCGCTGGGCGTGGGCGACCGGCTCATCGGCTGGGGCGTGCCTGCGGCCAAGGTGCAGCAGCTCGATTGGTGGCAGAGCACCACCGTAGGCGCGCTGGAGCTGACGGCCACACCCGCCCAGCATTTCTCAGGCCGTGGCCTGACGGACAGCGACCGCACGCTGTGGGCATCGTGGGTGCTGCGCGTGGTGGGGTCGGGCGATGGGGGTGAATCCACATCCAACGGCTTGCGCGTGTTTTTCAGCGGCGACTCCGGTTACTTCGACGGCTTCAAAGCCATTGGCGAGCGCTTTGGCCCGTTTGATTTGACGATGGTGGAAACCGGGGCCTACAACAAGGACTGGCCCGACGTGCACATGCAGCCCGAAGAAAGCCTGCAGGCCCACCTGGACCTGAAGGGCCGCTACCTCATGCCCATCCACAACGGCACGTTCGACCTGTCGCTGCACCCCTGGACCGAGCCCTTCGAGCGCATCACCGCCCTGGCCGAAGCCGCCCAGGTGCCCCTGGTGGCGCCGG
Source organism: Acidovorax sp. 1608163 (assembly GCF_003669015.1). Classification (NCBI taxonomy): domain Bacteria; kingdom Pseudomonadati; phylum Pseudomonadota; class Betaproteobacteria; order Burkholderiales; family Comamonadaceae; genus Acidovorax; species Acidovorax sp. 1608163. The sequence goes on from NZ_CP033069.1 coordinate 4,934,110, forward strand.
TGATGGGCGAGCGCATTGACCTGCGCCAACCGGCCTTGTCTCGCCACTGGTGGCGCAGCGTGCAGGCCACGCAGCCCAGCGCAGCGCAGGCCCCAGCGCTGGTGGCCCCGGCGTCTGGAGTCTAGGGATGTCCTGCATAACTCCCTGCGGTCTGTGATAGCGCGGCCTCGGGCAGTCCGCTGCGTTGCTTTTCTTGCCAATAGCCCGGCTATTGGCTGCGAAAAGACGCCTTGCGGCCTATCCCGATCCGCACTATCACCGACTCGCGAGGGTTATGCAGGACATCCCTAGGGGCTCATCAAAGCGCGTATCCGGCTGGGTGGTTTTGCAGGCGTCTTTTGAACAGGCGCTGAGACTACCGCCCTGCCAGCGCCCCCACCACACGCGCCGCCGTGCGGATTTCTTCGTCCCCATAGCCCGCGTAGCCCAGCAGCCAGCCGCGCCGGGGCGAGTTGATGGCGTAGCGCGAGAGCGGGGCCAGCATCACGCCCGCAGCCTGGGCGCTGCGGGCCAGGGGCTCGTCATCGCTGCCTGTGGGCGCTTCGTGCAGCAGGTGCATGCCCCGGTCGCACGGGGGCAGTTGCCAGTGGCCGCCGCTGGTTTCGGCCAGGGTGTCAATCAGCAGCTGCTGGCGGTGCAGGTACAGCTCGCGCATGCGGCGCAGGTGGCGCAGCAGGTGCCCTTCGGCAATGAAGCGGGCCAGCACGGCCTGCGTGTCGCCCGGCGCGTGCCGGTCGGTGATGGCGCGGGCCATGGCAAACGCCTCGACCAGCGCGGGCGGCACCACCACAAAGCCCAGGCGCAGGCCCGGGTGCAGGGTTTTAGAAAACGTGCCCACGTACAGCACCTGCTCCGACCCCGGCAGGCTGCACAGCGCAGGCACGCGCTGGGCGGCGTTGCCGTATTGGAACTCGCCGTCGTAGTCGTCTTCCACCACCCAGGCATCGTGCTTGCGCGCCCATTGCAACAGGGCCTGGCGGCGCGGCAAATCCATGCGCACGCCGGTGGGGAACTGGTGCGTGGGCGTGACCACCGCCATGCGTGCGGCAGGCCACTGCGCAGCGCCCTGCGCAATGCACAGGCCGCTGGCATCCAGCGGCACGGGCCGTGCCAGGGCGCCGTGGCCCAGCAGGCTGGCGCGAATGCCGGGGTAGCCGGGGTCTTCCACCAGCACCTCGTCGCCCACGTCCAGCAGCAGGCGCGCAATCAAATCAATGCCCTGCTGTGAGCCCGAGCACACCACCACCTGCGCCGCATCGCACCGAATGCCGCGCGACGCCCACAGCCACTGCGCCACGGCCTGGCGCAGGTCAGGGTCGCCCGCCGGGTCCAGGTAGTGGGCGCGGGCGGCGCGCTGGGCCTGGCTGGCCTGGCGCGCCAGGCGGTCCCACACGGCAAACGGAAAGCTGGCCACCTCGGGCGCGCCAATGCGAAACGCCCTGGCGGCCACCAGCGGCGGGCGCCAGCGTGCCGCCGTGTCGGCCACCAGCTGCCCGCGCCGCGACAGGCCCCGGGGTGGCGCCACCAACGCCGGTGCATGCAGTGGTGCACTGGAAGGCGCACCGGCACCGTGCTTGGCCAGGGCCTGCGCCACATAGGTGCCATCGCCCACGCGGGCTTCGACATAGCCCTCAGCCAGCAGGCGCTGCACGGCCCACAGCACCGTGTTGCGCGACACCCCCAGCAGCCCCGCATGCGCACGCGAAGGCGGTAGCCGCATGCCCGCAGGCCAGCGGCCCTGTTCAATGGCGCTGCGCAGCTGCGCATACACCTGCTGGCGCAAGGTGGCCGACGAGGGCACAGCACTGGGCGCTGGATTGGCTCTGGCAACGGACACGAATTGGCTCCTTGTGAATGCGCCATGGCGCCTAAACTGAAGAACCATTGTAAAAACCCTCGCCGGAACTTCACCCATGGCTGCACCGCACACCGCCACCGTCGTCTGGACCCGTGGCACCGATGACTTTCTGGACAAGCGCTACCACCGCAGCCACCAGTGGCAGTTTGATGGCGGCGCCACCGTAGCGGCATCATCGTCGCCGCATGTGGTGCCCCTGCCCTACTCAGACGCTGCAGCGGTGGACCCCGAAGAGGCCTACATCGCCGCCCTGGCCAGCTGCCACATGCTGTGGTTCTTGGACATTGCCAGCCGCGCGGGCTGGCGCGTGAACCGCTACACCGACGCCGCCGCAGGAACCATGGCCAAAGATGCCGAAGGCCGCCTGGTGGTGAGCCACGTGCAATTGCACCCTGTCACGGTGTTTGACGCTGCCCATGCGCCCACCGCCGCCGTGCTGGCCGACTTGCACCACCAGGCGCATGCGGCCTGCTTTCTGGCCAACTCGGTCAAGACGCAGATCGACTGCGCCCCGGTGCTGGGAGTAGAAGCCGCTACAACGCAAGGAGCCTGACATGGCCAACGCCAACCGCCAGTTTCACGTGACCGATGCCCCCACCCTGCACGCGCTGGTGCGCGCGCAACCCTTGGCCACGTTGGTGATGGCGCATGCCGGGGCCCTGCACGCCAACCACGTGCCTTTGTTTCTGGACCCCACCCGTGGCCCGCATGGCACGCTGGTGGGCCATGTGGCGCGGGCCAATGGCTTGTGGCCGCTGCTGCCGCAGCAGGCCGTGGCCATCTTCCACGGGCCGCAGGCGTACATCTCGCCGTCGTGGTACCCGTCCAAAGCGGTGGATGGCAAGCAGGTGCCCACCTGGAACTACGCCGCCGTGCACGCCCATGGCGCGCTCACGGCGGTGGACGACCCGGCGCGCCTGCGCGCCCTGCTGCACACCCTGAGCGAGCAGCACGAAGCCCACCGTCCCCACCCGTGGCGCATCGACGATGCCCCGCCCGACTACATCGAAAAGCTGCTGCGCGCCATCGTCGGCATCGAGCTGGAGGTGCAACGCTGGGAAGGCCTGTGGAAGGTGAGCCAGAACCGCACCGACGAAGACCGCGCGGGCGTGGTGCAAGGCCTGCTGGCCGAAGGCACCCCAGCGGCCGAGGACATGGCGGCGCTGGTGCTGGGGCGGCTGATGGGGTGAGGCGCAGAGCCCATTGCCGCAAATTGCTATCAAATATATAGCTGCTAGCGCCTGTCAATCAAGCGCTAGGGTCATATTTGATTAAAAGTTTCAACCGCGCCTCTTCACCCAGGCGGGGCTTGCCCATGCCTGGATGCGCCGTGTGGGCCGCGCTTCAACAGGCTTAGGGCGACGAGGGATGGGGGCGCCAAGCAGCGCCCCGCAACCCCCAGGGCCATCACCCTTCCAGCACCTCCACCCGCAGCGTCACCACCGGCCCAGCCACTGCTGGGTGGGCGGCCAGCGCGTGCACGGCCAGGTCCACCGTGGCTTGGGGGGCGGCATCGGTCAGCACCAGCACCTGGGGCCCGCTGCCTGCGGGCAGTGCCTTCTCGCAGGCCAGCTCCACACGCTGCACGGGCACCTGCTGCGCCGCCAGCCAGGCGCCCACGGCCTCCACCTGCTGGGCGGTGTGCACCGGCACGCGCAGGTAGTGGCGGGTGTGCACGGCAGCGCGGGGCAGCACGGCCAGTTGCTCGTTCATTGCCTGGGGATGGAACCCCAGGTGCGGCACACGCTGCGGTGCCCGGGTGCCCTCCAGGCGCGCCACGTCCACCAGGTCGGCAATCACCGCCGATGCCGTCTGCTCAGACCCCGCCCCCGCGCCATAGAACATCGTCACACCGGCTGCATCGCCCTTGACCATCACCGCGTTCATCGAGCCGTTCACATGCGCCAGCAAATGCGTGGCGGGCACCAGGGCCGGCTGCACGCGCAGCTCCACACCGTCCACCTCCGCACCCGCTGCCGCGTCTTTGCGCCGCCGCGCCACGCCCAGCAGCTTGATGCGATAGCCCAGTTGCTCAGCACAGGCCACGTCCAGCCCCTGCAGGCGGGTGATGCCCTCCACCTGCGCATCGGCAAAGCGCACGGGCATGCCAAACGCATTGGCCGCCAGCAGCGTGATCTTGTGGGCCGCGTCGATGCCCTCGATGTCAAACGTCGGGTCCGCCTCGGCATAGCCCAGCGCCTGCGCTTGCGACAGCGCCTCGGCAAAGCCCAGCCCCTCGTCGCGCATCTTGCTCAGGATGAAATTCGTGGTGCCGTTGATGATGCCAGCCACCCACTCAATGCGGTTGGCCGTCAGCCCCTCGCGCAGCGCTTTGACGATGGGGATGCTCACGGCCACCGCACCCTCGTACGCCACGGCCACGCCGTGCTGGCGCGCGGCGGCAAAGATCTCGTTGCCATGCACCGCCAGCAGCGCCTTGTTGGCCGTGACCACATGCTTGCCCGCACGGATGGCGGCCAGCACCCATTCACGCGCCGGGCCGGTGCCGCCTACGGCCTCCACCAGCACATCCACATCGGGGTGGGTGGCGACTTGCATTGGGTCGTTGGTCAGCGCCACATCGGTGCCCACCACGCTCATCGCCCGCGCCAGGCTGCGCGCGCACACCATCACCAGCTTGATGCCCCGTCCGGCGCGGCCCGCAATCTCTGCCTGGTTGCGCGCCAGCACCCTGAAGGTGCCAGCCCCCACGGTGCCAATCCCGATCATGCCCACGCGCAGTGGGCGTGTGGCCACCGCAACGGCGGGGCTGGACTGGGGCTCAAGACTCTGGACTGGATCGCGGTACATCGGCTTCTCCAAACATCAAACGAACAAACAAAAAAACCCAGCTGCCAGAGCTGGGTTTCGTGCATTCGTCTTGGAAGAGAAGAGAGAGCGATCACCAGGTGGCTGCCGAAACGGCCACCTGCGCTGCGCTCAGGTGGCCGCGGTGGTAATGGTGATCATCATTCGTGCACCCATCGCCCGCGTAAACGCAGGCAGCATCATGCCCATGCACGCAAAAGTTGCGGCAGGTGCGATGACGGAGGATGGAGTGAACGACATGACCGCTGCAGTGTAGCGCACCGCCCGGCGCGTGGCCAACGCGCACTGCGCGGGCTGTCTGGCCATGCATCGCTTTCTCTTCCTATCGCAGAAAGCGCTGCTACGTTATCTGTAGCTGCCAGCGCTTGTTAGATAAGCGCGAGCGACCATTTGGCCATTTCTATTCAAAGATCAGGCACCGCAGGCTGCCCGGTGCGCACCATTGCAATCGCATCAAACGGGCAGCGCACCGCGCACAGTGCACAGCCCGTGCAACCCGCTGCATCGTCCAGGTGCGAACGCTTGGGGCCCCAAGCTTTGGGCTCAATCCCCGTGCCCTGTGCCTGCACTTGCAGCGACAGCACATGCGGCGCGCACACCGCCACGCACCAGCCGCAGCCCGTGCAGCGGGCGGGGTCAATGGCGGGCAGGGCTTTGGGAGGCATGGGGTGCAAAGAACCTTATCAACGGCGTGGCGCCGCCGTGCGGGTGGGGCGGCATTGGGGCATCTGCCACCGGGGGGCCAAGGCCCCTTCATCGGCGCCAGCGGCGATGGGGGCAGCACCGCCAGCAGCCATGTTCCCGCCCCAGCGCAGCGCCGTCAACCGCCCCGGCGCCCGTAGGCGCAATACCCCGGCTTGGGGCTCTTTTTTTGCGGGTGCAGCCGACAGGTCTCGGGCCGCTGCTCGTACACGGTGCACAGGCGGGTTTTGGGGTCGAGAAAATTGCAGTCCCCACTGCCCCGTCGCGCCATGGTGAACACCACGTTCTTGTGGTTGAAGTGGTCAATCAGCCGCGCCTTCTGCAGCCGCTTGGCAATGTGCCGGGGCTCCTCATGCTCGGCCTCAAACGCATCCACCAGCCCCAGCCGCACCAAGTCAGACAGCTGCACCTCCAGCGGCATGGTGCAGCAGTTGGCCGCACAGGTCTCGCACAGGCCCGCGCGGTAGCGGGACCAGGTGTCTAGGCGGTCAACGTCGACGATGGAGATGGGGGAGCGCATGGGCTGAATTGTGCCTGCGCCCATAGGCAAGAGGTGCTCGTGTATTTCTTTCCGGAGGTAGCAAAGAACTACCGAACCTCTTTTCTGCCTCGTGTAAGGGGGGAGAACTTCAGGTTGCACTCCTACGACGTGAGCTTGAGCGCTTTACACGCCAAGCCAACGCAGTCATCAACATGAAAAGTGCCAGTTTCCCCCATTCCGACAGTGTTGGAATCGCAGCGACTCCGGTGCCGCCAGTACTGGCAACGAGCGCGGGTCCGCCCGGATCCAGAATGACAGCATTTGCCTGCAAGTCATCATCACCTTGCTGGCCGTCTACGACGGTCAGTGTGATCGTGTTGCCCGAAATTACTGCGCCAGGGAACGCATACCAGTGCGGTGTGGAATTTCCAGGTGTAGGGCCGAACTTCCAATACTGGGTTCCCGGCGGCAGTGCAGTGGGGTAGGTCAGTTTCACCGTAAACGCCGAGCCCGGGACACCACTGATGGCTACCAGATTGAACAGTCCTAGAGGAAAAGAAACTCCAGAAGGAGGGGGCTCTGAAGGCGATTTTGGATGGCCCGTGAGCGGCATAAAACCAGCGTTTTGGAATTTGCCTGTACCCGGCTCCGCAAATACCCAGGCTGGTGTGGAGATGGCTGCTGATGCGGGGCCTGAGGGCGTATTTCCACTTACCGATGGACCTGCTGTGGGCGGGGGCGACACGGTGAAGGCTTGAACTACGACTGCGGCAACGCTGTAGATTAGGTCGCCGCCTTGCGATGCAATCACTCGACAGGTGCCCATGCCCGAAAGACTGACGGTGTTGCCCGTCACTGTGCATACCAGTGGCGTGTCTGTGCTGAAGCCCACAGCCAGCCCCGAGCTGGCAGTTGCTGACACTGTGAAGTCGGGATTGCCCAGAGCCTTGTTGCCCAGTGCGCTAAAGGTGATGGTTTGCAGTGCCTTGCCTACCGACACCATCGCCGTGGCTGAGGCACCTTCATAGTTTGCGTCGCCGGTCTTGGTGGCTGTGACTTCGCACACGCCCACGGCCAATCCAGTCAGGGTAGTCCCTGTCACGGAGCAAACACCTGCACCGCTTGTCACGGCGTAATTCACCAGGCCGGCACCTGCGCCCCCGGAGGTCGACAACGTCGCACGGCCATTGAGTACCAGGGACGAGGGCGATGCCGACACTGACAGTGCAGGCTGGGCTGCTTTGCTGATCAGCACGCCTACCGTGGCCGTGGCTGCCCCATAGTTGAGATCGGCTGCTTTTGTGGCCGTGACGGTGCATCCGCCGACGCCGACGCCCGTCAACAGGTTTCCGTTCAGCTGGCATTGCCCAGCCCCGGTGGTGACGGCAAAGCTCACCGTCCCTGTACCCGATCCTCCCGTTGTGGCCAACGTGGCTGTGCCCAGATAGGGGATAGCGCCCGGCGTTGCGGTAGCGGCCAGTGGCGCCTGCGCAGCCTGATCGACTTGGATATCCACCGTTGCTGATGCGGACTCGTACTGCGCATCAGCAGCTTTTGTGGCCGTCACCGTGCACGTACCGGGCGTCACGCCAGTGACTACATTGCTCGATAGAGAGCAAGAGGCTGCGCCCGCTGTGATGGCCAGGCTGACCGCTCCGGAGCCGCCTCCACCGGAAGTGGTCAGGGTAACTGTTCCGTTAACGGAGATCGTGGCAGAGGGGGCGCCGCTCACGGTCCAGCCGGTCTGCAGCGCACGGCCTACCGTGACCACCACCTGCGCCGAAACATCGTTGTACAGCGCATTGCCAACGCGGGTGGCTGTGACGGTGCACGAGCCCACGTCCAGACTGGTCAGTAAATTGCCTGTCACGCTACAGACGTTTGCGCCTGCCGTTACCGCAAAGCTCACGGTGCCCCCGCTCGAACCGCCGATAGCGTCAAGTGTGGCTGTGCCATTGAATGCGATGGTGGAGGGCGAAGCTGAGGCAGTCAACGACGCTTGGTTGGCCTTGCTGACGTTGATATCCACTGTGGCAGTGGCTTCCAGATAGTTGGCATCGGAGGCCTTGGTGGCCGTGATGGTGCACGGGCCCACCCCCGTACCTGTGACTGCACTGCCCGCGACGGAGCAATTGGATGCGCCTGCGGTCACCGCATACGAGACAGCACCAGCGCCAGTGCCCCCGCTGGTGGATAGTGTTGTTGTTCCGTTGTAGGTGATGTTGGTCGGACTGGCCGAAGCTGTCAGGGTGGCTTGAGAGCCCTTTGCATTGGTCAGAGCCAGCGATGTCTGTACACCGCCTGCTGCGGCCGTGATGTTGTAGGTGCCAGTCAGCATGTTGGCGGTGGCGTTCAGCGTGGCGATCCCCGACGCGTTGGTTGTGGCCGAGCCACCCGCGTCCAGCGTGGCCGAGGGCCCGGAGGTCGGCGCACCAAAGGTAACCACGATGTTGGATAGTGCATGGGAGTCGATGTCAAACACCTTCACCTGTAGAGGTGTGGAAAAAGGTTGACCGATAGGTGCAGATTGCGTGGCGCCGGAAACCACATCAATACGATGAGGTGGGCCGAAGGGGTCAATGCGCAACACCAGTCCGTTGGCTGCGGTGGTACCGTTGGAGGCGCTGGTAGTGGGATTCGTTAGCCCTGCGGCGCCCGATGTGGTGACCCCACCGACCGAAAGAATGGTGTCTGTATCCACCAAGGTGGCGGACAACGCATGCATGGCATCGGCCCCGTTTGTGCCCAAAAAACCTGAGTACACAAAGGTACCCGGCGTGGCCAGCGTGATCTTGCTGAGGAAGCCGTCCTGTTGCCCCGGCCGCGCCGTGGCAATGCCGCTCTGGGCCACTACCGGGAAACCCGAGCCCACACTGGTAGCTCCCGTCGCGTAAAGCGAGCTGCCGTCTTCCGCTAATGCGGCAACATAGTCATAGCCTGAGCCACCCAGGTACGTAGCAAATGGTGCGGTGGGATGCAGTCGGACAATAAAGCCATCCATGCTTCCGTTTGCGGTGCTTTGTGGGCCGCCCGACAGGAATCGCGTACCTGTGTTGTCAGCGGGAAAATTAGGTGAATTGGTTTCACCTGCTACCAGCAGTCCTCCGTTTGAATCCGGCATCAGCGCCAGGGCACGGTCAATGCCAACCTCGCCGTTGCCAGGTGTCGAGCCTGTCAGTATCTGCATCTGCGCGCTGGCTCCGTCAGCTGAGACAAAAGCCACAAACGCGTCGACCGCGTCTTGTGAGCGAGAGGCCAGCACGGTGCGCGGTCCGGTGAGGGTCGGCAGTCCTGCCGTGGAGTCCGTGGCACCTGCTACAGCCAACCGGCCATCCGGTAGTAGCGCCAGCGCGTTGCCCATCTCGTCGCCCCCATCGCCGCCAAGGAAGCCGGCATATTCCAGCCCCTCGCCGTTGGCCGCCACGCGCGCCACAAACGCATCCATACCCCCTGTGCCTAACTGATCGCCGCCGTGGCTTAGGCTAGGCCCCACAAAAGCAGGGAAAGCTGGCGCACCCGTGGTACAGCCTGCGGCGGACGTAGTGGTGCAGGTGGAGAAGCCGGTTACATAGGCGCGGCCTAACCCATCTACAACGATAGCATTGGCCTGATCATCTTCGGAGCCACCGATAAAGCCGGAATACTCTACCGTGGTGCCATTGCTGCCCAATCGCATCACGAAGGCATCACGATCCTGCAGGGTTTTCGAACGTCGCAAGCGGTTGTTCGGGTCTGTGCCTGCGGTGGGAAAGTTGAGCGAATGCGTCGCCCCCGCCAGGTAGATGCGTCCGCTGTCATCCAGCGCCAGCCCGTGACAGGCATCGTCGCCTGTGCCCCCCACATACGTTACGAATTGTGCTACGCCCTTGGGGTCGAATTTCACCAAAAAAGCATCATCTGCACCCCGGGCGCCCACCGTGCTTGAGCCAGATAACAGGCTGGAAGACTCGGTCGCGCCGCACGCAAAAGTATTACCGTTGTCATCGTGCGCCACTGCAAACACTTGATCGTCAGCGTTGCCGCCAACTAGGCCTGAGTAGCCCGTCCAGGCCGGGTCGATGATCAGCGGCTTGCTGGGGTCGTGCGGAGCAAGAGCAAAGCGCACACGCCAGCTGCGCGCGGCTGTCTGTTCCACTTGGTAGCGAGCAGCCACGGGACTGCGCCCTTGGCCCAGCGGTTGGTAAACCACGGGTGCAGCATCGGTCAATACCTCATCGCCCACGCGCCACTGTAGCGAACCATCGGGCTGGACGCTCAGACTATCTGCCCCATCCACTCGCCAAACCACATTGGCGGGGTTCGCACCTGCCACCAGTTCAAACTGGTACTTGAAGCCGCCAGCATCGCCCGCAAAGATGGCATCGATGCCTGGCCATACACCGCGGTAAGCCACAGCACCGTAGCTCTTGAGACCGATCTGCCATTGTGAGCGATCGCCCACCAGCCAGTGGTATACGGTGGAAGAAGGTCGCGCACCCTGCGGTATGGTGCCTGATGAGCCCTCGAAGCTGTACCGCAGGCCGCCTTCGTTTGCCGTCTTCTGTGCTGTTCCTGTCTTTGCCGTTGCGGCTTGGCTGCGGCGGGGCTGCAGCAGCACGCCAGTGTTTTCAAAGGCAATTTGCCTCCCAGCAGCAGCTGCGCGAAACGTTGCCGAGGTATCGCTGGCGGGCATGGCAACGAAACGGTTCTCCCGTCCGGCGAACTCGCGCTGTACGACAGGCTTGGTCTGCTGCGACCAAGAAGGCAGAGCGCCAGCAGACAGCACTAAGGCTAGGGCCAGAACGGTACAACGCATGGTGGGGCCACTTAATGGAGACTTTTGAAATGCCTGTTGTTGATTTGGGCGAAAGCGCAACCCATAGGACTATGTCCTCGGAGGGAAAACACCTTGCAAGGCAATGATGAAATACGCAGTCAAATAGGGTGGCATGTTGTTATGCGGTTGACTTCCACCGGTCTGGCTGGCCGTCTCTAACGACATTGATTCGCTAGCGGTTACGCCGCTGATATAACTGCGCGCTGGCGATGAACCCAGGCTTGCGCCTTCGGGGGCTGCTACCGGGGCTCCCACGGGATCACCGCCATGTAACGCATGGCTGTGTGAAGGCATTTCCGATTCCAGAAGGCTGACAGTCTCCGCTCCCCCTGTCTGTCCGAGATCGTAAAGAGACAGACCGGGACCCTGCCCTGGCATCAAGGGAGCGCGCCCCTGCAAATCGGGCAGCGCAAAGGTGGATGTTCCATTGCCCCCATAGGTTGTACCTAGCAGCGAGAAAAGTGCAGTGTTCTGTGACAGGGGGAGAAGCTGTCCATCACACCACGCCCATCCTCTGGGTGCAAAGTTAAAAGGAACGATGCGGATTTCCGCGACAAACGGGTCAGCCATGCGGGGTCTCTCGTCGTACTTAGTCAGGTGGGTGAAGGAAAGATACCTTGCAACGCGATCACGAAATTGAGCGTGAGGAACGGGGACATGTTCAAGTGGGCTTGCGATCCGCCAACGGACGCTACGCTCGCCGCCTGCATGGTGGCTGTAGCCGATGCCGCGTAGCTTCCGCGCGATGCCGCGAACACATTGCCCGCAGGGGCCGTGGCGCGCCCTACTGCTGTAGCCGCCTTTGGTACGTGGGTGTGGGTGGGCAGTTCGCCAACCGACAGTGTGTGGGCCTGTTCCCCGCCACGCTCGCCTAGGGTATGACTTCCTCCTACGTGGATAGGGATGCGCCCACGAAAATCTGGCAACGCAAAATTCACACGCCCATCACCACCGAAAGTGGTGCCGAGGAGGGAGAAGAGCCCTTGGTTCTGGTTGATGGGCAAGAGCTGTCCGTTACAAAGCGCCCACCCTTTGGGCGCAAATACGAACGAGACGATACGGATCTCGGAAAGGAATGGTTCTGCCATGGCGTCAGGTTGGAGACGGGAAAATGCCGAAGAGCGAGATGATGAAATTCACGCACAAGAATGGCGGCCGATTCTCATGTGGCTGACTGCCACCGATTGGCGAAAGCGTAGACGGGTGCATGCTCTGCGCCGCAGGTCCAGCATTCAAAAAAGTCTTGTAGTCCCGGTGACGAGCGGGCAGTGCCCCCGCAGGTGACGCTATGTACCCTGTTCCGGCCGATGCCCGCAGCGCATGGCTGTGATTAGGGATCTGGCTCACGGTCAGCGTAACTTCTTCAGCGCCGCCTGTTTCTGCCAAGATGAAGCCGTTGCCTTGATGGATGGGGATCCGACCGCGCAAATCAGGCAGAGCGAAAGTGGACTGCCCATCGCCGCCGTAAGTGGTCCCGATCAAGTTAAACAGCGTGTCGTTTTCGGAGATCGGCAGTAATTGCCCTTCGCACAGAGCCCAGCCCGCCGGAGCGAAATTTCCGGCGAACATGCGAATTTCGCCAACATACGGTTGTGCCATGGTGCGCTATGGGCACGTGGGCCCGTAAAACTGAAGAAAGAAAGACGTGGCACAGCCACTAGCTATGGACAAGCACGCCTGCGGCTTTCTTCGCAGGCATGGCGGAATATAGGAGGCTGTTTGATGCGGTGCAAGACAAATATGGCGCCATATTCAAAACTGAGGCAAGATCTTCGCCGTCCGCCAAAGAACTGCCCCAGTGGGATCGGTACCATTTCTATGTTGAATCACCAAAGACGCTCCCTGCTCAAGGCTGCAAGCTTAGCCCCTGCGGTTGCAGCCGGCTCAGGGTTGATACACGCTTCTTCGCTGTCAGGGCAGGGCTGCGATGTCATGCTGCTTCGAAGTCATTTTTTACCACTCGTGGGACGTGAGTTTTTCTTCAGTCATCCGAACGGACGGCATTGGCAAGGCACATTGCTTGATATCGGTCCACTTCCCGGTGGCGGTAACCTCGAGCAAAGTTTTCGTCTCCTCTTTGCTCCCACCAGCCGTTTAGTTCCTGAGCAAGAGACGTGGGAAGTTTTTCATCCAGATCTGGGCAAGCATCCGATCTTCACCAGTCCCAATGATGCTCTAGGCCAGGAGGTCGAGGCTATTTTCAATCGTCACCATCCGTCGACCTAGATGGGTTTCCCAAGGCGTGTGGAACGGGGCGTCGCATGCGCACGTAGACGCCTTCCAAGCCCTCGGCTAAGAAGCCGTGATGTACGTATAAAGCGTAGGCTGGATTGCTAGACTCAACAAACAGCTGTGTTTCTAGCCTTTCCCGATCTGCAAGGTCTAGCACCACCCGCACAACGGAAGAGCCCCAGCCGCGTCCCCGGAAATGGGGGAGAAAAGCGAGATCCATTAGGCGCAATTGGTCTGCGGCTTTGGCCAGATAGACCCGCCCCACTGGCACACTCTGGAATTGAATTACAAGAAACAAAGCTCCAGGGTAGTTTTTTCGGTAGTGTTGGTCCTGAAGGGAAAACTGCGAATCTGAAAAAGCCTGCTTCTGTGCCTCTGACCACTGGGTCAATGCGAGCTCGGGGTCGCGCACTGTACGGTACAAAGCTCTCAAGAACGACAAGTCACTATCCGTGGACTGCCGCAAACTCAGATCAGGCGGCAGCCGTGAGCTGTCTAAATCACACCACATGCGTGAAACATGCCTCGTATTCAACACCAGCAGGCGTGCGTCCCACTGGGGTAATGAAGACAGCAAAATCTCCGAGCTCCGGGTGAACCAGGTGATAAGTTCCTTGGCCCAGTAACGTATCGGCAGGGCCATGAAAAACAATGGCGAATTGATGAGTGCCAGGTGCTGCAGGTGACTCCGTCACTCGGGACACCCGAAGACAAAGCACCTGGGCGCTGGTTGCCTCCGGAGTTAGCACATGAACATCCTGTTTTTCGAAGCGTAGGGCGTCGGACCAAGTGAGTTGGCGGGAAAACAAGTCAGGGTCGAGCGCAGCCGCTCCTGTTGAAGATGAGAAAGGGTCTTTTTCCATTCTTCGGCTCGTGAGTTTTCCGCTAGCTGCCAATTTATCGTTTTGCTTTCGCCAGACACTCTGGCTCTGTAGGTTCTCACTGAACCTGCAAACCCGGGGCCTTGCAAACCAATCACATTTGCAGTTCCAATGAGAACGGCTCTAGAAATCATTCCCACAAACCTGCAAAGATCCTACATACCGCCATTGACACCAGGGAGCGCGCCCCGTTGGACGCACTTTTCTGCCAAGTTTACCCTTTGGGATATTCCCGACGATGTTGACGATGAGTGGTGGATTGCCCCAGCGCATGACTAGCGGCTACCTGCAAGTCGATCTCTTGGGGCGGGTTGGTGAAATACGCTGATTGTGAAGGCTCTTGAGCCTCAGAGAAACGCGAGGCACAACTCTTCACAGCCCCTCCCAGGGTCGGTTGTTGCTGCAGGGATTCGGCGGCGGTTAGGTGCCGGTGCATGAGTACCTTCTGGCGTGGTCTCAGGTGCTACCAGAGCCATCTCAGCGGCTCTCATACATGGAGCTGAAACGCGCTCACGTTTCCACGGTCGTCATTTCCACGATCTTGGCAAACTCTTCCAAGACCTCTGGAAAGTGGGTCTGCATGTACCGCAGCACGCGTGCGTTGTCTACGAGCTTGACGATGTAGCCTCTGGCGATCATCAAGTTCAGCATGTCCTCGCTGTGCGATTGCTCGGCCAGCTTGTACTGCCCCAGCAGGTTGGTCATCTCGTTTTCCATCCGCGCCACCTGCTCTTGCGACATCGCGGCATTGCGAACCGTCTTCTTGCCGCCCACCAGCATTTCTTCCGGTGTCGCTGCAAGCATCGCGCGGGCGTAGCTGGCGGTCACCGTGTTGGCGGCCACCATGAGTTCTGCACACTCGACCTGGCGAGTGGGCTTCATGCGTCGCAACACTGCCGTGACTTCTGTCGAGAATTGGTGGTCTTTCAGAATCCTGGCCACCTCATCACAAATCCCGTCGAGCAGGCTACGCTTCTTTTGTAGCAAGCTCACATCAATGCACAATCCCTTGGCTAGTTTCGCTGCAGGAATGCCACGATCCATCGCGCGGCGGATCATGATGTGCTCCTGGATGGTGGACAAGCGGTTCAGCTGGTTGTTGTATGTGAATGACTCGTCGTCCGTCGAGACCAGGCAAGGAATCTCGTTGAGCTCTAGCTCTTTCATGGCCATTAAGCGCAAATGCCCGTCCAGGATGAGATGCCGTGTGGTCTTGCGGTCGACAGCTGTGACAACCAGGGGCTCGATGAGACCGATCTCGGCGATAGATTCTTTGATTTGCCGAAACTTGTGCGTCGCCGTAATCCTTTGATCGAGCTTGACCGACGGAAGAATGCGGTCGACCTCAATCATGAGCGGTTTGGGCAGGAATCCAAGAGTTGTGGATGTCATACGGAGCCTCCACTGCGGGAAACGCGCTCAGCGAGGTACTTGGGCAAGGTGTCCAGCCCCTCCAATCGAAGGATGTTGACCAAGTTCTCGTCGCCGAGCATCTTTCGCAGCGCGCCGTATACAAAAAAGAGTCGCTGTTGGACGAGCGAGGACTTACGGATCATGATGCGCTGGCGCTCAACTTCTGTCTTGTAGGCGCGCACCAGACTAGACGAGGTGATGTCGACAGGCTTCCGCGGCGTGGAACGTGCGATGGAGCGCCCTAGAAACTGGCGCCGCTCCACCAGCTTCTTGGCGTACATCAGCTGCGGGCCACGTAGCTCGCCAGACTCGTAGGCTTCTTGCATTGCCATCTGTACTGCCTTGTCGTCGTTGCCGGCACCGACGATGAGAATGGCCACGGTAATCGGCATCTTGCCGCGCTCGACGGCAACCAGCAGTCGCTCCTCCCCCTTGTCGACCAAGTCAAGAATATGGCGTACGTAGGATTCGTGCAGATTGGTTTTGCGCGAGATGTCTTGGACGGAATGGCCTTTGTCGCGCAGCAATGTGATGCCGCGCAGCAGTTCCAGTGGTTGATGCCGTCTCCGCGCAACGTTCTCCGCAAGGCTCATGACGAACGCATCCTCGTCGGAGACCATGACCACAAGCGCTGGAATGCGCTTCTCCCCCAGTTGTTGGAATGCCTTGAATCGCCCTTCGCCGCACACCAATACGTAGCGCTCTGCACCGTCCTCGCCTGGACGCGGTGTGACTGTCACAGGCTTCTTCAGACCAACTGCTCCGATGTTTTCCACAATAGCGCTGAATTTGCGCTGGTTGCGTTCACGGGGATTCAGGATCTCAATGCGGTCCATCGGGATCATGCGCAGCTCGGGCAGAGAAAGCGGCTCGGTCATGCCGCTCTCCGCAGCCGGGTTCGTGCTGCCATTCCATAGAAGTAGTCCAGGTTGTCGAATCGGTAGTTCTCCAGTTCCACTGGATTGCGTTCTCCCAAACTGATGCGGGGATTGCCGAAGTCCAGCCTTGGCCACAAGTAGTAGTCCAGAGCAGACTGGTTGGAGAGATCCAGACGTACCGCTACCGTGAGATCGGGCGCAAGGCCCGTGTCGAACCGCATCTTCCAGAACAATTGTCCTGACTCGCGGCGCCGACAACGAGCCAGAACGATAGAGACGCTGAACTCTTCGTTGACATAGAGGAGATCGGTGAGTGGATCGCGTCGTACGCTACCGCCCAGCGCCGCCATCTTTTCCTCGGTATGCTCGACGATGGCGGGATGCATCCGGCGCAGATGCCGATTGATTTCGACGTACTGAAAATCGCGGGACGGGACGAAGCCAACAAGTTGGTAAGCACGTACCAAGCTGCCGAAGCGGTGGGCGTAGACCGAAGAGGATGGCATGCCCTCGGTTGAATTGATGATGAGCCCAGACAGCGCCTGGCGGTGCTGATAGAGGTTGCGAAGTCGCTCAATCAATTCTTCGTCTGAATAGCGACGCGAGCGCGCGCGGATGATGCCTTGCGCGGTGTAGAAGTCCTCCTTGGCGACGATGGCAGGGAAGGCGTCTTCCTTGCGAATCCACATGTCAGAAGGATTGACCACTCTCAGCTTGCGGAGCTTGAAGGACACCCGGTTGTAGACGTTGCTGCCGATGTATTTTTCGTTGATCAGGACCTCGTGAACAGTGGCTCTGCTCCATTCACGACCCAGATCGGTGCGGATGCCAGAGCAGTTCAATCGCGAGGCGATCTCCGCCTCAGACAAGCCGTCATTGACGAACCAACGGTAGATGCTTTGAACGACCTGCACCTCTTCCTGGGGGCCAGGCACCAACACGACCCTGTCGGTCTGCAAGCTTTTGTGCTCACCACGTGCCAATTCGGCCTTGCTCGCCCCCGTCTGATCAACCAGTAGTCGGCGCAATCCAAAGCCCGCAGGTCCTCCTTGTCGGTAACCTAACTCGATCAGCCGGCACTGGCCTGCAAACACTTTCGTCGACAACTCCCGGCTGTATTCGCCGGCCATGGTTCGCTTCACGCCCTTGACGATGGTTGAGATGGGTGAACCATCGTTTTCGAACTGCTCCGCGCAGTAGACCACTTGAATACCCGCGCGCTTGCACCGGTATTCGTAGTACGCGCTTTCATCCGCGTCCTGGAAGCGTCCCCAACGGCTGACGTCGTAGACGAGCACCATGGAGAAGTCCACTGCACCCGATTCCACGTCCTCAATGAGTTGTTGCAAGGCGAGCCGTCCGGCAATCCGAAGCCCGCTCTTGCCTTCGTCGGCATAGGTTTTCACCACCTCAATGCCGCGTTGCTGGGCGTATTCCCGAATGCGAGCGACTTGGTTATGCGTGGAGTATTGCTGGTGCTCGGTCGACATCCGCACGTACTCGGCGGCGCGGAAGTTCGGTTGCCCGTTCTGTGGCAATGGCAGACGACTTTTTTCCATCGTGCAGCTCCTCAACAGGCTCGTGGTGCTGGGCCACAAGGTCATCTGCTAACTGGAAACATCTCCTGGGTTAGCAACGGCAACACCACACTACCAGCGTTATCTTCTGTTGGCGATGAAGTCCTCTCTTTGCAATCACACGTCTCCGAGCAGGTTCAACGCGCCAGGCTGATCTGTACAGTCCATTCATGTTGCCCTGCAAACGTGGTTGGGGCGATTGCGATAAGTTTGAATATGCCCAATACGGGCGAGTTTTTTGGTGACGCGTCACTATTTGCAATTTGTGACTCATGCAAAGCAGGGGAGCGCCGAGCATTGCGTTGCTTCTGCTGTTGCCGATTGGCCGCGGTGTATTCGGGGTGTGATTCACGGTAGCGGCGCCAGTAATCTGGATGATCCCTGCGCCAACTAGACTGAGCCTGAGTCTGGTTCTCGTGATAGTCATCGTCGGTCTTGCGCTTTGTCTTTTGCCACAAGCGTTTGCGTGACTGTTGGCACTCTGCTTTCGCGCAGTACAACTGGCGAGGGGTTTGGGGTCGGGGTTCAAACGACTCCCCGCACGCGTTGCACCAGCGCTTTTCCATGGTGAACCTCCAGTCAGAACAGGAAGGGAGATTTAATTTCAGGATGGATGCTTTGAGTGTTAATTTCCAGGGAGGACTGGCCGTCTAGTGGGTGGGCTGCCACTTCTAAGCTGAAATCAACGCTCTAGGGCATGCTGCTAATGCCTGTTATCGACCAGCGGAGTGGACTCTTCATAGGTGATTGAAAAGGGCCGCAGCGAAGTCCTGAGCCCTATCCAATTTCCCTCGGAATATCTAGCTCCTGCGAACTAGCTTTTTCCGGGAGCTTGACCTGACGGGGCCATTGGGCAGCAATCCGTGAACTGTTTATACAAATGAGTCACCTTGTCCATTCGGCGCTGTGATCCCATGAGTATTGCAAGCATTCGGTAAGCCATGTGCATGAGCCCATTGGAGATTCGAATCAGATTCAGCGCCATCTCCACCGGAAATCCCTCACGTACCCGGCGAAGAGGGTGAATCCCGCTATGGACATACGAGTTCAAGGCGTGTCGTGAATACTCATTGAACTCCACCAGATGTGCAGTCAACCCTGCAGGGGCTGCTGCCAAGACCTTGGTAAGCATCTCTCCAGCACTCGGGAGATTTTTTGCAGCGAGCTCGGCTTCTGGCGTCAGTTCCCTGCCTAGTTTTTCGACCTGAGCTGGAGTTGCCGAGAAATGGAGCCACGAAGCCCGTAGCAACGCCTCATATTGGAGGCGAAGAACTCCGCATGCTGAGCTCGGAGCGTCAATGGAAAATGCAGTTCTTACTACCCTGGAATGCTCAATGCACAGGTGGCATGCGCTCAATGCCAACTGGTTTTGTTCGGACTCAATTGCCAGGACCACACCTGTCGAGGGAAAGCAGGCAAGTATGGCGTCCTCGAACTCGTCGGACCGATCTGCGAGCGTCAGTACGGGATCGTCGCAAAGAGAGTCTTGCGGAGCGGAATAATAGCCAGTCAAAGCACAGTCTCCAGCGATGTTTAGTCGATCTGGAAACGTTCTTTGAGGCGTGCCACGGTATGTACCCATTTGGGTGAGGTGGGCCTTGCAACGGTGTTCTGGTTCCCGAAGAAGCCCTTCTCCTTGATGGCGTTGGCCACAGGCACAGCCTTGATCCACTTCACAGGCACCATGTACTCCGCGTTTTCCGGACTTTCCGCGTACTTGGTTCGGGTGGCGATGACAGCATCGGTGTCTATGATTTTTTTGGTTTGGCCGTTCTCATTAATCGTGAATTCATCTACAGGTACCCTAGGACCTGTCACCTCTCCGACTCCGACATATCCTGTGCCTGGGATGTTCACCCAGACACGATTTCCGGGAGACAACATCTGTAGCGTGTTGCTGTACCAGGTCCCACCTCCGCCCGCAATAAAGCCATATTTATGAGCCTCTTCCCACTCGCGATTTTCCCCCGCATAGGACACGTAGTATTCCCCGTTCCAATGACTGTTGGCCGGGGCATCGGATGAGTCGGACGCGTCTTCCGTGGGGTCACGAAGCCAGGCGCGCGTAAGGTACTCGCGATCACCATCTTTGAACATCCGAAAGAAAACAGCATTGATATTGATGCCGTGGTGGCCCGCAAGGTACCCCACGATCCGTTCGGTGCTGTCATCTAAAGCACTGGCGACAATGATCAGCTCGTGCTCGGTGTTTAGCTCATCAAGCATTTCTTTCAAGCCGAACCGTTTGCAAAACGCCTGATCAAGGCTCATGCCTTTGTCGCTGGGGCGGTACTTTTCGACGTAATTGCCCCAGATGGATGCGATCTGATCGCTCTGCAGGCCAATGACCCAAGAACCGTAGTCCAGCACTTGGGCCACTACGTCGCGCGGTGTCATGTCGCGCTTGAGTTCAATGATTGCGAGGTTTCCGGCCCGGTCAATTGCTAAAAGATCGACATACTTCCCATAGCTGGTCTGGACTTGCCGGCCTATAACCATGAGATGGGGCGCAACCACTGCGATGTTCGCCTCGATCAGATCTTCTAGCCTTTTTTCGTTAGCCATGGGCTGGTGCAGGACGGCCTGAAGTCCTTGATCAACTCGCCAAACCCCAAGTTCAACTGGCATGTTCCGCTCTCCTTTTGCCAGCAATTATGGGTCCCGGTAAATGCCTAGTGGAGCCAAGCACTGACAGCGCGCGTGTATTTCTTGTGCATGCGAGCACAGTCAACAGGTCGCGCTGAATTTTTCATTCGCGAAATTAACCGTGATGGCCAAAGAAATCGCACCCTTTGATCTTGGCTTTGCAGTAGTTATCTGGAAAGGGGATTGCAGGTGGACTTCACCCGGTTTCGTAGACATATTTCAACTTCCGTTTCGAAGTTGTTCGAATGCCAGCGGACTCAGTTGGTCTAGGTGACTGTGCCGACGGATTCGATTGTAAAAACCTTCGATGTAGTCAAACACATCTGACTTGGCGTCTTGCCTGGTGGCATAGATATGGCGTTTGATTCTCTCCTTCTTCAAGCTGCTGAAGAAGGACTCTGCTACCGCGTTGTCCCAACAGTTTCCACGTCGGCTCATGCTTGGCACCAATTGGTTGTCCTTGCACCAGCGGGCGAAGTCGTCACTGCCAAACTGACTTCCTTGGTCGGAATGGATCATCACTGGACCCGTTGGGCGCCTGCGCCACACTGCCATCGTGAGCGCATCCAACACCAACTCTGTAGCCATGCTGGAGTTCATCGCCCAGCCGACCACCATGCGCGAGTACAGGTCAATTACGGCCGTTAGGTACAACCAGCCCTCATGGGTTCGGATATAGGTAATGTCGGTGACCCACACTTGGTTCGGTAGCGTGACCGTGAACTCACGTTGCAACCGGTTCGGTGCGGCAGTCGCAGGAAGACCGACTCGGTAGCGTGGCCGCTTGTAACCACGCACTGAGCGCAGTTGGGCCTGGCGCATCAGGCGTGCTACACGTTTTTGACCGCACGCCATACCGTCCTCTCGCAAGTCCCGCAGGATGCGTGGGCTTCCATAAATCCCGTGGCTGTCGTCAAAGGATTGCCGAATGCTTGCCAGCAAGACATCGTCGGCTAAGGCGCGTTTGGACTTTGGATTGGCCTTCCAAGCGTAATAGCCACTGCGCTGTACGCGCAGAACGCGGCACATGCTGCTGAGCCGGAACTGGCCTTTATGTTCGGCCATGAATGCGTACTTCACCCGGACAGCTTGGCAAAGTACGTTGCGGCCTTTTTTAGGATGTCGCGCTCCTCATTGGCCCTTTTGAGCTCCGCTTTGAGCCGGGATACCTCGGCCTTGAGCTGGCTTGTCTCTGCCCCCCCTGCGCTCGATTGCTCTTTGGCAAGCCGCACCCACAGGTACAGGCTTTTGTCCGACATGCCCAATCGCTTGGCTACATCCACTACCCCATGACCACGCTCGGTCACCTGTTTGACGGCTTCTGCCTTGAACTCAGCCGGGTATCGCACTCTCTTCATTTCTCACTCTCCAGTTCAATTTCGACCTTGATAGGTGTCTATTGAACCGGGTGAAGTCCAAACTGAGCAGGAGACAAACACTCTGAAAGTCCGGATCGTTCCATTTGACGGTGTCGCGCCGTCGCGCTTCCTCAAATTTTTCGAGGGCAACGACCGTAAGGACAGCATCACGGGAATGATGCGAAAGAAAGCCGCGCGACCGGTGACTGCTGTCACTATGGAAGCTGTCTCGTCGCTTGAAGGCATCGCGATCCGTTCTATACAATAGTGCGGTTTGCCGGAACACAAGATCGTTGCTTGATGTCTCGTGTCAAAAGATCTGGAGCCTCCCATGACCCGCGATTCCGAGAAGCAATTGGAGCTGGACTTCGACGGTAAGATCGAGTCGAGCGAACGGACCTTCCACGCGCCAAGCGCACGTGTGCCGAGCTCGGTCGTTTGCTTCAGCGCACACCTCCAATTGCGCCGCGCCTACGAAGAAAAAGCGAAAGACGCCAAGATGCTTGAACGCATCACTAGTCGAGTTCGGCATTTCCGGTAACCTCCCTTCGCGTTGGTGTAATAGCCAGACAGCAACAGAAGCAACACGTCAATCTGTCCCATTTTTCAGGCCAACTGACCCCTGATGGCTGTGTGGCTCGACCACTTGACGCTCAGAGGGAGAAGCCGGGGCAAGCCGGGTTTTTCGCTTCTGAAGCCTGACGTGACAGTGACAGACGGCGCGGGTTTTGGTTAGCAGCGTGTTGATTTCCACGCAAACCTAACCCACCAGGGGGTTAGTGGGTCACTTCTGCGTGGAAATCAACACCTAGCCGCTTGCTAGTCGTCTGAAGACGAATGGTTTCGGTTGCTCACCAACACGCCATACCGCGAGGTCATTGGCATCTTCCGCTCCCCGGTCAGGCCACCAGCTTCAACAGCTGCGGCTCATTTCTCATCTGAATGCACCAACGTGCGACTGACGACAACTCGGCTGACCGATTTGTCAAGTCGCGAATCTTCGCGCGCACCTCCAACAGCTTAGCCTTCGCCGCCGGGTTCTTGCCGCCTGCACACTTGGCCTTGGCAGCCAGGAAGTCCTCGACGAGGACATCGACTTTCTGCCACACGCTGCGGCGCGCTTCTGCCAGCGGCACATGCTCGTTGAGCTTCAGGCGCTTCACGGTCTCGGTGACACGCTGCTGCTCCCAAGGCGAGCTGCCCGGCATGGGGATGAGCTTGCCCTCTTCATCGAAGGCGATGAGCGAGACATCGTCGTCGTCGATCGGGTCCAGCAGGTAGGCCGTCTCTGACTCTTCGCAACGCGCGTCGAACGTCGAACAAAGTGATCCCTGCTGCAAGGGGAACCAACCGCCCTTCTTTCGATTGCCAACGTTGCCGCAGACCCGAAAGTTCATGTAGTCGAAGGCCAGCCACCAGTAGCCGTCACGTTCAGTTCCGTCCAACGCTTTCGCCTCCTTCTTCGGGCGGAAGTGCTCCACGTCGTAGTGCGAGTAGAGGTCGCGGACCTCGGAGAACCAACACTTGCCTCCCGAAAGAGCCAGCATCCACTGCTTCAGCGCTCCCCAATGCGCGCTATTGGCGTCGATCAATGCGTTACGGTCATCACGCTTGCCCGCGGCCTGCAACGCTGCAATGTCAGTCACCAGCTGCGCCGACTTCGCCAGCCAAGCGTCCCACTCGGCCTGCGTCCAGGGCGTCCAACCCGGAATATCGCTATCTGTCGGCCGCTTGCGCTCCAGTTCGATGAAGATCACTTGCCGTCCTCCTCACGCAGGATCTCGTCAATGATTTCGTCGGCCAACTTCTCCTGCTCGGCCTGCTCTTCCGGGCTGAGCGTTGGCTTGCGGAACTTCCGGTGCTGTGCCATCTTGCGCACGAATAGCGCGTAGTCAGGATCCCTGAAGTCCGCCGTCGAGAAGCCCAGGTCCGACAGCTCGGCCGACAGGCGAGTCAGCTCAGCATCCTCCTCTACGGTTCTGGGCCGTTTGACGTAAAGCTCGTTGCGTCGGAACAGGCGGCGCTCGGTCTCAATGTCCAGCGTGGACGACAGGCCAAACAGCTCACTCTTGAGCAAGCCCGTCACACCCATGCCCTGCGGGTGTTCGTCCGGTACTTCCACCACGGTTCGATCTGCCTGCCGCCGCAGAATATGTACCTGCTTACGCTTGAGGCTGCCGATCATCATGGGGTCGTGGGTGGTGATCAAAACCTGCGACTGCACCGGATAAGTCGAAGAGCTCAGCACCAGATCACCGGATAGGGTGTTGGTGGACTCGCGGTCCAGCACGCCCTCAATGTCATCGAAGTAACGCAGCTTCCAAATCGGATTCAAGTGTGTGTCCGGCTCATCAAGCAGGAACAGGCAATGGTCTTCGCGGGTGATGCGCATCAGGCCCAGCACGGTGAGCATCTGCAGCTCGCCCTCTGACAGCTGGGTGAAGCTGACCTTGCCGTCGTGTCCATCCTTGCCATCCACGCGTTTCTTGACGGTGATGCGCACTTCATCGATCAGGTCGCCGATGTAGGCGCCCTCGGCGTAGCGGAAGAAGCTGTCGGTGCCGCCAACCAGGCGGCCCAGTTCCTGCAGCTTGGCCTGGTTGGGCACATACAGGTAGAGCTGGCGCTGTTTCTCGGTGCGACCGCGAAAGTCGATCTGCCGGGTTAATTCCTGCTCGATGGGCGCCCAGGCCACTTGCCACAGGTATTCCAGGAACTCGCTCACCACGCTGCCACGCGAGAACCAGAAGCGCGGGTCGCCTTCGTTCAGCTCGGTCTCGTCGAACTTGCCATTCCGGCGTTTCTCGCGCAGCCGGTAAGGCTCCTTCAAAACGAATAGGGCCGACTCCAGCGACTCGATGTGCAAGTTCTTCAGCACCTTCTGGAACACCGGATCGTCCGACAGCAGGCAGGCCAGCAACACCAGCTGGCTATGGCCGCCCCGGCAATAGAACAGGCGGCGCAGGCGGTCGTCCCCGGCCTGCTTCATCCTCGTCTCGCGGCGCTGCTTGGCTTCCTCAATGGCGCGGATGTCGGCTGCGGTGCCCTTGAAGTTGGTCAGCACCTGTTCTGGCAAGACCTCGTCGGTGGTGATGTCCTGTAGCCGGTTGAAGCGCTTCTGATGGTCCTGGAACAGCGCCTCGATGCGCTCGTTGCGCCCCGAGTAGTAGGCGAACACGTGCGAGGGCAGCAGGCGCGGGCCGCGGCGCTCGTCGCGTGGCGTCTTGTCAGGCGGGTCGTTTTTGTTCAGGTACTCCTGCGTAACACGATCGCCATCGACCCACACAAATGGCGGGCTCTGCTTGGCCAGATCGGCCTGGATGCGCACCACGTGCCCGCGGATCTCGTATTCCAGCGTGTAGTCGAACGCGGCCCCACGGTTCAGGTCAACGTCGCGAAAAATCGTGATCAGCGCCTCGATCAGGTTGGACTTGCCGGTGCCGTTCTGCCCAATGAGCGCGTGACTGCGGATGGCCCTGAGGGCTACCGTGCTCTCAGCGCCTGGTCGAGGTTCGAGATGGGTGGCGAAGTCGATGACCAGGCCGCGCAGGTTGCGGAAGTTCGGGATCGCCAGATTGCGCAACTGCATGCTCAAGCTCCCGCGGTTTCAATGGGCTTCGCGCGCACCTCAGCCACCGGAGGCTCGGTGATCCAGCCGTGCAGAACCTCGGTCTTAAGCTGCGCGTAGAACGCATCGATTTCGCCGCCGAAGCGCTGCCACAGGTCACGAGCCGACATCTCACCTTGGTGGCGAGCCAGCAAGGTGGCCAGCGGCGCTTGGTCCTTGACGTCAGGCAAGGTGCCCAAACGCAGCGGCGCGATCAGTTCGGTCGGTGGGGGTTTCACAGCAACGTCCTCGGTTCTTTCGTGTGCAATGCCAGTGATGTCGGCCACAGCCAAGGCAGCGAACTGACTTCCCAGATCATTCCGTTGCCTTAGCTGTAAACCCCAGTGATTGCATTGCTCCAATAGCTCATCCAGTCGCGCAACGATCCGTTCTTGCTCCTCAAGCGGAGGCACTGGGACCAGAATCTCTTTGATCTTTCCAACGCTGAGGTTTGGTTGCGGACCGCCTTCCGCTTGCAACCGGACTTCGTCGTATATCTTTTCAAAGAAGTACTTCAGGAAGCGCTTTGTCCGTTGGGACGACTCGAAAAACACCAACGCGGCGATGGCTTGATTTGTTGCGCCAGCGACAACCAGCTCACTCACTTGGCCTCGCGTTTTTCCTTGCCCGTACATCGCGACGATGAGGCTGCCCGCCGGGAAGACCTTGCAGTTTGTCTCTGCCAGAGCCTTCTCAGTTATGAAGGTCTCGGGCTTGAGAGCGAATTTCTCGTTTGTCGCAGAGCTGGTATACCAAGGCGTTTCTCCGCCGTAGTAGGTTGGCTCTGATTTCGTTGGCGTGGCTCCTGTGCCCACGTCCACCAGATCGACTACCCGCGCCCAGGTCCACCCTGCAGGCAGCGCGTACGGCAACTCGGCATCACTAGGCGGAGGTATGGCGGTGCTGGCCTTCAACGTCTTCGCAGCAATCAGCCGAGCCTTCTCGTTGGCGATTTGTTGCAGGAGAGTTCCCGAATGCGTGTCGCTTGCTTCTTGGTTAACAAGTAGGCCCTGCATGGCCAACTGCAACAAGAGAGACTTGAGTGATTTCGTATCGCTTGGCTCGCTGAATAGGCGACCGAAGTTGGCTTGCAGGCGTTGCCAGCTTTCTTGCAGTTCGTGCGGGCTTTCCGCGCTGGCGAGGGCCTGAAGGGTGGACTGGCGCAGGATTTTTTGCAGCTTGCGCCGGTCTTGCTGCTGCTCTTCTAATCGGTCGCACAGCCCCATCAGTTCGTCGACTTTGGCGACGATGCGGGCTTGTTCTTCTGTCGGCGGGAGTGGCACTACACCCGAGTAGAACTTCTCATCGCTGATCGCCGGATACGCCATACCGATCTGAACCGACTCAACGTACCGAACGAAGTACGGGCTTCGTAGATAGAGATAAATGTAGCGGGCCGCAATTCCCGCCCAAGGATGCACTACGGCAAATGCGGTGCTCGCAATCGGCTCTTGATCGAACTCGCGGTCAATGATCGCTACGTTCAGCAAGTAAGGACGCACAGTTGAGTAGATGATCGTCCCGTTCTTGACGATCTTCCTGGCTCGACTCGGCGCAGCACCAGAACTCACCACTTCCAGCCTACTTGCTAACGTGCCAGCCTTGTTGTTGATCGATGACACGTCGATGTAGACAAAATCTGACTCAGGTTTCTTTTGACCCCATGTGCGTCCAACAGTGCTGAGGCTCACCCATCTCCAATTCTCGGGAAGAACGTATGGACCATCGGATTGCTTACCGCTTGTGCCCGTTCGCACGAGCCGTTGTTTGCGCGTTTCAACGTTGGACGCATTTCGCTGCCGCTCGATGTCTTCCAGAAGATCGTCCACTCGGCTTTGCGACGGCGAGCAAAGTTCACCTTTGAACGCCAACGCGAGGACCAATTCTCGCAATCGACTCACGCCACCAGGCGCATTCACGATGTGACCGAACTCGGCCAGAAACTGCTGTGCGTCCATCAGGCCTCGTCCCCACTGCGGTTATCCAGCCGTGCGCGCGAAAGGGCAATAGCCTCGTGGAGCTTGGCCTGCAGTACTTCCTTAGAAGGCAAGGCGGTGTCCTCCAGCAGCTGGGGGGTGGGTTCCGTCGTTGCGCCGCTCATGCCTGGGGCTCCTCCGCATCGCCCTCGGCGTTGAAGTGGTGCGCCAGCGCGCCGGCCAGTTCGGTCTTGAGGCTGTTCTCGGTTTCCTGAATCTGGCCGAGCAGGACCTTGTACTTCTCCAGCAACACATCGGGGTCGTGGGTTTCTTCGTCTGGGCCGTTCGGGTTCTTCAGGTCCAGGTTGTAGATGGGCCAGTAGATGCGGTCGCCAGCGGCCTCGGCGTCACGGGCTTGCAGGCGCAGGCCTTCGGCTTGGGGGCGCAGCGTTTCAATATCGTCTTCAGCCGCTTTGCGCTGCTGCGGATCGGTCACGCCTTTGATGGATTCGCGCAGGGCGCGCATCTGCCCTTCCACCGCGCTGGCCTGGTTGTTCAGCGCCTCGGCGCGGGTCCAGTGGGGCTGGGCAGCGGCCTCGGCCTGCTCACGCTTGGCCTTGAAGTCGACCTTCCAGGCACGTTCGTTCTCCTCCCGCTCGGCGAAGCCATTGGCCTCAATGCCCCACCAGTCTTGCAGCGGTTTGAACTCTTCAAACCGGATGGGCTTGGTCTTGCTGTAGCTCTTGTAGCCAGGCGGGTAGGGGTGTTCGTAGAACCAGATGGTGTCGGTGTGGAAGCGCTCCGTGCCGTCGTCCACCTGCTCGCCCTTGGTGAAAAAGAGCAGGTTGGTCTTGATGGTGGTGTAGGGAGCGAACACGCCTTTGGGCAGGCGCACGATGGTGTGGAGGTGGCAGTCGCGCAATAGCATGCGCTTGAGCGTGCCTTTGATACCGTCGCCAAACAGAAAGCCGTCGGGCAGCACCACGGCGGCGCGGCCTTCTTCCTTGAGCAGCTTTTTGACGATGAGGGCCATGAACATGTCGGCCGTCTCACGGGTGCGCAGATCGGCCGGGTAGTCGCTGCCCACGCCGTCGTCTTCATAGCCGCCAAAGGGTGGGTTGGTGATGATGCAGTCAACCTTGTCATGCACGCGCCATTCGTTCCAGCCCACGCCCAGGGTGTTCTTGCGCTTGATCTGGCTGGGCACGTCGATGCCGTGCAGCAGCATGTTGGTGGTGCATAGCAGGTGCGGAAGCTGCTTTTTCTCGATGCCGCGGATGAGTTCTTCGATGGCGCCCTGGTCTGCTGTCCCGGATTTGCCGGTGATCTGGTGGCGGAAGTGGTCGATGGCCGCGGTCAAAAAGCCGCCAGTGCCGCAGGCCGGGTCCATGACGGTTTCACGCTGGGCCAGGCTGGGGTTCAGGCGATCGGCCATGAATTGGGTGATGGCGCGTGGCGTGTAGAACTCGCCTGCGTTGCCGGCGCCGCGCAGGTCGTTGAGCAACTGCTCGTACACATCGCCCAGGTTGGCGCGGACGGTGAAGTCGTCAAAGTTAATGGCCTCTTCCAGCTTCTCGATCACGGCGAGTAGCTGGGTGCCGGACTTCATGTAGTTGTTGGCGTCTTCAAAGACGCTGCGGATCACCTGGTACCTCGCTCTGGACTTGGCATCCGCATTGCCGGCAATGCTCAGGTCTTTGAGCAAGGGGAACAGCTGGTTGTTGACGAAACCAATGATCTCGCTGGCTGCGATCTGCGGCTTTTTCTTGCCGTCAGCATCGGTGATGTAGGCCGCCCAGTTGCGCCAGCGAAGGTTGTCGGGCAGGGGCGACTTGTATTTTTTTCCCTCGGCTTTGGCGTCGTCTTCCCACTCTTGCTCGCGCTGGTCAAAGACCTTGAGGAAGAGCATCCAGGTGAGCTGGCCCAAACGCTGGGCGTCGCCGTCGACGCCGTCGTCCTTGCGCATAATGTCTTGGATGGACTTGATGGTGCTGCTGAGGTTCATGTCGGTTTGTTGTTCTATTCGCCTGCCGTTAGTGGTCAGGCCTGCTTCTTGTTGTCTTCTGCGTCGTACAGGGCTTGTTCAAGTGCCTGAACCGCCTGTGTGTATTGGTCCACCCCGCCAAAAATACCGCGGCGGATTTGGGTCTTGCTGCCGAACTGATCGAACGGAGGCAGCTCCAGCACCTTGGCGTCTTCGATGTCCTGCACGCCGTGGTCGGCGAACTTGTCGAGCAAGGCTTCGAGCACCTCGCGGGCCTGTTCACCGTACTGGCCGAACACGTCGCGCTTCTTGACGTTGTTGGCACGTTCGCGCCGGGTTAGCGGCTTCTGGTCGAAGGCTACATGGGCCACCAAGTCGAACACATCCAGCTCGGCGCCGTTCGGAACGGCCTGCTGCAAGACCTCCAGCGGGACGCCTTGGTCCGCCAGCTCCTCCAGCACAGCCTGCTTGCGCTCTGCGCTGTTCCACCGGCGGAGGAAGTCAGTCAAGCTTCCGAACTCAGCCTGCAGGGCCTTCTTGATGTCGTCCTTGAGCAGAACGCGGTAGTCCTCAGTGATCAGCTTGCCTTCGGCATCGAGGTACTGCGAGCGCTCGACCGCGACGCGCACATTCACGTCGTCGATGACGTACTTGACGCGGCCTTCGCCACCGCCGCCGATGGTGAGCCCCGGCCGTGTGCCCTCCTCACCAGACTTGCCGGGCCAAGGGGACGGAGGATCGGGCTCGCCAGCACTGGGTGGAACATCAGGCGGGACCACAGGCTCATCGTCCTTGGGCTCGTAAATAACTACGGGCTCGCCGTCGAAGTCCGGATCGGCGAACAGGCGCGTGGCGCCCTTGAAGTCCATGATGGTGAAGTACAGCTTCTGGTAGTCCTCGCGCAGGCGCGTACCGCGGCCGATGATCTGCTTGAACTCTGTCATCGAGTTGATGTTCTGGTCCAGCACGATCAGCTTGCAGGTCTTGGCGTCAACCCCCGTGGTCAGCAGCTTCGACGTAGTCGCGATGACGGGGTATGGCTCGTCGTTGTCGATGAAGTACGACAGATGGGCCTTGCCCTCGTTGTCATCGCCGGTGATGCGCATGACATAGCGGCGGTTGCTGGCGGCGGCAGGGATGATCTTGACCAGCTCCTGGCGCATGCGTTCTGCATGGTCTTGGTCGTCGCAGAACACGATGGTTTTGGCCATCGGGTCCGTGGCCTTCAGGTACTCCCACACCTTGCGCGCCACGAGCTGGGTGCGTTTCTCCAGCACCAGGTTACGGTCGAAGTCTTTGGTGGTGTACTGGCGCTGCTCGACGGACTGGCCAAGCTTGTCGACCTTGCCCTTCTCCGGGGTGTAGCCGACGGCGTCTACATCGGTCGCGATGCGGATAACCTTATAAGGAGCGAGGAAGCCGTCCTCGATGCCTTGCTTCAGCGAGTAGGTGTAAACCGGATCGCCGAAGTAGGTGAGGTTGCTCACCGCCTTGGTCTCCTTTGGGGTAGCGGTCAGGCCCAGGTGTGTGGCGGCACTGAAGTAGTCCAGCACCTCTCGCCAGGCCGAGTCATCTGCAGCGCTGCCGCGGTGGCATTCGTCAATGACCACCAGGTCGAAGAAGTCTGCAGGGAACTGCCGATAGATCTGCTTCCACTCCTCGCGCCCGGTCACGGCCTGGTAGAGCGCAAGGTAGATCTCGTAGTTCTTCTTGACTTCGCGGTTGGTGATCTTGTGCATGACCTCGCCGAACGGGGCGAAGTCCTGCTGCATGGTCTGGTCGACCAGGATGTTCCGGTCAGCAAGGAAGAGGATCCGCTTCTTGGCCTTGGCCTTCCAAAGCCGCCAGATGATCTGGAAGGCGGTGTAGGTCTTGCCAGTGCCTGTGGCCATGACCAGTAGCACGCGCTGCTGCCCCTTGGCGATGCCCTCGATGGCGCGGTTGATGGCGACACGCTGGTAGTAGCGCGGCTCGCGGCCACTGCCGTCCGTGTAGAACGGCTGTTCCACCAGCGCGACGGCGGTCGGTTCAGCCAGCCCCTTCCACTGCTGGAACACGGCCCACAGTTCAGCGTGGGTCGGAAAGGCGTCGAGGGGCACCTCACGCTCGGTCGGTGAGGTCAGGCCCGTACGGTCGTGCACCAGGAGTGCCGAGCCGTTGCTGCTGATCGCGAAGGGAGCGTCCAGCATCTCTGCGTAAGCCAGCGCCTGCTGCATGCCCTGCCCCACGGGGAAGCGGGCTTGCTTGGCCTCGACCACCGCCAGAGGAACGTTCGGTCTCGCGTAGAGAACGTAGTCGGCGCGCTTCGGCCCGCCCTTTGCCTCGGGGTTGCGGACGCGGGCGGCCAGCCTGCCTCGAACCATGACGCGACCGTCCGTGAGGCTGACCTCCTCCCGGAACTGCGCCTGTTGCCATCCAGCGGCCTGGATAGCGGGCGTGATGAACTTGGTACAGATGTCTCGTTCGCTGAGAGGATGCGTTTCCAAATCATTCTCCCTGTCCACACCACGGCGTAGATTTGTTTGAATTGGAAGAGAGTGTTTTCACTTCCCTCCCTTGATTGTTTCCTCGTCAGAGACGTACTCCAGCAAATCGCCGACATTGCAGCCGTAATGTCTGCATATAGTGTTGAGGGTTTCGAGGTCCACGCGGCTTATTGTTTCTCTATACAGCCCTGCTACCGTATTGCGCGATAGACCAGTCGCACGCTGCAGATCAACGATTTTTTCCTTGTTCTCACCTAACAGCCTGGAGAGGTGTATTCGGATCATCGAAGTAGCTACAAACTATGGAATGGTAGTGGACTAAAAACATCAGGTAGTTGATGTTTTTGGTGTATGAGGGTATCACACAGTGTGAATACTGCCTTTGCCGGACCAGCCAATGCTCTATGCAAGTCTGGACGGAGCAGAGCGTCTGCCGGTCAGGAACCGGAAGACGGAATGAATCGCCTCTATTCCCGAGCGCTTCTAAAGCATGCCAGTTGCGGTTCGCTTTACGTCGAGGAGAAGCACGGGGTGATGAGCGCTGCACGCTCGCAATTGGGCGAGATCAATGAACCAATTGACAAATTAAGGGAATCCGAAGCGGCCCCCTTAATCAGACCGAGCTGCTGCAGGCTCGCTGCGCGACAGCAAAACTATGCCAATGATGACAACCCGATAACGGGGACTGCCATCACCTTGCACATGGCTGGACGGTTGTGATTTGCAAGTGCTGGGAATCTTTGCAAGATCAATGAGAACCTACAGGCTCAAACGTCAATATTCCCCGCACGCAGCGCATTCGTCTCAATGAAATCCCGGCGCGGCTCCACCTCATCGCCCATCAGCATCGTGAACACGCGGTCGGCCTCGATCGCATCGTCGATCTGCACGCGCAGCAGGCGGCGCACGTTCGGGTCCATGGTGGTTTCCCACAGCTGTTCGGGGTTCATTTCGCCCAGGCCCTTGTAGCGTTGGCGGGCGGTGGTGCGTTCGGCTTCGCTGATCAGCCACTTCATGGCCTGGCGGAAGTCGCCCACTTTTTCTTCCTTCTGCTTGTCGCCTTCGCCTCGCAGGGCCTTGGCGCCCTCGCCCAGCAGGCCACGGAAGGTTTCGGCGGCTTCGGCCAGGGCGGCGTAGTCGGCGCCGTGCACGAAATCTTGGGTGATAACGCTGCTCTTGATGTTGCCGTGGTGGCGGCGGCTGATGCGCAGCAGGGGCTTGTCGGTGCGGGCGTCGAATTCGCCAGCCACTTCGGCGGGGGCGCCGGTGGTGTTGAGTTCGCGCAGCTTGGCTTGCAGGGCCACGGCGCTGGCTTCGGCGTCGGCCACGGTGTCGAGCTTCAGGCTCACGCCGTCGGCAATGGCGCGCAGGGCTTCGGCGTCCATGAAGTTGCCCAGGCGGGCGATGACGCTTTCAGCGATCTGGTGCTTGCGGGCCAGTTCGGCCAGGGTGTCGCCGGTCAGCGTTTGCGGGTTGGCGCCGCCGGTGGTCACGCTGGCGTGGTTCAGCGCAATGCGCAGCAAGAAGCCGTCGAGTGCGGGGGCGTCCTTCAGGTACAGCTCTTCCTTGCCGGCCTTCACCTTGTACAGCGGCGGCTGTGCGATGTAGATGTGGCCGCGCTCGACCAGCTCGGGCATCTGGCGGTAGAAGAAGGTGAGCAGCAGGGTGCGGATGTGGGCGCCGTCCACGTCGGCGTCGGTCATGATGATGATGCGGTGGTAGCGCAGCTTGGCCACGTCGAAGTCATCGCCCCCGGTGGTGCCGCCCGCCTTGCCGATGCCGGTACCCAGGGCGGTGATCAGCGTGAGGATTTCGTTGCTGGTCAGCAGCTTTTCATAGCGGGCTTTTTCCACGTTCAGGATCTTGCCGCGCAGGGGCAGGATGGCCTGGAACTTACGGTCGCGGCCCTGCTTGGCGGAGCCACCGGCGGAGTCACCCTCGACGATGTAGATCTCGCACATGGCGGGGTCTTTTTCCTGGCAGTCGGCCAGCTTGCCGGGCAGGCCCATGCCGTCGAGCACGCCTTTGCGGCGGGTCATTTCGCGGGCTTTGCGGGCGGCTTCGCGGGCGCGGGCGGCTTCCACGATCTTGCCGCAGATGATCTTGGCGTCGGCCGGGCGCTCTTGCAGGTAGTCGGTGAGCAGCTTGCCCACGATGTCTTCCACGGGGGCGCGCACTTCGCTCGATACCAGCTTGTCCTTGGTCTGGCTGCTGAACTTGGGCTCGGGCACCTTCACGCTCAGCACGCAGCACAGGCCTTCGCGCATGTCGTCGCCAGTGACTTCGACCTTGGCCTTCTTGGCCAGCTCGTTTTCTTCGATGTACTTGTTGATGACGCGGGTCATCGCGGCGCGCAGGCCGGTCAAGTGGGTGCCGCCGTCACGCTGGGGGATGTTGTTGGTGAAGCACAGCACTTGCTCGGTGTACGCACTGTTCCACTGCATGGCCACTTCCACGCCGATGTGGGTGCCGGGGATGCCGCCATACGTTTCGGCCGGGCGCTCGCCTGCGGCGTAAAACGACGTGGGGTGCAGCACCGTCTTGCCCTTGTTGATGAACTCGACGAAGCCGCGCACGCCGCCAGCGCCCGAGAAGTCGTCTTCCTTGCCGCTGCGCTCGTCCTTCAAACGAATGCGCACGCCGTTGTTCAGGAACGAGAGTTCGCGCAGGCGCTTGGCCAGGATCTCGTAGTGGAAGTCGTAGTTCTCTTTGAAGATCTCGGTGTCGGGCAAGAAGTGCACTTCGGTGCCGCGCTTTTCGGTCTCGCCGGTCACCTTCATAGGGCTGACTTCAAAGCCGTCCACGGTGTCGAGCAGGCGGTCTTGCACAAAGCCGCGTGCAAATTCGATCTGGTGCACCTTGCCTTCGCGGCGCACGGTCAGGCGCAGCCATTTGCTGAGCGCGTTCACGCAGCTCACGCCCACGCCGTGCAGCCCGCCGGAGACCTTGTAGCTGTTCTGGTTGAACTTGCCGCCTGCGTGCAGTTCGGTCAGGGCGATTTCGGCCGCACTGCGCTTGGGCTCGTGCTTGTCGTCCATCTTCACGCCGGTGGGGATGCCGCGGCCGTTGTCGGTCACGCTGATGGAGTTGTCGGAGTGGATGGTGACGACGATGTCGTCGCAGTGGCCCGCCAGGGCTTCGTCGATGGAGTTGTCGACCACTTCGAACACCAGGTGGTGCAGGCCGGTGCCGTCGGACGTGTCGCCGATGTACATGCCGGGGCGCTTGCGCACGGCCTCCAGGCCTTCGAGGATGGTGATGGAGCCTTCGCCGTAGCTTTCGCTGGCGCCAGCCTGGTTGGTGTCGATCTTGTGCGGAACAGGCTCACCCGTGCCGGTAGGTTCTTGCTCGGGCAGGTAGTTGTCAGCGGTCATGGTGGGCCTTGGGATCCGTGCAGACCTCGAGGTCTCGCACTTGGTAAAAGGGTTCAATACAGGTCAAATAACCTTCTAGGGCACGTAAATTAAGCGCTAGAAGCTATCAAATTGATAGTAATTGCAACGGGTTGCAGTCTGTTGCAAAAGTGCGTTGGTGAAAGGCTTGCGGCACCCGCAGGTGCCGCAATGCCCATCACGTGTGCGTCATATGCGCATGGGCATGACGACGTATTTGAAGGACTCGTTGTCCGGAATGGTCATCAGCGCAGAGCTGTTGCCGTCGGCCAGGTCGATCTTGACCATGTCCTGGCCCATGTTGGCCAGGGCATCGATCAGGTAGGTGACGTTGAAGCCGATCTCGATGGTGTCGCCGCCGTAGTCGATGTCCAGCTCGTCCACCGCCTCTTCCTGCTCGGCATTGTTCGACGCCACGCGCAGGGTGCCGGGTTCGATGTTCAGGCGCACGCCCTTGAACTTGTCGCTGGTCATGATGGCCGTGCGCTGCAGGCTGGCCAGCAGCGGGGCGCGGCCCAGCGTTACGCTGTTGTGGTGGTTCTTGGGGATGACGCGGTTGTAGTCGGGGAATTTGCCCTCGACCAGCTTGGTCACGAACTCCATGCCGCCAAAGGTGAACTTGGCCTGGTTGTTGGCGAACTGCATCTCGATGTGGGGCTGGTTCTCGCCACCGGCATCGCTGAGCAGGCGTTGCAACTCGATCACGGTCTTGCGCGGCAGGATGACTTCCTGCTTGGGCACTTCCACATCCAGCGTGGCGCTGGCAAAGGCCAGGCGGTGGCCGTCGGTGGCCACCAAGCTCAGGGTTTTGCCCTCGGCCACGAACAAGATGCCGTTGAGGTAGTAGCGAATGTCTTGCACCGCCATGGCAAACGACACCTGGCCCAGCAGGTCCTTCAGCGTCTTTTGCGGAACAGCGAACACGGGGCCGAAGGCGGCGGATTCTTGCACCAGCGGGAAGTCTTCAGCGGGCAGGCTTTGCAGCGTGAAGCGGCTCTTGCCACCCTTCAAGATCAGCTTGGACTGGCTCGACTCCAGGCTCACCGTCTGGTCGCCGGGCATGGTCTTCAAGATGTCGATGAGCTTGCGCGCGCCCACGGTGGTGGTGAAGTCACCAGTGTCACCGCCCAGTTCGGCGGTGGTGCGGATCTGGATTTCGAGGTCGCTGGTGGTCAGTTGCAGCGCATTGCCCGTCTTGCGGATCAGCACGTTGGCCAGAATGGGCAGCGTGTGGCGGCGCTCAACGATGCCAGCCACGGACTGGAGTACCGCGAGAACCTTGTCTTGTGTTGCCTTCAGGACGATCATGTCATCAACCTCTTGTGGTTTTTAGGACGGTGCATGGGCAGCAGCGGCGCTCCTCGCGCCTTCCCCGTGCTGCACAGCACGCCATTTTGCCCTTGAACGGGGGCTTTGAAGATGTTTGTGGTGGGCGTGGTTTGCACGGGGGATCAGCCTTTAAGAGTCTGCTCCAGCACATGCAGCTGCTGGTTCAGCTCGGTCAGCTGCTGGCGCTCGCCAGAAATCTTGCGCACTGCGTGCAAAACCGTGGTGTGGTCGCGCCCGCCAAACAATTCTCCGATTTCTGGAAGGCTTTTTTGCGTCAGTTCTTTGGCCAGGTACATCGCAATCTGGCGCGGGCGGGCAATGCTGGCCGGGCGCTTCTTGCTGTACATGTCGGCGACCTTGATCTTGTAGTAGTCGGCCACCGTTTTCTGAATGTTTTCCACAGAAATTTGCCGGTTCTGAATCGACAGCAGATCTCTGAGGGCTTCGCGCGCCAGCTGGATCGAGATTTCTTTCTGGTTGAAGCGCGAATACGCCAGGATTTTGCGCAGCGCGCCTTCGAGTTCGCGCACGTTGGAGCGCACGTTCTTGGCCACGAAGAAGGCGACTTCCTCGGGCATCTCGGTGGCTTCAGCGCGGGCTTTGTTGATCAAAATGGCCACGCGCATTTCCAGCTCGGGCGGCTCAATCGCTACCGTGAGGCCCGAGTCAAAGCGGGAGACCAGCCGCTCATGGATGTTGGCCAGGCCCTTCGGGTACGTGTCCGAAGTCATCACGATATGGCTCTTCTTGGCCAGCAGGGCTTCGAAGGCGTTGAAGAACTCTTCCTGGGTGCGGTCTTTGTTGGCGAAGAACTGCACATCGTCGATCAGCAGCAGATCGAGCGAGTGGTAGCGTTCTTTGAACTCGTCAAAGGTGCGGCGCTGGTAGGCCTTGACCACGTCGGACACGAACTGTTCGGCGTGGATGTATAGGATCTTGGCGTCGGGCTTGTCTTGCAGCAGGCGGTTGCCCACGGCGTGCACCAAGTGGGTTTTGCCCAAGCCCACGCCGCCGTAGATGAACAGCGGGTTGTACAAGTGCCCCGGCATGCCCGCCACGTGCATGGCCGCAGAGCGTGCCATGCGGTTGGCCGTGCCTTCCACCAGGGTTTCAAACGTGAGGGCGGCGTTCAGGCGGTTGCGAAACACGCCTGCCGAGGACTCGTCGCTGCCGGTGCTGCTGCCCTGCCCTTGCCCAGAGTGGTTGCCTTGGGCAGACCCGTGGTTTTGCGTCTGGCCGGAAGACTGCGAGTGCTGCGGTTCCTGCTGCTGCGAGGCTGGGCGCACATAGGTGCGGATGACCGATTCGCGTTGGGCAATGGCCAACTCCAGCGTGACCGGCTGGCCGTACAGTCCCTCGAGCAACGCCGCAATGCGGCCTGCGTATTGGGCGCGAATCCAGTCCAGTTTGAAGCGGTTGGCCACCAGCAAGGTGACCTTGGTGAAGTCCTCTGCCACCTGGGCCACCAGGGGTTTGATCCAGGTGTTGAACTGCTGTTCTGGAAGGTCCTGGGCCAGTTGTTCCACACAGGCCTGCCACAGGCCTTGTCCGGCGTCCGAGCCGGTGGGTGCATTGGGGTTGCGTTGGGGTTCCTCGGTCATTTCAAGGGGTGTTTTTATTGTGGATAGGAGGAACGTAGCAAGGGGTGGGATTGTAGCTTGTCAAGGAGTTATCCACAATTTGCAGTCTGGGTAAGAATGGGGGCCTTGGTGGGCTGTTGCAGCCTGCCGCGCTAGGTGTTCCGCAGGCATTTGAGCGCTCGCGGCGCGGGGCTGTGCAGGCGTCTTCCGGGTCGCCCACCCGGGTGTTACACAGCCAGGGCATTGCCAGAACCGCAATAGCCTGCGATAATTTTGGGTTTCCCTGAATGTGTTCAGGGCGATTTGACCCGGCGCGCCGTTATTTCTGCCCCAGAGGTCTGTGCTCATGGCACTGCAATTGCAGTGCGGCGGCGCGGGATTCAGGGGGTTCAAGAGCAGCAGTCCGGAACTGAACCTCAAGGAATAGCACCATGAAACGTACTTACCAACCTTCCAAGACCCGCCGCGCCCGCACCCACGGCTTCCTCGTTCGCATGAAGACCCGCGGTGGCCGCGCTGTGATCAACGCACGCCGCGCCAAGGGCCGCAAGCGCCTGGCCGTCTAAGGCCAAACCACCCACCGGCCTGCTCCCCGGTTTGTACCGTCAGGTCCTCAACGGGGTGCGCGCATGCAACGGCTGAAAACCCGTCCGCAGTTCCAGGCCGCCATGGCGGGAGGCACTGTCTCTCGCACAGCGCATTTTGCGTTGCACCGCTTGGTACTCGCGGCAGGCAGTTCGCCAGCAGCGTCCACGTCACCTTCAGGGCCCGGTCCCTTGCTTTCTGTGCAAGGGCCGCAGGCCCTGTTTGTCGTGCCCGATGTGTGGCTAGGGGCCATGGTGCCCAAGCGTTGGGCGCGCCGTGCCGTTACGCGCAACACCATCAAGCGCCAGATTTACACCGTGGGCGCTGCGTTTGAGGCCCAATTGCCGCAGGCTGCCCATGTGGTGCGCTTGCGCACGGCGTTTGATCGCAAGCAGTTTGTAAGCGCTACCTCGGACCAGCTCAAACAGGCTGTGCGCGCCGAACTGCTGCAATTGTTTGGGCAGGCCACCAAGCGCCCACCCAGCGCAGCTGCCAAGGCCGAGCCTGCGGTTGTGGCCCCAGAGGCTGCGCCATGATGCGAGCCCTGCTGATCGGTGTGGTCAAAGGCTATCGGTTGATACTCAGCCCCTGGCTGGGCTCGGCCTGCCGGTTTGAGCCCACCTGCTCGGCGTATTCTCTTCAGGCCCTGGAACAGCATGGCGCTGCCGTGGGGAGTTACCTCACGCTGCGCAGGCTGGTACGCTGCCACCCCTGGTGTGACGGGGGGCATGATCCGGTGCCGCAGGAATTGCCGCGCAGCTTGCGGTTGTTCTCGCGACTGAACCCTTCCAACACCCAACCATCCTCACCAAAGAAGTCTTCATGAACGACATTCGCCGCACCATCCTGTGGGTGATTTTTGGCTTTTCCATGGTTTTGCTGTGGGACAAGTGGCAAGTGCACAACGGCAACAAGGCCACGTTTTTCCCATCGCCAGCGGCCGTGGGTGCTGCGGCCCCAGCGGCTGGCGCATCGGCACCCAAAGCCGGGGTTGCCAGCGTGCCTGGCTCCACCGCGCCAGCCGTGGCCTCCATCGGGGCTGCTGCTGTGCCTGGAACGCCTGCTCCGGCAGCCTCCGTGGCGCGCGAAAAAATCGAAGTCACCACCGACGTCTATCGACTGACGTTTGACGGCGAAGGCGGTTCGCTCGTGCATGCCGAGTTGCTCAAGCACGCGGACATGACCGACAAGACCAAGAACTTTGTGCTGTTCGATGAGAGCACGCAACGGGTCTATGCCGCACAAACCGGCCTGATTGGCGGCAGCTACCCTACGCACAAGACCGTGATGACGGCGGTGCCTGGCCCGCGTGCGCTCAAGGATGGCGAGAACGAGCTGAGCATCCGCTTCGAGTCGCCAGAGCAAGGCGGCGTCAAGCTGATCAAGACCTGGACGCTCAAGCGCGGCGCCTACGACATCGCCGTCAAGCACGAAGTCGTGAACGCAGGCAGCACCGCCGTCTCGCCTCAGCTGTACCTGCAGTTGGTGCGTGACGGTAACAAGCCGCCAGGAGAGTCCTCGTTCTACTCGACCTTCACAGGCCCTGCGGTGTACACCGAGGCCAAGAAGTACCAGAAGATCGAGTTCAAGGAAATTGAGAACGGCAAGGCCGACATCCCCAAGGAGTCGACCAATGGTTATGTCGCCATGGTGCAGCACTACTTTGCCAGTGCCTGGTTGGTGGCCGACGGCGTTCAGCGTGATCTGTTCACCCGTAAGGTGAGCGACAACCTGTACTCGGTGGGCATGATTGCCTCGCTGGGCAGCCTGGAGCCGGGCAGCAGCAAGTCGGTGGATGCGCGCCTGTTTGCCGGCCCTCAGGTCGAAACCATGCTCAAAGAGCTGTCGCCTGGCTTGGAGCTGGTCAAGGACTACGGCATGCTGGCGATCCTGTCCAAGCCCCTGTACTGGCTGCTGGACCAACTGCATGCGCTGTTGAACAACTGGGGCTGGTCCATCGTGGCGCTGGTGCTGCTGCTCAAGATCGCGTTCTACTGGCTCAATGCCAAGGCCTATGCCAGCATGGCCAAGATGAAGGCCATCAACCCCAAGATCATGGAGTTGCGCGAGCGCCTGAAGGACAAGCCGCAGCAGATGCAGCAGGAGATGATGCGCATCTACCGCGAAGAGAAGGTCAACCCCATGGGGGGCTGCTTCCCGATCATGATCCAGATCCCGGTGTTCATCGCCTTGTATTGGGTGCTGCTGTCCAGCGTGGAAATGCGCAACGCGCCCTGGATCGGCTGGATCCACGACCTGTCGGCGCCAGACCCGTTCTTCATCCTGCCTTTGCTGATGACGGCCAGTTCCTTGCTGCAAACCGCACTGAACCCCGCACCCCCAGACCCGATGCAAGCCAAGATGATGTGGTTCATGCCGCTGATCTTCAGCGTGATGTTCTTCTTCTTCCCTGCCGGCCTGGTGCTGTACTGGCTGACGAACAACATCCTGTCGATTGCGCAGCAGTGGATCATCAACACCCGCATGGGCGTTCCACCGCAGTTCAATCTGCCGAAGTTCAAGTGATCTTTGCGATCCTGAGAAGCCGTTCTCAACCCCTCCAAGGCCGCGCAAGCGGCCTTTTTCATTCTTGCAAGGTGTGTTGCCTCTCGCTGGCATGGCCTTGCCTTGTGTAAAGTGCCTCCCCATGCTTGCCCGTCACGTTGACCCCATCGTTGCCATTGCCACCGCTCCCGGCCGAGGGGCTGTGGGTATCGTCCGAGTCTCTGGCAAAGGACTGGCGCCATTGGTGCAGGCGCTGTGCGGGCGGGAGCTGCGCCCACGCGAGGCCACCTACCTGCCTTTTCGGGATGCGCAGGGCCAGGCCATTGACCAAGGGCTGGCGCTGTACTTTCCTGCGCCCCACTCCTACACCGGCGAAGATGTGCTGGAGCTGCAGGCCCATGGTGGTCCCGTGGTGCTGCAATTGCTGCTGGCGCGTTGCTTGCAGGCGGCCCAGGCACCCGCAGCGCACGCTGGTGCCGTGCTCCCAGGCTTGCGTGTTGCCCAGCCAGGCGAGTTCACTGAGCGCGCTTTTTTGAATGACAAGATCGACTTGGCCCAGGCCGAGGCGATTGCCGATCTGATCGATGCCAGCACCG
This sequence comes from Acidovorax sp. 1608163, assembly GCF_003669015.1. Lineage (NCBI taxonomy): Bacteria > Pseudomonadati > Pseudomonadota > Betaproteobacteria > Burkholderiales > Comamonadaceae > Acidovorax > Acidovorax sp. 1608163. Next base: position 4,975,761 of record NZ_CP033069.1, read on the forward strand.
AAGCGGCAGCGCGCAGTGCCAGTCGGTCGTTGACGGGGGCGTTCTCGCAAGAAATCCACGCGCTGCGCGATGCGCTGATCCACCTGCGCATGCTGGTGGAAGCCACGCTGGATTTTCCGGAAGAGGACATCGATTTTCTGGAAAAAGCCGATGCTCGCGGCCAACTGGAGCGCTTGCAGGCCACGCTGGCCCAGGTGCGGCAGCGTGCACAGCAGGGGGCCCTGCTGCGCGAGGGCATCAAGGTGGTCATTGCTGGCCAGCCCAATGCGGGCAAGAGTTCGCTGCTCAATGCCCTGGCTGGGGCTGAGCTGGCCATCGTCACGCCGATTGCGGGCACCACACGCGACAAGGTGCAGCAAACCATCCAGATCGAAGGGGTGCCGCTGCACGTCATTGACACCGCAGGCCTGCGCGACAGTGACGATGAGGTCGAGCGCATCGGCATTGCGCGTGCCTGGACCGAGATCGAGGGTGCAGACGCCGTGCTGTTTTTGCACGACCTGTCGCGCGCCTACCTGCCGGAGTACTGCGCTGCCGATGCTGCGGTGGCGGACTCCATGCAGCAGAAAATCCCGGCCTCCGTTCCAGTGATCGATGTTTGGAACAAAACCGATTGCGCCAGCCTGGGCACCGAAGCCGTTGCCAAATCGAATGAACCGAACGAAGCGAGCCGACGCTCGGTAAGGATTTCTGCGCGTACGGGTGATGGCCTGGATGCATTGCGTCGGATACTGCTGGAAGTGGCTGGTTGGCAGTCGGCTCCTGAAGGCATTTACATTGCGCGGGCACGCCATGTGCAGGCCTTGGCGCAAGTGCAAGGCCACTTGGAGCAGGCATCGGCCCAATTGCTCATTGCCTCGCCGGCACTGGATCTGCTGGCCGAGGAGTTGAGATTGGCGCAAAACGCCTTGGGCGCCATCACTGGCGAGTTTTCGTCCGACGATCTGTTGGGCGTAATTTTTTCGAGCTTCTGCATCGGCAAGTGACGCTGCGTGCGGGGTGCTCTTTGTTGTAAACGGACGTAAGCAGCGCTTGTGTCCATGCTGTAACGCAGGTACTTTCCGCATCACCATGAATGCCATAACGCCCACAGCCCCCCGAGTTGACCTTCGCGGTCTCATTGACGCCATTGCCCAGGCCAATGCAGACGACGCCATGACCAACCCTTTGTCGCCAACGCAGTGGGAAGCCATCGCACCTTATTTGCAGCCCACGGTGTTTCCAGCGGGTCACACCGTGTTCACCCAGGGCACCACAGACCGCACCCTGTATCTGGTCGAGAGCGGCAACCTGAGCGTGCACTACCAAGACGAAAAAGAGCGTTTGCGCCTGGCCGTTGTGGGCCCAGGCTCCGTGGTGGGTGAAGGCGCTTTCTTCTCGCACCGCCCGCGCTCTGCCACGGTGCAGACCAGTGTTCCTTGCAAGCTCTGGGCGTTGCACGCGCTGCGGTTTACCGAGCTGGCCAACCGCCAGCCTGCTATTGCTTTGGCGCTGACCATGGCGGTGGGCTCGGTGCTGGCCAAGCGGCTGGGCAACCGCAAACGCCGCGTTGCGGCCACCTGACACTGCGCACTGTTTGGGTGCGCCTGCGGGCACTACGCACCTTGGGCACCCAAACACCACGTTACACTCGATTCGGATTTATTACGGGCGCCCTTCCGAAGAAAGCAAGCCATGTCTCTGTTCAGTTGGTTCAGTCGCAAACCTGCACCGCCCAAGGCCAAGCCCCGCAGCGGCGGGGCAGAGCCCTCCGGGCTGATGAATGCCGATGCCACTGTGCCTCTGGCGCCTGGGCGACCAGGACAGCCGCTTTTGGAGCCCAACCCCCCAGAGCACGCAGCCAACCGCAAAAACGAACGCATGGAGCGGCGCGAGCTGCTCTACACCGTGGTGCGTGATGCCATGGTGCGCGCAGGCGTTTTGTCGGCCAGCTACAAGTTCAAGGTGCTGTCGCTGGACCAGCGAGGCCGCCAGTTCTTGGTGATGATGGATTTGGCCCGCGAGTACGGTGGCGAGACCACCCGCCTGAGCGAAATCGAAGCCTTGATCGCCCAGACGGCCAAAACCCGCTACGACATCGTGGTGACAGCGGTGTACTGGCGCATCAATGACCACGTGGCGGTGGGGCTGCCCCAAAAAGGCATTACGCCCACGCAGCCGCAGGGCTCTTTGTCTGCCCCCAATCTGGCGCGCAAGTCTGCTCCGGCCCCGGTGCCAGTCGCTGCGCCCGCGCCAGTCCTCGCATCGTCTTCTTCGCTGCTGTTCCCCGCCGAGCCTGCTGCACGCTTCCCGGCCACGCCCACCGCTGCGGCACGTCCCTCCACAGGTGCCACAGCGCCTGCGCCGCTGCTCCCCGCGTCTAACACCGGCCCTGCCCCATTGGCCCGCGCCACGCCGTCGCGCTACGAGCCCATCGAAGCCGACGAAGTAGCCGCTTTCAAACGTGCACTGGCCGATGCTGCCAGCAGCCCCACCGCCGCTCCGGCGGCAGCGACCCGCCCTGGGGTTCCCGTGCGCTCGGGGCCTTTGCTGCCACCGTCCAGTTCCACAGGGTTTGCCGACACCGAAATGCCCGGCTCTGACGCGCCCAGCCCGGATCTGAGCAGCACCCAGTACGGCGAATTGAATTAGGCTGGCCAGTGCTACACGCCATGCAAAAGGGGCTCCATCCGAAAAGATGGAGCCCCTTTGTTTTGGGCTTTTGGGCGTCAGAAGGCTTTTGGCGCGGACCCGTATGCGGGTGTGCGCCTATGCCTTGGTGTTGAGCAAGGCGCCCATCATCTGGTCATTGGTCTTGATCACCTGCACATTGGCTTTGAAAGCGTAGGTGGCGGACATTTGCTCCACCACGTCTTTCTCGAGCGCCGAGCCCACTTGCCCATCGCGTTGCACGCTGGCTTGCACCCCGTTGCTGCCGGGGGCTTCTGTTTGCTCGACCACTTGGCGGCGAAAGCCAGGGGTGTTGAGGTTGGCCACGTTGTGGGCCGATGCATCCAGCCTCAACTGGGCTGCTTGCAGGCCAGAGTTGCCAATGGAAGAAAGGCTTGCCATAAAAAGGCCTCACAAAATGTTGCAATTGGGAGGATTGTCGGACGCTTGCCGCGTCAAGGCAAGTGGGCCCGCGCCAGGCAATCCTGAAACGCCTGGGTGGCCCGCGATGGGGCGGGTGAGCGGCGCACCAGGCTCACGAACTTGCATTCGTAGTGAAACTGGTCGGGTTGCACCGCCTGCATGCGGCCCGCGCGCTCAAAGGCTTCTGCGTAGTGGTCAGGCAAAAAACCCAGAAACCGCCCCGACAGGATCAGCGTGGCAATCGACTCCTGGTCAAACCCCGTGGCAGCACGGGTGAGTTCAGCGCGGTGGCTCAACTCCATATTGGGCGAGTGGTAGCCCAGCCCGGCAAATGGGTGGTGGCGCACGCTCTCCCAGTCCAGGCTGGCATGCTGAGCACCAAACAGCGGGTGCCCAGGGCCGCAATACAGCAGCATGGTTTCGGTGAACAGATCGGTGTAGGTGAGGCTTTGCGAGCTGCGGTGGGCGGGGATGATGCCCACGTGGTAGCTGCCGTCCATCACGCCGCGCTCAATGGCGTTGATTGAGCCCACATGCAATTGCAGGTTCACGCCCGGCGCCTGGGCGGAGAACGCCGCGATGGCTTCGCTGATGCGTGCCGCGGGGTTGCTGGCCGTTTTGTCAAACACCGCAATGGCCAGTTGCCCTCCCATGCGCGAGTGGATGTCGTCAATGCTGCTGCGAAACGCGTCCACCGCGCTGAGCAAGCGCAGGGTTTCGTCGTACACGCGCTGCCCTTCCCCCGTCAGCGCAAAGCCCGCACGGCCCCGGCGGCACAGCGTCAGGCCCAGTCGCGTTTCCAGGTCCTTCATGTGGCGGCTGACGGTGCTGGTGCCGATGTTCAGCTCTAGCTCTGCGGCCGACATGCCGCCGCACTCCACCACGGCCTTGAACACCTGTAGCAGGCGCAAGTCCATGTCGCTGAGCTGGCCCAGCACGGCGCGGTGTTTGGCGGGTGCTGCCTTGGGCAGGGCGGCACTGGTTTTTACTTGCATAAATCCTCAAGTAAACATGGATATTGCTTCATTTGAGAGATTAACACCGCCCCCAACAATGGCGCTTTGAGAATGTTGTGTCCGTCCCTATCCATTGCCAGGAGAACGCCATGAGCTTCGCCGTCATCGACCCCCATCCCGAAGCCGCTGTGCGCACCGACGCCGCCTGGCTCGACGCCCACTGGATGCCCTTTACGGGCAACCGCAACTTCAAGGCCAAGCCGCGCATGATCGTGAGCGGCCAGGGCGCCTATTACACCGACGCCGAAGGGCGCAAGATTTTTGACGGCCTCTCGGGCCTGTGGTGCTCGGGCCTGGGCCATGGCCGCAAGGAGGTGGCCGAAGCCATTGGCCGCGCCGCCGCCACGCTCGACTATTCGCCCGCGTTCCAGTTCGGCCACCCCGCCTCGTTTGCGCTGGCCAACAAGCTCAAAGAGCTGACGCCTGCGGGCCTGGACTACGTGTTCTTCACCGGCTCGGGCTCCGAGTCGGCCGACACCTCGCTCAAGATGGCCCGCGCCTACTGGCGCGCCAAGGGCCAGGCGAGCAAGACGCGCCTGATTGGCCGCGAAAAGGGCTACCACGGCGTGAACTACGGCGGCATCTCCGTGGGCGGCATCGTGGGCAACCGCAAGACCTTTGGCCAGGGTATCGAGGCTGACCACATTCCCCACACCCAGCCGCCCGCAGGCTCGTTCTTTCGTGGCATGCCCGACACCGACGGCCGCGCGCTGGCCGACAAGCTGCTGGACGTGATCGCCCTGCACGACGCCTCCAACATCGCCGCGGTGATCGTGGAGCCCTTCTCCGGCTCGGCCGGTGTGGTGATTCCGCCCAAGGGCTACCTGGAACGCATCCGCGAGATCTGCACGCAGAACAACATCCTGCTGATTTTTGACGAAGTCATCACAGGCTTTGGCCGCTGCGGCGCCTGGACGGGCTCCGAGGCTTTTGGCGTGACGCCCGACATCCTGAACTTTGCCAAGCAGGTCACCAATGGCGCGCAGCCGCTGGGCGGCGTGATTGCCACAAAGGAGATCTACGACACCTTCATGGCGCAGGGCGGCCCCGAGTACATGCTGGAGTTCACCCACGGCTACACCTACTCGGCCCACCCCGTGGCCTGCGCGGCGGGCAACGCGGTGCTCGACATCCTGCAAAAGGAAGACATGCCCGGCCGCGTGAAGGCGCTGGCACCCTACTTTGAGAACGCCGTACATGGACTCAAGGGCGCCAAGCATGTGGCCGACATTCGCAACTATGGCCTGGCCGCTGGCATCACCATCAGCGCGCTGCCCGGTGAGCCCGCCAAGCGCCCGTACGAGATCGCCATGAAGTGCTGGGACAAGGGCTTTTACGTGCGCTACGGTGGCGACACCATCCAGCTCGCGCCCCCCTTCATCAGCACCGAGGCTGAGATTGACCGCATGGTCAGCGCGCTGGGCGATTCCCTGCAAGAAACGGCATAAGCCGCCAGGCCCTGCCCATGCGCATTTCCATCCTCACTTTCGATGCCTTCAACGACCTGGATTCGCTGGTGGCGTTTGGCATGCTGAACCGTATCGCCCTGCTGGGCGACAAGGACTGGCAGGTGCGCATCGCAAGCCCCACTCCGCGCGTCACGTCCATGAACGGGCTGACCATCGACGCCCATGAAGACCTGGGCCAGCTGGCCCAAGCCGACGCTGTGCTGATTGGCAGCGGCATGAAGACGCGCGAAGTGGCCAACACCCCAGCGCTGATGGAGCCGTTGCGCGTGCTCAACCCCGCACGCCAGCTGCTGGCGGCGCAGTGCTCTGGCACCTACCTGCTGGGCCGCCTGGGCCTGCTGGGTGGTGTGCCCGCCTGCACCGACCTGACCAGCAAACCCTGGGTGGTGGAGTCGGGCGTGGACGTGGTGCCCCGTGCCTTTGCCGCCCGCGGCAACGTGGCCACGGCGGGCGGGTGCATGGCGTCGCAGTACCTGGTGGCCTGGCTGATCGCGCGCCTCAAGGGGCTGGACGCCGCGCGCGAGGTGTTGCACTACTTTGCCCCGGTGGGCGAAAAGCAGGAGTTCATCGACCGGGCCTTGGGGCACGTGCTGCCCACGCTGGAGACCCAGGCTGTTGCGGCTTGAGTACTATTAATTTGATAGCTGCTGGCGCTTATTCAGCAAGCGCTGGAGGCAATTTTTACTTGAAATCACCATGAACCACGACAAGAACGTCACCACCACCGTCGGCCACCTGATCGACGGCAAGCTCGTTGCCGACACAGAGCGCACGCAGCCTGTGTTCAACCCCGCCACCGGCCAGTCGACCACCAGCGTGGCGCTGGCGAGCAAAGCCACGGTGGAAGCCGCCATCGCCTCCGCAGAGGCCGCCTTCCCCGCCTGGCGCAACACACCGCCACTCAAGCGCGCACGGGTGATGAGCAAGCTGAAAGTGCTGCTCGAAGAGAACGCCGACAAGATCGCCGCCCTGATCACCGCCGAACACGGCAAGGTGGTGGCCGACGCGCACGGCGAGCTGCAGCGCGGCATCGAGAACGTGGAATACGCGAGTTACGCGCCCGAACTGCTCAAGGGCGAGCACAGCCGCAACGTGGGCCCCAATATCGACAGCTGGAGCGAGTTCCAGGCGCTGGGCGTCACTGCGGGCATCACCCCCTTCAACTTTCCGGCCATGGTGCCGCTGTGGATGTGGCCCATGGCCGTGGCCTGCGGCAACACCTTCGTGCTCAAGCCCTCCGAGCGCGACCCCAGCAGCACCCTGTTCATCGCCCAGCTCGCGCTGGAGGCGGGCCTGCCACCGGGCGTGCTCAACGTGGTCAACGGCGACAAGCTGGCCGTGGACACGCTGCTGCAAGACCCGCGCGTGAAGGCCGTGAGCTTTGTGGGCTCCACGCCGATTGCCGAATACATCTACGCCGAAGGCTGCAAGCACGGCAAGCGCGTGCAGGCCCTGGGCGGCGCCAAGAACCACGCGGTGCTGATGCCCGACGCCGATGTGGACAACGCCGTGAGCGCGCTGATGGGCGCGGCGTATGGATCGTGCGGCGAACGCTGCATGGCCATCCCGCTGCTGGTGGCCGTGGGCGACGCAGTGGGCGATGCCGTGATTGCGGGCCTCAAGACCGAGATCGCCAAGATGAAGGTCGGCCCCGGCACCGACAACAGCAACGACATGGGCCCGCTGGTGACCAAGCCCCACTTCGAGAAAGTGAAGGCCTATGTGGACAGCGGCGTGGCCGAAGGCGCCACGCTGGTGGTCGACGGCCGCTCGGTGAAGGTGGCGGGCCATGAAGAAGGCTACTTCCTGGGCGCCTGCCTGTTCGACAACGTCAAACCCGGCATGAAGATCTACCAGGAAGAAATCTTCGGCCCCGTGCTGGGCGTGGTGCGCGTAAAGACGCTGCAGGAAGCCATGCAGCTCATCAACGACCATGAATACGGTAACGGTACCTGCATCTTCACCCGCGACGGCGAGGCCGCCCGCTACTTCACCGACCACATCCAGGTCGGCATGGTGGGCGTGAACGTGCCCCTGCCGGTGCCGGTGGCCTACCACTCCTTCGGTGGCTGGAAGCGCAGCCTGTTCGGCGACCTGCACGCCTACGGTCCCGACGCCGTGCGCTTCTATACCAAGCGCAAGACCATCACGCAGCGCTGGCCATCGGCGGGCGTGCGCGAAGGCGCGGTGTTCAGCTTCCCGAGCAGCCGATGAGCAGGCGCTAAGAAGCGCAGCGCGCTCCTGCAGAGACGGCCCCTTGTGGGCCGTTTTCTTTGGTGCGCGGACGTTGGGGATGGGGTCTGAGGCAGCGGTTTACGCACCAGTGTGGTGGGACCAGGGTGCGAGGGCTGCAGCGTGGTGCAACGGGGGCTGTGCTGGCGTATTTCGCGTGGCATATCAATTGCTTGAAGGGTGTTGCATCCATCAACCCGCAACCCCTTTTGAAGGTGAATCCATGCGCAATGTCCTGACGTCGCAATCTCTCCCCCAGCGTCGCAACGCGTTGGTGTTGGCCCTGTTCTCGGCCCTCACGCTCATGGGTGGCAGCGCTGCGGTGGCGCAGGACAAAGTGCTGCGCATTGCCATGACGGCTGCCGACATTCCGCGCACGCTGGGGCAGCCTGACCAGGGCTTTGAGGGCAACCGCTTCACCGGCATTCCCATCTACGACTCGCTCACGCAATGGGATTTGTCAAAGGCCGATGCACCGAGCGTGCTGATCGAGGGGCTGGCTACCGCGTGGGCGGTAGATGCCAAGGACAAGACCAAGTGGGTCTTCAAGCTGCGCCCTGGTGTCAAATTCCATGATGGCTCGGCCTTCAATGCCGATGCGGTGGTGTGGAATGTGGCCAAGGTGCTGGACAAGGACGCCGTGCACTTTGACGCCAGCCAGGTGGGCGTGACGGCGTCGCGCATGCCCACGCTGCGCTCGGCCCGCAAGATCGACGACCTCACGGTAGAGCTGACAACCAGCGAGCCCGATGCCTTTCTGCCCATCAACCTCACCAATCTGTTCATGGCCTCGCCTGCACATTGGCAGAAGAAGTTTGATGCAGCCTCTGGCGCCACACCGGCCGACAAGTCCAAGGCTGCGTGGACCGCCTTTGCGGCCGATCCCGCGGGTTCGGGTCCCTTCAAGGTGACGCGGTTTGTGGCGCGTGAGCGCCTGGAGCTGGCCGCCAACAAGGCGTATTGGGATGCCAAGCGCACGCCCAAGATCGACAAGGTGGTGATGTTGCCCATGCCTGAGGCCAATGCCCGCACGGCCGCGTTGCTGGGCGGCCAGGTGGACTGGATCGAGGCGCCTGCGCCCGATGCCATGCCGCAGATCACGCAGCGTGGTTTCAAGATTTACTCCAACGCCCAGCCCCACGTATGGCCGTGGCAGCTGTCGTTTGCTGAGGGCTCGCCCTGGCTGGACAAGCGTGTGCGCCAGGCGGCCAACCTGTGCATTGACCGTGGCGGCATGAAGCAGCTGCTGGGCGGCATGATGGCCGAGCCCAAGGGCACGGTGCCGCCCGGCCACCCCTGGTGGGGCAACCCCAAGTTCGACATCAAGTACGACGTGAAGGCGGCACAGGCCTTGATGGCGCAGGCGGGCTACTCGGCTGCCAAGCCCATCAAGGTGAAGGTGCAGATCTCGGCCTCGGGATCGGGACAGATGCAGCCACTGCCGATGAATGAGTTTGCGCAGCAGTCCCTCAAGCAGTGCTACTTCGACGTGCAGTTCGACGTGATCGAGTGGAACACCTTGTTCACCAACTGGCGCAAGGGCGCCAAGGACCCGTCAGCCAATGGCGCGAACGCCGTGAACATCAGCTTTGCCGCCATGGATCCGTTCTTTGCCATGGTGCGATTTGTGAGCACCAAGGCCTTCCCGCCGGTGTCCAACAACTGGGGTTACTACGGCAATGCCGAGGTGGACAAGCTGGTGGCCGATGCCCGCACCAGTTTTGACGACAAGGCCCGTGACGCTGCCCTGGCCAAGTTGCATGCCCACATCGTGGAAGACGCACCGTTTGTCTGGATCGCCCACGACGTGGGGCCGCGTGCCCTGTCGGCCAAGGTCAAGAACGTGGTGCAGCCCAAGAGCTGGTTCATTGACATCGCCACGATGACGATGGATTGATGTCCGGGCAGGGTCACACCGGCCAGCCCGGCGCGAACCCTGCACCCTGCGCCCTGCGCCCTGCGCCCAGCGCCCAGCCCCTGCGGGCGCGCAGCTTGACCCTTCACCCCGTTGCAGGACTGTCCCATGGTTGCTTATCTGCTGCGCCGCATCGTCTATGCCCTGCCTATCATGCTGGGCGTGGCGCTGGTGTGCTTTTTACTGGTGCACCTGGCCCCTGGCGATCCGCTGGTGTCTATCTTGCCGCCCGACGCCTCGGCCGAGCTGCAGGCCCAGTTGCGCGAGTTGTATGGGTTTAACCGATCGCTGCCTGAGCAGTTTGCGATGTGGGTGTGGCGCGCACTGCACGGTGACCTGGGCGTATCGATTGCCAGCAACCGCGCCGTGGCGGGCGAAGTGATGACGGCCGTGGCCAACACCCTGCGCCTGGCCGTGGTGGCCACAGCCATTGGCTTTGTGCTGGGCAGTCTGTTTGGCTTTGTGGCGGGGTACTTTCGCCACTCGTGGGTAGACCGGCTGGCGTCCCTGCTGTCGGTGCTGGGGGTGAGCGTGCCGCACTACTGGCTGGGCATGGTGATGGTGATCGTTTTCAGCTCGCAGCTGGCCTGGCTACCCGCCACGGGGGCGGGCCCGGGGGGCTCGTCCGACTGGGCCTGGGACTGGGAGCACCTGCAGTTCCTGGTGCTTCCTGCCATCACGATGTCGGTGATCCCGATGGGCATCATCGCGCGCACCGTGCGTGCCCTGGTGGCCGAAATTCTGGACCAGGAGTTCATTGTGGGCCTGCGGGCCAAGGGGCTCACGCACTTTGGTGTGTTTCGCCACATGGTCAAGAACGCAGCGCCTACGGCGCTGGCGGTGATGGGGCTGCAACTGGGCTACCTGTTGGGGGGCTCTATCCTGATCGAGACCGTGTTCTCCTGGCCGGGCACGGGCTTCTTGCTCAACTCCGCCATCTTCCAGCGCGACCTGCCTTTGCTGCAGGGAACCATTCTGGTATTGGCCTTGTTCTTTGTGTTGCTCAACTTGCTGGTGGACATGCTGCAAACGCTGCTGGATCCGCGCATTGCCCGCGCTTGAAGGAGGGACCTCCATGACCATCTTGACTGCCGCGTCTTCACCCCATTCTTTGTCCCCTGCCCCATCGTCACCGGATGCCTTGGCTGCAGGCGCGTTGCCAGCGCAGCGATCGCGTGGGTACTGGACGGCGGCCTTCATCCGCTTCACGCACGACCCCGTCGCCATGGGGGCGGCCCTGGTGGTGGTGGTACTCATCGCCCTGGCCGTGTTCGGGCCGTGGATTGCGCCCGCTGACCCGTATGCATCGTCCATGCTCAAGCGCCTCAAACCCATCGGCACCGAGGGCCTTCCGCTGGGCAGCGACGAGCTGGGGCGCGACATGCTCTCGCGCTTGATTGTGGGTGCCCGGCTGTCCCTGTTCATTGGCATAACACCGGTGGTGTGTGCGTTTGTAATCGGCTCGGTCATCGGCATCGTGGCAGGGTATGCCGGTGGCCTGGTGAACACCGCCATCATGCGCACGGTGGATGTGTTCTATGCCTTCCCCTCGGTGCTGTTGGCCATTGCGCTGTCGGGTGTGCTGGGCGCGGGCATGGTCAACTCGCTCATCTCGCTGACCATCGTGTTCATCCCGCAGATCGTGCGCGTGGCCGAGAGCGTGACCACCCAGGTGCGCAACCGCGACTATGTGGAGGCCGCGCGCGCGTCGGGGGCCAATGCCTTCACCATCGTGCGGGTGCACGTGCTGGGCAATGTGCTGGGCCCCATCTTCGTGTATGCCACCAGCCTGATTGCGGTGTCGATGATCCTGGCCTCAGGCCTGTCGTTTCTGGGCTTGGGTGTGAAGCCGCCCGAGCCCGAGTGGGGCCTCATGCTCAACACCTTGCGCACGGCCATCTACGTGCAGCCCTGGGTGGCTGCACTGCCCGGGTTGATGATTTTCATCACCTCCATCTCGTTCAACATCCTCTCGGACGGCCTGCGGTCGGCCATGGACAACAAGGGCTGATGCCATGCATGTGAACCTGGATGTCGGCGGACCTGCGCAGCCGTTGCTCACCGTGCGGGGCTTGGTCAAGCACTTCCCGCTCAAGAAGGACGCGTTCGGGCGCGGCGGTGGCGTGGTGCACGCGGTGGACGGCGTGGACTTTGAGGTGATCAAAGGCGAAACACTCGGGGTGGTGGGGGAGTCGGGCTGCGGCAAGTCCACCACGGCGCGGCTATTGATGCAGTTGATGGAGCCCACGGCGGGCGAGGTCATTTTTGACGGCCGCACGGTGGGCAGCCGTGACCTGCCACTCAAGGAGTTTCGGCGGCAGGTACAAATGGTGTTTCAGGACAGCTATGCATCGCTGAACCCGCGCCTGACCATTGAAGACTCGGTGGCCTTTGGACCGCAGGTGCACGGACTGCCAAGGCGCGATGCCGTCGCCCGCGCCCGCAACCTGCTGGACCGCGTGGGTCTGGCGCCTACGCGCTTTGCAGAGCGCTACCCGCACGAGCTTTCAGGCGGTCAGCGGCAGCGGGTGAACATTGCACGGGCGCTGGCTTTGCAGCCGCGCATGGTGATCCTGGACGAAGCCGTCTCCGCCCTCGACAAATCGGTGGAAGCCCAGGTGCTGAACCTGCTGACCGACCTGAAGGCGGAGTTTGGCCTGACCTATGTCTTCATCAGCCACGACCTGAATGTGGTGCATTACATGAGTGACCGGGTGATGGTGATGTACCTGGGCCAGGTGGCAGAGATCGGGCCTTCGGATGCGCTCTTTGAGCAGCCTGCGCACCCCTACACCGCAGCCCTTTTGTCGTCCATGCCGTCGATGGACCCGGACCACCGCACTGAAGAAGCCCCTTTGGCGGGAGACCCGCCCAACCCTATCCAGCCGCCTCCGGGGTGCCGGTTTCACCCGCGCTGCGGCCTGGCGGCGCCCGTGTGTGCGCAACAGGTGCCGCAGCGCACGTGGGCCACGCCCGTGCGCATGGTGGCCTGCCTGCAACACGAATCCGGCAGCGGCCATCCCAACGCCTTGCCTTTGCGCCAGGTGGCATGAAAGCCCGGCAACCATGGCACGCCTTTGGTGACCTTCCTCAATGCCGTCCCGTCGCTGAACTCATCCAGAGAAAAATCCGACCATGATGTCCACATCCAACGAAGAGCCTATGGTGGTGCTACGCGACCTGAGTGTCACCTTCACCGGAGGTCGCAAGCCCGTGCAGGCCGTCAGCGGAGTGAGCTTGCAGGTGGGCCGGGGCGAAGTGGTGGCACTGATTGGTGAGTCCGGCTCGGGCAAAAGCGTCACCTTGCGCACGCTGCTGCGTTTGCACCCCGAGCGGCGCACGCGCCTGGGTGGTGAAGTGCGGGTGGCGGGCATGGATGTACTGGCCTTGTCGGGCAAGGCTTTGGCGGACTACCGGGGCAAGGTCACTTCCATGATCTTCCAGGAGCCTTTGCTGGCGCTGGACCCGGTGTACACCGTGGGTGCGCAGATCGTGGAGGCCATCCGGCGCCATGAGCCCGCCGCCACCGCAACCCAGGCCCAACAGCGCGCGCTGGCGTTGTTCGAGCGTGTGCGCATCCCCAGTCCAGAGCGCCGTCTGCAGGCTTACCCCCATGAAATGTCGGGCGGCATGCGCCAGCGCGCCATGATCGCCCTGGCCCTGGCCTGCCACCCGCAGCTGCTGTTGGCCGATGAGCCCACCACGGCGCTGGATGCCACGGTGCAGATCCAGATCCTGCTGCTGTTGCGTGAGCTGCAGCGTGATTTGGGGCTTTCGGTCATCTTTGTCACCCATGACATTGGTGCCGCGGTGGAGGTGGCCGACCGCATTGCCGTGATGTATGCCGGGCGCATTGTGGAAGAGGGCACGGCCCACGACCTGATCCGCAACCCACGCCACCCCTACACGCGGGCCCTGTTGCAAAGCCGCGCCCACGGTGCCATGGCGCGCGGCCTGCCGCTGCAGACCATTGGCGGGGCTCCGCCGGACCTGTCTGCATTGCCGCCAGGGTGTGCGTTTGCTGAGCGCTGTGCACTGGTCGCCGAGGCATGTCGATTGCAGCAGCCCCCGCTGGTGGCTATCGTCCCCGGCCACCAGGCCCGCTGCCTGCGCACCGATGCTCTCGATGCCGCAGCCCCCGCTCCCGCTTTGTTCACCCATTAACGCCACTGCCGCCATGCCCTTGCACGACCCTGCCCATGCCTTTGTGCCTTATCCCGACGTGCCTTTGGCCCATGCTGGCTCCGGCCCACTGTCGGGCCTGACTTTCGGGGTCAAGGATTTGTTCGATGTGGCTGGCTACCCCACGGGGGGCGGCAATCCGCTCGTGCTGGCCCAGTCGGGCATCAAGGCGCAGACGGCGCCCACGGTGCAAAAACTGCTGGACGCAGGTGCTCGCGTGGTCGGCAAAACGGTGACCGACGAGCTGGCGTTTTCCATGAATGGCAACAACGCCCACTTTGGCGCGCCCATCAACGGTGCTGCGCCCACACGCATCACAGGAGGCTCTTCATCGGGCTCGGCTTCGGCGGTGTCCTCCGGACTGTGTGACTTTGCCTTGGGCACAGACACCGGGGGGTCGGTGCGTGCCCCGGCCAACCACTGCCGTCTGTATGGCTTGCGTCCTACGCACGGGCGTATCAGCCTGCAAGGCGCTCTGGACTTGGCCCCCAGCCTGGACACTTGCGGTTGGTTCGCCCGCGATGCGCACACCTTTGCCCGCGTTGCCGATGTGCTGCTGGCGGCAGATGTGCCGCCCCTGTCGCCCCAGGTACGCGTGCTGTGGCCTGCCGATGTTTGGGGCCTCTTGGCGCCCGGTGTGGTGGATGCGTTCCAGGCCGCCACCCAGCGCGTGACCGCTGTGCTGGGGGCGCCCAGCCGCGTAGAGGTAGCGCTGGATTCGTTCGATGCGATGTTCTGGAACTTTCGCTACCTGCAAGGCCGTGAAGCCTGGATGACGGATGGTCCACTGATCGAGCGCTTTGCCCCACCCCTGGGGCCTGGTGTGGCAGAGCGGTTTACGTGGTCGCGCGCCGTGACCGATGCGCAGGTGGCTGCTGCAGGTGCCTTTCGCGGTCGATTCAAGCAGCATATGGCCGACTTGTTGGGAGCCGACGGGGTGTTGCTGATGCCAACCATGCCCGATGTGGCGCCCTTGCGGGTTGCACCCGAGAGCAGCCTGGAGGACTACCGCAACCGTGCCATCCAGATGCTCTGCATTGCAGGGCTGGCAGGCTTTCCGCAGTTGTCCATGCCGATGGCGCAGCGCGATGGAGCGCCGTTGGGGCTGTCCTTGCTGGGCCCCGCTGGCAGCGATAGATCACTGGTGGGGTTGGCGGAGCGGATTGCTGCAGCGGCCTGAGTTCGGTGAACGGGGAGTTTGTCCAGCCACCTGTCACGGCCCGCATCGCAGCGGTTCAGTCCTCTGGGCTCCATTGCAAACAGGGCGGGGTGGTCAAAAGCCACGTATCGCAGTCGGCTGCGGAACTGGCCCGTTCCACCACCAGGAAATCGCCCGCATCCACCGCCATTAAGGCGTGGTGCCATGTACCTGGCGCCAGGGTGACCCCTTGCAGTCCATTGCTTACAAAAGCGCGCAGATCGGATGCTTGTGGGGGCAGGCCTGCGGCGGCCACCACGATCACGAAGCGGCGGCGTCCCAAGGGGATGAACGACTGGCTGCCCAGTTGGTGGCGCTCCATCTCTTCCAGCGCGACGGGAAATTGCCGCGCCTGGGCCCGGAACAGCGCCATTTGTGCCCGCCCGCCTTGTTGGCCCAGACACAGGTCGTCCACCAGGTCAAACCGCTCACTGGTGCCTGCATTGATCAGGCGGCCTGTGCCAGGTGGTGCTTGCAGTACGGTGCCAAAGGCTGCGAAGGCTGCAGGTGTGAGGGCTGCGGGTGCCAGCTGCTGTGCAGGTGTTGCCAAAGTGGAGGTGTTTAAGGTGGGCATAGGCTCTGTTAGTGCAAGAAGCGCGCCTGTTGGGTGTAGTCGCGCTCAGCGCAATTCCCTATGGCTTTTACGCATTGGCCATTGGACAAAATCGCTCCGGACCCAGGCCACAATGCGTTCCCGAGAAGTAAGCAGATCCGCTTACTAGGGTTTTTACGTAACGGCGCCTACAATCTCAGACCCTTACAAAGCTGACAGCCTTCGCCGGGCGTGTGCCCGGTGTTCCTTTCGCCTTACCCCAAGCTGGAGACACTGCATGCCCGAGAACACCACGGCCCAGAACAACAACCCAGACAAACGTGCCCAGCTGCGCCGCGCGGCACTCGAATACCACGAGTTTCCCAAGCCCGGCAAGATCGCCATCGCAGCCACCAAGCAGATGGTCAACCAGCACGATCTGGCGTTGGCTTATTCGCCGGGTGTGGCTGCTCCTTGTGAAGAAATCGTCAAAGACCCGAACGCGGCCTTCAAGTACACCAGCCGTGGCAACTTGGTGGGCGTGGTGACCAACGGCACCGCTGTGCTGGGCCTGGGCGATATCGGCCCGCTGGCGGGCAAGCCGGTGATGGAAGGCAAGGGCGTCCTCTTCAAGAAGTTCTCTGGCATCGATGTGTTTGACATCGAAATCAACGAGAAAGACCCTGAGAAGCTGGTCGAAATCATTGCCAGCCTGGAGCCCACCTTCGGCGGTATCAACCTCGAAGACATCAAGGCCCCTGACTGCTTCTACATCGAGCGCAAACTGCGCGAACGCATGAAGATTCCGGTCTTCCATGACGACCAGCACGGCACGGCCATCGTGGTGGGCGCAGCCATCTTGAACGGCCTGAAGGTGGCGGGCAAAGACCCCAAGAGCGTGAAGCTGGTGACCTCGGGCGCGGGCGCTGCAGCCCTGGCCTGCCTGGGCCTGCTGGTCAAGCTGGGCATCCCCCGCGAAAACATCTGGGTGACCGACCTGGCCGGTGTGGTGTACGAAGGCCGCACCGAGCTGATGGACGAGGACAAGATTCAGTTCGCTCAGAAGACCGATCAGCGCACCCTGAGCGAAGTGATCGAGGGCGCGGACGTGTTCCTGGGCCTGTCGGCAGGCGGCGTGCTGAAACAGGACATGGTCAAGAAGATGGCGGCACGCCCCTTGATCTTCGCGCTGGCCAACCCCAACCCTGAAATCCAGCCCGAAGACGTGAAGGCGGTGCGCGACGACGCCATCATCGCCACGGGCCGCACGGACTACCCCAACCAGGTCAACAACGTCCTGTGCTTCCCGTACATCTTCCGTGGGGCGCTCGATAGCGGCGCCACCACCATCACCCTGGAGATGGAAATTGCGGCCGTGCACGCCATTGCCGAGCTGGCCCAGGCCGAGCAAAGCGAAGTGGTGGCTGCGGCCTATGTGGGCGAGCAGCTGGCTTTTGGCCCCGAGTACCTCATCCCCAAGCCGTTCGACCCCCGCTTGATGATGATGATTGCGCCCGCCGTGGCCCAGGCGGCTGCCGACAGTGGCGTGGCCCTGCGCCCCATCGCTGACATGGATGCCTACCGCGACCAGCTGCAAAGCTTTGTGTACGCCTCGGGCACTATGATGAAGCCCATCTTCACGGCCGCCAAGAGCGCCACGAAGAAGCGCGTGGCCTATGCCGAAGGGGAAGAAGAGCGCGTGCTGCGCGCCGCGCAAATCGTGGTGGATGAGCGCGTGGCCCGCCCCACGCTGATTGGCCGCCCCACGGTGATCGCCGAGCGCATCGAGAAGTTCGGCCTGCGCCTGCAGGAAGGGCGTGACTACGACGTGGTGAACGTGGAGCAAGACCACCGCTATCGCGACTTCTGGCAAACCTACCACCGCATGACCGAGCGCAAGGGCGTGACGGTGCCGATTGCCAAGATCGAAATGCGCCGCCGCCTGTCGCTGATTGGCGCCATGCTGCTGCACAAGGGCGAGGTCGATGGCCTGATTGCAGGCACCTGGGGCCACACCAACCTGCACCTGAATTACATCGACCAGGTGATTGGCAAGCGCGCTGGCGTGACCACGTTTGCGTGCATGAACGGCCTGCTGCTGCCCGATCGCCAGGTGTTTCTGGTCGATACCCACGTCAACTACGACCCTACGGCCGAGCAGCTGGCGGAAATCACCGTGATGGCGGCCGAGGAAATGATGCGCTTTGGTATCAAGCCCCGCGCTGCGCTGCTGTCGCACTCCAACTTTGGCTCCAGCAACCAGCCCAGCGCCGTCAAGATGCGCCAGACGCTGGAGCTGCTGCGCGTGCAGGCGCCCTGGCTGGAAGTGGACGGCGAGATGCACGGCGACGTGGCCCTGGACAGCAAGGCCCGTGCGGCCATCATGCCGCACAGCGACCTGATCGGTGACGCTAACTTGCTGGTGCTGCCCAACATCGATGCGGCCAATATTTCCTACAACCTGCTCAAAACCGCAGCGGGCGGCAACATCGCCATTGGCCCTGTGTTGCTGGGCGCGGCGCAGCCGGTGCACATCCTCACCGCCAGCACCACGGTGCGCCGCATTGTGAATATGACGGCTTTGACGGTAGCCGACGCTAACGCGTCGCGATAAGCCCTCAAAAGATAGTAACTGCCAACTTTTTTGGCAACCACCCACACCAAGCGCCTGCCCAATAATTGGGCAGGCGCTTGCTTTTTGGGGGTATTGCGTCACACTACGGGCTCGAAATTTCGGGTTAACCCGTGGTTTCTGAAAGGTGTCGTTGATGCTGAAGGCTTTTGCCACCCAGGTTCGCAAAGCAGGGGTTTTGTGGGTTTTGGGTGCCGCGTTTGTGTTGGCTCCGGTGGTGGGCCATGCCCGCCAAACTCCGTCTGCCGCTGGTTCTCTTTCCTCCATTGCATTGGCCGAGTTGCCTGCCCAGGGGCGGGTCACTTATGCGCTGATCCGGGAGGGTGGGCCGTTCCCGTACGACAAAGATGGATCGGTCTTTGGCAACCGTGAACGCATCCTGCCAGCACAGCAACGCGGCTACTACCGCGAATACACCGTCAGAACGCCTGGCGCACGCAACCGGGGGGCGCGCCGCATTGTGTGTGGAGGCCAGAAGCCCCGGACGCCGGACGCTTGCTACTACACCGGCGACCACTACGCCAGTTTCCGCGAAATCGTCGAGTGACCCCTTCCATGCCGTGTGTGCCAGTCCTATCTTGGCTGTGCACGGTATGCCCTTTGAATCCTCCCACCCGCAAGGTGCATGCACCGGCCCTGCGGAATGCCAGAAGTTTGTGGACTTTATTTAGAAAGAGTAGCGGAGATGCAGACGCCACTTCGTAAAGACCTGGAAACGCCCCTGCGTGGCGTGCGTGCCAATATCGTGCAATCCATTCGCGCCTTCCGCGTGCAGGACCTGCAGGATGCTGCCACCTCCATGGGCCACCATTTTCTGTATGCCAACCTGGCCCACGCACAGACCAAGCAGGACGTGCTTGACCTCATCGCCGGGCAATTCACCTTCCCGGCGCACTTTGGCAAGAACTTCGATGCGCTGTACGACTGCATGACAGACCCCTTGCACAAATCGGGCCCACAGCCTGGTTTCATCGTGGTGCTGGAGCAGATTCCGGCCACCGTGAAGTTTGACAAGGAAGCCCGGGAGCAGCTGCTCGATATCTTCCGGGATGCGGCGGACTACTGGAGCGACCGGAAAATACCCTTCCGCTGTTTCTATTCTTTTCTGTAGCCCGTTCTGCATCCAACAGCCAAGCAGAACGGGCGAACGAGGCCAGTGAAGCACCCAAAGTCCAACGGATCGAGATTGCAGCAGAGCCCGCAGAAAAAATGCCCACCGACAAACTGGTCGATGTGTCCCCCTTGGCGCTGCGCATGAGCAGCCCGTTCAATGCTGGTTATTGGCTGAGCGCGGCCTGAATTCGGCACTTCCCCCTGAGGCGCTTTGCGCCTTCCCCCTCCTCTCGAATCGCTGGCGCGATTCGAGAGGAGGGGGACGACACCAGCGCGGCGGGGCGGCCCTTGCGCGGTGTCTCTTGCCTTGGTCGCGCCAGTTGCGAAGGTGAGTGACGACATTGGCGCGAGCGACTGAAGCCCGGGACCTGCTCCCAGCCTGTTTCGTTAACACCCGTTGATGCTTGACTGACGGATTTGACATCGCATCAAGACCGGTGCGATGTTGGTGGGCGCGCCTGCTGCGCGACCAGCCTGGGCCCCTAGACTTTTCCAATACTGATCAAATTGGCCGCTACCGCTTGTCCCGCAAGCGCTAACAGCTATCAACTCAAGAGCAAGCCTGCGCCAGTGCCACGTATTCGTCCACAGGCACTTCTTCGGCGCGGCGTTGGGTGTCGAAGGTGCCGGTGAACTGGCGGGCTTCGAGCCAGCGGCCCAGGGTGTGGCGCAGCAGCTTGCGGCGCTGGCTGAAGGCGACTTGCACCAGTTCTTCGAGCAGCTTCACGTTGACCTGGGCAGGGGCCTCGCGCGGCACCATGCGCACCACGGCGCTGTCCACGCGCGGGGGCGGATCAAAGCTCTCGGGGGGCACGAACAGCACGTTCTCCATGGCGTAACGCCACTGCAGCATCACCGACAAGCGCCCGTAGTCGCTGGTGGAGGGCCCCGCCACCATCCGGTCGATCACTTCCTTTTGCAGCATGAAATGCTGGTCCCGGATTGCGTCCACGTGCTCCAGCAGGTGGAACAGGATGGGGGTGGAGATGTTGTACGGCAGGTTGCCCACCACGCGCAGGCGCAGGGCGGGTTGGTTCAGGCGTTCGCGAAAGGTCTGGGCCAGGGCCGTGAAGTCGACTCTGAGCACATCCGACTCGATCACGTCGAGCTGCCCATGCAGGCGCAGTCGCGCTGCCAGATCGCGGTCCAGTTCAATGACGGTGAGGCGGCCCAGGCGCTCGACCAGGGGCTGTGTGAGGGCTGCTAGCCCAGGGCCGATTTCCACCATCGGGTCGCCCGGCTGCGGGGCGATTTCCTGGACGATGCCTTCGATGATGCCCTGGTCAGACAGGAAGTGCTGTCCGAAGCGCTTGCGCGGGATGTGCTTCATGCCCTTCATTGGGGGGGCTCGCGGTATTCCACATAGGCGCGGCCACGCAGCTCCTGGGCCCAGGTGGCGTAGGCTTCGTCCAGCTTCTTTTCACGCACGGCGTCGCGCATCATGTCGCGTTGCTCGCGCTGGTTCAGCTTGGCTTCGCGGCGGTCCACCAGCTGGATCAAGTGCACGCCAAAGCGCGACACCAGAGGCTCGCTGATTTCGCCGGGGCGCAGGGCGCTCAGGGCCTGTTCAAACTCGGGCACGTAGCGGCCGGGGTTGGCCCAGCCCAGGTCGCCGCCTTGCTTGGCGCTGCCGTCTTGAGAATGCTCGCGCGCCAGCGTGGCAAAGTCGGCTTGGCCTGCCTGAATGCGGCGGCGGTAGTCGCTCAGGCGCGCTGCAGCCGCGGCCTCGGTCAACTGGGGGCCGGTGCGCAGCAGGATGTGGCGCGCGTTGGTTTGCACGACGGTGGGGCCAGAGCCTGCCGCAGAGCGCTCCACCACCTTCAGGACGTGAAACCCGGCGGGCGAGCGCACAGGCCCGGCAATGCCACCCACTGCCAGCGCTTGGGTCGAGGTGACGAACAGCTCGGGGTATCGGTCGGTGGGGCGCAGGCCCAGCAGGCCCCCGTCGCGGCGGCCTTCGGGCGCGTCGGAGTATTCCTGGGCCACCTTGGCAAAGTCTTCACCTGCGCGGGCCTTGTCGGCCGCTTGCTGCGCGCGGGCCTGGCGCTCGGCCACCACGGCGGGGCTGGCGTCTTCGGGCACGCGCACCAGCACGTGGGCCAGGTTGATCTCGGCGGCACTCACTTCGGTGCCTTGTTGTTCGCGGATGAACTGGTCAATGTCCAGATCGCTCACCTTGACCTTGGCGTCCACTTCGCGCTCGCGCACGCGCTGCATCAAGAGCTGGTTGCGCAGCTCTTCGCGAAAGCGGTCGCGGTTCAGGCCCTCGCTCACCAGCCGACGTTGCAACTCGCTCACGGTGAGCCCGTTTTGCTGGGCCACAGCGGCCTCGGCCTGGTTCACGGCGTAGTCGTCAGCGCGGATGCCGGTTTCGCGCGCCAGCTGCAGCTGGGCTTTTTCCAGAATGATGCGTTCCAGCACCTCGCGGGCGATCAGCTCGCGCGGGGGCGTGGGGGCGTTGCCGCCTTGCTGGGCCAGTTGCTGCTCCACCCGGGCGATGCGCGAGCGCACTTCGTAGTTGGTGACGGGCTCGGAGTTGACGATAGCCACGATGTAGTCGGCCGACCGTGGGCCGGTGTCGGCCGCCGAGGGAGTGGGCAGCGCCAGTGTGGGCTTGGCTGCGGGTTTGGCGGCAGGCGTTGCCGCAGCCGCCGCGGGTTGCTGCGCCAGCCCCTTGCTGGTGCCGCTGGAGGGGCGCAGCCCTTGCGCCGCAGCGCTTTGGGATGCGAGGCAGGCCAGGCTGGCCGCCAGGGCCAATGTCATCACGCGGTGGTTCATGGCTGTGTCGATTTAGTCGTAGTTGCTGAAACGGCTGGGCGTACCGACCTGGTCTCGCAGGTACTGGTAGCGCGGCACGTGTTGCTTGAAGGTTTCGAGGGGGCTGGAGCCCAGGCTCAGGCGGGAGAAGCCCACGAATTCGATTTGAAAGAGCAGCCGGGTGTTGGAGGTGGAGGTGCTGTTTTGCAGGCGCTCCAGCACCACGCGGCCAATCCAGCAGCAGCTGTCGTATTCCAGGCCCACCACGGTGTCCACCAGCTTGCGGTCTTGCATGCTGTAGTTCAGGCGCGCCACGCTGTACCAGCGGCCACCACCTTGCCCACGCCCGGCACCCAGGTCCTGGCCCTTGTCGCCCCACAGGTCGTTCAGCGGCCACTGCCAGCCAATGTCGACCTGCTCGCTCGTGCCGCGCTGGAAACGGTAGGCCGCGCTCACGGTGCGGTAGTTGCCGGGGCTGTAGCGGGCGCTGATGGTGGAGCGGATGGAGCGCTGCGTCTTGGGGTTGTACTGGGTGGTGGAGTCAAACGCCCACTGCTGCGTCCAGTTGATGCCCGCGCCCACCAGCACGTCCGACAGCCGCTCGCTCACCGGGGCCACGCCTGGCAGCGTCACGTTCTGGTCGGTAAAGCGCAGGCGCTGGGCCACGCCAAAGCGCACGTTCTCGGCGCCGGTGTCCGGGTCCAGCAGGCGGGTGGTCATGCCCAGCGTCAGCAGGTTGTTGTCGGCAATGCGGTCGTTGCCGCCGTAGGCGTTTTCGGTGTAGACGGTGGCGAAGTTGAAGTCGTTGGCGGCCGTGTCGTACACGGGCAGGCGGCTTTGGTCGCTGAACGGCGTGTAGGTGTAGAACGCGCGGGGCTCCAGCGTTTGCAGGAACGAGCGGCCAAAGAAGCTGGTATCGCGCTCAAACACCAGCCCGCTGTCCAGGCTGAAGGTGGGCAGCGTGCGGCTGGCCGAGCGTGAGCCGTTGGACAGCGCACTGTCAAACTGGTACTGCGTGGCGTGCAACTGCAGCTTGGGCGTGATGAAGCCGCCCGGTGCCAGGAAGGGGCGGCTGATCTGCGCGATGGCGTACGAGCGGTCGGCATTGGGCTGGCCCGTGAGCGCGCGTGCGGCCTCAAAGCGCGTGGTGTCCAGCTCCACACTGGCGTCCAGCCCCACAGGCAGGGTCGATGGCGTGTAGCGCCAGTTCAGCTGCGGCATGCGGTCGTACGGCGGCACGATGGGCGAGGTGGCGTCTTGCAGCGTTTGCCACTTGAGCGTGCGCACCTGCGCCGAGATATCGCCCGAGCCCCAGGACAGCGAGGCGTCGTTGGGCAGCAGGCGCTGGCGCAGCGGCTCTGAGGCGCGGCCAAAGTCGCGCCAATAGTTGTCGTCGCTCACGCGGTTGAGGTTCAGGTTCAGGCCCAGGCCGCCCATGCTCGATTCAATGGAGCTCTGGTGCTTGGCCGTGATGCCCCAGCGGGAGCGATCACGCAGGCTGTCCGATGGCATCACATCGCCGCTGATGGCGCCCTGGTAGGTGGGCTCCAGGTAGCGGAACTCGCCCCCCAGGTTGGCGCCGCGCTTGCTCATCAGCGCTGCGCGCAAGGTGGCGTCGCGGTTGGGGGCAATGTTCCAGTAGTACGGCTGGGCGTATTCCAGGCCGTCGCGGCTGTCCAGCCCGATGGTGGGGGGCAGCAGGCCGGATTTGCGCTTGTCCGACAGCGGGAAGGTGATGTACGGAATGGGCAGGATGGGCACGCCCTGGAATTCGAGCACCGCGCCTTCGGCCGTGCCCACTTCTTCCTCGTTGTCGATGCGGATCGTGTCGGCCCGCAGCACCCAGGCCGGGCGCCAGCTGGCCTCGTCATCGCGCTGGCAGGTGGTGTAGGTCGCGCTGTGCACCAGGGCACGATCGCGGTCAATGAAGTCCACGCGCGTGGCCTCGCCATGGGCCTGGGTGGCCAGGAAGCGGTAGCGCGCTTCGGTGAAGAACCCCTCAAACGCGTCCACCTTCAGGTCCAGCGCCGAGCCCTCGTAGGTGTTGCCTGCGCGGTTGATGCGCACATTGCCGCGCGCCTTGGCCAGGTCCTCGGGCACCGTGTAGTCGAGTCGGTCGGCACGGATCACCGTGTCACCCCGGCGCAGCTCGGCGTTGCCCTCAATGGTGGCGTTCAAGTCGGTCTGGCCGCTGATGCGGTCGCCCGTGACGAACACCGGCAACTGCGAGCGCACGGCTTCGGGAATCGTCTCTTGCAGCGCGGGGGATTTGCGCAGCGTGATGGGGGCATCCCAGGCGCTGGGCGCGGCGTCCTGGGCCTGGGCGGTCAGGGGCAGGCCGCACCAGGCCAGCGCCACGCAGTAGGCCAGTGCGGTGGGCGCGGGGGGGCGCAGCCGCAATGCAGCTGCCGTAGCGGGCCGGGTCCGGAGGGAGGGGGTCTGCACGGTGGTGGGCTTGCGGCGTGGCACGTGGGGCGTAGGGGGCGAGGGCGGATGGAATCACCCGCGCCGATGGCCCATGGGTAGGCGGTGGGGGCGGGTTTGTAAAATCCGATTATCCATGAGCCACCCCTCTTCCCCCTCATCCCCTGTTTCTTCCACCCACACCACGGGGGCCGCGGCCCCCGGCGCGGTGGTTTGGCCCGATGCGGCCCGCCAAAAAGCCTTTGAGGCCTGGCTCGCCCCCCTGGTGGCCAGCCACCAGCTGGTGCCCGCCAGCCTGCGCCCGGCCTCGGCCGACGCGAGCTTTCGCCGCTACCTGCGCATCGACACCGCTCAAGGCGCCAGCTGCATCGTCATGGACGCCCCGCCCGACAAGGAAAACTGCCGCCCCTTCGTGCAGGTGCAGGCCCTGATGGCTGGCGCGGGCCTGAACGTGCCGCAAATTCTGGCGTGGGACGAGGTGGGTGGCTTCATGCTGCTGACCGACCTGGGCAAGCAGACCCTGATCGAGCTGCTGCAGCCCGAAAACCCCCAGGCGGCGCTGCCTTGGTACCAGCAGGCCGCCGATGTGCTGCTGGACTGGCAAAAAGCCTCGCGCCCCGGCGTGCTGCCTGTGTACGACGAACCCCTGCTGCGCCGCGAGCTGTCGCTGTTCCCGGACTGGTACCTGGCCCGCCACCGGGGCGTGGCGCTGACCGACAAGCAGCAGGCCACGCTGGACAACGCCTTCAACCTCATCGTGGCGCACAACCTGGCCGTGCCCAGCGTGTTTGTGCACCGCGATTTCATGACCCGCAATCTGATGGTGCCGCTGCAAGAAGGCGGCCCGCTGGCGGTGCTGGACTTCCAGGACGCCGTTTACGGCCCCATCACCTATGACATCGCCAGCCTGCTGCGCGACGCGTTCATCAGCTGGGAAGAGGAATTCGTCATCGACGTTACCGTGCGTTACTGGGAGAAAGCCCGCAAGGCCGGGCTGCTGGGGGCCAACAGCGCCAGCGGTTGGGGTGCGGACTTTGGCGAGTTCTACCGCGCGGTGGAGTGGATGGGCCTGCAGCGCCACCTCAAGGTGGCTGGCATCTTTGCCCGCCTCACCTTGCGCGACGACAAGCCCAAGTACCTGGCCGACGCCCCGCGCTTCCTGCACTACATCCGCTCCACCGCCAACCGCTACCGGCAGCTCGGCCCGCTGCTGCAGCTGGTGGATGAGATCGAGGGCACCACACCCGTCACCGGCTTCGCTTACGGGCGCATGTAAAGCAGTAAAAACCCCCTGAGTCGCTGCGCGCCTTCCCCCGCTCCCGCTGCGGGGGGCAACGCCAGCGCGGCAGGGCGGTGCGGCCGGCATAGACCCTTGCGCGGCGTTCGCTGGTAAAGGGTTGTGAGAGTTTCGAGGCTGTGCCCCGCGCCAAGCGCGTACGCAGTAGATGTAAAAGTAGATGTAAAAACAGGCTCTAGCGCTTTATTCATAAGCGCAAACAGCTATCAATTAAGTAGCAAATGCCCCGCTTCCACTGCCCCGCTGACCTGGCCCCTGGTGCCGAAATCGACCTGCCCCCCGGCGCTGCACGCCATGTGCAGGTGCTGCGCCTGCAGCCGGGCGATGGCATCACCCTGTTCCACGGCGGCGCCGACGGCCCTGGTGGCGAATTTGAGGCCACCGTGCTGCGCATGGGCCGCAGCGACGTGCGCGTGCAGGTGGGCACCCACCATGCGGTGGAGCGCGAGGCGCCCCGCGCCATCCACCTGCTGGCGGGCATCACCGCCAACGAGCGCATGGACTGGCTGGTCGAAAAAGCCACCGAGCTGGGCGTGGCCAGCATCACCCCGCTGGTGGCCGAGCGCAGCGTGCTCAAGCTCAAGGGCGAGCGCGCCGACAAAAAGCTTGCCCACTGGCAGGCCGTGGCCGTGGCCGCGTGCGAGCAATGCGGGCGCAACCGCGTGCCCGTGGTGCACGACGCGCTGGATTTGGCCGCCTGGGTGCGCGCCCACGCTGGGCCTGCTGCGGCTGAGCCCGCTGGTGGCCAGCCCAGCGCCCTGCGCCTGCTGCTGTCGCTGCGTGAAGGCACCCGCCCCCTGCTGCAGGCGGCCGCAGGGGCGGGGCCGGTGTGGTTTCTCTCGGGCCCCGAAGGTGGCCTGAGCGCGGCCGAAGAAGCCCTGGCCGTGCAACACGGCTTTGCCCCCACCACCCTGGGCCCGCGCGTGCTGCGGGCCGAAACCGCCCCCCTGGCGGCCCTGGCCGCACTCACACTGGTCTGAACGCAGGGACCCGGCGGGCGCCCCCCTGCCCGCTGGTGCGCAGGTATCGAGGCTGCGTGGAGGCGCTCGCCTGGCCCGGCAGCACATTCAGTGCTTGCTGTTGTGCCTGTGCGCCGTAGAATTTGCCAACAACAGCGATAGCGAGCGCGTCCTCACATTGCAAGGCCCTGCGCCACGGTGTGCGGCCATGCACCACAACAGCGGGGGAGACCACTTGCATCTGAGCGCGTACTGCCGGCGTTGGACCGACTGGGTGCTGACCACCGACAAGCGCCAGCGCATTCGCCTGGCCATGGCGGGGCTGGCGGCGCTGCTCATGGTGTGCTGCCTGTTGGTGATGAACGCCGTGGCCGTAGCGGGCCTGGCCAACGCCGCGCATGTGCGGGTGTGGACGGTGTGCTCGGTGATCGGCCTCATCCTGGTGTACGTCGCCATTCGCAGCGGCTGGTCGCGCCGCTTCAAAGACCCCTCCCTCACGCTGGCGCAAATCCTGTACTCCATCGCCTGCTGCGCCGTGGCCTTTGTCATCGCCGGGCCTGCGCGGGGCGTCACCTTGCCCATCCTGGCCATCATCCTCATGTTTGGCATCTTCGGGCTCACCACGCGGCAGATGCTGGGCATCTTGCTGTACGGCCTGGTGGTCTTTGGCGTGGCCTCGGGCGTGGTTGCGTTGCGCGACGAGCCCGGCTACCCGCCCGTGGTGGCCGGGGCCTACGTGGGCATGGTGGTGGTGGTGTTGCTCAGCAGCACCTTTCTCACCACCCGCGTGCAAAGCACCCGCGAGCACCTGCGCCGCCAAAAATCCGAACTCGCCCGTGCGCTGGAGCAAATCCGCGAGCTGGCCACCCACGACGACCTGACGGGCCTGCTCAACCGCCGAGCCATGTTCGAGCGCATGCAGCTAGAGCAGCGGCGCAGCCTGCGCACCGGCCACCCCCTGCTGGTGGCGCAACTGGACATCGACCACTTCAAGGTGGTCAACGACACCCACGGCCATGGCAAAGGCGACCTGGTGCTGCGGGCCTTTGCCGACACCGTGCGCCACAGCGTGCGCGACACCGACGTGCTGGCCCGTTGGGGCGGAGAAGAATTTGTGCTGATGCTGTGCGACACCCCGGCCGAGGAGGCGCTTGCCCTGCTGGAGCGCGTGCGCCTGGCCGTGCAGGCCATGCGGGTGCCACTGCCCCAGGGGGGCGATCCCATCGCCATCACCGTCTCCATCGGGCTGGCCCGCCACCCACCGGCCGATACCCTGGCGCACACGCTGGAGCGTGCCGACCAGGCCCTGTACGCCGCCAAAGCCCAGGGCCGCAACCGGGTGGTGCTGGAGCCCGGGCTGGCGTGATGCGGCCTGCCGACGCCGGTGCCACCACCGCGCAGGGCGTGGTCCACGCCGCCGGGTCCGGCGTTGGTGCTGGTGCTGGTGCTGGTGCTGGTGCTGGTGCTGGTGCTGGTGCTGGTGCTGGTGCTGGTGCTGGTGCTGGTGCTGGTGCTGGTGCTGGTGCTGGTGCTGGTGCTGGTGCGATCCTCTCCGTCTTCTTCACGTCCCCTTGAGCCGATCTCCATGCCTTCTTTCCCCCGTTCTCTTGCTGTGGCCCTGGGTGTGGGGGCGCTGGTGTATGTGGCCCTGTGCGCGGCCCTGTGGGGCTTTCAGCGCTCGCTCATCTACTTCCCTCAGCCGCGCAGCGCGGGTCCACAGGTGCCCAGCTTTGGCCTGGCCGTGCCGGGGGCTCAACTGGTGGTGACCCACCGCCCACGCCCTGGCGCACCCGCGCTGGTGTACTTTGGCGGCAATGCCGAAGATGTGTCCGCCAGCCTGCCAGAGCTGGAGACCGCCTTTGCGGGGCATGCGCTGTATCTGCTGCACTACCGGGGCTATGGCGGCAGCACCGGCCAGCCCACACAAGATGCCCTGTTCGCTGACGCGGCTGCGCTGTTCGACCACGTACACGTCCAGCACCCTAACGTCACCGTGGTGGGCCGCAGCCTGGGCACGGGCGTGGCCGTGCACTTGGCCAGCCAGCGCCCGGTGCAGCGCCTGGTGCTGGTCACCCCTTACGACAGCATTCTTGGCATTGCCAGCGCGCAATTCCCGTTTTTTCCTGTGCGCTGGCTGCTGCGCGATCCGTTTGATTCGGGCCGCTACGCCCCTGCCGTGACGGCGCCCACCCTGGTGCTGATGGCGCAGCACGACGAAGTCATCCCTGAAGCCAGCACCCGGCTGCTGCACACGCGCTTTGCGCCCGGCGTGGCCACGCTGCAGGTGGCCGATGGTGTGGGCCACAATTCCATCTCGCAGCACCCCGCCTACGCGCAGTGGCTGGCAGGCCTGCGTTGACCGCCTTGAAAACCCGTTCCGATGACCGAATCCACCTCCACTCCGACCCCTATCGTTGCTGCCACCGAACCCCATTGCGACACCCACGGCCCGTCGGCAGGTGCCTACCTGTGTGACCACCTGCTGCTGCAGCCCGTGCAGACCTGGCACTGCAACCCACCCACGGCCGAAGAGCCCTGCCCCGATGCCTGGTGCGACGCGTGCGAGCGGCTGTTTCAGCAAGAGGGCGAGTGGAACGAGAAGAACGAGGGGCAGGTCAACATCCGCCTGGTGTGCCAGCACTGCTACCAGGATGCCCGCGCCGCCAGCGTGCAGGCCATGGACGACGAGGTCAAAGCCCTGTGGGTGGACACCGTCACCGTGTGCCACCAGGCGCTGGCAACGCGCCAGGGGCGGTTGACCGAGGCGTACGGCCTGTCCACCCACGAACGCTTTGACTACGACCAGGCCAGCGCCACGCTCACCTTCTCAAGCGGCGGCGTGCCCGCCGTGGTGGCCGATGTGGAGTTCATCGGCTCTATCTCCAACACCAGCGGCACCTGGCGCTGGTCGTGGGCCAACTTCAGCCTGCACCCCCAGGTGGTGGGCCGCATCAGCGCTGTGCGCCAGTACGGGCTGGACAACGGCTTTGCCCCGCTGGTGGTGCCGCAGTGGAAGGCCGACGTGGTCGATGCCTGGGAACTGGCCGGTGTGGCCGCCTACGTGCTCGAAGCCCAGGGCGTGTACCGCGCACCCACCGACAACGGCTACCTGTTCATGGCCCTCATGGGCATTCGCAAGGTCGTCTGAAACGGCGGGCCCGCGCCCACATGTTCTGCCTCAGCCCGCGTCTTCCGTGCGCGCCGGAAACCGCACGCTGAACCGCGCCCCCGGCGGTTGCTGGCCGGGGTGGGCGTCTTCCAGCAGCACTTCGGCGCCGTGCTTGGCTGCAATCTCCATCACGATGGGCAGGCCCAGGCCCGAGCCATCGGCCTCGCTGCCCAGCGCCCGGTAAAAGGGCTGGAAGACCAGCTCGCGCTCGGCCTCGGGCACGCCGGGGCCCGAGTCTTCCACCTGCAGCATCAGCACATGGCCAAAGGTGTCGGCCAGCACGCGGGCCGTGACCACGCCGGGCTTGTCGGGCGTGGAGGGCGTGTAGTTGATCGCGTTGTCCACCAGGTTGCGCACCAGCTCCTTGAGCAGCGTGGGGTTGCCGTCCAGCCACACGCCGGGCGATCCGGGGTCGGCCCCGTCGTAGCCCAGGTCGATGTGCTTGTCCAGCGCGCGGGGCACTGAGTCGCGCACCACCTCAATGGCCAGCTCGGCCAAGTCACACGGCTGGCGCGCAATGCCCACGCCGCTGCCCTCGGCCCGCGCCAGTGCCAGCAGCTGGTTCACGGTGTGTGTGGCGCGGATGCTGGAGCGGCCAATCTGCTGCAGCGAGCGTTTGAGTTCCTCGGTGCTCGTGCCTTCGCGCTGCGCCAGGTCGGCCTGCATGCGCAGGCCCGCCAGCGGCGTCTTGAGCTGGTGGGCAGCGTCGGCCAGGAAGCGCTTTTGCGTGGCCAGCGATTCGTTCAGCCGCGTGAGCAAGTCGTTGACGGACGACACCAGCGGCGCCACCTCCAGCGGCACGGCGTGGTCGTCCAGTGGCGAGAGGTCATCGGGGCTGCGCGCGCGGATGCGCTGCTCCAGCTGGTTCAGCGGCTGAATGCCCCGCGCCAGCGCCAGCCACACCAGCAGCACCGCCAGCGGCAAGATGACGAACTGAGGCAGCATCACGCCCTTGATGATTTCGGTGGCCAGCACGCTGCGTTTCTCGCGCGTTTCGGCCACCTGCACCAGCGCCAGCGGGCCGCCCTGCAGCGGCAGCCGTACCCAGATGTAGGCCACGCGGATTTCCACCCCGCGCAGCTCCGCATCGCGCAGGCGCACCTCGCCAGACATGGGGGTTTCATCGGCGGGGGCTCGGGCAGCTCGCGTTCGCCCGAGAGGAATTCGCCCCCGGCCCCATCACCTGGTAATAGACGATGTCCGAGTCATCGGCCCGCAGGATTTCGCTGGCGGGCTGCGGCAGGTTGAACTGCACCTCGCCGCCCTTCTCTCCCTTTTCGCCGTCTTTTTGCACGCTCACCAGCTGCGCCAAGGCGTGGGCGTTGTACTCCAGCGCACGGTCAAACGGCTTGTTGGCCAGGCCCTGTGCCACCAGCCAGGTCAGTGCCAGGCTCACCGGCCACAGCAGCAGCAGCGGCGTCAGCATCCAGTCGAGGATCTCGCCAAACAGCGAGCGCTGCTCGCGCTGGAAAATCTTCACCACGCCCCCGGTGCGGATTGGCGTTTTGAGTGAAATAAGGCTCTAGCGCCCAATGGATAAGCGCTAGCAGCTATTGATTTCATAGTGAATGCGCCCCGAATCGATACGGCTAGCCCGGAATCTTTTCCAGGCAATAGCCCAGGCCGCGCACGGTAGCAATGCGAATCGGCCCCTTCTCAATCTTCTTGCGCAGGCGGTGGATGTAGACCTCGATGGCGTTGTTGCTCACCTCTTCGCCCCACTCGCACAGGCGCTCCACCAGCTGCTCCTTGCTCACCAGGCGGCCGGCGCGCTGCAGCAGCACCTCCAGCAGGCCCAGCTCGCGGGCCGACAGCTCCACCATCTTGCCGTCAATCGTCGCCACCCGCCCGGCCTGGTCGTACACCAGCGGCCCGTGCTTGATGGCGCTGCTGGCCCCGCCCATGCCCCGGCGTGTGAGGGCGCGCACCCGCGCCTCCAGCTCTTGCAGGCTGAAGGGCTTGGCCATGTAGTCGTCCGCGCCGTAGTCCAGCCCCTTCACCCGCTCTTCCACACTGTCGGCCGCCGTGAGGATCAGCACCGGCAGCGCCGAGCCCCGGCCGCGCAGCTTCTTGAGCACCTCCAGCCCATGCAACTTGGGCAGGCCCAGGTCCAGGATCAGCAGGTCAAACTCGTTGTTGGTCATCAGCGCCGCATCCGCCTCGCTGCCACTGGCCACATGGTCCACCACCGCCCCCGAGGCCCGCAGCGTGCGCAGCAGGCCATCGGCCAGCACTTGGTCGTCTTCGGCGATAAGGATGCGCATGAAAAAGGTCTCCTGGTGCGGCGTGGTTTCTTGCTGATTCTAGGGCGCTGCATGGAGGCAAGCCGTGGCTGGCCGCCCAGAGGCCCCCACAGCAACACCCGCCTGGTGTCTGCTTGGCTGGCTGGGGTGTCATACCTTTGACGCACTCCCCACCCAAACTTCCGGGCTTCCTCCATCACCGTGTAAAGACTTGATATGGGCTCCGTACTCCACTCCTTCTGGGGTCGCTTGGCTGCGGCTTCTGCCTTCACCGCCCTGTCGGTCGCCTTGGTCGCGTGCGGCGGTAGCGACGATGGCAATCACGCGGGCGAATCCCGCGTCGCCTCGCTCAAATTGATCGGCACAGCCTCCATTCCTACGGGCACGCTGTTTGAGGGGGTGGAATTTGGTGGTATCTCGGGGCTGGACCAGGCCACGGATGGCAGTTTCTGGGCCATTTCGGACGACCGGGGCGGCGAGCGGGGCACGCCGCGCTTTTACAACCTGAGCATTGACTATGCCGACACCGGCTCTGTCACCGTCAAGATCAACCGCCAGACGTACATGCAGCGCGAGGATGGATCTTCTTTCCCCGCCACTGCACGCACGGTGGACCCAGAGGCGATTCGCCTGGCACCCAATGGCAACCTGTACTGGTCGTCTGAGGGCAATTGGGGCACGACGGCTGCTACTTTGTTCCAGCCTTTTGTGCGAGAGATGACCACTGCGGGCAAGTTTGTGCGCGAGTTCAAGACACCGGCGATCTACAACTACGTGGACAACACCACCACGGGCGGGCGCAGCAATAAGCTGTTTGAAGCGTTGACCGTGGCACCCGATGGCACCGTGTTCGTGGCCAATGAGGACGCGCTGATTCAGGACGGCCCCATCACCACCCTGCAGGCGGGCAGCGTGGTGCGTGTGACGGCCCTTGACCCGGCCACGGGCTCAGCCAAGGCGCAGTATGCGTACCAGTTGCCGAAGATTCCGGTGGATGCTCCGGCGGGCGCGCCTTTCGGCCCGGACAATGGCCTCTCGGACTTCCTCGCCATTGGCAACAAGAAGTTCATCGCGGTGGAGCGCGCTTTTGCCTCAGGTATTGGCAACACCATCCGTCTGGTGCTCACCGAAATCACCGATGGCACGACCAACGTGACCAGCATGGTGAGCCTCACGGGCGCAGCAACTTACACACCCATGAGTCGGAAGCTGCTGCTGGAGATGCCCATCAACTACCAGGGTGTGAAGCTCGACAACATTGAAGCCATCACCTGGGGGAAAACCTTGCCGAACGGGCACCGGACCATCGTGCTGGCGGCAGACAACAACTTTACGGTCAATACCCAGGCTAATCAGTTCATCGTCTTTGAGGTCATTCCGGACTGAGTTGTTGCGCAGGCATTTTCAAGTCATCCGCCGCGCGGATCCGTCCCCAACAACTTCTCCGTCAACGCCTTCAAATCCCCCTGCAGCCGTGCCATGCCCTCTGGGTGCTCAGCCAGCGTGTCTTCATCCATGTACAGCTTGCGGTTGATCTCCAGCTGGATGCTGTGGCGGTGCTGGGCGGGGTTGCTGTAGCGGCGCACCAGCTCTACGCCTTTGTAGGGGTAGTTGTATTCCACGCTGTAGCCACAGGCGCGCAGGTGCTCGCACACCAATGCCGACAGGGCGGGGCTGGCGGTGGTGCCGTCGCGGTCGCCCACCACAAAATCGGCGTGCACGAGGCCCGGAAAGTCGGTGGCGTGGCTGGCCGATATGGCGGGCATGGAGTGGCAGTTGATGTGGATGCTGTAGCCGTGGCGGGCGTGGGCTGCGTCAATGGCCTGGGCCACGGCGGCGTGGTAGGGGCGCCAGCAGCGGTCAATGCGGGCGCGCACCTCGTCCACGGTGAGCAGGCGTTTGTAGATGGCCTCGCCTTCGTCTGTGAACTTCCAGATCAGGCCCTTGCCCAGGCGCACTTTGTTCAGCACGGTGGGGTCGGTGGCCACGGCGTCGGGCCAGGGGGCGTCTAGCAGGGTGGTGTCCAGTTCCAGCGTGTCGCGGTTGGCGTCCAGGTAGATGCGGGGGAAGTGGGCTTCGACCCAGGCCACGCCCAGGGCGGGGGCGAAGGCGTAGATTTTTTCGACGTGGGTGTCTTCGGCGCGGCGCAGCGTGGGCAGGCTGCAGGCGGAGCGGAAGTCTGCGGGGTAATGGGTGCCGCTGTGGGGCGAATCAAACACCAGGGCGCTGGTGCCGGGCACGGTGCTGACCATGGCGGGCGTGGCCGCTGGGGTGGTTGCCGCTGCGGGGCGTCCGGGCGAGCCGGTGGCGCCGGGCTGGGCTTGTTGGAATCGGTGGTGGATCAGTTTCAAGGCTGCATGCATAGGCAAGGCTCTGTGAATGGGGGCGGCTGGCCTGGCCGCCCGGACCGGCATCTGGGCATGAACGCATGCGCAGTATGCCGACTTATGGCCTGTGTGGGTGAGGTGCGTGGGGGGGCCTGGTGGTGGCGTGCGGGGCGGTGTCAGTCCAGCTTCACCTTGGCAAACTCGGCCACGTGCTTCATTTTTTCAATTTCGCGGCCGATCTGGGCCGTGAAGTCTTTGGATGGGGTGCCTGAAGGATACAGGCCCTGCCCCGCCAGCCTCTCGGCCACGGCCTGCTCTTTCAGGGCCTGGGCCACGGCGTGCTGGATGCGGTCGACGGCGGCGGCAGGCGTGCCTGCGGGCGCCACCAGGCCAAACCACGAAGGCTCGTTGGCCTGCTTGTAGCCCAGCTCGGCGTAGGTGGGCACCTCGGGCAATACGTCCAGTCGGCCAGGCCATGACACTGCCAGCGCTTTGAGCTTGCCCGATTTGATGTGCGGCAGCGACGAGGCCACCTGGTCAAAGTACACCGCCACCTGGCCTGCCAGCACATCGTTGATGGCCGGGCCTGCACCACGGTAGGGGATGTGCACCATGGAGGTGCCCGTGCTGCTCTTGAACAGCTCGCCCCACATGTGGCCGATGGTGCCGTTGCCCGGCGTGGCGTACGACACTTTGCCGGGGTTGGCCTTGAGGTGCTTGACCAGATCGGCAAAGTCTTTGACGGGCAGCACAGCGGGGTTGATGACGATGACGCCGGGGGCTTTCACGATCTCGGTCACGCCCACAAAGTCTTTGGTGGGGTGATAGGGCAGCTTGCTGTACACGGCAGGGTTCACGCCGTGGGTGGACAGGGTGGCCACGCCGATGGTGAGGCCGTCTGCCGGGGCGCGGGCCACTTCGGCCATGCCGATGGAGCCACCCGCGCCGCCCCGGTTTTCCAGCACCACGGGTTGCTTGAGGATGCGCGCCAGCGGCTCTTGCAGGCTGCGGGCGGTGATGTCGGTGGCGCCCCCTGGCGGGAAGGGAATGATGACGCGCAGCGGTTTGGCTTCTTGGCCCCAGGATATTCCAGGAGCGACAGATGTAGCGGCCAGCGCGGCAAGCAGTTGACGGCGTTGCATAGCGGTTTTCCTTTTGCGTGAGAGGAGGTTAAAGGATGGAGTGCCAGTTACCAAGCAACGGATGTGCCTGATAACATTCCAATATGGAATGATTTAAGAACCTGCCGATGTCTTCCCTGCGCCGCCTTTCGCCCCCGCTGCACCTGCTGCGGGCGTTTTCTACCGTCACCCGGTTTGGCGGTGTTTCGCGCGCGGCCGAGGCCTTGCACCTCACTCAAAGCGCGGTGAGCAAGCAGGTCAAAGAGCTGGAAACCTGGGTGGGCGTGCCCCTGTTTGAGCGCAGCCGCAAGCGCCTGGCCTTGACCCCGGCGGGCGAGCGGTATGAAAAAGCCGTGCGCGGCCTGATGGCCCAGCTGGAGGCCGCCACGCTGGAACTGATCACCAGCGATGACGGCGGCGGTGCGCTGCACTTGTCCAGCCTGCCCACGTTTGCGGCCAAGTGGCTCATTCCGCGGCTGCCGCAGTTCCAGCAGTTGCATCCACAAATCACGCTGCACTTTGTGCCGTACGTGCACAGCTACGACTTCACCCGGCCCGAGCTGGACTGCGCCATTTTGTTTGGCGATGGCCACTGGCCTGGGGCGCATGCCCACTACCTCACGGGCCAGGATGTGGCCCTGATCGCGCCGCGCACCAAGGTAGCGGACTGGCCCCTTCACACCCCGCGCGATGTGGCGCGCTACACCCTGCTGCGCCATGTGACGGTGCCCGAGGCCTGGCTGCGCTGGAGCCAGACGCACGGTGTGGAGGGTGCCATCGACCCGCTGGCCGGGCCGCAGTTTGACCAGTTCCAGACCATGATCCGCGCGGTGATGGCGGGCATGGGCCTGGCGTTGGTGCCGCGCTGCCTGGTGCAGGACGAGATCACCTCGGGCCTGGTGCGCGAGCCGCTGGCCCCGCTGGCGCAGGCGGGCGGCTACCAGGGCGATGTGGGCTACTGGTTTTGCTACCCGGAGGGGCGCACCCAGTTGCATGCGCTGCAGTGCTTTCGGCAGTGGCTGCTGCAAAGCACCGAGGCGGGCGCCCCCGCTACGGTGCAGGCAGCGGGATTAAAGGAGAAATAGGCCTGTAGCGCTTATCCGGTAAGCGCTAGCAGCTATGAATATATGAGCATTCAGTGCGTTCGCAGCGCGCGCTTGTGCACGCGTGGGTGTCTGCAAGCGGCGCAATGCCCCGCTGGCTGCGGGCTCAGTCCCCGCGCACCTCGGCCACCAGGTCGGCCAGGGCTTGCACATCGGTCACCACCAGGGCGTGCAGCCCATCCTTGCGCAGCAGGCCGCGTTTGGTCAGGGCGCTGATCTCGCGGGTGACCTGCTCGCGGTTGGTGCTGATTTTGCTGGCCAGAACGGCGTGGGCGGGGGCGGGGTCGATGCGGGCGGTGTTGTCGCTTTGCAGCCCGCTGGCGTGGGCCAGCCGCAGCAGCTCGGCGTGCAGGCGGGTTTGCACGCCCAGGGTGCTCAGGTCAATCACGCGCTCGGTCAGGCGCCGCACCAGGGCCGTGAGGTTCCTCATCATGCGCATGGCGACGATGGGTTCGCGCTCCAGCATCGCGATGAAGGCGGGGGCCGACAGGCTGGCCAGCACGCTGGCCTCCAGCGCCACCACGTCGGCCGAGCGGGGTTGCCCGTCAATTGCCGACAGGTCGCCAAAGTGCTCGCCCGCCTCGCAGTCCCGAAACGTGACCTCGCGCCCGCTGGCCGCGTAGGTGGTGATGCGCGCGCGCCCCGCGCACAAAAAGTACACCTCGCCACCCGGCGATGCGCGGGTGAACAGGGGCGTGCGGGCTTCTACCGTGCGCCAGTCGCACTCGGCGGCAATGCGGTCCAGGCAGGCCTCGCCCAGGCCTTCAAACAGGGCGATGCGGCGCAGGGCCAGGGTGGAGCGGGGGGATTGCGGTGCGTTCATGGAACCAAAGGGGTGGGCGCAGCACCCAAGGCTGGCGCCGCAGAGGTGTGCGAAGTGGGCGGATTATGCTCACAAGCTTCAGAATTCAGTGTTGTGCTGTGCTTCTGTGGTGGGCTTCTTGGCGGGTGGGCCGCGTTGTCGGCGCCGCCGCCTGCGGGGCCTTTCTTTGTGAGGGGGCTCGCCCTCGCATTTCTCCCTGGCATTTCTCCCTCGCATGGCATCTTGGTGCCCTGTGTTTTGACTTTTTCCATCACCTCCCTTCCATGTCCCTTGCCCTGATCCGCTCGCGCCTGCCTTCCCTTCGCCAGGTGCGCTGGGCCAGTGGCCTGGTGCTGTGGTGCTACGTGGCCCTGCACCTGGGCAACCATGCCACGGGGCTGGTGTCTTTGCAGGTGGCCGATGCGCTGCTGGAGGTGATCAGCAGTGGGTGGCATTCGGTGCCGGGCACGGTGCTGCTGTATGGCGCGCTGCTCACGCACCTGGCGCTGGCAGGCGTGGCCCTGTGGCAGCGGCGCAGCCTGCGCATGCCGTGGGTGGAGGGTGTGCGGCTGGCACTGGGCCTGTGCCTGCCGCTGCTGCTGGCCGGGCATTTTGTGGCCACGCGCTGGGCGTTTGAATCCATGGGCGCATCGCCCCCCTACGGCCGCATGGTGAATGGCCTGGCCCGGCCCGAGAACCTGGTGCTGCAGTCGCTGCTGCTCATCACGGCGTGGTGGCATGGCTGCCTGGGCCTGCACATGGCGATGCGCGGGCGGCCAGGGTGGCGGCGCTGGCAGCCCGCCTTGCTCACGGGGACCGTGCTGCTGCCGGTGCTGGCGGCGCTGGGCTTGCTATTTATGGCGCGCGAGATTGCCTGGGAGGTGAGCGCGCTGCCCCCACCGCCCTCGGGCCGCACCGCGCAGGCGGTGGCGGCGTCGGCCTGGCTGGAGGATGCCTTGCGCTGGGGCTGGGTGGCCGCCGTGGCCGCCTTGTTGGCACTGCGCTGGGCATGGCGCACCTTGCGGCGCTGCCGTGGGGGCGGCCCCATCACCCTGCGCTACCCCGACCGCGCTGTGCAAGTGCCGCGCGGATTTACGGTGCTGGAGGCCAGCCGCAGCCACGGCATTGCCCACCTGGCGCTGTGCGGCGGGCGGGCGCGCTGCTCTACCTGCCGCGTGCGGGTGGATGGGCCCAGTGCCCATGTGCCCGAGCCTGGCCGCGACGAGCGCACCACGCTGGCCCGCGTGCAGGCCCCGCCGGGCGTGCGCCTGGCCTGCCAGCTGCGGCCCACCGGCGATGTGCAGATCACGCCCCTGTTCCAGCCCGGCCAGGCCCCGCTGCCAGGGCGCCTGGGGCAAGAGCGGCAGGTGGCCATCTTGTTTGTGGACCTGCGCCGCTGGTCGGGCATGGCCGAGCGGCAGTGGCCGTTTGACCTGGCCTGGATGCTGGACCAGTACTTCGCCCGCGTGGGCGCGGCCGTGCAAGACGGCGGCGGCCTGGCCAACCAGTTCATTGGCGACAGCGTGATGGCCATCTTTGGGCTGGAGACCGATTTGCCCACCGCCTGCCGCCAGGCCGTGCAGGCCGCTACGTTGATCGAGCAGCGCATGGACGCCTGGAGCGAGACCTTTCGCACCCAGTTTGGCCAGTCGCTGGACTTTGGCATGGGCCTGCACGCAGGCCGCGTGGCGCTGGGGCAGGTGGGCTACGAAGACACCACCACCTTCAGTGCTGTGGGCGAGGTGGTGAACACGGCCAGCCGCCTGCAAGACCATTCCAAAGTGGTGGGCGCACGGCTGGTGCTGTCGCTGGAGGCCGCCCGCCTTGCCGGCGTGGCCGACGCCCTGGGCACGCCTGAAGAGGTGCAGGTGCGCGGGCGCTCGCAGCCACTGCAGGTGTTGCATGTGAAGCGGCCTTCGCAGCTGTGACGAGGGCTGTATTCCGAAGGGCTGTGAATCCGGCTGGGTGCGGGTGGTCCGGGGAGTTTTGAGAGTCGCCCTGTCGCTGGCGCCATTGTTTGTCCCGCGCCAGGGCGGCAGGTCCCTCATTTGCAGTTGCAGCCGCTAAATTGGTCTTTGGAGTTCACGTAAACGTGGCAACTCTTGTCATGTTCCCCTTGCTCGTTGTACAGCCGTACGGTCAGATGAACCTTGGGGTCATCTGCCGTGGTGTGTGGCCCGGCAACGATCATGGCACCCGCTTGGCCGCCATTGGCGCTGCGGCTTTTGATTTGCTGGCATTGCCCTGCAATATTGACCGCGTGCCGTCTATTCATTCCCTGCTCCTGGGGCTGCTTCCAGCCGCCGGATGTGTCGATGTAGCCGGCGTGGGCGCGATCTGCGCCCACGCCCAACAACACGCAAGACAAGCAAGCGGCCAGCACCAGAACATGCCGGGTGGAAAAGACGAAATTTTTTACGAGGTTGGTTTGGTGTGTCATTTTGAATCTCCTGGATTTAATGAAAAGGAACTTACCCTGAATGGCCCATGGCCATTGGTGAGCATGTCGCGGTGCTCATGAAACTGCGGTTTGCTTCTGGCTGCAATGCAAGCCATCCGGACTCCCATGCCAGAAAAAGCATGTGTCTGGTGTTTTGAGCACCTGATTTCTTGAGCATGCTTTTACGATGTTGCCCTGCGGTAAAAGGGCTGATACCCAGTTCGCGGGCAATCATCTTGTCACTCATGCCTTGGGCAAGTAAATTGATGACTTGCTTTTCTTTATGCGAAAAAGGATTTTTGGGATATTTTTTTTATATCACTGGCATGATGATAAAAGATACCCACAAGATTGATTGATTTTCCTGTTTTGCATTTTCTCATGATGTTTTCCTTGTGTTTGATCACAGTTTTTAATGAGATCTCGAGTTGACTCGATATATTTCTCACCAGTTCACCCCGTGCCAGAAGTTCCAATATCTCTAGCTCACGGTTGGTGAGTGTGTTGTGAATTTCTATAGACATGATGTGACGAGTTTTTGTTAAGTTTATTTTGGCAGCTTCTCGTATTTTGTCTTGAGTTCTTTGTATTTGTAATCAACCTCTTTTGCTTTTTTGAGTAGGCTTTGAAATCCGTTATTGTCCAGATGTTCTCTTGTGATTTTTGAAATGCTGCCCAAGAGGTAGATGGTGTTGTCGATGGTTTGGTTGATGGTATTTAGCAAATACCCATTCTTGAAAAGCTTCAAGGTATTGATAATTTCTTCAGAAGCGTCTGAATCTTTGGTGGTGATGGAAATGTCACTGAAATTTTCATGTCTTTGCCTCATGGATTTTTCCACTCGACACCATAATTGATCAGCGTGGTGCCGAAAATTTCGACACGGGCTTCGCCATTTTTGATTTCCAGGGCTGGGTTTTTCCAAATGATGGTGCCTGTGGCATTTCTGGGCTTCCAGACCAGGCCCGTGTCATGCTCCACCCAGAGCTGCAGGTTTTTGATATCTCCCTCAGGCAGCGTGAACGACCAATTGGTCCCCGCAGTCATGGAATGTTCGCTGGTAGCTTGTTGCTGAAAATCGTCTTGAATCCAGCTCAGACGGCAGTGGGCAACAAAGGCGCCCTTGTTGGTTACGGTGATGGTGATAGACATAGTGTTTTCCTTGTATAAATAAATTTTTAAATCCAAATTTCTGATTAGCCTTGCCAGTTGGATAGCATGGCATTTCCATCAAAGGTAATCACTTTGAAAGCTATTGGCGCACGTTCGGATTCATCGGTATCGCTGATA
The DNA here is from genome assembly GCF_003669015.1 of Acidovorax sp. 1608163. Taxonomy (NCBI): domain Bacteria; kingdom Pseudomonadati; phylum Pseudomonadota; class Betaproteobacteria; order Burkholderiales; family Comamonadaceae; genus Acidovorax; species Acidovorax sp. 1608163. Next base: position 5,017,054 of record NZ_CP033069.1, read on the forward strand.
ACCTCATTGGGGCTGGGAAAAACATACTTGACGATCGATTCGCTGGCCTCGCTGAAGGCGTACGACGCTTTACCGCCAGCCTTCAGCCCTTCAACCAGTGAAGATGTCCCCTTGGCTGAACCGCCAATGCTGAATGTCTGGTTGTCCGACTGCGATCCAATCATGAAGCCGCCAGCACTGCGCACCACACTGGTAATGACTACAAACCCAGGCTTGATACCCCCGCTACCATTCAAATATCCCTTGGTGCCTGCGGCTGTCTTGAGTGTTTTAAAAACATCAATCTTCATCAGGTTCTGGGTGTTTTGAATATTCTTGGACCTCACGGCGGTATATTGAGCAAGCAGGTCGGTACTCCTTGAAAATCCCCAGCTAAACTTCACGCCGCCATTGATTTTTGTTCCTGTCTCTGGATCAATAAAGGTTCCGTCAATCTTGGTAGCCACATCATGCTTCTTGACACCGCTGGTCATGAAAATGAAGTCACCGGTTCGTTTTTCGGCTGTGGAAAATTTTTCTTCGTGCTCGTGGAACACATTTCCCATGACATCAAATTCGGCAGTCTCGGGGTTGATGACTCCGTATGCGCCCAGGTCCACATTACCGACCATAGACCAATTTCCCCACAGGCTGCCATCACCCTGGCGAATAAGCTCAGTGAATTTTTTATTCCAGTAAATCATTTTTGCTCCTCATATTTAATGACCACAGATGTTTGTGGCAACTGCAGTTTATGGAGGGCATCTGGGTGGCTCAATACGATAAAAGGGGGATGCTCTTGAGGTATGACACTCAAAATATATATTGCAAGAAATATTTTGCATATGTTGAATATGGAATATATATTTCTATCAAATATTGTGTTTTGGCATGATTCTTATGAGGGGCATACGGGTTTAATGGCGACGTGCCCTCGTGCAAAGCAGAAATTCGCACGGGGAACTTCCGCTAACGAATAAAGGGGGCGCGGTCTGCCACGTGTTTCGGGGTCGGGATTTGCGATGTGCCCCCATCCAGTCTTTAAACGATAAAAATGATCGTCTGTGCTGGGTGTGGGGCCTGGACCCCATCAATCGGGGTGCTGGTAGTGGTGTCTTCACGCGCAAAACCTGTGCGTTTACGCACATACGCCAACGCGCCAAAAACGGAAACTTCTTCCCATGCAGAACGCAATCACGCACTGCAGGAATCACTCCAAAGGAAGAACTGCCATGACCAACGCCAAGACCCTGATCGCTATCGCCACTGTGGCTGCTGCCACCTTTGCAGGTGCCGCTTCAGCCGCCACCCCCACACTGCTGACCGAGCAATGGGTGGGCGCCGAGCCCGTCGCCCAAGGCCCTGCACTGAGCCGCGCTGAAGTGCAAGCCGACCTGAACCTGTGGAACCGCGCTGGCCTGGGCCAAGCCAATGCAGGCGATCGCACCCCCGACGCCGATCCCGCCTACCAAGCCAGCCTGGCCGAATACCGCCGCCTGCGCAGCGGCCCCGAGTTTGTGGCCGAAGTGCGCCGCCTCGGTGGCGATGTGAGCCGCATTGCGGGCCAAGCGGGTGCCTCCACGGCACATTGATGCACAGGCTTGCAGGGCCGCCATAGGCCGTCAGCGCAGTGCTGTCCGCGAACTCTGTCCTGTCCTGCAAACTTTTTCACTGAACCCCAGGCGCTGCTGTCAATGACAACAGCGCCTGGGGTTCAGTGCTTTGGCAGGTACATCGTTGCGACTCTGTTCTGAGAACAGGCTCTTAGGGCGGGTTGCTGCCGCCCGCATACGCCTCCAGCCCAATCGCCACCACCGTGGCCACGTCATCGCCCACCTCGGCGCGAAACTCCGCTTCGGCCTGCGTCACTGCATCACGAAATCCCTGTAGCCAGGCCAGCCCGGTGGGGGTAAAGCACACCCGGCGTGCCCGGGCGTCGTGCGGGTCGCTCTCGCGGGTCACCAATCCCCACGCTTCGCACTGGTCTACCAGTTGCGCCATCGACTGTTTGGTCATGCCTGCGCGTTGCGCCAGGTCGGTCAGCCGGTCGCCCCCAGCGCCAGGTGCCGCGTCAGGTGGATGTGCGCGGCCCCCACTTGGTCGCGGGCGGCCAGGTTCGACAGGGCCAAGGGCACTTCCACGTTGCGCGCCATGAGCTGCAGAACACGGGCATCAAAGCGGCGCATGGCATGGCCCAGCAGGCGCCCCAGGTGGGTCTGGCGCCAGGCATCGTCGGGTGGGATTGCGGTGGGGGTGGGGTGCATGGGGGCTCCAGATGCCCTGATTGGGTCATTCCGCAGGCTCGGCAAACTGCGCGGAGGCGGTGCCTTAAATGGTAAGGCAAACTGACTAAAAAACTGTTTACTTGGCTCTATGAGGCCTCTACATTACTGGTCAAGCAGCCAGTGCTGTTGTTAAAAACAGTATGTTTTGACCCGCTGGCCCCCACAGATCACCCCAGATCACTTCAGACACTTCGTTTTATTCAGGAGCCATTCCATGGACGTCAAAGGTACCAACCCCGCCCTTCCCGTGAACGCCGAAAAGGCCAAGGCCCTGGCAGCAGCGCTGGCGCAGATCGAAAAGCAGTTTGGCAAAGGCACGATCATGCGCCTGGGTGAAGGCGAAGCGATCGAGGACATCCAGGTGGTTTCCACCGGTTCGCTGGGCCTGGACATTGCCCTGGGCGTGGGCGGTCTGCCCCGTGGCCGCGTGGTGGAAATCTACGGCCCTGAATCCTCGGGCAAGACCACGCTCACGCTGCAAGTGATTGCCGAGATGCAAAAACAGGGCGGCACCTGCGCTTTCGTCGATGCAGAACATGCCCTGGACGTGCAGTACGCCCAAAAGCTGGGCGTGCAACTGTCTGATTTGCTGATCAGCCAGCCCGACACCGGCGAGCAGGCGCTGGAGATTGTGGACAGCCTGGTGCGTTCGGGCGCTGTGGACCTGATCGTGGTGGACTCGGTCGCAGCCCTCACGCCCAAGGCCGAAATCGAAGGCGAAATGGGCGACGCCCTGCCCGGCCTGCAGGCCCGCCTGATGAGCCAGGCCCTGCGCAAGCTCACCGCCACCATCAAGAAGACCAACTGCATGGTCATCTTCATCAACCAGATCCGCATGAAGATCGGCGTGATGTTCGGCTCGCCCGAAACCACCACCGGCGGCAACGCGCTGAAGTTCTACGCCTCGGTGCGCCTGGACATCCGCCGCACCGGCACCATCAAGAAGGGCGACGAAGCCATCGGCAACGAGACCAAGGTCAAGGTGGTCAAGAACAAGGTGTCGCCACCGTTCAAGACGGCCGAGTTCGACATCCTGTTCGGTGAAGGCATCAGCCGCGAAGGCGAAATCATCGACATGGGCGTGACGGCCAAGATCGTGGAAAAGAGCGGTGCCTGGTACGCCTACAACGGCGAAAAAATCGGCCAGGGCCGTGACAACGCGCGTGAGTTTTTGCGCGAGAACCCCGACCTGGCCCGCGAGATTGAGAACAAGGTGCGCGAAGGCCTGGGCATTGCCCTGCTGCCTGGCGCATTGCAAGCTCCAGCGGCTGCTGCAGACGAGTGATCTTTCGTACGGGGTGTCCTGATTTTGAGAGAAATTGGCTGCTAGCGCTTATCCAATAAGCGCTAGCAGCTATCAAAACAGAAGCATTCGAGGCCTGTATGGGATTCACCACGCTATCGCTCAAAGGCCGCGCCTTGCGATTGCTGGGCCAGCGCGAGCACTCGCGGGCCGAGCTGTTGCGCAAGCTCAGCCCCCATGTGCAAGAGGGCGAAGACCTGAACGCGGTGCTCGATGATCTGCAGTCCAAAGACTTCATCAACGAGGCGCGGGTGGTGGAGTCGGTGCTGCATCGGCGTGCTGGCCGTCTGGGCGCAGCGCGCATCCGGCAAGAGCTGCAATCCAAAGGACTGGGCACAGAGGCCGTGCAGGACGCTGTGGCCCAGTTGCAGGGCAGTGAACTGGAGCGCGCCCGCGAGGTGTGGCGCCGCAAGTTTGGCGAGCCCGCGACAGACCCACAAACCCGTGCCAAGCACATGCGCTTTTTGCTGGCGCGGGGGTTTTCAGGCGATGTGGTGCGGCGCGCAGTGCAGGGCGCCGAGGCGTCGGACGAGGAGTGACCGCGCCGTCGAAGGGCCAATGGGCATCCCCACTCTCGCTCTTTGAACGGGGCTGATCGCGGGGCTTGCCTGCCCCGTTACATACCCAGCATCAGCTTCATGTTTTGCACCGCAGCGCCGCTGGCGCCCTTGCCCAGGTTGTCCAGGCGCGCAATGACGACGGCTTGGCGGTGTTCCTCGTTGGCAAACACGCGCAGCTCCAGCTTGTTGGTGTCGGCCAGGGTATCAGCCGCCAGCTTCAAGTCGTCGGTGGGCGGCAGCACGCTGATCCATTGCTCGGGCGTGTTGGTGCGGGCGTAGTGGCTGGCCAGTGCATCGTGCAGGTCGCTGGCTTTGGGGGCGCCGGGCAACAGGTCCAGATGCAAAGGCAACTGCACCAGCATGCCTTGACGGAAGTTGCCCACGGCCGGGATGAAGACTGGGCGGCGTGTGAGCCCGGTGTAGCGCAGGATCTCAGGGATGTGCTTGTGCGTGAGGCCCAGCGCGTAGGCCTCATAGGGTGCTGCCGTGCCTGCTTCGTAGGCCTCGATCATGGTGCGGCCACCGCCCGAGTAACCCGACACCGAGGGCAGGCTCAAGGCAGCATCGGCAGGAATCAAGCCCGCGTCCACCAGCGGGCGCAGCAGCGCAATGGCGCCGGTGGCGTAGCAGCCGGGGTTAGAGACGCGGGTGGCTTGGCGCACGGCCTGGGTTTGCGAGGCGTCCAGCTCTGGAAAGCCATACACCCAACCTGCGGCCGTGCGGTGGGCGGTGCTGGCGTCAATGATCTTGATCTTGCGGCCACCCGCAGCCTCGATAGCGTCCACCATGGCAGCGGTTTCGCGGGCGGCGTCGTCGTGCAGGCAGAGCACCACCAGGTCCACGGTCTCGATCAAAGCGCGCTTGGCGCCTGGGTCTTTGCGCAGTTCGGGGGCAATGCTCACCAGCTCGATTTGCGGCATGGCTTGCAGGCGTTCGCGGATCTGCAGGCCTGTGGTGCCAGCTTCGCCATCAATAAAGACTTTGGACATGGAACAGCTCCGGGGAGGGTAAAGGGGCACCTGGAAGGCCTGCGGCGTACGTAAGTTTGCTACAAGGATGGTGCGTTGCAGCATGATACAGTCGCGGGTTGCCATGTCCCAAGCCCGCGGCCAGACAATCTGTTCATGGCAAACGGGTAATTACCACCCTTCCCTGAGAGAGACCTCATGAAGATTCACGAATACCAAGGCAAGGAAATCTTGCGCAATTTTGGTGTGCCCGTTCCGCGCGGCATCCCTGCATTCACGGTGCAAGAAGCCGTGGAAGCTGCTCAAAAACTCGGCGGCCCCGTGTGGGTGGTCAAGGCCCAGATCCACGCTGGTGGCCGTGGCAAGGGTGGCGGCGTGAAGGTTGCCAAGACCATTGACGACGTCAAGCGCATCTCTGGCGAGATCCTGGGCATGCAGCTCAAGACCCACCAGACCGGTCCCGAAGGCCAGAAGGTCCGCCGCCTGTACATCGAAGACGGCGCCGACATCAAGAACGAACTGTATGTGTCGCTGGTCACCGACCGCGCCACGCAGAAGGTGGCCCTGATCGCTTCGAGCGAAGGCGGCATGGACATCGAGGAAGTGGCCCACTCCACCCCCGAGAAGATCATCACCGAGATGATCGACCCCATCGTCGGCATCACCACCGAGCAAAGCAAGAAGGTGGCAGCCGCCATCGGCCTGACCGGCGCTTCCATCGACCAAGCCGTAGACATCTTCGCCAAGATCTACAAGTGCTACATGGAAACCGACGCGTCGCTGGTGGAAATCAACCCGCTGAACTGCGACTCCAAGGGTAACCTGATGGCCCTGGACGCGAAGTTCAACTTCGACGCCAACGCGCTGTTCCGCCACCCTGAAATCGTGGCCTTCCGCGATCTGGACGAAGAAGATCCGGCCGAAGTGGAAGCCTCCAAGTTCGACCTGGCCTACATCAGCCTCGATGGCAACATTGGCTGCCTGGTGAACGGCGCCGGCCTGGCCATGGCCACCATGGACACCATCAAGCTGTTCGGCGGCGAGCCGGCCAACTTCCTGGACGTGGGCGGCGGTGCCACCCCCGAGAAGGTCACCGAAGCCTTCAAGATCATGCTGAAGAACCCCAAGGTCGAAGGCATTCTGGTCAACATCTTCGGCGGCATCATGAAGTGCGACACCATCGCTACCGGCGTGATCACCGCTTGCAAGGCCGTGAACCTGAACGTGCCGCTGGTCGTGCGCATGAAAGGCACGAACGAAGAGCTGGGCAAGAAGATGCTGGCCGAGTCCGGCCTGCCCATCATCGCCGCAGACACCATGGCCGAAGCTGCGACCAAGATCGTTGCTGCCGTCAAGTAAGCCCGGAGAACACACATGTCGATCTACATCAACAAAGACACCAAGGTCATCACCCAGGGCATCACGGGCAAGACGGGCCAGTTCCACACTGAAAAGTGCCAGGAATACGCGAACGGCAAGAACGCCTTCGTCGCCGGCGTGAACCCCAAGAAGGCTGGCGAGTCCATCTTCAATATCCCAATTTACGCATCCGTCAAGGAAGCTGCTCACCAGACCGGCGCCACCGTGTCGGTGATCTACGTGCCTCCAGCAGGCGCTGCCGCCGCGATCTGGGAAGCTGTGGAAGCCGACCTGGACTTGGCCATCTGCATCACCGAAGGCATCCCAGTGCGCGACATGCTGGAAGTGCGCAACAAGATGAAGGCCAAGGAAGCTGCTGGCGGCAAGAAGACCCTGCTGCTGGGCCCCAACTGCCCCGGCCTGATCACGCCTGACGAAATCAAGATCGGCATCATGCCCGGTCACATCCACCGCAAGGGCCGTATCGGCGTGGTGTCCCGTTCGGGCACGCTGACGTACGAAGCCGTGGCCATGCTGACGGAAGTCGGCCTGGGCCAGTCCAGCGCTGTTGGCATTGGTGGCGACCCTATCAACGGCCTCAAGCACATCGACGTGATGAAGGCTTTCAACGACGATCCAGACACCGACGCCGTCATCATGATTGGTGAAATCGGTGGTCCGGACGAAGCCGAAGCCGCCCAATGGTGCAAGGCCAACATGAAGAAGCCGATCGTCGGCTTCATCGCTGGCGTCACAGCCCCTCCCGGCAAGCGCATGGGCCACGCCGGCGCGCTGATCTCTGGCGGCGCCGATACGGCCGATGCCAAGCTGGCCATCATGGAAGAGTCGGGCTTCATCATCACCCGCAATCCTTCGGAACTGGGCAAGCTGCTCAAGGCCCAACTGAAGTAATCAGAGCCCAGCGAGGTCTGCCTCTGGCGGCCTTGCGCAGGTGCTGAAAGCACCCGCTACCGATTTGGTGGCGGGTGTTTTTTTTTGTTTTGGTGATTTCTGCGCGGTTTGTCTGTGGAACGCAGAGATGGGGTGGTGTTGACAATTTTGTCGCTGACCGTGGTGTGTCCGACAAAGAGCGGCAACGCCGCCTTATTCGGCCGCCGAATACGTGCGATAAGCCCGTTTCGGCAGGGTTTGGAAGCCCGGTTTGGGCGGGCGTGAAATTTGCTTTTTTACAAACATTCACAGATTTACACATTGATTGCAAGTGGCCAGACACACATCGGAGCGCAAGCCAAAAACAGGGCGATTGGACGGGTGGATCTGTGCGGCGATCGCTCTCGTACTGGTGGGCGCTTTGTGGCTGGTGGGCGCACTGTCGGCGTTGCAGCGGATGGTGTACGACTCTGCCTTGGCCCAGACCACGGTAGTGGCTCCTGCCGATGTGCTTCTGGTTGATATTGATGCGCGCAGCCTGGCCGCTGTGCGAGGCGGCTGGTCTGATGAGACGCATGCGGCCTTGATTGACCGATTGGCCCTGGGCGGCGCTAAAACCATCGTCTACACCGCCCCGTTGGCTCAAACTGCTGCGCCGGGTGCCCAAGAAGCCTTGGCACGCAGTGTGGCGCTGGCTGGCAATGTGCTGTGGCCCGCTGGCTTTGCTTCCACCGGTGCTCCCGCGCCATTGCCACCGTCCTTTTACCGCAGTGTCGTGCCGGAGCTTACCGGTCTGGGCCCAGACGCTGTGCCCGTGCAGCTGGCGGGTTTGGCAGCAGGTGCGGCAGGGGTCGGTCATCTGCAATGGGCTGCTGACAGCGACGGGGTGCTTCGCCGTGTTCCGCTGCTGCTCAGCCATGACAAGGCTGGGGTTCCTTCACTGGCCATGCTGGCGGTGCTGCGTGCGCTGTACCTGAGCCCTGCCGATGTGCGTTGGAATGCCCAGGCCCATAGTTTGCTGTGGGGGGGCTTGTCGGTGGGGGTGGATGCTTCGGCAGCCTTGCGCCCGGTGTTTGGTGCTTCGGTGCCGCGTTGGGTAGCAGCAGATGTGTTGTCGCAGAAGGTGCCCGTTTCAGCGCTGCGTGACAAGACGGTGGTGGTGGGCGTGACGGCTGGGCCGCAGGCTGCTTCCTGGCCTGTGCCTGGAGGGGCCACGCTGCATGTCTCGGATGTGGTGGCGCAATCTTTTGTTGGGCTGCGCTTGGCGCGCGCAGTGACCAAGCCGGGTTGGGGACACCCAGTGGGCTGGGCTGCAGCGCTGGTCATGGCTTTGCTGGTAGTGGTCATGCCTCGGGCAGGCAAGGCTGTGGCTTGGGGGGCTGGTGCCGCCGTGCTGCTATTGGCGGCGCAGTGGCTGCTGCTACAGCAGACTTTGCATGTGGTGCCGCTGCTCCCTGCCGCTGGGGTGGCGTTGTTAGGAGGGCTTCTGTGCGCGATGTTGGCAAGGGTGCCTCAGCGTGCTTCTGCCGCTTCTCCGCAAGAGTCTGCGGATGCCGAGCGCATGATGGGGCTGGCGCTGCATGGGCGTGGGGATTTGTTGGAAGCGTTTGCGCGGTTTCGTCCGCTGCCCACCAGCGATGCTTTGAAAGACAACCTGTACCACCTGGGCAAGGACTTTGAGCGCAAGAAGGACTATGCGCATGCCAAAAAAGTCTTCAAGCACCTGCTGCGCCGGGACATGGAATACAAGGATGCCCGTGCATGCTACCGCCGGGCCAAAGCGCACCTGCTGGCGCAGGCGGGCATGGCTGCGGACTCGGTGGCCAGTGGCATTTCGGTGACGGGCGCTTCGTCATTGCCAGCGTCAGTGCAAGAGACCTTTCCGCGCCATAAAGTGCCGGAGCCGCTCGCGCACTACGATCTCAAACATGAGCTGGGCCAGGGCGCCATGGGGGTGGTCTACCAAGGCCGTGATCTGCGCTCCGGGCAGATTGTGGCCATCAAGACGCTGGCATTGCAGCAAGAGTTTGATGGGGCGGCACTGGTGGACGCGCGCGAGCGTTTTTTCAAAGAGGCTGAGGCCGCCAGTCGGCTGCAGCATCCCCATATCGTCGCCATCTATGGCAGTGGCGAAGAGCAAGGTTTGGCCTACATCGCCATGGAGTTTGTTGCGGGGACCGATCTGAGTGCATTCACGCAACCGGCCTACCTGTTGCCCGTGGCCCAGGTTTTGTCTATCGCACACCGCGTGGCGCAATCGCTGGACTACGCGCATGCGCACAACGTGGTGCACCGCGATGTCAAACCTGCCAACATCATGTGGGACGCCGCGACGGATACGGTCAAGGTGATGGATTTTGGGGTGGCACGCATTACCGATGCAAGCAAGACCCGCACGGGCATTGTGCTCGGCACGCCCAGTTTCATGTCGCCTGAGCAATTGTCCGGCGCCAAGGTCGATGGGCGTGCAGACCTGTATGCCCTGGGTGTCACGTTGTTCCAGCTGTTGACGGGCTCTTTGCCCCTGCGTGCCGACTCCATGCCGGAGCTGATGCGCAAGATCGTCCATGTGGACCCGCCAGATATCCGAACCTTTCGTACCGATTTGCCAGAGGCCGTGGCGCGGCTGGTAGCCAAGGCCCTGCGCAAGCTGCCCGCTGAGCGGTATCAGACGGGGCAGCAACTGGCGCAAGACCTGGCTTATGTGATGGGCATTGTTGCGTCAGAGGTTCCTGGATCTCCGGCGTCAGCAGTGGTCTATGATTCGGGCCGCACCCCGACAGGGCAACACATGGTGGATCTGGAGAAAACAGTACTGGAGTACCCGACAGAGCGGGCGCCGGAACAAAGGTCTGTGGTGGCCTCTGTGGGATGACGTGCAGCCCAAAATCCATGACCTACGAATTTTTCGCCCAAACCGACCGTGGGCGCGTGCGCGCCAACAATGAAGACGCAGTGACCGTTGACCGGGATACCCAGGTGGCCATCCTTGCGGACGGCATGGGCGGATACAACGCTGGCGAAGTGGCCAGCGGTATGGCCATCACTTTCATCCGCACCGAAATGAACCGCTGGCTGGCGCAGGCAGGGCCAGAGCCGTCTTCCACGGATTTGCGCCGGGCGTTGGAGTTGTGTGTGGAAAACGCCAACCACGCCATTTTGGGCGCGTCGCTGTCCAATCCTCAGTATGCAGGCATGGGCACCACGCTGGTCGTGGGTGTGTTCCAGGGCGATCGCTTGATTTTGGGTCACATCGGGGACTCCCGTTGCTACCGCCTGCGCGCCGGAGTGTTGCAGCAAATCACGCGTGACCATTCGTGGTTGCAGGAACAGGTGGATGCAGGCATATTGACGCGGGAACAAGCAGCCGCCTCTTCCAGCCGCAATCTGGTCACCCGTGCGCTGGGGGTTGAGCCCAATGTGCAGATGGAAGTGAACGAGTTTCAGGTGGCACCCAGCGATCTTTTCGTGATGTGCTCAGATGGCTTGACGGACATGGTCAACGATGACGATCTTGCGCAGCTGATGCGCACCCCGGCACCTCTGGAAGAAAAAGCGGCGTTGCTAATTGATACAGCCAATGCACACGGTGGGCGTGATAACGTTAGCGTATTGCTTGTGCAGGCTGCGGCGGGAGGGAAAAAACGCAGCCTCATGTCCCGTCTCTTGGGTGCCGCATGACGGGTTGCAACAAAACAAATCATCAAATCAGGAGTAGATCATCATGCCCAGAATGATCGTTTCAATCGACGGCGTTGTTATCAAAGAAGTGCAGCTCACCAAAGAGCGCACTACGCTTGGTCGCCGTCCCTATAACGACATCGTTATCGACAATCTGGCGGTGAGCGGAGAGCATGCAGCGATCCACTTGGCACCCAATGGGGTCGAGATCGAAGACCTGGGAAGCACCAACGGTACGTACGTAAACGCAAAGGCTGTGAAGCGCCAGGAGTTGCGCAATGGCGACACCGTGGAAGTGGGCAAGTACAAAATTCGATTCCTCCAGGATGCCGAGGCAGAGAACTTCGAAAAGACCATGGTTTTCAAGCCTGGGATGCTGCCTGCCCTGAACGCGGCAGCGCGACCTGGAGGGGTGGCCGCTCCGCAACCCGTGCCTTTGCATGCAGTCATCCGGGTATTGTCCGGAGCGGCTGCTGGACGCGAGGTGTCCCTGCAAAAGGTGGTGACCACCATTGGTAAGCCAGGGGTTGCCGTGGCATCCATCACCAAGCGCATCCAGGGTTTTGTGCTGGCCCATGTGGAAGGCCCCGACATGCCCACGCTCAACGGCGTAGCGATCGGTGCAAGCCCCGTTCCTCTCAAGAGCGGCGACAAGCTGGAATTGGCCGGCACAGAGATGCAGTTCGAACAATCCTGATGGTTGTTCTGGGGGCCTTGCTGGAATTGCAATGGCCCCGCTCATCCACTGAACAGGTCTAGGTCCATGCGGAGCCTTCTGCTGTTTCGTCGCTGGCGCCGCATCTTGCTCACGCTGGTTCCGCTGGTGTTTGCACTTTTGCACGTGTCCGGCAAGTTGCCCCTGCCGTTGCTCGACCGGCTTGACCAGATTTTTTACGATGCCCGCCTGCGCCTGAGCATGCCCAGGACGTTGGACGAGCGCATCGTCATTGTGGATATTGACGAGAAAAGTATCGAGCGCATTGGCCGTTGGCCCTGGGGACGGGACAAGCTCGCCATCCTGACGCAAGAGTTGTTTGCGCGCCAGCGTGTGGCCGTGCTCGGTTTTGATGTCATTTTTGCTGAGCGCGACAACAGCTCGGGACTTGCCGCGCTGCAAGCCCTGGAGCGTGGCGCGCTGGCAAAAGCCCCGGGCTTTGCCGAGCAGGTGGCCAGGTTAACGCCTTCGCTTGATCACGATGCTCTGTTCGCGCGCAGCCTGCAGGGGCAGGCGGCGGTCCTGGGTTACTACTTCACCAGCGATCGAAAGGGGCACACGCAGGGTGCGCTGCCTTCCCCGGTCGTTACTCCTGCCCAATTGCGCGGACGGCCTTTGGCCGCCACGACTTGGAATGGATTTGGTGCCAACCTGGATGCGTTGGGCCAGGCAGCCCCGGTGGCGGGTTTTTTCAATACTATCAGTGACTCGGATGGTGTGATCCGCAGTCTGCCGTTGCTTGCCGAGTACCAGGGGCAGTATTACGAATCTCTGGCCCTGGGGATGTTCCGCTCCATGATGGGCATGCCAAGCGTAGAGCCCGGCTTTCCAGCCACGCCATCGCTGGGCACCCATGAGACACTGGAAAGCGTGGTGCTGGTGGAGGGCACACGCCGCATGCCCCTGCCAGTGGACGACCGCCTCTCGATGTTGATCCCCTTTCGCGGCCCCGGTGGGCCAGATGGCGGTTCATACCAATACATTGCGGCCAGCGATGTGATCGAAGGCCGTCTTGCAGAAGGCGCTCTGGCCGACAAAATGGTGCTGGTCGGAACCTCGGCCCCAGGGTTGCAGGATGTTCGCGTCACGCCAGTCGGCCTGGTTTACCCCGGCGTAGAGGCCCATGCCAACATGTTGTCCGCATTGATGGATGGCAATGCCATAGCGATACCAGACTACGCCCGTGGCTTTGATGTACTCCAGCTGGTGTGCGCTGGGCTGGTGCTGGCCTTGGGGCTGTCGCTGCTGCCTGCGGGCGCGGGCTTGGTGCTCAGCCTGGCTATGATCGCTGCATTGCTGGGGCTGAACCTGTGGCTGTACCGAGTCCATGGCTTGGTCATGCCGTTGGCGGCCGTAGTTGCCATGGCCCTCTGTGCATCGGTGCTGAATATGGCCCACGGTTACTTTTTTGAAAGCCGTTCCAAGCGAGCCTTGGCTTCCAGGTTTCGCTCCTATGTGCCACCCGAGCTGGTCGATGAGATGCTCAAACACCCTGAGCACTACAGCATGCAGGCCGATAACCGTGAACTCACGGTCATGTTCTGTGACATGCGCGGCTTTACGGCCCTGTCTGAATGCATGCCGCCTTTGCAACTGCAGGCTCTCCTCAATGGTGTGTTCACGCGCCTCACTCAGGTCATCCAAAGCCAGCGCGGCACTATCGATAAGTACATGGGCGATTGCGTCATGGCCTTTTGGGGAGCCCCTGTGCCCTCGCAAGACCATGCTACCTGCGCAGTGCAGGCAGCAATGGGCATGGCGCAGGCCGTGCAGCAGCTCAACCAAGAGCACCGCACCCAAGGTCTGCCCGAGGTCGGGGTCGGCATTGGTTTGAACACCGGCACCATGTGTGTGGGCGATATGGGGTCCGACATTCGGCTCAGCTACACCGTCATTGGCGATGCAGTGAACCTGGGTTCTCGCCTGGAAGGGCTCTCTAAAACCTATGGAGTTGCGGTCATCGCCAGCGAATTTACCCAGGCCCAAGCCCCGGAATTTCTTTGGCAAGAACTTGACCGGGTACGGGTGAAAGGCAAAGCCCAGGCCGTCGCGATCTATACGCCAGTGGCCGTGCATGCGCTGGCCACCCACGAGCAAATCAGACTGGTAGAGATTTGGCGGCAATTTCTCACAGACTATCGTGCCCAAGACTGGGCAAAATGCATTGCTGCGCTGCATTTGCTACTGCAGGGTGATCCTCAATCTACGCTGTATGCGCTGTATGCAGAGCGCTTGCAAATGCTGGCAACGCAGCCTCACCTGCCGAACTGGGATGGCGCCACCAACTTTGATACCAAATGATCTGCCGTTCTCGCCCCCATTTTTTGCGACAAGACTACATGCTGGACGGCTGTGCTGATGCTCCTGTTTGCCGCTTTGTTACAGGCATGTTCCAGTGAAAGTCCGCGTCCTCGGCTGCTCAGGCGCCATCGCTCGTGATTGCCGAACCACCTCTTTTCTGGTTAATCAGAACATCCTGATCGACGCAGGCACAGGGGTAGGTGATTTGACCCTGGACGAAATGTGCCAGATCGACCATGTCTTCCTGACGCACTCCCATCTGGACCATGTGGCGGCCCTGCCTCTTATGCTGGATGCGGTGTCTTCTCTGCGCAGTCAGCCCGTTCAGGTGCATGCCTTGGCGGCCACCATTGCTGCGCTGCAGGCCAATATCTTTAACAACGTCATCTGGCCAGATTTCAGCCGCATTCCGTCAGCCCAGACCCCATTCTTGCAATACCGCCCTCTTGCTGAAGGCGATGTGATCAACGTGGATGGAACATTGGTGAGTGTGCTGCCCGCCGTACACACCGTGCCCTCCGTGGGTTACGCCGTGCAGGGCGCAAAAGGCTGGTGGGCTTTCAGTGGGGACACAGAGCGCAACCCACGCCTGTGGCATGAGCTTGAACAACTTCCCGAGCTAATGCCCCCGTTGCCCGTGGGCATGCTGGTCATTGAAACAGCCTTCAGCAATCGCGAGAGCGAACTGGCCCGCCGCAGCCTGCATTTGTCGCCCACCTCGTTAGCGGCGGAACTGGCAGATGGAGCGGCAGGGGCCAGCTACCCCATCTACATCACCCATACCAAACCTTCGGAAACCGACTTGATTCTTCAAGAGATCAACCAGATGGGTCTCTCCGCACAAGCAGACATCCATTGGCTGCAGGCTGGACATGTTTTTGATGTGTAACGAGGTATGTGTTTGGTGACATTCGTGGCAGAACAAAAATGTCAATGTGACGCATGCAAGGCATCAACAAGCGAGTGTTTGACGGGCAACTGATCAGATTTTTGACCTAGTCAGTGGAATTCATGGAGTCACGCAAGCTGGCACGCTATCTGCTTTTGTAGAAGCAGCCTGAAGAACTTCGACAGGTTTCACTTGCAATTTACCCCGAGGAGAGATTTATGAAGCGTTCCCTGCAAAAAGGTTTTACCCTGATCGAACTGATGATCGTTGTGGCGATTATTGGTATTTTGGCCGCTGTGGCTCTGCCGGCTTACCAAGACTATGTGGTCCGCTCTAAGGTTACTGAGGGCTTGGTTTTGGCGTCTGCAGCCAAGACTGCTGTGGCTGAAACCTTCGCTACTCGCAACTCGGGTGCCGTAGCTGCTTATGCGGGTACTGGTGCGGCTGCTGCTGGTTCTTATGGCTATGAGTACACGGCAGGCGAAAAAGTCGCATCCATTGCGATTGCTGGTATTGCTGACGTGACGGCACCGGCCGCCGGTGCAGGTGTAATTACAATTACCTACGCAGGTCAATTGAATACTGCGCTCACAGCGCCTATCATTCTCACCCCCGGTAGCGGTGTGGTTAGTGCAACTACGGGTCTGCCTGCCTCGGCATTGAGCGTTGGCGCACCGGTGGTTTGGGGTTGCACGTCGGTCGCTGCTGCGTTTAAATACGTGCCTGCCAACTGCCGCTTCTAATAATTGCGCCTAAAGACCAGCCTCTATCATATTCGGCCACGAAAAATCAAGCTTCGTTGCGAATTGTTCTGGCCAATCTTGAAAAAGGGCGACCGCAATGGTCGCCCTTTTTTTATTAGAACATTTGCAACTGATGTGTGGTGATGCCGTTGTATGGTCTTATTGTTTAGAAAAATCAGGTTCGATGCGTTTCCTGTTTAGTGCGCTGCTTGTTTGCCAATTTCTATGGGCAAGTCATCGTTGCATTTGTAATTGAATATCGGGTTCACCATGAAAAAATTAGTTCAAACGGGTTTCACGCTGATTGAGCTCATGATCGTGGTCGCCATCATCGGTATCTTGGCGGCGGTTGCGTTACCTGCGTATCAAGACTACGTCGTACGCGCGCGTGTGAGCGAGGGGGTGAGTTTGGCCTCTACTGCTAAATTGGCTGTAATGGATGCCTTTTTTAGCACGTCGTCGGGCCCCATTCTGGGCTACGCTGGAACGGGAGCCCCTGTAGCTGGATCCTATGCATACGAATACTCTGCAGGCTCCCAGGTTGCTTCGATTGCGATCGGCGGTATCGCAGATGTGACGGCTCCTGTTGCCCAAGAGGCGCGCATCGTCATTACCTATGCCGGTCAATTGGCAACTGCACTTGCCGGCCCTCTGGTTCTCACGCCTGGAAGTGGAACAGTCATTAACTCTGCTAACCCGTCTGCTCCCCTATTAGTTGGTGCACCGGTCGTATGGGGTTGCGGTATCAACGCGGTGAGCGCTTACCGTTACGTTCCGGCCAATTGTCGATATACGCCGTAGTCAAGTTGAGGAAGCGGTGCATCGCTATTCTCAACAGCAGAAAAATTACTAACGCTTAGCATTCACAATGGTATTAAATCCCCGACTGTTTTCCGCGCTGCGGGCTGGCAGCGCACATTTTTTGTTGACATTGCTGGTCGCAGCAGTGATGGCGGGGTTGGTTTTTGGTCTATGGTACCCATGGCCCTTGTACAAATTGGTGGCGGGGCGCGAGCTGTTTTGGTTGGTGGTGGGTGTGGACGTGGTCTGTGGCCCGCTACTTACTATGGTGTTGTGGAATCCTTCAAAACTACGGCGAGAACTCATCCAGGATTTGAGCATGGTGGTCGCGGTGCAGCTTGCTGCCTTGGCGTATGGCATGCATGCAGTTGCGGTTGCAAGGCCGGTGCATTTAGTCTTTGAAGCTGACCGGCTGCGAGTGGTAACCGCATCTGAAATCGACTCAGCGGATCTTCCCAAAGCGCCCGATGGGTTGCGGCAGCTTCCCTGGACAGGCCCCACGCTGGTTAGCCTGCGCGATCCGCGTGATTCTGAAGAATTTTTAAAAAGTGTGGAATTGTCTGTAGCGGGGCAAGAGCCCTCGCTGCGTCCCGCTTGGTGGCAAAGCTACGAACTGAGTCTGCCGCAATTGTTGCAACGGGCGCGGCCGCTTGCTGCACTCATGAATGCGAGGCCGGATCAGAAGGATGTGCTCGAAGACGTGATTAGAAAAGCAGAGTTGCGCGAGGCAGACTTGCTTTGGCTTCCTCTGACCAGTGGCCGTACCATGGAGTGGGTAGTTTTGATCGATAAGCAAACGGGGCTGCCAAAGGGCTATGCACCTATCGATGGTTTTTTTTGATATCTAGTGGAAAAGCTGGGGACAGATACCAATTTAAATGGAAAAAGTCTCGGTTCTGGATGCGACTATGGGTTCCAAGTTCATCCATAGCACCCATTGCGGTTACAGAATGATCAAATGCCCCGCTCTCGTACCGGGAATGGTGTCGGGTTTCAGGCGGACCTCAAAGCAGACAAAACATCACTGGTGGGTATGGTCAAACCCAGCAGGTCGCTGTCTGTTATTTGCCTGTGACCCAGCAGGTGTTGCTAGTGCACTTGGCTGGCATCCGACAGGCTGTAGTCGCCGGTCAGAAAGGCGTCCGCGGGTTGGCCCGCAGCTTGTGCCAGGCGACTGCGGTTGGTGGCAGCGCCTGGGGGGAGGCGGGCTGCGGTGCAGCGCTCCCCCGTAGGCGCCTGGCACACCAATCGCGAGATGTCTTTGCCCAGATTGGTGTTTTCTGTATGCGCTATTTCCTTGGCAGCGATTGAGGTGTCGTATTCCCTATCAATCGTGGCGCACTGGACAAGGCATCTGGCACATGGCTGTTATTGGATGCTGTGGATTTGCGCGGCATGACCACCATGCCGGTGAACCCGGACATGGCCGAACGGGTGCATGGTCTGGCTACTGCGCTACTGCACTGTTCGCCCGAGCCGCAGGTGCTCGAACCCTTGATTCAAAGCGGTGCCCTACTAGGGCGCGATGACTAGTCGGGGCCTACCATCTGCAGCGTTTCCGCGCAGCCTACCCCAAGGACTACGCTCGCTGGACAGAAGTGAACGGGGCGTCGGGCCCTTCCCATTCAGGGGGCTGCAGTCCTCCATGAAGTTTGCGGCGGTGGAGTTGTGACGGGCTTGTCGAACAGGCCGCGCTGGGCTTTGCCGGGCGTCACCGCACCAAATATCTCCCTGACTTGCCCCCGTGCTTTTCCGTCACACACACGCCGTGGATGGACATCCCTCGATCCGCCGCCTTGCACATGTCATAAATCGTCAGCAAGGCAATCTGCACGGCAGTCAGCGCCTCCATCTCCACCCCGGTTTGCCCCACCGTCTCTACCGTCGCTGAACAAAATATGCCTGTAGCGCCTTGTACACGGACGCTGGCAGCTTCAAATTCAATAGCAACCCGCGTTAGTGCCAGGGGATGGCACAGCGGGATCAAGTCGCTCGTTTTCTTGGCGGCCATGATGCCGGCGATGCGGGCGATGCCCAGAACATCCCCTTTTTTGGCGGTGCCCGATTCAATCAGTGCCAAGGTTTCAGGCTGCATTTCGATGCGGCCAGTGGCTACCGCGATGCGGTGGGTGGCGGCTTTGGCGCCTACGTCGACCATGTGGGCCTGACCTTGGGCGTCGAAGTGGGTGAGGGGGGATGTGGGGTGGGGGGCGTTGGCGGTTTTGGGGGAGTTTGGTGTTTTGGAGGTCATGGTCTTGGCCTGGGCAAGCACGTTGGGTTCAAACGTGTGCGAAACAATTGGGTTGTCGGGGCATCATACGGTCACGCATCGCCAAGTGAGCGTTGTGGCCGATGGACGGCGCCAGGGAGACCACAAGTGTTGATATTGGGTAAAAAAAGGCCGCTAGCGCAGGTATGTCAAGCGCTGGCAGCTTCTCTTTTGATAGCGACAAGCGCATTTGTCCCGGCGGTGGCGCAGGCCCAGGCGGGGCTGCCCACGCTGGGGGATGGCAGCGACTTGACCAGCAGCGAGGAGCGACGCCTGGGCGACCGCATCATCCGCGAGCTTTACCGTGACCCGGATTACATCGATGACCCGGTGATTGCCGAGTATGTGCAGGGCATTTGGCAGCCGTTGATTGCAGCGGCGCGTTCGCGGGGGGAGTTGTCTGCCGAGTTGGACGAGCGTTTTGCCTGGGAGGTGTTGCTGGGGCGAGACCGCACGGTGAACGCATTTGCGTTGCCTGGGGGCTACCTGGGGTTGCACCTGGGGTTGATCGGCGTGGTGGGCACGCGCGATGAGTTGGCTTCGGTGCTGGCGCACGAGCTGAGCCATGTCACGCAGCGGCATATCTCGCGGCTGCTCACGCAGCAAAGCCGCCAGACGCCGCTGCTGCTGGGGGCGATGGTGCTGGGCGCGCTGGCGGCCAGCAAGAACCCTGGCGCCACACAGGCGCTGGTGGTGGGCGGGCAGGCCGTGGCGATGCAGAACCAGTTGAATTTTTCGCGCGATATGGAGCGCGAGGCGGACCGGGTGGGCATGGGCCTGATGGAGCCTGCCGGTTTTGCGCCCGAGGGTTTTGTGGGCATGTTTGAAAAACTGCAGCAGGCCAATCGCATCAACGACAACGGCAGCTGGCCCTATTTGCGCAGCCACCCGCTCACCACGCAGCGCATGGCCGACATGCAGTCGCGTCTGCCCTCGGGTGGGCTGACGGCAGGCCGTGCATCGGTGTTGGTGGCGGAGCACGCCATGGTGTCAGCGCGGGCGCGAGTGCTGTCAAACCCCGGCGTGGATGTGTTGCGCCAGTGGATTGCCGAGCCGCAGGGCACGGGCTTTGCGGCCCTGCCCCTGGCGCGCAAAGCGGGTGTCTTGTATGCCGCTGCCCTGGGCAGCAGCCAGTTGCGCGATGGGGCTGCAGCCCGCCGTTGGGCGGGGCAATTGCAGCAACTGGTGAAGGGGGATGTGGCGGCTGCCCGCGTGGCGCAGTTGTTGGTGGCCGAGCTGGAACTGGCTGCTGGCAATGCCCCTGCCGCCCTGGCCGCCATGCCTGCGGGGGACACCCGCCGCCCCGAAATCTTGCTGCGCACACAGATCGTCTTGCGCACGGGCCAGCAAGGTTTGCAGGAGGTCACCAGCCCGTTGCAAACCTGGCTGGCCACCCACCCCCGCGACGCTGGGGCCTGGCAGGCCTTGGCGGGGGTGTGGAATGCACAAAACCAGCCTTTACGCGCCGTGCGGGCTGAGGCCGAGGCGCAAGTGTCGCGCTACGACTACGCGGCGGCGGTAGACCGTTTCAAGGCGGGCCAGGATCTGGCGCGGCGCAGCACCTTGGCCGACGACCACTTCGAAGCGTCGATCATCGACACCCGCCTGCGGGCGATGCAGCTACTGCTTCGTGAACAGGCCGCCGAGCGCTGATTCGATCACTAGGCCGAGCGCTGAGTAAATCAACGACCCGAGCAGCGCTGCGCTGAAGCCGTTGACGTGGAAGCCGTCGAGCACCCCGGCGGCGGCCCAGAACATCAGCGCGTTGATGACAAACAGGAACAAGCCGACGGTGACCACGGTGACCGGCAGCGTCAGGATGACCAGCACCGGTCGCAGCACAGCGTTGAACAGGCCAATGACAAAGGCCGCAATCAGCGCCGAGCCAAAGCTCTGCACTTGCACGCCGCTGTAGATGTAGGCCACACACAGCAGCGCTGCGGCGCTGAGCAGCCATTTCAGAAGGATTTTCATGGCGCCAGAATAGCACCGCAGGGGGCTTGTGGGGGCTGGCAGATTGCCCTGCGACGAAGGCGACGGGCGGCTGCTTTGGGGGGCAGTTATTGGGGCGAAGCCGCGCTCAGTCCAGAGCCAGAACCCACAAGGTGCCGCAGCCGGTGAGCACACTGCCCAGCACGCGGGGCCAGTGGCTGGACTGGCTGGGCTTGGGCGCTAGCTCGGTGGCGGCCCGGGGTGTCAGGGGCTGCGGCGCAGCCTCGGTGCTTCTGGGCTTGCGCGCATCCATCACCGGTGCTGTGCGGCTTCCGTTGGCTTGCAAATCGGCTTGCAGTTGCTCGGTCAGTTCGGCCAAAGGGCCTTTGGCCAACACCGTGGTGACCTGTGCGGAAGACAGGCCCACGGTGGCGATGATCTGCGCAAACAGCTTGTCTGCCCATTTGGTGCGCCAACTCTCGCGGGCGCTGTGGCTGACCCACTTGCTCACGCGGTGTGTCATGCGGGGCGCGCAGGCGACCAGCACCCAGTGCTGGCGTGCCGCGGGGCTGCGGGCGACCAGCGGGGCCAACAGTTGCTGCGCATGGTCAGCGTCGTCCACGTACACAATAATTTTGTCCATGTCGTTGACCGCCTGGGTGGATGGTTTCAAGAATGCGGCTGAGCGTGCTGAGCCGCTCTGCCCTGGGCGCGAGCCAGGTGGGGCATGGAGTGGCCCGACCTGGCTTGTTGTGGCCACCAGGCGCAATGGCGGCGCCTGGTGTCTTGGAGGATCAGCCGTGGGCTGCGTCGCCGCCGGTGGTGCGGCGAGACACGATGAACTTGCCTACTGCCAGGACGATGAGGGCACCGGCCACGCTGGCGCCGTACTTCACGACGTCAGACTGCGGCATTTTGAACATCCACTGCCACTTGTCAGGGTTGGCGAAGACAGGGTCGGTGACCAGCATGCCGCCCGCAATCCAGCCCAGCAGCATGCCGCCCAGCGTGATGATGAGGGGGAAGCGCTCCATCAGCTTAATGACCAACTGGCTGCCCCAGACGATGATCGGGATGGAAATCAGCAGGCCAGCACCACCAGCAGGAAGGAGTGTTCGCCCGCATTCTGTGCGGCGCCGGCGATGGCAATCACGTTGTCCACGCTCATCACCAGGTCGGCCACGATGATGGTCTTGATGGCGGCCAGCAGCTTGTCGCTGCCTTGCACGTCGCCATGGCCGTCTTCATCCGGGGCCAGCAGCTTCACGCCAATCCATACCAGCAGCAGTGCGCCGACGAACTTGAGGAAAGGCAGTGCCAGCAGCGTCATGGCAAAGGCGATCAGGATGACGCGCAAGATGATGGCGCCCGCAGTGCCCCAGATGATGCCCTTGGTGCGCTGCGCGGGTGGCAGCTTGCGGCATGCCAGGGCAATCACGACGGCGTTGTCGCCGCCAAGCAAGATGTCGATGATGATGATCTGGCCCAGTGCAAGCCAAAATTCGGGCGAAGCCAAAAGTCCATAAAGTCCTCGGTGTTCTAGGTCAAAAGGAGTTTTCCGTTGCCATTGCGGCGCCGGATCTGTCCGTCAGAGTGCTCTGGCCCGCTTCGAGGAAATCAGGGAGCCTGCCAGCAAACGAACCGCTTGGGCGAAGGACGACCTTGATCACCCGCGACGGGGCCATCAAAGGTCTTGCTCGCACACTGGATGGGTGTGCACAACGGGCCGGGTGGCTTGTGGGCGCCACCGTACTGACGACCCGTTGACTTTGCTGCAAGACCTGATCGACACAGGCTTTGCAAGCGATGGGAGCTACTCCCCTTTGGAGTGTGGGGCATTGTAAGAATTTCCTTCACGCCGTAGGTTTTTTCTAAAAAACCATTCGCAGCGAGCGGGAATGGCCAGAAAAACGGGGGTGTGCTGTACGAACAATTACGCATAGGGCGAAGGGGTTTACTTGCCTAAACTCTTCGCCCACGGCTGCGACTTGCGCATCCCCCAACGTGGGCGGCTTCCTCAGCGCAAGCAGCCCTCTACCCCAGGACGGAGACATCAATGGAATTACTTTCGAGCCAAGCATTCTGGATCGGGCTGGCCCAGATCATCTGGATCAACATCATCCTCTCTGGCGACAACGCCGTGGTGATCGCCCTGGCGGCCCGCAGCCTGGAGCCGCGCCAGCAAAAACTGGCCATTTTCTGGGGCACAGCGGCGGCGGTGGTGCTGCGGGTGGTGTTGACCGTTGTGGCCGTCAAGCTCATGGCACTGCCTTGGTTGCAGCTGGTGGGCGGCATCTTGCTGCTGTGGATTGGCGTGCAATTGCTCAATGACGGCGATGACGAAGAAGACGAAGGCGAGAACAAGCAAAGCGGTTTGATGGCGGCCATTCGCACGATCCTGGTGGCTGACCTGGTGATGAGCCTGGACAACGTGATTGGCGTGGCCGCAGCGGCCAACGGCGACATGGTTTTGCTGGTGCTGGGCTTGGCCATCGCCATTCCGATTGTGATTTTTGGCAGCACGCTGATGATCAAGGTGATGACGCGTTACCCCGTCATCGTGACCCTGGGCGCGGCCCTGATTGGCTGGGTGGGCGGTGAAACCATCGTCTCTGACAAGATGCTCGAGCCCATCGTGCCCCACCACTCGGTGGGCTTTTACGCCGCCGCTGCATTGGGTGCCGTGCTGGTGGTGGCCACAGGCAAATACCTGCAAAGCCGCAAGACCTCCCAGGTCGCTGCCGCCTGACGCCACTGACGCACCTCCAGGCTTTGGCCTGGCCATCCCGCCACGGCCTGCGCTGTGGCGGGGATTTTTCATGGGGAGACCCTGCAGCGGTGGCGGTGCCCTGCGGCGGCTATGATCCAGCCCCCTTTCCTCCCGCCCCGGTTTTGCCATGCCCTGCTGCACGCAGCGGCCCGGCCGCCCAGCCGCTCCGCTGCCTTTTGCGTCCATGACCGCCATTCACATCACCGACATCGAAGCCGCCATCAACCACTGGCGCGAGCGCGCGCCTGCCTGCACGGGCATGGCGCTGGCGCCGCAGGTGCAGGCGCTGGCCGAGGTGTACGCGTTGATGGTGTACCGGCACGAAGATGCGGTGGACGAGAACCGCTTGCCGCCCGAAGCGCTACAGGCCTGGATGGGCTGGTACGACACCACCCCGACACGCCCTGCATCGCCATTTGCTCCACCAGCCAGGGCGACGATCTGTGCAAAGGCTGTGGCCGCACCTTTGACGAGGTGCAGCATTGGCCCGCCATGACGCCTGGTGCCAAGCGCCAGGTGTGGCGCCGGATCACGCTGGAGCACTCGGCTTGGCGCTTCAACCGCTATGCCGAACGAGCGGCGGAAGGCCGCTCTACCGGGCCAACATCGCATGCACCTGCGCGCACACCCTCGGCCTGAGAGGGCGTCCGGGTCCGCAGGCCTGTACGCGCGATGCTCTACCGGTTAAGGTGGGTCTATGCTGCGCCTGACCCAAGCCCCCAACATCGCGATTGCCACTGTGTGGGCAGACTTGCTGTGTGAAGCAGGCATGACCGCTTCGGTTCAGCGCCAATACCTGGGGGCTGCCGCCGGGCACCTGCCGCCCGACCAATGTCTGCCCGAGATTTGGCTGGACTACGATGAACACGCTGACCGCGCCCGGGCGTTGCTGCAAGACCTTCAGAACCTGCCCCAGCGCCTGTGGGCCTGCCGTTGCGGGGAGACGGTGGAGGGCGGCTTTGAGCAGTGCTGGCAATGCGGTGCTCTCATGCCGCGCGACTGAGTTTTGCTATCAAATAAATAGCTTTTAGCGCTCAATTTCAAGCGCTAGCGCCTGTTTTGTCAAGAATATGCGCCGCTGGGTTGCGTCGCCTATGGGCGTCACTTCCAGCGCACCGGCTCCACGTGTACGCTGCCCAGGTTGCTGCTCAGGGTCAGCGCGCCCTCTTGCACGGTGGCTTGCAGTTGCATGCTGCGCTCGGCCATGGCCGCCATGGCTTGTGATGCCTCGGTGGGGATGCGCCAGACCTGCAGCTTGTCCAGGCGCGACAGCTTGGATTCCATGCCCTTCCACCACACTTCTGACGCGTGGTTGAAGCAGTAAACAAGCACCGAGTCGGCCTTGCTGCAGGCCTTGGTCAGCGGCTTGTCCTCGGGCTGCCCCACCTCGATCCACACGCGCTTGCGGCCCGTGAAGTCGGTGAGTGACGCATCCGGGTCATCCGGGTCCGACAGCCCCGCGCCAAAGGCCAGCGTGGCGTCGCCATTGCACAGGTCGTTGAGCTGGTGCGCCTGGATGGCCAGGGCGCCAGCCGCACCATCATGCGCTCGTCGGTCTCGCTGGGGTGGCGGGCCAGGGTCAGGGCATGGTCGGCGTAGTAGCCGTGGTCGATGTCGGCGATTGCAGGTTCGCCTGAAGATGGTGGATTTGATGGCCATGGGGTGTATCAAAAACAAGAGCTGCAGCGCAAGTATTTACTTGCTTTGGCAGCTCTAGAGGTTTCAAAGGCCCGTGCTATCAGCGCAGGCAGCTATCATTTTTTTATGCGCGGCGGGCCAGCTCTGCCGCTGCCCACGTAGCTGCCGGGCGTCATGGCCAGCAGGCGGTCTTTTTCGGCCTGGGGAATCTCCAGCGACTGGATCAGGCCGTGCAGGGCTTCGGCCGTCACGGTCTTGCCGCGCGTCACTTCCTTGAGCTTTTCGTAGCGCCTTGCACGCCAAAACGGCGCATCACCGTCTGGATGGGCTCGGCCAGTACTTCCCACGAGGCGTCCAGATCGGAGGCCAGGGTTCTTCGTTGATTTCCAGCTTGTTCAGGCCGGTGAGTAGCGAGGTGTAGGCCAGCGCGGCGTAGCCCAGGGCCACGCCCATGTTGCGCAGCACGGTGCTGTCGGTCAGGTCACGCTGCCAGCGGCTGACGGGCAGCTTCTCGGCCAAATGCTTGAGCAATGCGTTGGCCAGGCCCAGGTTGCCTTCGGCGTTTTCAAAGTCAATCGGTTGACTTGTGCGGCATGGTGGACGAGCCGATCTCGCCGGCTTTGAGGCGCTGCTTGAAGTAGCCCAGGCTCACATAGCCCAGATGTCGCGCGAGAGGTCGATCAGGATGGTGTTGGCGCGGGCCACGGCGTCGAACAGCTCGGCCATGTAGTCGTGTGGCTCGATCTGGATGGAATAGGGCTGGAAGGTCAGGCCAGGCCCAGGGGTTCGGGCGTTTCGATGACCTTCTGCTGAAGGCTTCCCAGTCAACTCAGGCCAGGCGGACAGGTGGGCGTTGTAGTTGCCCACGGCGCCGTTCATTTGCCCATGATCTTGACGGCGGCGATCTTCTGCAGGCCGTTTGCAGGCGCATCACCACGTTGGCCATTTCCTTGCCCACGGTGGTGGGCTGGCGGTCTGGCCGTGGGTGCGGCTGAGCATGGGCACGTCGGCAAAGGCGTGGGCCATTTCGCGCAGCTTGAGCACGATGCGGTCCAGGCCCGGCAGCACGACCTGGTCGCGGCCGAGCGCAGTTGCAGCGCATGGCTGGTGTTGTTGATGTCTTCGCTGGTGCAGGCAAAGTGCACGAATTCGGCGGCCTTTTCCAGCTCGGGCGGGCTTCGAACTTGCTCTTGATCCAGTATTCCACGGCCTTCACGTCGTGGTTGGTGGTCTTTTCGATCTCTTTGATGGCGGCCGAATCAGCCTCGGAGAAGTTCTTGATCAGACCCAGCAAGTAAGCGCGCGCTCCGGTGGTCAGCGGCTTGAATTCTGCAAAACCTGCATCAGACAGGGCGATGAACCACGCCACCTCGACCTGCACCCGGCGGTGCATGTAGCCGTGCTCGCTCATGATGGGGCGCAGCGCGGCGAGTTTGGGGGCGTAACGGCCGTCAAGCGGCGAGAGGGCGGTGATGGTGGACAGGCTCATGGCGCGCAATTGTAGGCGGGCAGTCGGTGGGCAGTGGGAGGACACCCACTGTTGTAGCTGCGCCATGCCCGTCAGGTGGGGGTGGCGGGGGCCGATAGAATCGCGTCCCCAGCCAGTGCGCGCCGTTTGCGTGCGGGCATTCACTTCCTGCCTACCCATGAAACTGATCGGATCCACCACCAGCCCCTACGTGCGCAAAGTGCGCATTGTGTTGGCCGAGAAAAAGCTCGACTACCAGTTCCTGCAGGACAACGTCTGGGGGGACGACACCACGGTGTCGGCCTCCAACCCGCTGGGCAAGGTGCCCTGCCTGGTGATGGAAGGTGGCGAGGCCGTGTTTGATTCGCGGGTGATCGTGGAATACCTGGACACCCTCTCGCCCGTTGGCAAGCTCATCCCGGCCCAAGGTCGTGAGCGGGCCGAGGTCAAGACCTGGGAAGCCCTGGCCGACGGCGCCATGGACGCCGCCATCCTCGCCCGCATGGAATCCACCTGGGTGCACCGCCCGGATGACCAACGCTGCCAGGCCTGGATCGATCGGCAAATGGGCAAGGTGAATGCCGCGCTCAAGGCCATGAGCCAGGCCTGGGCGACAAGCCGTATTGCAGCGGTATCCACCTGAGCCTGTCCGACATCGCTGTGGGCTGCGCCCTGGGCTGGCTGGAGTTCCGCTACCCAGAGCTGGCCTGGCGCGCCGAGTACCCCAACCTGGGCAAGCTGCTGGACAAGCTGATGCAGCGCCCAGTTTTGCGGACACCAGCCCGCCGTCTGAGACGGCTGGGGCAAAGGCCCGCAGCATGGCGCACCCGCCGCTGTGCAGGGGCTGATCCCCGGGTATCCAAGGAGGGGCGGCTGGCAGATATTGCCGTATGCTATATCTGCTATGAACGAACTGGTTAGAACCTCCCTGCCGACGGGCCCACGTCTGCGCCGGCCCCCGACGCAGGGCTGGCGCGGAGCCACGGCCGCCTCGGCCGCAGAGCGCGGACGCGTCAACGACCCGGACCGCACGATGGCCAACATCCTGGAGGTGGCCACCTCCGAGTTTGCCGACAAGGGGCTGGCCGGGGCGCGCATTGACGAGATCGCTGAGCTGACCCATACCAGCAAGCGCATGATTACTACTATTTTGGTAGCAAAGAGGGCTTGTACCTTGCGGTGCTGGAAGAGGCCTATCGCCGCATCCGCCAGATTGAGACCAGCCTGCGCCTGGAAGACATGGAGCCCGAGGCCGCGCTGCGGGCCCTGGTGGGCTTCACATTCGACTACCAATTGGGCAACCCCGAGTTCATCCGTCTGGTGATGAACGAGAACATGCACCGGGGCGAATTCATTCGCCGCTCCGCCACCATCCAGGAGCTGACGTGCCCGCCATCAATGCTGTGCAGGCGGTGTACGAACGGGGAGTGGCCACCGGGGTGTTTCGCCCCCACATGGACCCGATTGACCTGCACATGTCCATCTCGGCCCTGTGCTTCTTCAACGTGGCCAACCGCCACACCTTCAGCGCCATCTCAAGCGCTCGCTGGACGAGCCCAGCGCCTTGCCCAGCGGCGCGACTCCATCATCGACATGGTCGTGCGCTTCGTGCGCTGCTGACCCTTGCGAGGGCCGTTGCGTTCACGGCCCGTCTCGTCCCTTCTTGCCCCTTCGTACTGCTACACCCCGGCCTGCGCCCGCGCAAGGTCCCAAGGGTTTGCACCGATGATTAAAACTAACCAGTTCGTACAAAATATCCAGACAAGCGATAACGTTTTGACTGGAGACAAGGATGTTCGAATTTGCTGACCGCGTGTTGCGCGCTACACCCGGGCGCTGGACATGCTCGGGGGCTTGTTCCTCGCCGTCATGGTGGTGCTCGTCTTCGGCAACGTGGTGTTGCGTTACGCCTTCAATTCGGGCTCACCATGTCCGAAGAAGTCTCGCGCTGGCTCTTCGTGTGGCTGACCTTCATGGGCGCTGTGGTGGCCCTGCGCGAACACGGTCACCTGGGCACCGATGCCCTGGTGGCGCGCCTGCCCCGCACGGGCAAGAAGATCTGCCTGGTGCTGGCCCAGGTGTCCATGCTGTATGTGTCCTGGTTGCTGCTCAAAGGCAGCTGGGTGCAGGCCGAAATCAATTGGGACACTGAGGCCCCCGTCACGGGCGCGTCGGTGGGCATCTTCTACGCCAGCGGCGTGATGCTGGGCGTGTCCTCCATGGCCATCTTGCTGCGCGATTTGCTGCGCACCTTGTTTGCCAGCACCTCAGAC